>NZ_JAHVAB010000072.1 GCF_019264445.1 Hydrogenophaga sp.
CCCCCACGCCCGATGGCTGGGAGCGCCTGGAGGCCGCCGGGCTGCTCGGTGAACACATCAACATCGTGCACGGCCACGCGCTGAGCGACGCGCAACTGGCGCGCTTCTGCGCGCTGGGCATGAGCTTCTCGGCAGCGGCCGAAAACGAAATGACGCAGGGCCACGGCCACCCGCTCACCGGCCGCCTGCGCGCGCTGGGCCGCGCGCCCTCGCTCGGGGTGGACCTGGAGAGCGTGCTGGGTGGCGACATGCTCAGCCAGACCCGCATCGCGCTGGGCATGCAGCGCAGCCTGGACAACGTGGCCCACCGCGAAGCGCACGGCAGCATCCCCGCCACGTCCACCATCACCACGCGCGAGGCGCTGGCCTGGGTCACCGTGGAAGGCGCGCGCATGCTCGGGCAGCTGCACCGCATCGGCACCCTGGCGAGCGGCAAGCAGGCCGACCTCGTGCTCGTGCGCGCCGACATGCTCAACATGCAGCCGGTGCACGACCCCGTGAGCACGGTGGTGATGCAGACCACGCTGGCCAACATCGACAGCGTGATGGTGGCCGGCCGCTGGCGCAAGCGCGAAGGCCGCTTGCTCGAAGCCGGCGTGCCCGCGTTGCTGGCGCGGCTGGCGCAGTCCGGACACAAGATCACGCAGGCCCTGGGCCTGCCCACCACCGCACACTGAACACGGAGACCCCATGAACCTGTCCCTTCATTTCATCGGCGTCGGCAAGATGGGCCTGCCCATGGCCGCGCACCTGCAGGCCGCCGGCCACGCCGTGACCGTGAGCGATCCCGACCCGGCCCGCCTGGCGCGGGCCGCCGAGCGCGGCCTGCGCCCGGCGGGCAGCGAGGCGCTGGCCCAGGCCGACGTCGTGGTGTCCTCGCTGCCGCACGACGCCGCACTGCGCAACGTGGGCCTGGCCGTGGCCGGCGCACTGCGCTCCGGTGCGGTGTATGTGGACACGAGCACGGTGTCGCAGCGCGTCTCGGCGGAGGTGGCCACGGCTTGCGCGGCGGCCGGTGTGGAATACCTGCGCACCACCGTCTCGGGCAACAACCACATGGCCGAAGCCGCCCAACTCACGGTGATGGCCTCGGGTCCGCGCGCCACGCACGAGCGCCTCTTGCCGCTGCTGCGCTGCTGGGGTCCCAACCACTTTTACCTGGGCGAGGGCGAGCAGGCCCGGCTGATGAAGCTGGTGGTCAACCTGCTGATTGCGCAGACCAGCGCCATGCTGGCCGAAGGCCTCACGCTCGGGCAGAAGGGCGGTCTGGGGTGGGAAGACATGTGGGCCGTGCTGGGCGCCAGCGCGGTGGCCTCGCCGATTCTCAAAGCCAAGGCCGTGCAGCTCTCGCAGCGCGACTTTTCGCCCACCTTCACCGTGACGCAGATGAACAAAGACCTCGACCTCATCCTGGCCGAAGCCGCCGCGTGCGAAGCGCCGGTGCCCCAGACCGCCGCCACCCGCCAGCTCATGGCCTCCGCGCAGGCGCAAGGCGATGCGGGCGACGACTACGCGGCCATCATCAAGGCGGTGGAACGCAGCGCGGGGCTGGCCCGATGAAAACCTTCACCTACCAGAGCCTGCCCTCGCGCGTCGTGTTTGGCCCCGGCGCGCTGGCCCTGTTGCCCCGCGAGATGGATGCCCTGCAGTCGCAGCGTGCGCTGGTGCTGTGCACCCCCGAGCAGCGCGCCAGCGCCGAGCAGGTGGCGGCCTTGCTGGGCGCGCGGGCCGCCGGCATCTTTGACCGCGCGGTGATGCACGTGCCGATCGAGACCGCACGCGAAGCCCGCGAGCTCGCGCGCAGCCTGGGCGCTGATTGCGCGGTGGCCATTGGCGGGGGCTCCACCACCGGCCTGGGCAAGGCCATCGCGCTCGACTCGGGTCTGCCCATCGTGGCCATTCCCACCACCTACGCCGGCTCGGAAATGACGCCCATCTACGGCATCACCGAAGCCGGCCTGAAGAAGACCGGCAAAGACCCACGCGTGCTGCCCCGCACCGTCATCTACGACCCCGAACTCTCGCTGGGCCTGCCGGTGGGCATGAGCATCACCAGCGGCATCAATGCCATCGCGCACGCGGCCGAAGGGCTGTACGCGGCCGATGCCAACCCGATCATGGACCTGATGGCCGAGGAGGGCATTGCCGCACTCGGCCGCGCGCTGCCGCGCATTCATGCGCAGCCCACCGATGCCCAGGCCCGCTCCGACGCGCTGTACGGCGCCTGGCTCTGCGGCGCGGTGCTCGGTGCCGTGGGCATGTCGCTGCATCACAAGCTCTGCCACACGCTGGGCGGCAGCTTCAACCTGCCACACGCCGAAACGCACACCATCGTGCTGCCGCACGCGCTGGCCTACAACGCCGCCGCCGCACCGCAAGCCATGGAGCGCATTCGCCGCGCACTGGGTGGCGCGAGCGCCGCGCAGGCGGTGTTCGATCTGGCGAAACACAACGGCGCACCCGTGGCGCTGCAAGCCATCGGCATGAAGGCCGAAGACCTCGACAAGGCCTGCGACATCGCCATGAGCAACCAGTACCCGAACCCCAGGCCGCTGGAGCGCGGGGCGATCCGGCAGTTGCTGCAGGACGCGTTTGGGGGTGTGCGGCCTGCCGCCTGAGACGGGCCGAGGGTGCCTCAATACACCGAGAACCGCCCCGTCCACTTGCGCTCGTAGTCCATCTTCTCGAAGTGCGCGGCCATGAAGTCGATGAAGGTGCGCACCTTGGCGCTGAGGTGCTTGCGGCTGGGGTAGGCGAGGTTGACGGTGAGGCGGGGCAGGTCCCAGTCGTCGAGCATGGGCACCAGGCGGCCGGCTACCATGTCGTCGTAGACGATGTAGCTGGGCTGCACCAGGATGCCCATGCCGTCGAGCGCGGCCGCACGCAGGATCTGCCCGTCGTTGCTTTCGAGCAGGCCCTTGACGTTGATCGTCTTCTGCTCGTCGCCGCGCGTGAAGCGCAGCTCGTTGGGGTTGTTGGCGTGCGTGTAAATCAGCAGCTTGTGGCGGTGCAGGTCGTCAATCTCGCGCGGCACGCCGTGCTTTGACAGGTAGGCCGGTGCGGCCACCAGAATGCGCCGCGTGCCCGCCAGCCGGCGGATGGTGATGTTCGAATCCGGCTCGTATTCGCGGTTGCGGATCGCCACGTCGATGTTGTTGTCGATGATGTCCAGGTAGCGGTTCGCCGCTTCCACATGAACGGTCACGTTGGGGTAGCGCTCGGTGTACTGGCGCAGCAGCGGCGCAATGTGGTGCATGGAAAACGACAGCGATGCGGTCACGCGCAACACGCCTGTGGGGTTGAGCGCGGCGGCGTTCACGGTGGACTCGGCGTCGCGCAAATCGGCCAGGATGGTGCGGGCGCGCTGAAAGAATTCCTGCCCCGTGTCGGTGAGGTACAGGCGGCGCGTGTTGCGCTCCACCAGCCGCACGCCCAGGCGCTCCTCGAGCGCGGCGAGGTGGCGGCTCGCACTGGCGTTGGACAGGTCCAGCAGCTCGGCCGCGCGGCTCAGGCTGCCGGTCTCGGCCACCTGCACGAACAGTTCGATCTCGGTCCAGCGGTCCATGGTCTCCTCTTTGTTCCACCAGCCGCAAAAGTCATTTTTGCTGCAGGCATTGGTGTGTGCTCCCCGACGCTCTACATTGTGACGGCACTGCAAGCCACCCCGCAGGCGATCTGGAGACAACACGTGAGAAACCTCGATCAGTACAACATCACGCAGGCCGTGCTCGCGCGTCTGGCGAACACGCCGGACCCGCGCCTCAAGCAGATCATGACCAGCCTGGTGCAGCACCTGCATGCGTTTGCGCGCGAGGTGAAGCTGACCGAGGCCGAGTGGATGAAAGGCATTGAGTTCCTCACCGCCACCGGCCACAAGTGCGACCAGCAGCGACAGGAGTTCATCCTGCTCTCGGACACGCTCGGCCTGTCCATGCTCACGGTGGCCATGAACAACGACAAGCCCGCCGGCTGCACCGAGGCCACGGTGTTTGGCCCTTTCCATGTGGAGGGCGCACCGCACTACGAGCATGGCGATGACGTGGCCAACGGTGCGTCGGGTGAACCCTGCCTGGTGCGCGGCAGCGTGCGCGGCATTCAGGGCGAGCCGATTGCCAATGCCGTCATCGACGTGTGGCAGGCCGATGCCGAAGGCAGCTACGACGTGCAGCGCACCGACCTCGAGCACGCGCAGGCGCGTGGCGTGTTGCGCAGCGGTGCCGACGGGCGCTTTCACTTCCAGAGCGTGGTGGCCGAGTCGTACCCGATCCCGGACGACGGCCCGGTGGGCGACATGCTGCGTGCCACGGCGCGCCACCCGTGGCGCCCGGCGCACCTGCATTTCATGATCCAGGCGCCGGGCTACGAGACGCTGGTCACCCACGTGTTTCGCGATGGCGACGCCTACCTGGATTCCGACGCCGTGTTCGGCGTGCGCCAGTCCCTCGTGGCCGATTGGGTGAAACAACCCGACGGCACCACCACGCTCGATTTCGATTTCGTGCTGAACCCCGTGAAGAAGTCAACCTGACAGGAGACAAAGACCATGAAGATGAACAAGCGCCTTTTCCATCGCACCGCCCTGGCCGCCGCCATGGGCGCATCGCTGCTGGCCACCGGGCTGGGCACTGCGCACGCGCAGCAGACCTTCAAGCTCACCATCGCCTCCAGCCACCCGACCACCTTGCCGTGGGTGGGGCTCATGAGCACGCTCTTCGTGCCCGAGGTCAACAAGCGCGTGGAAGCGCTGGGCAAGGGCTACAAGATCGAGTGGAAGGAAGCCTACGGCGGCCAGCTCTACAAGATGAACGCCACGCTCTCCAGCGTCGGTGAAGGCATTGCCGATGTGGGCTGGGTGTTTGCCAACCTGGAGTCGGCCAAGATGCCGCTCACGCAGTACGCCACCGTCACCCCGTTTGCCACGGGCGATGTGCGCATGCTGCTGGAGGTGGCCAACGAAATGAACGAGAAGGTGCCCGCCCTCAAGGCCGAGTGGGACCGCAACAACCTCGTCTTCCTGGGTGCATCGGGTGTGGACACCTACCACCTGTTCACCAAGGCGCCGATCAGCACCTATGCCGACCTCAGCGGCAAGAAGATCTCGGCCCCGGGTGCGGTGGGCGCCTG
Source organism: Hydrogenophaga sp. (assembly GCF_019264445.1). Lineage (GTDB taxonomy): Bacteria > Pseudomonadota > Gammaproteobacteria > Burkholderiales > Burkholderiaceae_C > Hydrogenophaga. The sequence goes on from NZ_JAHVAB010000072.1 coordinate 5,125, forward strand.
GCTGCGTGGCTCCGGAGCGGTGGCGGTGGACGGCTCGCTCACCAGCTACTACACCGACATCCAGACCGGCGTGAGCGAAGGCACCATCTCGATTGCCACCGGCATCCTGCCCAACAAGATCTACGAAGTGGCGCCGTACGTGACCACGGTGGACATCGGTGCGCTCTACAACGGCGGCATGGCGATGAACAAGGACACGTTCGCCAAGATGCCCCCCGAGGTGCAGAAGATCATCAAGGACGTGGGCCTGGAGTATTCGAAGGCGCTGGGCAACACGCTCATGCAGCGCTACGAGGCCGCGCTCAAGAGCATCCAGACGCAGGGCGCGAGCCAGAGCGTGCCGGTGAAGGTGTCGCCCATGGCCCCTGGCGAGCGTGAAAAGTGGGCCAACACCATGCCCAACATTGCCGCCGACTGGGTCAAGGCCAATGCCAACCGCGGCCCGTCGGCCCAGATCGTGAAGACCTACATGGAGGAGCTGCGCAAGCGCGGCGCCAAGCCGGTGCGCGACTGGGACAAGGGCCTGTGAAACGGCTCACCCCCGCGCGGCTTTGCCGCACCCCCTGCCAGGGGGCGTCACCTGCGGACGGGCAAAGCCCGATCCGCGGTGACCTGGAAGGGCGCTTCATCGCGCCGTCATTTCCGCTTTTTAGAGGCCGTTCATGAGCTACGAAGCGAACACCAATCTGGAGGAGGGGCCGGCGTCGTCGGTGCCCAGCAGTCCGTTCGGCCATCTGGTCGACGGGCTCAATGGCCTCGGGTCCATCGTGATCGGCCTGGTGATGGTGCTGATGTGCGCGGACGTGTTCATGCGCAACGCGTTCAACAAGCCCATCGACGGCGTGGCCGAGCTGGTGGCGGCGTCCATCATCGTGATCGTGTTCCTGCAGTTGCCCGGCACCTTGCGGCACGGGCGCATGAGCCGGGCCGACCTGTTCATCGACCCTTTCCTGCTCAAGCGGCCGCGCGCCGGCCTGCGGCTGCGCGCGCTCTTTTCGCTGTTTGGCGTGTTCGCCTGCGCCGTCATTGCCTACGCCACCCGGCCCTTGCTGGTGAAGGCCTGGACCTACGACGAATTCATCGGCATCGAAGGCGTGTTCACCTTCCCCACCTGGCCGATGGCGCTTGTGGTCACCCTGGGTGGCGTGCTGGCGTCGGTGCAGTACGCGCTGCTGGCCTGGCACGACTTGCGCGGCAGCGCCCGCGCCCCCGTGAAGGGAGACACACGCCATGAGTGAACTGATGATCGGTTTCATGGCCATCGGCCTCATGCTGGTGGCCATCGTGGTGGGCATGCACATTGGCGTGGCGCTCATCGTCACCTCGTTCTTGAGCGTGTGGCTGCTCAAGTCGCCCGAGATCGCGGCGCGCTTCGTGGGCGCGGCCGCCAACGACTCCATCCGCGACTACCTCTTTGGTGTGGTGCCGCTGTTTGTGCTCATGGGCATGTTCGTGAGCGTGTCGGGTGTGGGGCGCGACACGTTTGACGTGTTCCAGTGGCTGCTGCGCCGCCTGCGCGGTGGCCTGGGGCTGGCCACGGTGGGGGCCAACGCGGTGTTTGCGGCCATCACCGGCATTTCCATTGCGTCGGCCTCGGTGTTCACCAAGGTGGCCACGCCCGAGATGATCCGCCACGGCTACACGCCGCGCTTTTCGGTGGGTGTGGTGGCGGGCTCGTCGGTGCTGGGCATGCTGATCCCGCCATCGCTGCTGATGATCATTTACGGCGTGCTGGCCGAAGAGTCGATCGGGCGCATGTTCCTGGCCGGCGTGTTGCCCGGCCTGCTCATGGCCATTGCCTTTGCCAGCCTCATCCTGCTGATGGCCTACGTGTGGCCGCACAAGCTCTACGCGAGTGGTGCGCCACAGTCGGCCGAGCAGGCCGACACCGAAACCTGGGGCAGCGCGGCGGTGAAGTTCTTCCCCATCCTGGCGCTGGTGGTGCTGGTGCTCGGTGGCCTCTACAGCGGGTTCTTCACGCCCACCGAAGCCGGTGCGGTGGGGGCCGCCGGTGCCTTCGTGATCGCGCTGGTGCGACGCCGCCTGACCTGGCGAAAGCTCTGGAACGTGCTCACCGAAACCGGGTATGTGTCGGTCTCTGTGCTGTTCCTCATCATCGCGGCCTCGCTCTACAGCCGCATGCTGGCGCTCACCGGCATGCCTGCGGGCATCACCACCGCCATCACCGACATGGGCCTGGGCCCCTGGGGCTTCCTGATCGCTTATCTGGCCATCGTGATCGCGCTGGGCTGCATCATCGATTCGGTGTCGATCATGCTGATCATGTTGCCCATCGTGCTGCCGATTGCCACGGCCTTCCACATGGACCTGATCTGGTTCGGCGTGCTGACCGTGGTGGCGGTGGAAATCGGTCTGCTCACGCCGCCGTTTGGTGTGTCGGTCTACACCGTGAAGTCCGCGCTCAACGACCCGGGCATCACCATCCGCGACATCTTCGCCGGCACCTTCCCCTTTGTGCTGGCCATGCTCGTCGTGCTGGCCATCCTGGCCGTGTTCCCCAGCCTGTCCACCTGGCTGGCCCGCATGTGAGACACCCATGATCTACATCTTTCATCTGCTCGACCAACCCGGCGCGGCCGACCTGCGCCAGCGCGTGCGCCCCGACCACAAGGCGTATCTCGCGCAGCAGGCCGAGCGCATTGCGTTCGCCGGCCCGCTGCTGGCCGACGACGGCCAGACCATGGTGGGCAGCCTGCTCGCCATCGACTTTGCCGACCGCGCGGCCGCGCAGCGCTGGCTCTCGCAAGAGCCGTTCTTCATGGCCGGCCTGTATGCAGGCACCGCCGTGCATGCGTTCGCCAACCTGTGGCCGCAGAAGGCCGGTTTTCCGCCCACCTGAACCGGACTTCGCATGATCAAACACATCGTCATGTGGAACATCCTGGGCGCCACGCCAGACGAGAAGGCGGGCAACCTGCAGCGCCTCAAGGCCGCGTTTGAAGGCATGCGCACGCACATCCCCGGCCTGCTGCGGCTGGAGATCGGTGTGGACGAAAGCCGCGTCGACTACGCCTGCGACGTCGTGCTGTATTCCGAGTTCGAGTCGCGCCAGGCGCTCAACGACTATGCCGAGCACCCGGAGCACCTGCGCGTGCGCCGCGAGCTCGAAGGCGTGCGCATCGCGCGCCACCAGGTGGACTTTGAAGCCCCCTGACTGCAATCCCTTGATTCAACCCTTAGAAGGAGACAAAACCGTGCAGGACAACTTGAAGGACGAGCTGCTGATCCGCCAGATGGTGGAGCGCTGGGCCGTGTGGCGCGACGCCGGCCACTGGGACCGCTTTGCCACCGTGTGGCACCCCCAGGGCGTGATGATGGCCACCTGGTTCCAGGGCCCGTTTGCCGACTTCATCCGCGTCACGCAAGAGGGCTGGGCCAAGGGCGTGAGCATCCTGCACTTTCTGGGCGGCTCGGCCATCGAGGTGGCGGGCGACCGCGCGATTGCGCAAACCAAGATGACCATCTCGCAGCGCGGCATGGTCGACGGCGTGGACGGCCCCGTGCTGTGCGACGTGGTGTGCACCGGCCGCTTCTATGACTTCGTGGAACGCGTGAACGGCGAATGGAAGCTGCTGCACCGCCAGCCCATTTACGAGAAGGACCGCATCGACCCGGTGGACTCCACCGCCGTGCTCGCGCTCGACCAGCAGGCGCTGGCCGCCATGCTCGAGGGCTACCGCCACCTGGCCTACATCCAGACGCGCATTGGCTACACCGTGAAGATGGACATGCCCATGCTCAAGGGCCCGGTGGTCGACGAGCTCTACCGCCGTGGCGCACGCTGGCTGGCCGGCGGCGTGCTGGAGCGCGAGGTGAACCCCGGCTGAGTGACATGCGGCAGGTGCGCGCCGCGATGAAGACGCGCCACCCACACAACAGGAGACAAGACATGAACGCATTCGATTCGACGTGCGGCGGACCCGCTTCGCCCTTTCGCCGCCAGTTGCTGGGCGCCGTGCCCGCCGCGGCACTCGCCGCCATGGTGCCTGCCGCCTGGGCGCAGTCCGATTTCCCGAACCGGCCCCTGCGCGTGATCGTGCCGCAGCCACCGGGTGGCGGGTTCGACTTCGTGGGCCGTGCGCTGGCCGACCGGCTGGCCAAGCCCCTGGGCCAGCCCGTGGTGGTGGAAAACCGCACCGGCTCGGGCACCGTGGTGGGCACCGACGCCGCCGCCAAGGCCGCGCCCGACGGCTACACGCTGCTTACCGGCTCGGTGTCGAACATGGTGCTCAACATGGGCCTCTACAAGAACCTCAGCTACGACAGCGTGAAGGACTTCGAGCCCGTTGGCCTGGCCGTGAGCTACAGCTACACCCTGCTGGGGCGCAACGGCCTGCCGTTCAACGACCTGGCCGGCCTCGTGGCTTTTGCCAAGGCCAACCCCGGCAAGCTCACCTACGCGTCGGCCGGCAACGGGTCCGGGCAGCACGTGTTGGCCGCAGCCCTCTGGAGCCAGGCCGGGGTGGACATCGTGCACGTGCCGTACCGGGGCGCGCAGCCCGCCTATGCCGACCTGCTTGGCGACCGCGTGGACCTGTTCTTTGACCTCACGCCCACCACCCGGGCGCATGTGGAAACCGGCAAGCTCAAGGCCATTGCGGTGTCCAGCGCCACGCGCAACCCCATGCAGCCGACGGTGCAGACGATCAACGAGTCTGGCGTCGTGAAGCTCGACCTCGAATCGTGGTTCGGCTTTTTCGCCCCGGCCAAGACACCGCCTGCGGTGCTCGCGCGGCTGCGCACCGAGCTGGCCGCCATCATTGCCACCCCCGAGCTGCAGGACACCTTCCGCAAGGCGGGCGGCTCGCCCATGAGCATCAGCGTGGCCGACACGCGCACCATGCTGGCACGCGACGTGCAACGCTGGACAGGCCTCATCCGCGCGGCCAACATCAGCCTGGACTGACCCGCATTCCTTTCCACTCAACCTGAACCCCACCATGACCCTCGACGCGCAAGCCCTCGACCAGATATTCCTCAAGGCGCGCACCGCCAACGGCTTCACCAGCGAGCCCGTGCCCGACGCCCTGCTGCAGCAGGTGTACGACATCGCCCGCATGGGCCCGACCTCGATGAACACGCAGCCCACGCGCTATGTGTTCCTGAAAACCCCCGAGGCGCGTGCCCGCCTGCTGCCCGCGCTCTCGCCCGGCAACCTGGACAAGACGCGCTCGGCGCCGGTGACCGTGATCGTGTGCACCGACACTCGCTTCTTTGAATTCATGCCCCAGGTGTGGCACCGCGAAGGCGCGAAGGAAAACTTCGAGAGCAACCCGGCGCTGGCCGAGGCGACCGCCACGCGCAACAGCACGCTGGGCGGGGCTTACTTCATCATCGCGGCGCGCGCGCTGGGGCTGGACTGCGGCCCCATGAGCGGCGTGGACCTGGCCAAGGTGAACGCCGAGTTTTTCCCCGACGGGCGCTGGCGCGCCAACTTCCTCATCAACCTGGGCCACGGCGACGGCCAGGTGTTCGACCGCAACCCGCGCCTGAGTTTCGAGCAGGCCTGCCAGGTGATCTGAGGCGCGTGTCGAGCGCGGCGGTCAGCCGAAGGTCGTGTCGCTGGGCGCGTGCGCGTCGCCCACGTAGAGCTTGAGCACGGGGCCTTCGGCGTCGTGCTCCCACACGCGCCCGCGAATCAGGAACTGCCGTCCGCCTACACGCACCAGGTCGCCTTTGGCGGGCGCCACTGCGTGGCCGTCCCAGAAGGGCGGAATGGTGATCGGCGTGCGGCGGATCCAGGCCTGGTCTTCAGCGCTGAACACCAGGACGGTGCGCAAGGGGGTTGTGCTCATGTGAACTCCGGGGAGGATGGGCCTGCAGGCCGGTGGGGCGCAGCTTAGCGCAAGCATCGGGTCAGCGCGCTTCTGACGCAGCTATCCAGCTTTCCCTACACAAGGTGGGCTGTGGGCGGTCGATAAGGATGAACAACCGTCCACCTTCCAGAGGCCCCCCATGCGCGTCAATACCCCCGTCACCCAGCGTGAATACGAGTTCCCCGAACAGGCCACGCTGATGTCGACCACCGACACGCAAAGCCGCATCACCTACGCCAACGCCGCCTTTGTGGACGTGAGCGGCTTCACGCTGGACGAAATCCAGAACCAGCCGCACAACCTGGTGCGCCACCCCGACATGCCCAAGGAAGCCTTTGGCGACATGTGGGCCACGCTCAAGGGCGGCGAACCGTGGACGGCGCTGGTGAAAAACCGCCGCAAGAACGGCGACCACTACTGGGTGCGCGCCAATGCCACGCCCGTGATCCGCAACGGCCAGCACCAGGGCTACATGTCGGTGCGCACCAAGGCTTCGCGCGAGGAAATTGCCGCCGCCGAGCGCCTGTATGCCGACATGCGTGAAGGCCGGGCGGGCCACATCAAGCTGCACAAGGGCCTGCTGCTGCGCACCGGTCTCATGGGCCTGACCTCCGTGTTCAAAACCATGGGCGTGCGCAACCGCATCCGCCTGCCGCTGGTGCTGCTGCTGGCCGCGCTGGCGGGGGGCTCGGCCGCCATGGGCCTTGGCGGTGCGCAGTGGGCGCAGTTTGCCGGCCTGTCTGCCGTGGGCGTGCTGCTGGCGGGCTGGTTCCTCGAATCGCAGTTGGCGGGCCCGCTGGAGCACCTGCGCGAGCAAGCGCTGCGCGTGGCCACGGGCGACACCCAGAAGGTGGCCCACATGGACCGCGTGGACGAAATCGGCATGACGCTGCGCAGCATCAGCCAGCTCGGGCTGATGTTCCGCTGGCTGATCGACGACGTCAGCCAGCAGGTGCTGACCGTGCAGACCGCCGTGACCGAAATCGCCCAGGGCAACAACGACCTGAGCCAGCGCACCGAGCAGGCGGCATCCAGCCTGCAGGAAACGGCGGCTTCGATGGAGCAGATGACCGCCACCGTGCGGCAGAACGCCGAAACCTCCAGCCAGGCCAACCAGCTCTCCGGCTCGGCCAGCGAGGCCGCTTCGCGCGGCGGCCACGCCGTGGCGCAGGTGGTGAGCACCATGGGCCAGATCACCGAGAGCTCGAAGAAGATCAGCGACATCATCGGGGTGATCGACGGGATTGCGTTCCAGACCAACATCCTGGCGCTCAACGCCGCGGTGGAAGCCGCGCGCGCCGGTGAGCAGGGCCGGGGTTTTGCGGTGGTGGCCGGCGAGGTGCGCAACCTGGCGCAGCGCAGCGCCGAAGCGGCCAAGGAGATCAAGGGCCTGATCGGTGCCAGCGTGGACAAGGTGGAAGCCGGCACGCGCCTGGTGGACGACGCGGGCAAGACCATGGACGAGATCGTCAGCCAGGTGCGGCGCGTCTCCGACCTCATCAACGAAATCAGTGCCGCCACCATCGAGCAAAGCGGTGGCATCCAGCAGGTGAGCCAGGCGGTGGGCCACCTCGACCAGGTCACCCAGCAGAACTCGGCGCTGGTGGAGCAGGGCGCGGCCGCCTCGCAAAGCCTGCAGCAGCAGACGCAACGGCTGGTGGAAGCCGTGAGCGTGTTCCGCTGACGCCTGGCCGCCCGGTGGCTGGCGCGCCGGGCGTCTGCGACGGACTTCACCCACACCCCACATCCAGTTTTCCCCACACAACCCCGGGCTCCAGCGGTCGAAACAACGACCAAGAGCCTCGGTGGATGCCTTGTCCAGTCGAGGGCTCTTCGATCCACCGTCGGATGGATGCCCCAAGGAAACTGGACCATGAAACTCTCAAAGCTTTCGACCTCTCTCCCTCGCGGCCAAAGCCGCAGCGCATGGATCTCGCGCGCCGTATGCCTGGCCGCCTTGCTGTGCAGTGCCCAGGCCGCGATGGCGCAGAGCAGCACGGCCACCTTCGCCGTCACAGCCACCGTGCTGCCCAGCTGCACCGTGGTGGGCGGTTTGCCACTGGCGTTTGGCGTGGTCACGCCCGGCGTGCAGCGCGACGGCACCGTCACTGTGACCGCCACCTGCACCGTGGGCACGCCCTATACGCTGGCGCTGGATGCCGGCACCGGCTCGGGCGCCACGGTGGCGGTGCGCCGCATGACCAGTGGCGGCGCCACGCTGGACTACGCCCTGTACCAGGACGTGGCCCGCACGACGCCCTGGGGCGATGGCACGGCCGGCACCAGCACCCGCAGCAGCACCGGCACCGGCCTGCTGCAGTCCTTCACGGTGTACGGCCGCGTGCCGTCGACCGCGGCGGCGGCGGTCGGGGTGTACACCGACACCATCACCGTCACCGCCACCTACTGAAGGGGGTTGCGATGACACGCCGGCGCACGCTCTTCCTGGCGAGCAGGATCTGGCTGCTGGCGCTGAGCCTGTGCGCCAGCGCCGTGCACGCCTTCCAGGTGCGCCCGGTGCGCCTGGACCTGGGCAGCCGCCAACCCGCCGCGCAGCTCGTGGTGAGCAACCCGACCGCGCAAACCATGCTGATCCAGGCCGATGCGTTTGAGTGGCTGCAGTCCCGCGACAAGGAAAGCCTCAACCCCACAGAGCACCTGATCGTGAACCCGCCCATCTTCGAGCTCGCCCCCGGCGCGCAGCAGGTGGTGCGTGTGGGGCTGCGCCGCGCGGTCGAATCGGCTGTGGAGTTGCCCTACCGCATCTGGCTCACGCAGGTGGCCACCCCGGGCGAGGCCAGCGATACCGGCGTGCAGATGCTGCTGCGCGTGAGCCTGCCGGTGTTCGTCACAGGGGCCGCCACCGGCCTGGCGCAGGCGGTGTGGCAGCGCGACGCCACCGACGGCGCCGTGGAGCTGGGCAACAGCGGCGCGCGCCACCTGCATGTGCGCGAACTGCGCCTGGCCACCGATGGCGCTGCGCCCCAGTCGCTGGGGCCGTGTTACGCCCTGCCGGGCGGCAAGTGCCGCTGGCCGGTGCCCGCGGCGCTGCGCGACAAGCCGCTGCGCATCGAGGCCGACAGCAATGCGGGCATGCTGCGAACGCAGGTGGACGCGCTTGCGCCTCGCTGACCGCCAACGCGCCTGTGCGCTGGCCCTGGCGGCCTGCTGTGGGGCCGCCAGCGCGGCGCCGCAGTTTCGTTCGCTGGACGTCTGGGTCAACGGTGAACCGATGGACGCCAGCGCCCTCATCGTGGAAGACGGTGGCGCGTTCTTTGCACCGGCCACGGCGCTGGCCGCCTGGAGACTGCAGCCCACCGATGCCCCGCGCACCATTGACGGTGCTGCGCACCACAGCCTGCAAGCCTGGCGCCCACAGCTCGATGCCCGCACGCAGCGCCTGGCCCTCACGGCCGATGCGTCAGCGTTCACGGCGCAGGTGTTGAGTCTGGCGGCGGTGCGCAACGCCGATCCGGCCATGGCCGGCGAGGCCAGCCCGGGCCTGGCGCTGGACTACACCCTGAACACGGACCGCGACCGCCGCAGCAGCGTGAGCAGCGCGTTTGTGGACTTGCGCGCCTTTGGCTTGCTGCCGCAGGGCAGTCTGCGCCAGAGCGGTGTGTTGCGCGCCGGGTCCCTGCCCATGGCCGAGGGCCGCTTGCACCGGCTGGACACTGCGTGGCGCCACGCCAACCCGGACGACATGCGGCGTTTCAATGTGGGCGACACCCTGAGCTGTGGCGGCGACATTTCGCCCACACTGCGCTTTGCGGGCGTGCAGATGCTCACCGACATGAGCCTGCAACCCGAGCAGATCACCCATCCGCTGCCTTCGGTGCAAGGCAGTGCGCAGGTGCCCAGCGGTGTGGACCTGCTCATCAACAACCGCCCGGCGGGCAGCGTCAGCGTGGGCTCGGGACCGTTTTCCCTGGAGACGCTGCCCGCCCTGACCGGGGCAGGCGAAATCCGCATCGTGCAGCGCGACGTGCAAGGCATCGAGCAGGTGCGCACGGTGCCTTACTACACCAGCCCGCGCCTGCTGCGGGAGGGGCTGTCCGACAGCTGCGTGGAAGCCGGCATGCTGCGCCTGAACTACGGCCTGCCCAGTGACCAGTACCAGGGCCGGTTTGCCGCCGCCTCGTGGCGCCACGGCGTGAGCGACACGCTCACCGGCGTGGCCCGCGTCGAATCGGGCAGTGCGGTCAACAGCGTGCGGCTGGGGCTGCACTGGGTGCCGGCGCAAATGGGTGTGGTCAGCGTGCAGACCGCCCACAGCCAGACCGAGGGTGTGGGCATGGGACAGAGCCTGCGCGTGGGCGTGGAGCGCGTGACCACGCGCTACCACCTGAGCGCGAACGTGGAAACGGCCGACGAGCGATTCCGCCAGACCGACGGCGCGCGGGCCGCCTTGCGGCGCGTGGCGCTCTTTGGCGGCATCACCCTGGGCGAGACGAGCTGGTCGGCCGGTGGTGTGTGGCAACGCAACGCCACGGGCACACAGACGCGTGTGTTCACCACCACCGTGCAACGCCGCCTGGGCCCGGACTGGCAGATGGGCCTGAGCGCCCTGCAGCGCGACGGGCAGTGGAGCGCGGCGCTCATGCTCACGCGCCAGCTGGACCGCGAAACCAGCCTGGCCACGCGGGTGCAGGCGGGTGAGAACGCCGGAGCGACCGTGCAGGCACAACGCCACGAGCCCGATGCCGGCGGCATGGGCTGGCGCGTGCAGGCTGGCTCGGGCCAGAGCCGCGCGCTGGGTGCCGTGAGCTGGCTCGGTGACCATGGCCGGCTGGAGCTGCAGGCCGCTCAGCAGGCCGGCAACCAGGAACCGGCCATGCGCGCCACGTTCACCGGCGGCGTGATCTGGCTGGGTGGCATGCCGGTGGCTGGCCGCGCGCTGGGCGATGGCGTGGCCGCGCAGATCGAAGTGGAGGGCATGCCCGGTGTGGGCGTGCAGCTCAACCGGCGCGAAGTGGCCGTGACCGACGCGCAAGGGCGCGCATGGATCTTTGGCTTGCAACCCTGGCAGGACAACGTGGTGGGCATTTCGCCCGACGCCCTGCCACTGGACATGCTGGTGAGCGCGCCCGAGATCCGCCTGCGCCCCCAGGCCGAATCGGTCGTGAAGGCGCGCTTTCCGGCGCGGCGCACGCGCGCGGCGCTGGTGGTGGTGGTGCAGCCCAATGGCGAACCCATTGCCCCCGGCTCGCGGGCGCGCCGCGACAGCGATGCCGGCGAAGGCGCGCCGTTCGCGCACAAGGGCCAGGTCTTCCTGAGCGATCTGGAGGACCACAACGAGTTGCGCGTCGAGGGACCGCACGGCGTGTGCCATGTGGCTTTTCGTGCGCCGGCGCAGGGTGCCCTGCAGCCCCGCATCGGCCCGCTCACTTGCCTGGCGCAGGGCGCGTCATGAAGCGCTGGTGGGCTGTCTTGCTGGGCTTGTCGGGCATGGTGGCGGCCGGACAGGCGCAGGCGCATACGTGCTCGGTACAGGTCACGCCGCTGGCCTTTGGCGCTTACACCTCGCCCAACGGGCCTCGCGTGGACAGCGCCGCCACTGTGCAGGTGAACTGCACGCCCACCTACCTGCTGTTGGCCTGCACGGCGAGCTACACGCTGTCGTTGTCGGCGGGCACGGTGGGCACACCGGGGGCCCGGGCGATGGCCGCGGGTACCGGGCGCCTGCGCTACGACCTCTTTCGCGACGCGGCGCGCACCATCCCTTGGGGCGATGGTGGTGGGGGTGGTGCCACCGTGGGCGGCTCCATCACGAGTGGCCTGCTTGGCCTGGTGTGCGCTCCCGGCACGCGCAGCCACACGGTGTATGGCCGCATTCCGGCCAGCCAGAACGTGCCGGCAGGCAGCTACCAGGATCAGGTCGTCCTGACCATCACCTACTGACGCGCTTCACTGGTACACGATGGCCGGGCTGGGCTGCTGGTGGCGCTGCACCCACCACCGGATGGCCCGGGGCAGCTCTGCCCACAGCCAGGTGCTCGGCTGGCTGGGCGAGGCAAGGGTGGCGGATTCGTCGAACCGCAGCACATCGATGTCGGCGCGGTGTTGCGCCAGGCTGCGGCTGAGCGCGTGGCCGCTGGCTCGGTCCAGGCGCGCGTCCACGATGGCCAGCACCAGCGGCTCTTCGCGCGCACGGCGCAGTGCATCGCCCGGGTCGGCCGTCCAGAGGATCTGTGCGGATCGCACCCAGCTTCGCGTCAGCTCGCGAACCGTCTCCAGCCGCTCGCCGCGTGGGCACACCACGAGCAATTGCAGGGGGGATTCATCGGCGGAGAAGTGTTGGGCGCTGCACATGGAAAGCTCCTGGTGGTCCGGCGCAACAGGTGTGCGCCGCCTTGGAGTTCACTGTGCTGCACCGCAGGGCGTTCGGCTGCGGGGAAAACTGGATCGGAGGGTACGGAATGACCCGGGACCCGTTGCCCGGCTTGTCAGCTGTCGTCGGCGCTGATCAGGCCTTCGCGGATCGCCAGGCGCACCAGCGCGGGCAGGTCGCTCACGCCGAGTTTGGCCATGAGGCGGCTGCGGTACGACTCGACCGTCTTGGGCGAGAGGTGCAACTGCTCGCCAATGGCCGCGCTGGTCATGCCGCGCACCACCAGCAGGATCACCTGCTGTTCGCGCGAAGAGAGCGATTCGATCTGGCCAGCCGGGGTGTCGTTCATGAGGCCGGCCACCGCGAGCTCGGCCACGCTGGCGCCCAGGTGCTTGCGCCCGTTGCTCACGGCGTCCACCGCATCCAGCACCTCGCGCGACGGTGAGCCTTTGAGCACATAGCCATACGCACCCAGCCGCATCGCCTCGGCCACGTGGCGCGGTTGCGCCGACATGGTCAGCATGATGGTGCGGGTGGTGAGCTTGCGGCGCTGCACCTGCTCGAGCAGCTCGAAGCCCGAGCGCTGGTCCAGGTGCAGGTCCAGCAGCAGCACGGTGGGCACGAGACGTATGAGGTCGGCCAGTGCGGGGGTGGGGTGATCCGACTCCCCGACCACATGGTGCCCGGCGCCCTCCAGCACGGCGCGCAGGCCGTCGCGCATCATGGCGTGGTCGTCGACGAGGTAGATGTCACTCATGGCAAATTCATGGTAGCGCAATCATCGGGTTCGAAGCAGGGGTTTACGCGCTAGAAGGCGCGTCTTTGGCGCTCCATGTGAGAGAGATCACGGTACCGCCCTGTGGCAAGCCCTCGGCCTTCAGGCGCGCACCGATGGCATTGGCCCGCTCGCGCATGCCCACGATGCCCAGGTGCCCGGGCCGGCCGGCGACCAGTTCCTTGGCCAGGCCCACGCCGTCGTCGCTCACGCTCAGGCGCAACGCGCCCGCTTCGCCTTCGACCCGCACCACGATTTCGTTGGCCCGCGCATGCAGCACGGCGTTGGCCATGGACTCGCGCGCCACCATGAAGGCGGCGTATTCCACGTCGGCGGGCCAGCGCACGTGCGCCGCCGAGGCGCCGACCTCCAGCCGCAGCACCGCGGGCTCGACGTCGATGGCGCGGGTGCGCACCTCGTTTTCCAGCGCGGCCTGCAGCCCCGCTTCGTCCAGCAGGGGCGGGCGCAACAGCACCAGCGCCTGGCGCACTTCGGCGTTGGCCGTGTCGATCAACTGGCCCAAGGTGCGCCCGCGTTCCCGCGCCTTGGGGGGCAAATCGGCGGGGATCAGGCCGAGCAGCGCGTCGAACGACAGGCGCATGGCGCCCAGCGTCTGGCCGAGCTGGTCATGCAGGGTCTGCGCGAGCCGGCGCGTGGTTTGCTTTTCCTGCATCAGCAGGCGGCGGGTGAGTTCGGAGAGTTCGAGTTGGTACTGCGTGAGCGCACGTTCGGCGCGCACCCGTTCCGTGACATCGCGCAGGATGGCGGTGAGCAGTTTGTTGCCGCCGAGCGAGACCTGCGAGATGGACGCCTCCAGGTCGAGCACCTGTCCGTCGGCGCGCAAACCGGTGACGCGACCCACGCCCATGGGCCGCGTGGTCGACTGCGATTCGGCAAAGCGCTGCAGGTAGCCCGGGTGCTTGTCGCGGTGGGTCTGGGGCAGCAGTGCGTCCAGCGGCTGGCCGATCATCTTCTCTGCCGGATGGCCGAAGATGCGCGCCGCCGCGGGGTTGAACAGGCTGATGCGGCCCTGTGGGTCGATGCTGATGACGGCGTCGCTCGCGCTGTTGATCACGGCGGCGAGCACCTGGCCTTGTTCGCGCAGGTGCCGCTCCGATTCGCTGTAGGGGCGCGCCAGGTACCGCGACACCGCAAAGCCGGCCAGGCCGAGCAGCAGGGTGGTCGCGCCGCCCCAGCCGAGCAGGCTGCGTTCGAGCTGCCGCACCGGCGCCAGTGCCGCGCTCAAGGGCTGTGAGGCGACCACATGCCATGGCGTGCGCAGCTTCGAGTCTCGCGGCTCGACGGCGGAGCGCGAGAGGATGTGCGTCTCGCCATGGCCGTCGGCCACGCTGCGCGACGTTTCTTCCGGGCCGGCGAGCAGGGCGCGCCATTCGCTCTCGCTCACATCGGGCCGCTCGCCCACCAGCACGCGGCCATCGGCATCGACCAGCGCCAGCGTCAGGAAGCGGCGCGCTTCCAGGGGGCCCAGCACATCCAGGCGCTGGCCTTCAAAATAGCGCGCGTCCAGGTGCGTGGCGACCACGCCCCTGGGCTGGCCCTGCGTGTCGACGATCGGCATCGCAATGTCGGCCAGCTCTGCGGGCACCGGCAGCCCGTAGTTGCGCAGCGGCTCGCGCAGTGCCACAGGTGGGTGCAAGGTGCCAAACCAGATGCCGTCCTTGCCGTTGGCGAACACCCCCCGTGCCGCAATCGACACGCCCTCCAGCAGCCCGTCGGTCGCCACTTCCACCAGACCCTGGTTGTCGGTGACACCGATCCAGACGAACGCCGGCGTGCTGGCCTTCAGTCGCTGCATCTGGTCGCGCCAGATTTCCTTGGGGATGTCGGTGCGCGACATCTCGCCCAGCAGTTGGATTTCAGAGGCGCGGCGCGCGAGCGAGCGCGAGAGCTGGTCGGCATACAGCTGCGCGGATTGCTCGACACGGGAGCCTGCACGCAGCCGCAGTTCATCGCCCACGATGCGCTCGGACGACATCAGCACCAGCATGAGCAGCGCGAACGCGGTGAGCGCTGGCAGCGAGGGGAGCACCCAGGTCAGGACGCGGTCGCGTGGCTGAAGGTTTGTCATGGCTCGTGGGGGAAAACAGCGTGGCTTCAGGGTATCAGAGCGCACGCGCTGTTTCACCTCTTTCAACGCGCAACAAGCCCATGACATGCACCGATGGGGCGGCATTTGTCAGTCGTTGGTGATACTTCTGCACAAGTGTTGAAATGCGCGTCTCACAGCGTCCACATTTGTGCACCCGAACCCCCGGTTGCAGAACCCGCCTCATGACCGCACCCACGCCCCAACGCGCACCCGATCCCGTGAGCTTCATGGAGGCCTTTCGTTTCTGGCTGAAGCTGGGTTTCATCAGCTTCGGCGGGCCTGCCGGGCAGATCGCGATCATGCATGCCGAGCTGGTTGAGCGGCGCCGCTGGATCAGCGAGCGGCGCTTCCTGCACGCCCTGAACTACTGCATGCTGCTGCCCGGCCCCGAGGCCCAGCAGCTTGCGACCTACCTTGGCTGGCTGATGCACCGCACCTGGGGTGGCATCGTGGCCGGGGCCTTGTTCGTGCTGCCCTCGCTGTTCATCCTCGTCGGGCTGTCGTGGGTGTACATCCGTTTCGGTGACGTGCCGGTGGTGGCCGGCATCTTCTACGGCATCAAGCCGGCGGTGACCGCGGTGGTGCTGCACGCGGCGCACCGCATCGGCACGCGCGCCCTCAGGAACCGCTGGATGTGGGGCATCGCCATCGCGTCCTTCGTGGCGATCTTTGCGTTCGACACGCCGTTTCCTGCCATCGTGCTGGCGGCGGGTCTGGTCGGCCACTTCGGTGCGCGCCGCTGGCCACTGGTGTTTGCGCTGGGTGGCACGCACGGCGCTCAAGGCACCGCGCACGGGCCCGCCCTGATTGACGACGACACGCCCACGCCCGCGCATGCGCGCTTCTCCAGGTTGCACCTGGCCCAGGTGCTGGGCGCCGGCCTGCTGCTGTGGCTGCTCGCCATGCTGGCGCTGGTGGCCGCACAGGGCTGGCAGGGCACGCTGGCGCAAATGGGCTGGTTCTTCAGCAAGGCCGCGTTGCTCACCTTCGGCGGCGCGTATGCGGTGCTGCCCTACGTTTACCAGGGTGCGGTGGACACCCACCAGTGGCTCAGCGGCGCGCAGATGATCGACGGCCTCGCGCTGGGCGAGACGACCCCCGGGCCGCTCATCATGGTGGTCGCCTTTGTCGGCTTTGTCGGCGGCTGGACGAAGGCCGTGCTGGGGCCGGACGCGCTCTTCCTGGGTGCTGCGCTCGCCGCCACGGTGGTCACGTTCTTCACCTTCCTGCCGTCGTTCATCTTCATCCTGGCGGGTGGCCCGCTGGTGGAGGCCACGCACGGCAAGCTGGGCTTCACCGCGCCGCTGTCGGCCATCACGGCGGCGGTGGTGGGCGTCATCCTGAACCTGGCGCTGTTCTTTGCGTACCACGTCTGGTGGCCCAGGGGCTTTGCGGGGCCGGTGGACCTGCCTTCCGCCGTGATCACGCTGGCAGCGCTGGTGGCGCTGTTTCGCTTCAAGGTGGGCGTGATGCCGTTGCTGGGCGTTTGCGCGCTCGCCGGGCTGGCGCTGACCCTGTTGCGCTGAGGGCGCGTGCCGCTCAGGCCGTGGCGGCCGCTTTCAGATTCAGCTTGGCGACCATGGCGTCGCGCAGCACGAACTTCTGGATCTTGCCGGTGATGGTCATGGGAAACGCGTCGACAAACTCGAAGTAGGCCGGCACCTTGTAGTGCGCGATCTGGCCGCGCGCGAAATCCTGCAGCTCCTGGGGCGTGGCCTTCTCCCCCGCCTTGAGCACCACACAGGCGCAGAGCACCTCGCCAAACCGCGGGTCGGGCACGCCCACCACCTGCACGTCCTGCACCTTGGGGTGGCGGTAGTAAAACTCCTCGACCTCGCGCGGGTACACGTTTTCGCCGCCGCGGATCACCATGTCCTTGAGCCGGCCGACGATGTTCACATAGCCCTCGGCGTCCATGGTGGCGAGGTCGCCGGTGTGCATCCAGCCCTCGGCGTCAATCGCTTCGCGCGTCTTCTCGGCGTCGTCCCAGTAGCCAAGCATCACCGAGTAGCCGCGCGTGCACAGTTCGCCCACCACGCCACGGGGCACGACCCGGTTGTCGGTGTCGACGATCTGCACCTCCAGGTGCGGTTGCACGCGCCCGACCGTGGACACGCGGCGGTCCACCGGATCGTCCACCGCGCTCTGGGTGGACACGGGTGAGGTTTCCGTCATGCCGTAGGCAATGGTGACCTCGTGCATGTGCATTTGCGACTGCACGCGCTTCATCACCTCGATAGGGCAGGGCGAGCCGGCCATGATGCCGGTGCGCAGGCTGGAGAGGTCGATGGTGGAGAACAGCGGGTGGTCCAGCACGGCAATGAACATGGTGGGCACGCCGTAGAGCGCGGTGCAGCGCTCGGCCTGTACGGTGTGCAGCACGGCCAGCGGATCGAATGCCTCCGAGGGGTACACCATCGCGCAGCCATGCGTGACGCAGGCGAGGTTGCCCATGACCATGCCGAAGCAGTGGTAGAGCGGCACCGGGATGCAGAGCCGGTCTTGCGGCGTGAGGCGGATGGCCTCGCCCACGAAGAAGCCGTTGTTCAGGATGTTGCGGTGCGTGAGCGTGGCGCCTTTGGGAAAGCCGGTCGTGCCCGAGGTGAACTGGATGTTGATCGGGTCAGTGGGCCGAAGCCGCGCCGCGATCGCCGCGAGCTGCGCACGCTCTGCGGCGCCCGCCAGCGCCGGCACGTCGTCGAAAGCCAGCATGCCGGCTGTGCGCTCTTCGCCCAGCCGGATGGCCCAACGCAGGTGCGGCAGCGCGGCGGCCTGCAACTGGCCGGGCGCCTGGGCGTCGAGTTCGGGTGCGAGGCTGCGCAGGATCTCGATGTAGTTGCTGGACTTGAGCGCAGGCGCCAGCACCAGCGCCTTGCACGACACCTTGTTCAGCGCATAGGCCAGTTCGTTGCTGCGGTACGCCGGGTTGATGTTGACCAGGATGAGCCCGGCGCGCGCCGTGGCGAATTGCATCAGTGTCCATTCCGCGCAGTTGGGCGCCCAGATCCCCACGCGGTCCCCCGGCTCCAGGCCGAGCGCGAGCAGGCCTGCGGCCAGCGCGTCGCTGCGCCGCAGCAGCTCTGTCCAGCTCCACCGAACCTCCTGGTGCGCAATCACCAGCGCTTCGCGCTCGCCCCATTGGCGGGCGGCTTGCTCCAGTGCCTGGCCGATGGTGATGTCGTGCAGCGCGGGCAGGGTCGCGCCCTGGGTGTACGACGCGGTGCTGGCGGGCGTGTGTGGCATGGCAGTCCTCTCGGGTTTTGGTGTTCTCTGGCCATCATGACCGCCGGTGTGTGCGTGCACACGCCCGGGATTTCCCTGAGTGGCGAGGTGTTCCGTTGCGTTGCATGGGCTGCCCATCCTGCGGGCGTCGCAGTACGATGCGCGCTGCCCGAATCACCCCACCGGAGACGCCCGCGCATGCCCACCCCCCTGCAGATCGAAGGCGTGAACGTGCTCGTGGAAGGCGAGGGCACCCACGTGGTGCTCATGTTGCATGGCTGGCCCGACACCCCCGCGTTGTGGGATGAGACGGTGGAGGCCTTGCGCGAGGGCTACCGGTGCGTGCGCGTGTGCCTGCCCGGCTACGACCTGCGCAAGCCCGCGCGCTCGGTGTCGGTGGACGCCATGTCGGGCTTGCTGCGCAAGGTGGTGGATGCCGTCAGCCCACACCAGCCCGTGTCGCTGCTGCTGCACGACTGGGGCTGCTTCTTCGGCTACGAGTTCGCCGCCCGCCACCCCGACCGGGTGGCGCGGGTGGTGGGAGTGGACGTGGGTGACACCGGCTCTGCGGCCTACCTCAAGGGACTGAGCGCACGGGAAAAACGCCTGATTGCCGGCTACCAGCTCTGGCTGGCGCTGGCCTGGAAGGTCGGGCCGTGGTGGCCGTGGCTGGCCAACCGCATGACGCGCTACATGGCGCGCGCGACCCGCTGCCGCAACCCGCCACAGGACATCGGCTGGCAGATGAACTACCCCTACGCCATGCAGTGGTTCGGCACCCACGGCGGGCTGCGCGGCGTGGCGCGTGTCGAGCGGTTGCTGGGTGTGGACATGCCCGCGCTCTACATCTACGGGCGGCGCAAACCCTTCATGTTCCATTCCGCGGCCTGGCTCGATCAACTGGCCCGCGCGCCCGGCTGCGCGGTGCTGGCGCTGGACACCGGCCACTGGGTGATGCGCCAGAAGCCCATCGAATTCAACGCCTGCGTGCGCGCCTGGCTCGACCGTTCCGTGTCACCGCCATGAAGCCCGAAGACCTGGAGCGCCTGCTCGCGGTGGAAATGCCGTTCGGCAAATACAAGGGCCGCGTGATTGCCGACCTGCCCGGCAACTACCTCAACTGGTTCGCCCGAGAAGGCTTCCCCAAGGGCGAGGTCGGCCGCCTGCTGGCGCTCATGCACGAGATCGACCACAACGGTCTGAGCGATCTGCTCTTGCCGCTGCGCCGCCGCTGAGCGCGCGCCCTCAGTCCAGCCCGAGCGCGTGGTACACGCGGGCCGCGCCCCAGGCGTCGTTGGCGGCGTAAATCAGTTGCGCTTCGGTCAGCCGCGGGTTGGCCCAGTTTGAGGTGGCTGCTTTTTTGGATTTGAGGAAGCGCCGGTTGAACAGCACCGCCACCGCGCCCTTGATGCCCATGTCCTTGCGGTAGCCGCGCGCGCGGAACACGGCATTGAGCTCCATCACGGCGGCTGGCTCCACCGCAAGCTTGGCGACGATGCGCCTGGTGTCATCCCCCAGACCGAAGCCCGCCTTGATATGGCCGCCGTGTGCCAGCAGGCCGGCCACCTGCGCGCGGCAATCGGGGTCGTTCAACTGGAACACCCAGGCGTGTTCCAGGGTGGCCAGCTGCACGATGTGCGGGCCGTCAGACACCTGGTCTTTCAGAAAGGTCGGTTTGGACTCGGTGTCAAAGCCCCAGACGGTGTGCTCGATGAGCGCCGCACACGCCTCGCGCGCCTGGGCGGCCGTGCTCACCAGCGTGATGCGGTTCAGCCCGAGTTGCTCGAAGGGCTCCAGCAAGGCGATGTCGTCCTTGCTGGGTGTGGGGTGTTGTTCTCGGGAGGTCATGGCGGCTCAGGATACCCCGGCGCGCATAATCGCGCGCTTCGTTCCCTGACTCCGCGCCGCACGCGCGCCCGACCGCCATGAGAAAAATCTTCCCCCTGACCCAAGAAGGCCGTCACCGCGACCGCGTGCTCGAAGCCGTCAAACACGAGATTCGCAAATACCTCAAGCGCGAGCGCCGCCGCGACCTGCCCGAAGGCGTCGACTTTCTGGACTTCGATTGCCGCCTGGGCGCCACGAAAGAGGCGGCCGGGGTCGTGCACCTCTCGGCGCTGATCGCCCAGCTCGACGCCCTGGCGCGCGAGGGCGCAGAGCAGGCCTACGTCGAGATCCTCGCCAAGCCCGGCGTGCGCAAATCGCGGACAGAAGCTGACCGCGACCATCCGGCACAATCCTCAGATGCCCCAGACGACACTGCCCCCGACGCCGAAAAATCCACCGACTGACGGGGTGAGCGACGCGCCCGCCGAGGGCGAATTCCTGCGCTTTCCCGGCTCGCCCTTCGAGCTGTTTCTGCCGTATCCGCCCGCGGGCGACCAGCCCGAAGCCATCCGCCAGCTCGTGGAAGGCGTGAACGACGGCGAGGTGTTCCAGACGCTGCTGGGCGTCACAGGGTCCGGCAAAACCTTCACCATGGCCAATGTGATCGCCCGCCTGGGGCGCCCGGCCATCGTGTTCGCGCCCAACAAGACCCTGGCCGCGCAGCTCTACAGCGAATTCCGCGAGTTCTTCCCGAAGAACGCGGTGGAGTACTTCGTCAGCTACTACGACTATTACCAGCCCGAGGCCTACGTGCCGCAGCGCGACCTGTTCATCGAGAAGGACAGCGCGATCAACGAGCACATCGAGCAGATGCGGCTCTCGTGTACCAAGAGCATCCTGGAGCGGCGCGACGTGGTCATCGTTGCCACCGTCTCCGCCATCTACGGCATCGGCAAGCCTGAGAGCTACCACCAGATGGTGATGACGCTGCGCACCGGCGACAAGATCGGCCAGCGCGACCTCATCGCCCAGCTGGTGCGCATGCAGTACGCGCGCAACGAGCAGGACTTTTCGCGCGGCAAGTTCCGCGTGCGTGGCGACACGATTGACGTGTTCCCCGCCGAGCACTCCGAGATGGCGATCCGCATCGAGCTGTTTGACGACGAGGTCGAGACGCTGCAGCTCTTTGACCCGCTCACCGGCAAGGTGCGGCAGAAAATCCCGCGCTTCACCGTGTACCCCAGCAGCCACTACGTCACGCCGCGCGAGCAGGTGTTGCACGCGGTGGAAGCCATCAAGCTCGAGCTGGCAGACCGCCTCAAGGAGTTTGTGGCGGCCGGCAAGCTGGTGGAGGCGCAGCGGCTGGAGCAGCGCACGCGTTTCGATCTGGAAATGCTCAGTGAAGTGGGCCATTGCAAGGGCATCGAGAACTACTCCCGGCACCTCTCGGGCAGCCTGCCCGGCGAGCCGCCGTCCACGTTGACCGATTACCTGCCCAAGGACGCCGTGATGTTCCTGGACGAAAGCCATGTGCTCATGGGCCAGTTTGGCGGCATGTACAACGGCGACCGCGCGCGCAAGACCACGCTGGTGGAGTACGGTTTTCGCCTGCCCAGTGCGCTTGACAACCGCCCGCTCAAGCTCGACGAGTTCGAGCAGCGCATGCGCCAGGTGGTGTTCGTTTCGGCCACGCCGGCCGACTACGAGAAGACACATTCCGGTCAGGTGGTGGAGCAGGTGGTTCGCCCCACAGGCCTGGTCGACCCCGAGCTGGAGGTGCGTCCGGCCACCCATCAGGTGGACGATGTGCTGCAGGAAATCCGCATCCGCGTGGAGAAAAACGAGCGAGTGCTGATCACCACCCTGACCAAGCGCATGGCCGAGCAGCTCACCGACTACCTCACCGAAAACGGCGTCAAGGTGCGGTACCTGCACAGCGATGTGGACACGGTCGAACGCGTGGAAATCATTCGCGATCTGCGCCTGGGCGCGTTCGATGTGCTGGTGGGCATCAACCTGCTTCGAGAGGGTCTGGACATTCCCGAGGTGTCGCTGGTGGCCATTCTGGATGCCGACAAGGAAGGTTTTCTGCGCTCCGAACGCAGCCTGATCCAGACCATCGGGCGTGCCGCACGCAACCTCAATGGCCGCGCGATTCTTTACGCCGACCGCATCACGGACTCCATGAAAAAGGCGATGGACGAGACCCACCGCCGCCGCGACAAGCAGGTTGCGCACAACCTCGCCATGGGCATCGAGCCGCGCAGCATCAACAAGCGCATCAAAGACCTGATCGATGGCGTTTACAGCGAGAAGGCAGGCCGTGAGGCCGATCGCCTGGCGGCAGAGAGCGCACAGCGTGCCAGCGTTGAAGACATGAGCGAGAAGGACGTGGCGCGGGAGATCAAGCGCCTGGAGAAGCTCATGCTCGAGCACGCCCGCAATCTCGAGTTCGAAAAGGCCGCTGGCGTGCGCGATCAGCTCGCGCATCTCAAGGCCCAGGTGTTCGGCGCGCCAGGTGCCGACAGCCTGACTTGAACTATTCAGTCTAGAATTGACCTCATTGGTTTAAAAGAGGCGGCCGGCGCGCGGCCAGCCCGTGGCGACAGACAGTCACCAAGCCAATCACTCGGGATTGCGCTATACTCGACGAAAACAGTCGGGATAGCCTTCGATAAACAGATCCGCAACGGGTCGGGGTGGGTGGAGAAGGGGTCCAAAGGGTGTTCAACCCGGCGGGCAAATACCACGACAGTCAAGCCAACACTACAAGGAGCTTGAAATGCGCCTCACGACCAAAGGCCGCTTTGCGGTCACCGCCATGATCGATCTGGCCCTGCGCCAGAACAACGGCCCCGTCACGCTCGCGGCCATCAGCCAGCGTCAGCAGATTTCGCTGTCGTATCTGGAGCAGCTCTTCGGCAAACTGCGTCGGCATGAACTGGTGGAGTCCACCCGTGGGCCGGGTGGGGGTTACACCCTGGGCCGCAAGGCGGGGGACATCACGGTGGCCGACATCATCGTGTCCGTCGATGAACCGATCGACGCCACGCAATGCGGTGGCAAGGAAAACTGCCTGGGTGAAGGCCACCGCTGCATGACGCATGAGCTGTGGGCAGCCCTCAACGCCAAGATGGTCGACTTCCTCGACTCCGTGTCCCTGCAGTCGCTGGTGGATGAGCAGCTGGCCAAAGGCGTGGTGGTGGAAAACGCGCCCATGATCAAACGGGCCATTTCCAGCGCGCCGGTGGTCAAGCCGATCCGCGTGAACGCGCCCAACTCGGTGTTTGCCCTCGGAGGCGCCGCGTTTTCGAAATGAGCCCGGCCTGAGCGGGTAGAAAAACCCGCAGGCCTCCATCAACGACAGCCCACGAACGTTTTCGCCATGAGCACACCCCACTTTCCCATTTACATGGACTACAGCGCCACCAACCCGTGCGATCCACGGGTGGTGGACGCCATGATTCCCTGGCTGCGCGAGCATTTCGGCAACCCGGCTTCTCGCAGCCACGCCTGGGGCTGGGAAGCCGAGAAAGCCGTTGAAACCGCGCGTGAGCAGGTGGCTGCGCTGATCGGTGCAGATCCCCGTGAAATCGTGTGGACCAGCGGCGCGACCGAGTCCAACAACCTGGCGCTCAAGGGCGCAGCCCAGTTCTACAAGACCAAGGGCAAGCACCTCATCACCGTCAAGACCGAACACAAGGCCGTGCTCGACACCATGCGCGAGCTGGAGCGCCAGGGTTTTGAAGTGACCTACCTCGACGTGCAGGCCGACGGCC
>NZ_JAHVAB010000075.1 GCF_019264445.1 Hydrogenophaga sp.
CCCGCTGCACGCCCGGGCTTTGGCCCAATAAAAACGCGACCCGCGGGTCGCTTTTTTTTCATGGGGCTCGACCGCTCAGCGGTTGCGTTCCCAGCGGTCGTTGTCCCATCGGCCGCCGTCCCGACGGTTTTCATCCCGACGGTAGTCGTCGCGACGGTTGTAGCCATCCTGGCGCGGATACGGCTGGTAGCCCGGGCCATACCGGTACCCATGAATCGGCACCACCGAGCCCGGGTTCGGGTAGTAGGTCGTGCCGATGGTGATGCGCGTGGTGGGTTCGACGTACTGCGTTTGCGGGCGGTACGACGGGTAAGTGACCGGCGGGGGCGGCAGCAGGGCATCGGCCGGCGACACATTCAGCCGCACGAAGCGGCCCGGGTCGTTGGGCATCTGCGTGCGGTATTGCTTGCCCGCGTATTCGTACAGCACGTCATAGGCCACGGTGCGGTTCTCGTAGAACGTCTGCGTGCCGCACTGGCGGTAGGTTTCGGTCTGCGCCTGGCCGGGGCCTTCGATGCGGTTGCCCAGCATGGCGCCGCCAATGAGGCCCAGCACCGTGGCCGCCGCACGGCCGCTGCCGTCGCCGATGGCGTTGCCCACAGCGCCGCCCGCGATGCCGCCAATCAGCGCGCCGGCGCCGGACTTCTGGCCTTGGTAGGTCACCTGCTGGTCGCTGCACACTTCGCGCGGCACAGCCACCTGCTGGATGATCGGCGTGCTGCTGATCACCCGGCCTTGCTCATCCTGAGCGTGCGCCAGGCCACTGCCGGCCAGGGCGAGCAGGCCGGTCATCACGGGAATCAGAACGGGGGTTTTCATGGAAAGCTCCTTTGAGGGATAGCCTGAAGCATGCACCGGGTCTGTCAACCCTGCTTGCATCCGGTGTAAAGATTCGTGACCGCGGCGTGCCGTCTGTCGCATTCAGGCTGCCCGGGCGACCACCGGCGCGTTCAAAACGCTGCGGGCCAGCGCCTCGGCCACCTTCAGGCCGTCCACCCCCGCCGACAAGATGCCGCCGGCATAGCCCGCGCCTTCACCCGCCGGGTACAGGCCGCGGGTGTTCAGGCTCTGGCAGTCTTCGCCCCGGGTGAGGCGCAGCGGCGACGAGGTGCGGGTTTCGACGCCAGTGAGCACTGCATCGGGCATGTCGTAGCCCTGAATCTTGCGGCCGAACACCGGCAACGCTTCGCGCATGGCCTCGATGGCGTAGGCGGGCAGGGCGGGGGCGAGGTCGCCCAGCTTCACACCCGGCTGGTAGGACGGCTCCACGCTGCCCAGCGCGCTGGAAGGCTGCTGCTGCAGGAAGTCGCCCACCAATTGGCCCGGCGCTTCGTAGGTGCCGCCACCCAGCTGATAGGCGCGCGCTTCGAGCTGGCGCTGCAGCACGATGCCGGCGAGCGGGTGCGTCTGGCCCGTGGCGGCGAGTTGCGCCGCTTGCGCGGCGTAGCGCTGGCCGTCGGTCTCGCCGAAGGCGGCGGTCCATTGCGGCGCGTCGTGCGGGAAGGTCTGCGGGAAGTCGACCGGCTCGATACCCACCACCAGCCCGGCGTTGGCGTTGCGTTCGTTGCGCGAGTACTGGCTCATGCCGTTGGTGACCACACGGCCGGGCTCGGACGTGGCCGCCACCACCATGCCGCCCGGGCACATGCAGAAACTGTAGACAGCGCGCCCGTTCTGGGCGTGGTGCACCAGCTTGTAGTCGGCCGCGCCCAGCAGCGGATGGCCGGCGTGGCGGCCCCAGCGGGCGCGGTCGATCACGCCCTGCGGGTGTTCGATGCGAAAGCCGACCGAAAACGGCTTGGCTTCCATGAAGACGCCGGCGTCCCAGAGCAGCGCAAAGGTGTCGCGCGAGCTGTGGCCCAGCGCCAGCACCACATGGCGCACCGGCATGTTGGTCTGCTCGCCCGTGTCCAGGCGCTGCACCTGCAAGGCGTCAACGCGCTGCACGCCGTCTTCGTCGCGCGCCAGTGTGAGCCCGCGCACATGGTGCTGAAAGCGGATCTCGCCGCCCAGCGCGATGATCTTTTCGCGCATCGCTTCGACCACGCGCACCAGCTTGAAGGTGCCGATGTGCGGGTGGGCGGTGTAGAGGATTTCGGGCGGCGCGCCGGCGTCGACGAACTCTTGCATCACCTTGCGGCCCAGGAAGCGCGGGTCCTTGATCTGGCTGTAGAGCTTGCCGTCGGAGAACAGGCCGGCACCGCCTTCGCCGTATTGCACGTTGCTTTCGGGGTTGAGCACTTGCTTGCGCCACAGGCCCCAGGTGTCCTTGGTGCGCTCGCGCACGGGCTTGCCGCGTTCGAGCACGATGGGCTTGAGCCCCATTTGCGCCAGGGCCAGCGCGGTAAACAGGCCGCAGGGGCCCAGACCGACCACCACCGGGCGGTCGCGCTCTTGGGCGGGCCAGCCGGCGGGTGCGTGGCCGGGCGGGTGCCAGGCCATGTCGGGCGTGGGCAGCACGTGCGGTTTGCCCGCGTGCGCGGCGAGCAGCGCCGCCTCTTGTGCCGGCTCGGCCAGCGTCACGTCCACGATGTAGACCGCGAGCAGGTCGGCCTTGCGCGCATCGAAGCTGCGCTTGAACACGTGCAGGTGGGCGATCTGGGCCGGCGTGATGCCCAGTGCGGCGGCGGCCAGCGCGGTGAGGGCCTCCACCGGGTGGGGCGGGGGCAGGCGGTCGGCGTCGGTTTCGGTGGGGGCGTCTGCGGCGCGCCGGTGTTCGGCGGGCACGGCGGCCAGGGGAAGCTTGAGTTCGGAGAGTCGGATCATGTGTCGTGGGGCTTGTGTTGATCAAGCAGAAGACGAAAGCCCGTGTATTGTCGCCAATGCGCCGCCATCGGGTGCCCGCCAGGATCTGGCGGCGGGATACTCCCGCACCTTCACTTGCATTCCCATGACCACACCTTCCGCTGCGCGCCCGCTCTGGCGCGTCTACCTCGTGTTCCTCTTGCCCATGGTGTTGTCCAACATCCTGCAAGGGCTCTCTGGCACGCTCAACGGCATCTTCATTGGCCAGATGCTGGGCACGCACGCGCTGGCGGCGGTCTCGGGCATGTTCCCCATCGTGTTCTTCTTCATCTCGCTGGTGATCGGGATTGGCGCGGGCGCTTCGGTGCTCATTGGCCAGGCGTGGGGCGCGCGCGAGCCGCACAAGGTGAAGGCGATTGCCGGCACCGCGCTCATGCTGGGCGCGCTCATCGGGGTGGCGGCAGCCGTGCTCGGCGGGGTGTTTGCGCGCCCTACGATGCAGGCGCTGGGCACGCCGGTGGACGTGCTGGACGACGCGGTGGCCTACGCGCGGGTCGTGCTGCTCATCATGCCGCTGCTGCTGGTGTTCATTTTGTTCACGCAGTTGCTGCGGGGCGTGAGCGACACCGTCTCGCCGCTGCTGGCGCTGCTGCTGTCGACCACGTTGGGCTTGTTGCTCACGCCCGCGCTGATCAAGGGCTGGCTGGGGTTGCCGCCCTTGGGCATTCAGAGTGCGGCGTACGCGGGGCTGGTGTCGTATGCGGTGGCGCTGGGCTTTCTGGTGTGGCGGCTGGGGCGCCGCCAGCACGTGATGGCCTTTGACCGCGAGCTGCTCGGTGCCCTGCGGCTGGACCGCGCCATCCTCGCCAAAGTGATGCGCATCGGCCTGCCCACGGGCTTGCAGATGGTGGTGATCTCGATGTCGGAGCTGGTGATCCTGGCGCTGGTGAACGGGCACGGGTCGCAGGCCACCGCCGCTTACGGCGCGGTCACGCAGGTGGTGAACTATGTGCAGTTCCCGGCGCTGTCGATTGCGATCACCGCGTCCATCCTGGCGGCGCAGTCCATTGGCGCGGGGCGGGTGGACCGCCTGGGCGCGATTTTGCGCACCGGCCTGTGGCTCAACGCCGCGCTCACCGGCTCGCTGGTGCTGCTGGGTTATGCGCTCTCGCACCACTTGCTGGGCCTGTTCCTCACGCAGCCCGAGGTGCGCCAGCAGGCCCAACACCTCTTGCACATCATGCTCTGGAGCATCCTGGTGTTTGGCTTCCAGGCGGTGGTGGGTGGCCTCATGCGCGCCAGCGGCGTGGTGCTGGTGCCCATGGCGATCTCGGTGTTCTGCATCCTGGGCATCCAGCTGCCGGCGGCGTATGTGCTCGACGCGCAACTGGGGCTGCAGGGCGTGTGGATGGCGTTCCCGATTGCCTATGTGGCCATGCTGCTGATGCAGACGGGCTATTACCACTTCGTGTGGCGCCACCGCAAGATCGAGCGGCTGGTCTGAGGCAGGGGATAATCGCGCCCGTGAAGCGCACCAGGCCGCCGCTGGCACGAGACCCGAAAGGGTGTGCTGGAGGAACGTCCGGACTGCACAGGACAGCGTAGGAGGTAACACCTCTCCACCGACAAGCCCGAAGAGTTCGCTCCGAGGGCCCTAAGGTGAGGATCAGAGCAACAGAGACGAGCCGATTCAGTTCGGGTGAAACGGGCAATCTCTACGCGCAGCAATACCAAATAGGCCAACGTTGACGTGGTTCCGCGGAGTTGGCGGGTAGGTAGCACCGAGCCGGGCGGGCAACCCCCGGCCCAGATGAATGGCGGTCACGTCCGGGCCTTCGAAAGAGGGCTCCGGATGCACAGAATCCGGCGTAACGGTGCGCTTCACACTTTTTTATTTCTGCCTCTGTGCAGCCAGCGCTCCGCTGGCTTTGCCGTTCAGAGGTTGAACCCACCCAGGCTCTGAAGGCGCTCCACGTGCGCCGCCATCGAGCGTTTGGCCACGGGCCACAGCCGCTCGGGCACGTCGTCGTAGGCGAGCTTCACCCAGTCGTCCATCGAGCCTTCGGGCTCGGCCGCCATGGCGCGGGCCACCTTGGCTTCGCGCGCGAGGCGGTGCGCCTTCAGGTGGGCGATGGCCGCGCGTGCGCCGCCATGGGCGGGGGCGCTGGGGTTGTCGGCGCTGCGGCGCAGGTCGCCCAGCACGTAGCCGTGCGCGGGCAGCAGGAATTCGATGCCGTGGCGTTCGCACAGCGCGTCGAGCTTGTCCAGCGAATCGAGGTACGCGCCCATGTTGCCGTCGGGTGGGTCGATCACGGTGGTGCTGCCGTTGAGGATGTGGTCGCCCGTGAACAGCAGGCCGTCTTCCAGCAGGGCCAGGCACAGGTGGTTGGCGGCGTGGCCGGGGGTGTGCACCACTTCCAGCGTGTGCGACACGGTGGACTCGCCCGACTGGCCCAGCAGCACGAGCTGCTCGCCATCGGCGAGCGCGCGCTCGGGCGTGAAGCGGCTGTTTTCGCGCGAGGTGGGTGCGCTGGGCAGGCCGAGGATGGGCGGCTTCTCCAGGCCGGCGGCCACGCACAGGGCTTGCAGGCGTGGCGCGCCCGGCGAATGGTCGGGGTGCGAGTGGGTGCAGACGATCGCCTGGATGCGCCCGCCCGCGGCACGCCACAGGCGCTCCAGGTGCTCGGGCTCGTCCGGCCCGGGGTCGATCACGATGTGGCCGCTGGCGGGGTCGCCCACCACATAGCTGTTGGTGCCGGGGCCGGTCATGAAGCCGGGGTTGGGCGCGGTCAGGCGCTGCACGTTCTTCAGCAGCTGCACCGGTTGCTCGTGCTGCCAGTCCAGGCTGTGCACCATCTGGCCGTCGGGGCAGACCATGGCGAGCTCGCCAAACGGCGGCTCGTGTTCCATGTAGCGCTCTTCGGCGCCGCGCATCAGGCCAGCGCGCGGGCAGCTCGTCCACAGCGGTTCGTCGTTCAGGGCGCAGGCGTCGAGCACGGCCTGCACGTTGGCATAGGCCAGCAGGCGCTCGAGCGTGCGGATGGTCGGGAAGATGATGAAAAAGCCACCGGCCTTGTGGCGCTCCAGCGCGTCGGCCGGGCGCACCCAGCAGGGTTCGAACTGCTCGGCTTCGTCGGCCACGGGTTGCTGGCCCTCGGGCATGCGGGCCACGAGAAAGGGTACGTCAAAGCGGCGCGGCAGGTCGCGGTCGGTGATCCAGTGCGCCAGCACGAACACCTCTGCGCCATCCAGCGTGAGGCCCCGGGCCTGGCACTGCGCGGCAAAGGGCGCCTTTCGGTCCAGTGGCGCGATGTCGCTGTCGGTCACGGGTGTGCCGTCGGCGCGGTGGGCCAGCAGCACACCCAGCTCTTCAAAGCTTTCGCGGATGGCAGCAATGGCCTGGGTGAGGTGCAGGTCGCTCTGCGTGGGGCGGCGCGACGCAATGCCGTGGGCCTGCGCGTCGGCGGCGTCGATGCCGCCACCGGGGAACACGTACGCACCGGGTGCGAAGCTCGCCGTCATGGATCGGCGGGTCATGAGCACTTCAATGCCGGGGCGGGCGGGGTCGGTGCTGTCGCGCAGCAGCAGCACGGTGGCGGCGGGCCTCACGCTGGCGAGAGGGCGGGGAGGGTGCAGGAGTTGGGTGGGGCGGACCATGCGGCATTTTGCGACATGCCGATGGCGAACAGGCTCAGCCTGAACGGGCGTGATGCGCGACACCCAGCAACGTCATCTCGGGCGACACGCCCTGCCACGCCACATTGAAACCCGGTGTCGAACGCTCGGGCGGCAGCGGCGCGCAGCGCAGCGCCCAGTGGGCGCCGGCGATCACGCTGTCGATCACGGGAATGGGCACGTCGGCCTGCACTGCGCTGGCCATGCCCGCCAGGCCCGCGCCGCCCAGGATCACCGCCTGCACGCCGAGCTGGCGCGAGGCGTCGCGGCAGGCTTGTGCGAGCAGGGCGCGCGCGGCCACCGGGTCGGCGGCGAGCTGGGCGCCGGTGGGGGCCACGGTGTGGATGCCGGCGAGTTGCTGCGCCTGCCCCAGCCCTTGCGCCAGGCGTTGCAGCATGGGGCCCCAGCGCGCGCCGCCGGTGACGATGGCGTAGCGCCCGTGGCGCGCGGCTTCAATGAACGCGGCTTCGGCCAGGCCCGTGACGGGCACCGGGCTGCTCTCGCGCAAGGCCATCAGGCCGGGGTCACCGAAGCAGCCGATCAGCACCGCGTCGGGCGCGGGCGCCTCGGTGGACAGGGCGTGCGCCCAGGCGTCGAGCGTGGCGTGCGCGGCCACGGCAAAGCTGGCTTCGTCGGCAATGTAGGGCGAGCCAAAGCGGGCCGTGACGGTGCGCACCTGCACATGCGAACCAGCGGCCTGCTGCACGTGCGTCTGCAGCAAGGCGCTCACGCTGGCCGAGGTGTTGGGGTTGATGACGAGCAGCTGGCGCATGCAACGGGAAGCCGTCAGGCCAGCGGAGCGAACAGCCGCTCGAGGTCGGGCGCCTGGCCAGTGGGTGGGGAGAAGTCGAGCTGGGCTTCGAGCCGGTCGAGGTGTTCGCGCATGAGCCGGGTGGCCTCGCGCGCGTCGCGCAGGCGGATGGCGGCCAGCAGCGCGCGGTGCTCGTCGCAGCCGCAGGCGGTGGCCTCGCGCCGCGCCTGCGAGTGGCTGTTGCTGTAGGTCATGAGGATGAGCGAGGTGCGCGAGACCATCTCGCGCAGGATGCGGCCCATGGTCTGCTGGCCGGCGCGGTCGGCGATGTGCAGGTGGAAGTCGCCCGAGAGCCGGATCGCGCGGCGCATGTCGCCGGCGGTGCGTGCGGCCTCTTCGTCGCGGATGCATTGCGTGAGCAGCTGGATGTCGTCGCGGTCGGCGCACGCGGTGAAGCGTTCGACCAGGCTGGACTCGATGAGCCGGCGCACCTCGAACACCTCGCGCGCCTCTTGTTCGCTGGGCTGGGCGATGGTGGCGCCCCGGTTCGGGGTGAGCGTGACCACCTGCTCGTTGGCCAGGCGCACCAGCACGGGGCGAATGAGCGTGCGCGACACGCCGAAGGCGTTGGCCAGGCGGTCTTCCACCAGCTTGGTGCCGGGTGGCAGGCGGTGGTCCAGGATGGCGGAGACCACGCGGTCGTAGATGACGCTGTCGGTGCCGGTGGGTGGGGTGTCGTCGCTGGCGGCCGCAGCGCGGGCGCGCGCCCGGGTGGTCATTGCGGCCGCCCCTTTTTCTGCCGCCGGCCCAGCCACAGCGCGAGCGACACGGCCACGCCCATCACCAGCAGCGAGACCACGGTGGTGACGGTGCCCAGCGCGTAGATCGCCGGCGTGGTCACGGTGGAGGTGAGGCCCTGCAGTTCCAGTGGCAATGTGTTCACGTCGCCAATGGCCTGCGAGGTGCGCGCGATTTCGTCCCAGCTCAGCGTGAAGCCAAACATACCGATGCCCACGACCGAGGGGCCAATGAGGGGCAGCACCACGTGGCGGAAGCCTTGCCACGGTGTGGCGCCGAGGTCGCGCGCGGCTTCTTCATAGGCGGGGTTGAAACGGTTGAACACCGCGAACATGATCAGCAGGCCAAAGGGCAGTGTCCAGGTGAGGTGGGCGCCGAGTGCCGAGGTGAGCAGGCCCAGCGCGGTGCCGTAGTTTTCCAGCGTGCCGGTGGCGCCCACGGCCTCCAGCAGCCATTTGATGCCGCCATCGAGCAGGCGGAACTGCAGGCCGATGCCCAGCGACACGATGATCGACGGCATGATCAGGCTGGCCACCGTCATGTAGAAGAGGGCGTTGCCGCCGCGCAGTGGCTTGCGAAACGCCAGGCCGGCCAGCACCGAGAGCACCACGGTGAAGAGCATCACCACGCCGCCCAGCATGAGCGAGCGCAGGAAGGCCGCACCAATGTCGACCGTGCCCAGGCCTTCGGCCAGTTTGTAGAACCAGTGCAGCGACACACCGCGCAGCGGGAAGGTGAGGCCACCTTCGGGGCCCTGGAAGCTCAGCACGAAGATCACGAACATCGGCCCGTACATGAACAGCACGAACAGGGCGAAGACGATGGCCAGCGGCCAGAAGCCGGGGGCGCGGGGTTCGGCAATGCGGGGGGTGGCCATGTTCAGAGTTCCTTGCGGATGTCGACCAGGCGCGTGAGGCCCCAGATGATCATGAGCACGATGGCCAGCAGGATCACCGCGTTGGCCGCGGCCAGCGGGAACTGCAGGTAAGAGGTCTGCACCTGGATGATCTTGCCGACCGAAGCGATCTGCTGGCCGCCCATCACGCCGATGGTGACGAAGTCGCCCATGACGATGGTGATGACGAAGATCGAGCCGATGATGATGCCGGTCTTGGACAGCGGCACGATCACGTTCCACAGCGTCTGCCAGCTGCTGGCGCCGCTGTCGCTGGCGGCTTCGAGCAGGCTGCGGTCGATGCGCATCATGCTGTTGAAGATCGGCACGATCATGAACATGGTGTAGAGGTGCACGAAGGCCAGCACCACCGAAAAGTCGGAGAACAGCAGCCACTCCACCGGCTCGTTGATCACGCCCATGCCCATCAGGCCCTGGTTCACCAGGCCGTTGCGCCCCAGCAGCGGCACCCAGGAAATCATGCGGATGACGTTGGATGTCCAGAACGGCACGGTGCACAGCACGAACAGCAGCGTCTGCATGCCGGGCGAGCGCACGTGGAAGGCGAGGAAATAGGCCACGGCAAACCCCACCACCAGCGTGATGGCCCACACCAGCAGGCAGAACTTGAGCGTGGAGAGGTAGGTGGAGAGCGAGACACAGAAATCGCCGTGCTCGGTGAGTGTGGAGCAGCCCTCGAAGATGGCCGCGTAGTTGCGCAGCGTGAACCCGGGGATGAGTTCGTACTCGTTGAAGTTCCAGAAGCTCACCATGACGGTGAGCGCCAGCGGAATCAGGAAGAACACCACGAACACCAACGTGAACGGCGCGGCCTGCCACCAGGCCTTCACGGTGCGCGTGGGACTGATGGCGGGCGGGCCGACAGGGGTGGTCGTGGTGCTCATGGGTTCACGCAATCAAAACGAAGGACAAAGCGCTGGAGGGTGTTTGCACGGCAAGCGCAGCGAATCCCCCTCCAGGCCACCGCGGAACCGGCTTTGCCGGGCCGCCAGTGGCGCCCCCCTCCGGGGGGTGACGCCGCAGGCGGCGCGGGGGGAGGCCGTCAGGCCGCCACGAATTCGTTCCACTTCCTGACCATGTACTCGTTCTCGTCCATCACCGCGTTCCAGCAGGCAATGCCCCCCATGCGCGCCTCGTAGCTGCCGCCGTCGCGCACCGCGCCCGCCTTGGCCAGCACGTCGCCATTGGGGCTCTTGATGTCTTGCGACGCGGGCTTGCCTTCCATCCAGTAAGCCCACTCGTAGCCTTCCATCTTGGCCTTGGCGGTGTCGAGCACGGCGCTGTAATAGCCCTGGCGGTTCAGGTAGGCGCCGGCCCAGCCGTCGAGGAACCAGTTGATGAACTCGTAGGCGCCGTCCAGCTTGCGGCCACTGAGCGTGGTGGGCAGACCGAAGCCGGCGGCCCAGGCGCGGTATCCCTCCTTGAGCGGCTGGAAGTTGCAGGCAATGCCCTTGGTGCGCACGGCGGTCACGGCCGGCGACCACATCGACTGGATCACCACCTCGCCCGACGCCATCAGGTTCACGGACTCGTTGAAGTCCTTCCACAGCGCGCGGAACTGGCCGGCCTTCTTGGCTTCGATCAGGGTCTTGATCGTCAGGTCGATCTCGGTTTTGGTCATGTTGCCCTTGTCCTTGTACTTGTGGATGCCCTTGGCTTCCACGACCATCGCCGCGTCCATGATGCCGATGGAGGGAATGTTCAGGATCGCGGCCTTGCCCTTGAACTCGGGGTTGAGCAGCTCGGCCCAGCTCTCGATGGGGCGCTTGATCAGGTCGGGGCGGATGCCCAGCGTGTCGGCGTTGTACACGGTGGGAATCAGCGACATGAACTGCGTGGGCGCGGTCGCGAACTTCTTGCTCTTCTCGCCTTCGAGGTAAATCACCTTCTTGGGCGCCGTGCCCTGATCGCCCACGGCCTTGCCGGCCACGGTGCCGGTGGTGAACAGCGGCGTGATCTTGTCGGCGTTCTTGATCTTCTTCGTGTCGATGCCCTTGAGGTTGCCGGTGGGCACGATCTTCTTGAGCGAGAAGTACTCGGTGTCGATCAGGTCGAAGCTGTTGGGTGCGGTCACGGCGCGCTTGGTGACGTCGTCCGTGGTCACGGCCACGTATTGAATTTCGATGCCGGTGTCGGCCTTGAACTTCTCGGCAATGGCCTTGTCCTGGTTCACCGCCGTGCCCAGGTAGCGCAGCACGATTTTTTCTTGTGCGTGCACGGCCGGGGCCAGGCCGCTGGCCAGAATGCCGGCCATGCCGGCGGTGCCTTGCAGCAGGCTGCGGCGGCTCAGGCCCGTCGGGGCGGCGGGGGTGGCGTGCTCGTCGTGATCGGTGTGCGACATGGGAGATCTCCTGCGGTGCGGGTGGGTGGGGGAAACGAAGGACAACCGGGCGCGGTTCAAACGGCCAGGGTGGGGGGAAAGGTGTGGGCCTGCCAGGCGGCCCAGGTCATGCTGACCTGGTCGCCCGGCGCGTAGGGCCGCTGGGCGAAGCTGGCCTCGGGCAGCATCACCGAGATGTTTTCGCCGGGCTGGCCCTGGTCCAGGCGCAGGCCCAGCAGCACATAGGTGCCCTGGTACTCGACGTCGTGCACGGTGGCGGGCCAGCCGTTTTCGCCGTGCGACAGCGGTGCGAGCTGAATGTGGTCGTTGCGCACGGCCACCTTGCCCTGGGTGGTCTCCAGCACGTTGTGGCCGCCCATGAAGCGGGCCACGAATTCGCTGGCCGGCCGGTTGTAGACCTCGTGCGGCGGGCCCACCTGTTCGATGCGGCCGTGGTTCATCACCACCATGGTGTCGGCCAGCGCCATCGCTTCTTCCTGCGAGTGCGTGACGTGGATGAAGGTGAGGCCCAGTTCTTTCTGCCAGCGGCGCAGCTCGGCGCGCATCTGGATGCGCAGGAACGGGTCGAGCGCAGACAGCGGCTCGTCGAGCAGCAGCACGCGCGGCTGCGTGATGAGCGCGCGCGCCAGCGCCACGCGCTGCTGTTGTCCGCCCGAGAGCTCGCCCGGTTTGCGCTGCGCGAGGTGACCCATGGCCACGCGCTCCAGCAGGTCCTGCGCCTGCCGGTGGCGGGTGGTCTTGTCCACGCCTTTCATCTTGAGGCTGAAGGCCACGTTGTCCAGCGCCGAGAGGTGCGGGAACAGCGCAAAGCTCTGGAACATCATGGCCGTGCCGCGGCCGGCGGCGGGCAGGTGCGTGATGTTGCGGTTCTCCAGCAGGATGTCGCCGCTGGTGGTGGTCTCGTGGCCGGCGATCATGCGCAGCGTGGTGCTCTTGCCGCAGCCCGAGGGACCGAGCAGGCAGCAGTAGCTGCTGCTGGCGATGCGCAGGTTGATGCTGTCCACCGCCACGCTGCCGGCAGCGTATTGCTTGGTCAGCGCGACGAGTTCGATGCCGGCGGGCAGGGGCGGTAGAGCGTTCATGCGCTCATCCGTTGCATATCCCGTGCCAGCGCTTGCTTGCCCGTTTTGTACGCAATCTGATGAAAGTTGCATACAAAAAAGCACCCGGATTGTGCGCATCGGGCCAGAAGGCAGGGATGCCATGGCCACGGCGGTGCGCGTGCACCCGCTCGATGCGCACCAGTAACGGTGCGTGGCGCCCGCGCGGTGCGCAGGACGGATAATGGTTTTCATGCACATCCGATTCACCAAGATGCAAGGCGCCGGCAACGACTTTGTCGTGCTGGACGAAACGCAGGGCCGCCTGGGGCTGACCGCTGCGCAATACCGCTTCCTGGCGGATCGCCACTTCGGCGTCGGCGCCGACCAGATCCTGAGCGTGCGCCCGTCGCCGGCCGAAGGGCTGGACTTCGAATACGCCATCCACAATGCCGACGGCGGCCAGGTGGAGCACTGCGGCAATGGCGCGCGCTGCTTTGTGCGCTACGTGCACGACAAAGGACTGAGCACGCGCAACCCGCTGCGCGTGAAGGTGGTCAATGGAGAGCTGGAGCTCCAGATGCACGCCGACGGCCGCGTCACGGTCGACATGGGGCCACCCGTGTTCGCCCTGGACCGCGTGCCATTCAAGGCCGAGGGCCTGACGGCCGAGCCCATGGGCACCTTCGAGCGCTGGCCGCTGGACTTGCCCTACGCCGGCGATGTGCCGGTAGCGGTGCTCTCCATGGGCAATCCGCACGCGGTTTTGCTGGTGGACGACGTGCAGTCCGCGCCGGTGGGCTCCTGGGGGCCGTGGATTGAATCGCACGAGCGCTTTCCGCAGCGCGTCAACGCCGGTTTTCTGCAAGTCGTCAGCCGCAGTGAGGTGAACCTGCGCGTGTACGAGCGCGGCGCGGGTGAAACCCTGGCCTGCGGCACCGGTGCCTGCGCCGCCGTGGTGGCCGGCATCCGGCTGGGCCTGCTGGACGCGCGGGTGGACGTGAACACCCGCGGCGGCCGGCTCACCATCGAGTGGCAGGACAGCCCCCAACACAACCGTCCGGTTCTCATGACCGGCCCAGCCACCACCGTCTTCGATGGCGAAATCGACATCCCTGACCTCGCCTGATCCACGTCACCGCACAGCCCCACCATGAACGCCAACCAGATCCCGCCCATCACCGAAGACGACATTGCCAACTACCTGGCGAACACGCCCGACTTCTTCGAGCGCCACGCGAGCCTGCTGGCCGCCGTGCAGCTGACCAGCCCGCATGGCCAGCGCGCCGTGAGCCTGCAGGAGCGCCAGGCCGAAATGCTGCGCGAGAAGATCCGGGGTCTGGAGCTCAAGGGCGCCGAGATGATCCGCCATGGCAACGAAAACACGGTCATTGCCGACAAGCTGCAGCGCTGGACGCGCGAGCTGCTGCTCACGCGGGAAGCGCGCGACCTGCCCGGCGTGGCCACACAGGCCATCGCCGACCATTTCCTGGTGCCCCAGGTCGCCATCAAGGTGTGGGACGTGGCGCCATCGTTTGCCGGCGAGCCGTTTGCTCTGGGCGCCAGCGAGGACGTGACGGCGTTCGCGTCATCCCTCACCCGTCCCTATTGCGGTGCCAACCCGGGCCTGGAAGCGGCGCAGTGGCTGGACGACCCCGCTGCGGCGGCGTCGCTGGCCCTCATTCCGCTGCGCGCGGGCATTGCGCCGCAAGCCTTCGGCCTGCTGGTGCTGGCCTCGCCCGATCACCAGCGTTTCGCGCCCGACATGGGCACCGACTTCCTGGAGCGCATCGGTGAACTGACCAGCGCCGCGCTCTCGCGCCTGCGGCCTGAGTGAGCCCGCGCAGGCTGCCGTGAGCCCTCCGGTCCACGCCACAGTCAACCGCCCTGCGCTGGACGATGCAGCGCTGGTGCAGGCGTATCTGAACCACGTGCGGGTGGAAAAGCGTCTGGCGGACCGCACGGTCATTCTTTACACCTTCGATCTGGAACGGCTGGTGGCGCACGCCCGGGAAGCCGGGGTGGCGCTGCGCGCCGTGCAGAGCCCGCATGTCCGGCGCTGGGTCGCGCAGATGCACGGCGCCGGGCGCAGCGCGCGCGGCATCGCGCTCATCCTGTCGGGATGGCGCGGCTTTTATGTGTGGCTGGGTCGTCAGGGCCTGATCGACCACAACCCTGTGCAGGACGTGCGGGCCCCCAAGGCCGGCAAGCCCCTGCCCAAGGCGCTGGGGGTGGATGAGGCCGTGCAGCTGGCCGTGCACCACGAAGCGTCTGACGACCCCGCACTGGAAGCGCGCGATGCGTGCATCACCGAACTGCTGTATGGCTGCGGCCTGCGCATCGGCGAGCTGGTGGGCCTGGAT
Source organism: Hydrogenophaga sp. (assembly GCF_019264445.1). Classification (GTDB taxonomy): domain Bacteria; phylum Pseudomonadota; class Gammaproteobacteria; order Burkholderiales; family Burkholderiaceae_C; genus Hydrogenophaga. Next base: position 14,630 of record NZ_JAHVAB010000075.1, read on the forward strand.
GTGGCCGCCAGCGGCAGCGCGCGCGGCTGGGTCGACGCGCAGGCCGGGGAGGCCCACGTGCTGGGCAAAGGCTCCAAGCGCCGCAGCGTGCCGGTGGGGCAGCCGGCGCTGGCCGCCCTGCAGGCCTGGCTGTTGCTGCGCCCGGCCTGGGCGGGTGAAGACCCTGCGCTTTTCATCGGCTCGCGCGGCCAGCGGCTCACGCCCCAGCACATCCGCGTGCGCCTCAAGCGCCGTTCGCTGCTGGCGGGCCTGGCCACGCCGGTGCATCCGCACATGCTGCGGCACTCGTTTGCCAGCCATGTGCTGCAGTCCAGCGGCGACCTGCGCGCGGTCCAGGAGCTGCTGGGACATGCCAGCATCAGCACCACGCAGGTGTACACGCGGCTCGATTTTCAGCACCTCGCGCAGGTCTACGACGCGGCGCACCCCCGCGCAGGCAGCCGCGCGGGCCAGGCGCCCGAGCCCATGGCGGATGCGCCCGGCCTGCATCGCACCGTCAAACCCACGGCCCGCGGCCCCCGATCGCGCTGACGCGATCCCATGGCGGCGGCGCGGGCAGGGCATTACCTGTAGGATGCGGCTCCGCCGCGCACGCGACCACCTTTCCTCACCTCCATGGAGACCGCCATGTTCAAGTTCCTCGCCGCCCTCAAGACGTTCATGCTCGGTGCCATGCTGGCCACCTCCCTGCAAGCCCAAGCGCAGGCGCCTGCGCAACCCGCTGTCAAGGTGGTCTACCACCTGAGCGACGGCATCCCCCAGGCCTCGCGCGCCATCAACAACATCCGCAACCACCTTGCGGCCGACCCCACGGCCAAGATCGTGGTCGTCACCCACGGTGCGGGCATTGACTTCCTGCTGGAAGGCGCCAACAACACCGCAGGGCAGTCCTTTGCGGGTGCCATCGGCGACCTGTCGGCCAAGGGAGTGACCTTCGCGGTGTGCAACAACACGCTGGTGTCGCGCAACATCGATCCGTCCAAGGTCGCCATGGAAGCCAAGGTGGTGCCCTCTGGCGTGGCCGAGGTCGCGCGCCTGCAGGCCCGCGAAGGCATCGTTTACCTGCGACCCTGAGGCCACGCGCCGGGTTCACCAGCCGGGCGTCGCCCGGCTTCTTTTTGGCATGCCCTCCCGGGGGCGCCGCTCGCAGTGGTGGCATACACTCCCCGACGGCCTCTCTCATACCCTCCCCCGTTCCGCTTGCGCCCTCCATGTCACTCATCCCCGCCACCATCCTCACCGGCTTCCTCGGGTCTGGAAAAACCACGTTGCTCAAACGCGTGCTCAGCGAGGCGCACGGCCAGAAAATTGCCGTGGTGGAAAACGAGTTCGGTGAAGAAAACATCGACAACGAAATCCTGGTGGCCGACACCACCGAAAACATCATCCAGATGAGCAACGGCTGCATCTGCTGCACCATTCGCGACGACCTGCGCGCCACGCTGCAGGACCTGGCGCAGAAGAAGCGCAAGGGCGAACTCGATTTCGAGCGCGTGGTCATTGAAACCACCGGCCTGGCCGACCCCGGCCCCGTGGCGCAGACCTTTTTCATGGACGACGAGATCGCCGAGCAGTACCTGCTCGACTCGATCCTGACCCTGGTGGACGCCAAGCACGCGGCCGAGCAGCTCAATGACCGCCAGGAAGCACGGCGTCAGGTGGGTTTTGCCGACCAGATCTTCATCAGCAAGGCCGACCTGGTGAGTGCAGACGACCTGAGTGCGCTCACACACCGCCTCAAGCACATGAACCCGCGCGCCCCGATGCGCCCGGTGCACTTTGGTGAGGTGTCGCTCAAGGAGGTGTTCGACCTGCGCGGCTTCAACCTCAACGCCAAGCTCGACATCGACCCCGACTTCCTGAAGGTCGATGACCACGATCACGGGCATGAGCACCATGACCACGAGCACGGCGAACATTGCGATCACCCGTCGCACCAGCACGACCACGCGGGCCACGGCCATCACCACCACCACGATGACGATGTGAAGAGCTTCGTTTACCGGGCCACCCGGCCCTTCAGCCCCGAAAAGCTCGAAGACTTTCTGGGTGCGATCGTTCAGGTGTACGGCCCCCGCATGTTGCGTTACAAGGGCGTTCTGCACATGCAGGGCACCGACCGCAAGGTGATCTTCCAGGGTGTCCACCAGCTCATGGGCAGCGATCTGGGTCCGGTCTGGGCCGAAGGTGAGCAGCGCACCAGCAAGATGGTGTTCATCGGCATCGACCTGCCCAAGGACATCCTGGTGCAGGGCCTTGACCAGAGCCTTGTCTGATCGCCAGGAGCGCGGCGTCTCTTGTGTGCACATCCGACGAGATCCGGCATGCCGTTTGTCTCGCTTCCCCAACGACCGCTCTGGCTGCCCGAAAAGGAATCCGGGGCTGCAGGGCGGGGCTCGTTACAATCGCGGCCCAAGTTGGCTGCCCAGTCTCCCTCGCGGGGCCTGATGTGCCGACGTCCAGCGCCGTGGGGCGATGAGGGTATAACGTCGCATCCGTCGGCGACCCACCGTGACGCCAGTGCGGGCCAGATCCGCCCGGCGCACCGCCCAAGATCCCGCTTCGTCAGTCACTGAGAGGAGACCCGTTGTGAAAGCCCCGGCAACCAAGACAGCGAAATCAGGCAAGCCCGCCGCGTCGGGTGCCCAGGCGCGCGCGTCGGCGGCAAAGAAAAGCACAGCGGCGACCAAAACCGTCAAGCCCGCCGTGAAAGCAGCTACCAAACCCGCGCGACCGGCTGCCAAGCCGGTGGCAAAGGCGGCTGCCAAGGCGCCCTCCAAAGTCGCTCCCAAAGCGGCTGCCCCATCTGCAAAAGCCAAGCCTTCTGCCAAACCGGTGGCGAAGGCGGCGGTCAAGTCGACCACCAAGGCCAAGCCGGTTGTTGCCAAGAAGGTGTCGACACCCGTCAAGACCGCTGCCCGTCCACCCGTCAAGGCGGCTCCGGTCAAGACCCCGGTTCCCGCCAAAGCGGTCAAACCTGCCGTTCAATCGGCGGGCAAGACCGCCCCCAAAGCAACGACCCAGCCCGCTGCCAAAGCGGCTGTATCTTCCGTGACCCCACCGGTTTCCAAGGCCGCGCCTGCCGCAGCCCCTGCTTCCAAAACCCCCAGCGCCAAGCGCCCCGCCGCGCCGCCGCCGGTTGTGGTGGAGCCCACGCCTCGCCCCTTGGGCAAGCGGGCCGCCAAAAAGGTCATGATGGAGCAGATGACGCAGGCGGCGGTGGTGCCCACCCACGCCCCAGACGCTGCCAAAGCGACTTTTTCTCACATGAATCAACGTGCCGTGATGACCCCTCCCGTTCCTTCCTCGATCCAGAAAGACCCCAAGCGGGCCAACAACTGGAAGACCCTGTCGGTCGAGCAACTCACCGATCTGGACGTTCAGGCCATGCCTGACAGCGAATACATGAGCGACCTGCAGCTGGCGTATTTCCGTCGCAAGCTCTCGCAGCTCAAGGCCGACATGCTGGCCAATGCCGGTGAAACCACCGAACACCTGCGCGAAGACACCGTGGTGGTGCCGGACCCGGCCGATCGCGCCACGATTGAAGAGGAGCATGCCCTCGAGCTGCGCACCCGCGACCGGGAACGCAAGTTGCTCAAAAAGATCGAACAGGCCATTGCACGCATCGACTCGGGCGATTACGGCTACTGCGAGGAAACGGGTGAGCCTATCGGCGTGGGTCGCCTGATGGCCCGCCCCACCGCTAGCCTCTCCCTGGAAGCGCAGCAACGCCGGGAGCTCAAGCAGAAGATGTTCGGGGACTGAGTTTCCGTTTTTCCACCCAGTTTCTTTTCCGGTAACGACTTCACATGTCCAAGGACGACTCCAGCGGCGGCTTCCTGTCCAAGGTGGTGAAATTCGTGCGCCATCCGACCACCAGCTGGTCGGACCTCGACACGAGGCAGGCTGACCGCGAGAGCGAATACAGCAAGGCGGCGCTCAAGGAGATGATCGAGCGCAAGCGGCGCAACGACTTCGTGCGCAAGCGTGAATTCGACATGCTGCGCAAAATCCGGAGCCGCGAAGGCACGGGCGTCGAAGGCCCCGGCATGCGGCCCTCTTTCTTTCAGAGCAGCCTCCCATCCAAGCCGGACGACCGCGCCGAAACCCTCAAGAAGATCGACGAGATCGAGGCGCAGATGTCGATGCAATGGTGGAAGACCAAAGGGCCCGACTCCCTGGTCAGCACCGGTTCGGGTCTGAACACTGGCGCGCACGCGCCGGGCGGCAAAACCCGCGAGGCGCCACTGACGCCCCAGGTTCCCGACACCAGCGTGAGGCAGCGCAAGGCCCAGTACGACGAGACGGAGCCGGGCCCTCTGCCCAATCCTGCCGCTGCTGCTGCCGCTGCGCCCGTGCCCCAGTCGCTGGAAGTGCCCACCCTGAATATCCCCGCGTCCGCGTCCGCCCCGGCCGCCTTGCGCAAGAGCTGGTCACCCTCGCGCGAGAGCGAAGTGGCGCCCACGGTGCCTGCCGCGGCCCCGCCGTCGTCCTCCCGCACGGGTTTGATGGCGCCCAGGTCTTCGGGCGACTCCCGCTCTGACGCACCTGCGTTTTCAGCTTCGCATTTCTATGCCCTCGATGTGCAGGAAATTGCGCAGGACCCGGAAGTGGAAGAGGCCGCGATTCGCTTTGCCAATGGCGATGACGCCGGTGCGGAACAGGGTTTGCTGGAGGTGCTGGGCGACGGCGGCAGCAAGGCCGATCAGCAGGAAGACTGGCTGGCGCTGTTCGACCTGTACCGTGCCACCGGCCAGCTGGCGCCCTTCGAGAGCCGTGCGGTCGATTTCGTCAACCGCTTCAACCGCTCGGCGCCCCAGTGGTACGACATGCCCGAGACCGTCTCCAGCATGACGGGCAAGGTCTACACGCCCTCCACCGGCCACAACCGCGCCGTGTGGGTCAGCGAATCCGAACTGGATGCCCACGCCGTGGGTACCTTGCAGAACGTGCTCTTGCGCGCCGCGCAGCCTTGGGTGCTGGACTGGACCCCTCTGGAAAGCATGGACCTGAAGGCCGCGCGTGCGCTGCTGGGCATCTTCACGCTGTGGGGCGATCAGGACGTGGAGTTGCGCTTTCAGGGTGCGTCGCCGTTTCGAGAGCTGCTCAAGAGCCAGACGCCTTCCGGGCGGCGCGATGTGGAGCAGCTCTGGTGGGAGCTGCGCATGGCGGTGTTGCGGGTGATGAACCGCCCCGACGAATTCGAGCTCACCGCGCTGGATTTTTGCGTCACTTACGAGGTCTCGCCCCCCGGCTGGGAGAAGCCGCGCTGCTACTACACCTCCCAGGCGGCCGAAAAACCCGGTGAAGCCGGCCAGTCGGTGCTGGGTGAATCCGTGCTGGAGCAAGTCGCGTCGGGATACCCCAACAGCGAGTCGCATTTCGACAGTCAGGCCACCGACTTCAATCAGTTGGGACTGGTGGAGCTGTCGGGCGAAATTCGTGGCGATCCTCAGGCCACGCTGGAGGCGCTGGAGCGCAAGCTACGGGGTGCCGACGTGCTCATCATTTCCTGCCGCCATCTGATTCGGGTGGACTTCTCCGCCGCAGGTACCTTGCTCAACTGGGTGTCGAACCATCACGCCGAAGGTCGCGTGGTGCAGTTCGTGGACGCGCACCGTCTGGTGTCGGCGTTCTTCCACGTGATCGGTATCACCGAGTACGCCAAGGTCGTCGTTCGCGTCGATTGACCGCTGGCGCGCGTTCGCCGCGTCGGCGCGCAAGCGGTTCACATCGGCTTGCAATCGCAGCGGCATGGGCCGTTGCAATTGCGCCAACCATCCTCACTTCAACGTCATGGAATCATTTCACGGAACCACCATCGTCTGCGTGCGGCGCCAGACACCCCAGGGCGTGCAGGTCGCCATTGGCGGTGACGGTCAGGTCACGCTGGGCCATATCGTCGTCAAGGGCACGGCGCGCAAGGTGCGAAAGCTCTACCGCGACCAGGTGCTGGCGGGCTTCGCGGGCGCCACGGCGGACGCGTTCACGCTGTTCGAGCGCTTCGAGGCCAAGCTGGAGAAGCACCAGGGCCATCTGGTGCGCGCGGCCATCGAGCTGACGCGCGACTGGCGCACCGACCGCGTGCTGCGTCGCCTGGAGGCCATGCTGGCGGTCGCCGATCACAGTGCCTCGCTCATCATCACGGGCAATGGCGATGTGCTTGAGCCCGAGCACGGCATCGTGGCCATCGGCTCCGGCGGCGCCTACGCGCAGGCGGCGGCCAAGGCGCTGGTCGATCACACCGATCTCAGCGCGGAAGAGGTGGTGCGCAAGTCGCTCGCGATCGCGGGCGAGCTGTGTATCTACACCAACATGAACCACACAGTGGAGGTGCTTTGATGAGCGCAGTGCAGGGCAGCCCCCAGCAAGCTCGCTCCCCCTCGGGGGGCAACGACCCGCGCCAGCGGCGGAGTGAGGGGGCCCTGTGTCCTCCATGACTCCCCAGGAAATCGTCTCCGAGCTGGACCGCTTCATCATCGGCCAGAAAGGCGCCAAGCGCGCGGTGGCCATTGCGCTGCGCAACCGCTGGCGGCGCCAGCAGGTCGATGAAAAACTGCGGCCCGAGATCACGCCCAAGAACATTCTCATGATCGGTCCCACCGGCGTGGGCAAGACCGAAATCGCGCGCCGGCTGGCGCGCCTGGCTGATGCGCCGTTCATCAAGGTCGAGGCCACCAAGTTCACCGAGGTGGGTTACGTCGGCAAGGATGTGGACAGCATCATCCGTGACCTGGCCGACATCGCGATCAAGCAGACCCGCGAGGTGGAAATGCGCAAGCAGCGCGTGCGCGCAGAAGACGCCGCTGAAGACCGCATCCTCGACATCCTCATTCCTCCGGCCCGCGGCGCCGAGCCCACCGCCAACGTGGTGCCGCTGCCAGAGAGCACCGCGCGGCAGAACTTTCGCAAGAAGCTGCGCGAGGGTGATCTGGACGACCGTGAGATCGAGATCGATCTGGTCGAACCGCGTCCGGCCATGGAGATCATGGGGCCGGCCGGCATGGAGGACATGGCCGAGCAACTGCGCGGCATGTTCAGCCAGATGGGCGCAGGCAAGCGCAAGACGCGCAAGCTCAAGATCGGCGAAGCGATGAAGCTCCTCATTGATGAAGAGGCCGGCAAGCTCGTCAATGAAGACGACATCAAGACGCGAGCGTTGCACAGCGTCGAGCAGAACGGCATTGTGTTCATCGACGAGATCGACAAGGTGACCTCGCGCAGCGACGCCGGCGGCAGTGCCGAGGTGTCGAGGCAGGGCGTCCAGCGCGATCTGCTGCCGCTGGTGGAGGGCACGACCGTGTCCACCAAGTACGGCGTCATCAAGACCGATCACATCCTGTTCATTGCCAGCGGCGCGTTCCACCTGGCCAAGCCAAGCGACCTCATTCCCGAGTTGCAGGGCCGCTTCCCCATTCGTGTGGAGCTGCAGTCGCTGTCGGTGGAGGACTTCGAAGCCATCCTGACGCAGACGCATGCCTCTCTGGTGCGCCAGTACCAGGAGCTGCTGGCCACCGAGGGCGTGACGCTGGCGTTCGCGCCGGAAGGCATCCGCCGTCTCGCCCAGATTGCCTGTGATGTGAACGAGCGCACCGAGAACATCGGTGCACGCCGCCTGGCCACCGTGATGGAGCACCTGCTCGACGAGGTGAGCTTTGACGCGACGCGTCTGCAGGGTCAGACCATCACGATCAATGGCGCCTATGTGGACGGCCGTCTGGGCGAGCTCAGCCGCAACGAAGACCTCTCGCGCTACATCTTGTGAAGCTCGCGGTCCGTCGGCTCTGCGCCGGCGGACCCTCAGGCCCAGCCGCACCCCGCGTCGCGGCTGTTGCGCCGGGCCCTTTCCCCCACCTGATCGTCCATACAGCCCTGCGTGTAACAGGGTTTTGAAGCATCACATGCAGTGCTTGTTGTAAGTGCTTGCTTTTAATGTGTTTTTGCGCTTCAAGAAGCTTCTAAATGCTTCCTAAGTGGTTGATTTCATTGAAAAAATGTGTAGTTGCCCCATTGTGGACACGGCATTTCCTGATAAAGTGGAAAAAAGTGCAATTAAGTGGTGAAAAGTGTCTTCCAGGGGCTAGCAGCGGTGTTTCAGGGTGCGTCTTCTCTCAGTCTCGATGTCAAGGGCCGGCTGTCCATGCCGACCCGGCACCGTGACGCCCTGAGCACGGCCCTCACCATCACCAAACACCCCCACGGCTGCCTGATGGTGTTTCCGCGCAGCGCCTGGGAGCAGTTCCGTGACCGCATTGCATCGCTGCCCATGCAGGCGCAGTGGTGGAAGCGGATTTTCCTGGGCAATGCGATGGACGTCGAGATGGACGGCTCCGGTCGCGTGCTGGTGTCGCCCGAGTTGCGCGCCTCCGCCGGCATCAGCAAGGACGTCGTGTTGCTGGGCATGGGGGCTTACTTCGAGCTGTGGGATGCGCAGGTGTACGCCGAGCAGGAAGCCGAAGCCATGAAGGCCGAAATGCCCGATGTCTTCAAGGACTTCTCTTTTTAAGGGCGATGGTGCAAGGCGCATGGAACCATCAAACCGTCCTGTTGAGCGAAGCTGTGCAAGCGCTGTCGATCAACCCGGACGGGCACTACGTCGATGCCACGTTCGGGCGTGGCGGTCATTCGCGTCTGATCCTCGAGCAGTTGTCCCGCAAGGGCCGGCTGACCGTCTTCGACAAAGATCCGCAGGCGGTGCAGGCGGCGCAGGCCATCGCTGCCAGCGACGAGCGACTGACCATTCGGCACGAAGGCTTCAGCCACCTGGGCGAGCTGGGTGCGGGCAGCGCAGACGGGCTGCTGATGGACCTGGGCGTGAGCTCACCGCAGATCGACGACCCCGAGCGGGGTTTTTCTTTTCGCCACAACGGGCCTCTGGACATGCGCATGGACACCACGCGCGGCCAAAGCGTGGCGCAGTGGCTGGAGACGGCCGATGTCTCAACCCTGTCGGAGGTCATTCGTGACTATGGCGAAGAACGGTTTGCTCAATCGATTGCAAAGGCGATTGATCGTCGCCGACAAGAACGGGGCGCTTTTCGAACCACCAGCGAGCTGGCCGAAGTCGTGGCTGGCGCGGTCAAAACCCGCGAGCCGGGCAAGGACCCTGCAACGCGCACATTTCAGGCTTTTCGGATTTTCATCAACGCCGAGCTTGAAGAGTTGCAACAAGCGCTAGAAGCCAGCCTGCATGTGTTGCGCCCAGGGGGAAAACTGGTGGTGATCAGCTTCCATTCGCTCGAAGACCGCATGGTCAAGCAGTTCATGGCGCGCCATTCGCGTGCCGTGGTGGATCGTCGCGTGCCGTTTGCCGAGCCGGCGCCCATGGCGCTGGTCGGGCTCAAGCGCGTGATGCCATCGGATGAAGAGGTCAAGGCCAACCCGCGGTCACGCAGCGCGGTGATGCGCGTGGCCGAGCGCACGGAGGCGCCCGCATGATCCGCCTGAATCTGGTGCTGCTGGCGGCGGTGATTGCCAGCGCTTTCTACCTCGTGCACACGCAGTACGAGTCGCGTCGCCTCTATACCGCGCTGGACCGTTCGCAGGCGCAGGCGCGCAAGCTGGAGTCTGAGCACGAGCAGCTGCAAGTGCAGAAGCGCGCGCAAGCCACGCCTGCGCGGGTGCAGCTGCTGGCCTCCCGTCAGTTGCAGATGCGTCCTGTCACGCCGGGCATCACGCAGTACGTCACGGTGTTCGAGCCGCAGCCGACCGCCCCCACCACCCCGGAGCGTTGAGCATGGGCCGCAGCATCAACTACTCCGCCAGCCCGCTGCTCGCCAGCCGCACGCCGGTGTGGCGCAGCAAGTTCATCGTCGCCATCCTGGCGGTGGCCTTCGCGGGGCTGGCCGGGCGGGCAGCCTATGTGCAGGTGTTTGGCAACGACTTCTTTCAGCGCCAGGGCGAGGTGCGGTTTGCGCGCACGCTGGAGCTGCCGGCCAACCGTGGCCGGGTGCTGGACCGCAACGGCCTGATCCTCGCCTCCAGCGTGGTGGCGCAGAGCATCTGGGCGATCCCCGAAGACGTGGACCGCGCCGATCCCAAGCTGCGCCAGCTGGCCAAGCTGCTGGACATGCCGCTGGCCGATCTGCGCAAGCGCCTGGCCGACGAGGACAAGACCTTCGTGTGGGTCAAGCGCCAGGTCGATGAGCCGGTGGCCAAGGAAATTGCGGCGCTGGGCATCAAGGGCATCTACCAGCGGCGCGAGTACAAGCGCCAGTACCCCGAGGGCGAAGCCGCTGCGCACGTGGTGGGCTTTACCAATGTGGAAGACATCGGGCAGGAGGGCGTAGAGCTCGCCTTCAACCGGCAGCTGGCGGGCAAGAGCGGTTCGCGCCGGGTGATCAAGGACCGCCTGGGCCGTGTGGTGGAAGACGTTCGCGACGTGGTGCCGCCCGTGGACGGCCCGGATCTGCAGCTCTCCATCGACAGCAAGGTGCAGTACTTCGCCTACCAGAAGCTCAAGGACGCGGTGCTGCTGCACAAGGCGCGCGCCGGCAGCGTGATGGTGATCGACACCCTCACGGGCGAGGTGCTGGCGCTCGCCAACTACCCCAGCTACAACCCGAACCGTCGCCTGAACCTCAGCGGTGAGCAGTTGCGCAACCGCGTGCTCACCGACAGCTTCGAGCCGGGCTCGACCATGAAGCCCTTCATTGCCGCACTGGCGCTGGAGAAGGGGCTGGTCACGCCGAACACGCCGATCAACACCGCGCCAGGCCGCATCACCATTGGTGGTTCCACGATCAGCGACTCGCACCCGAACGACGTGCTCACGGTGTCGCAGGTGATCCAGAAGTCGAGCAACGTGGGCACGGTCAAGATGGCCATGCAGATGAGCCCGCGTGAGATGTGGGAGACGTACGCGCAGGCGGGTTTCGGGCAGAAGCCGCAGGTGCCGTTCCCGGGCGCCGTCACGGGCCGGTTGCGGCCTTACAAGACCTGGCGTCCGATCGAGCAGGCCACCATGAGCTATGGCTACGGGTTGTCCACGTCGCTCTTCCAGCTGGCGCAGGCCTACACCATCTTTGCGCGCGATGGCGAGCTGATTCCGCTCACGCTGCAAAAGTCCGACGAACAGACCGCAGGCGTGCGGGTGTTCAGCGCCAAGAACGCGGTGGCCGTGCGGCAGATGCTGGGCCTGGCCGCCGGCCCTGGCGGCACCGGCTCGCGCGCGCAGACCATGGGTTATTCCGTGGGTGGCAAGAGCGGCACGGCGCACAAGCAGGAAGGCAAGGGCTACGCCGACAAGAAATACCGCAGCTGGTTTGTGGGACTGGCCCCGGTCGAAGCGCCTCGTATCGTGGTGGCCGTGATGCTGGACGAACCCAGCAACGGCCAGTACTTTGGTGGCGTGGTGGCCGCCCCTGTGTTCAGCGAGACCGTGCAGCAGACGCTGCGCATTCTCGGTGTGCAGCCCGACATGAACGTCAAGCCGCAGATCGTGACCGACGTGGAGGAATCGTTCTGATGCCCACCACGCAGCAAGCCCTGACGGTGGCCAACTGGTTGCGAGAGCGCGGCGTGGGTGCCCTGCATTGCGACAGCCGCCGCGTGCAGGCGGGCGACGCTTTCGTGGCGTGGCCCGGCGCGGCCACCGACGGGCGCCGCTTCGTGGCCAGCGCGCTCGCGGCGGGTGCCCTGGCCGCGCTGGTGGAGCGCGAGGGCGTGGAGACCTATGCGTTTGACGACGAGCGCGTGCTCGCCGTGCCCGGCCTCAAGGCGGCCGCAGGCGCCATTGCCAGCGCGTTCCACGGCACGCCCAGCGCATCGCTCGACATGGTGGCCATCACCGGGACCAACGGCAAGACCTCCACCGCGTGGTGGACGGCGCAGTTGCTCTCGGCGTGCGCCAAGCCGTGCGCCTTGATCGGCACGTTGGGCATGGGTTGCCCACCCGCGCAGGGCAGTCACACCGCCACGCTCGTGCCCACGGGGCTGACGACGCCCGACCCGGTGATGCTGCAAACCGAACTGCGCCGCTTCGTGGATGCCGGCTTGAAAGCCTGCGCCATCGAGGCCTCGTCTATCGGCCTGGTGGAAGGCCGGCTCAACGCCACCCGCGTGCGCGTAGCGGTGTTCACCAATTTCACGCAGGACCACCTCGACTTTCACGGCAGCATGGACGCCTACTGGACCGCCAAGGCCGCGCTGTTCGACTGGCCGGGGCTGGCTGGCGCCGTGATCAACCTTGACGACGTGCGCGGCGTGGGTCTGGCCGCTTCCCTGGCGGCGCGTCCAGGCATGAACCTCTGGACCGTTGCAGTGGAACCGGACGAAGGCGAGCGCCCGCCGCGCATGGCCAAGGCCCGCCTGTTTGCACAAGGCCTGACCATCACCCCCAGTGGCATGGCGTTTGAGGTGGGTGAGCGCAACGCGCAAGGGCAAGTGATGGCCCTGCACGCGCTGAGCCTGCCGCTGGTGGGGCAGTACAACGTGTCGAACCTGCTGTGTGTGCTGGCGTCGGCGCGCGCACTGGGTGTGCCGCTGGCCGAAGCCGTGCAGGCTTGCGCCGCGCTCACACCCGTGCCGGGCCGCATGGAACAGGTTGCGGTGGCCTCGCCCGACCAGCCGTTGGTGCTCGTGGACTACGCCCACACGCCGGACGCGCTGGACAAGGCCTTGCAGGCGCTGCAGCCGCTGGCCGCGCGGCGCGGCGGTGCGCTGTGGGTGGTGGTCGGTTGTGGTGGTGACCGCGATGCCGGCAAACGGCCGCTGATGGCTGCGGTGGCACAGCGCCAGGCCCAGCGCGTGGTGCTCACCAGCGACAACCCCCGCAGCGAAGACCCGCAGGCGATCCTGCGTCAGATGGTGGCGGGTCTGAGTGCCCCGGATGCCGCGCAGGTGGAGCCCGACCGCGCCCTTGCGATCGCGCTGGCCACCTTGCGCGCAGACGCTGCCGACGTGGTGCTGATTGCGGGCAAGGGCCACGAGGACTACCAGGACAGCATGGGTGTGAAGACACCTTTCTCCGATGTGCTGCACGCGCGCGCCGCACTGGCGCAGCGCCAAGGCCAGGGGGTGCACGCATGAAGACGCTCGGCCAGTGCCTGCTGCAGCTCGAAGGCGCACGCGTGGTGGGTCAGCCCGATCTGCCGTTCACCCGCGTGCACACCGACACGCGCAGCCTGCAGCCGGGCGATCTGTTCGTGGCCTTGAAGGGTGAGCGCTTTGACGCTCACGACTTCCTGCCACAGGCACAAGGGCAGGGCGCCCTCGCGGCCCTGGCCGACCATGGCCTGGCGGCCGCTGGCCTGCCGGGTGTGGAAGTGCCCGACACCCGTCGCGCGCTCGGCGAGCTCGCCCGCCTGTGGCGCGGCCAGTTCGCGTTGCCGCTGATCGCCGTCACCGGCAGCAACGGCAAAACCACCGTCACGCAGATGATTGCGAGCATCCTGCGCGCCTCGGCGGGCGATGCAGCGCATGCCACGCAAGGCAACTTCAACAACGACATCGGCGTGCCGCTCACGCTGCTGCGCCTGAACGCATCGCACCGTTGCTCGGTGGTGGAGCTGGGCATGAACCACCCCGGCGAAATCGCCGAACTGGCGGCACTCGCGCTGCCCACGGTGGCGCTGGTCAACAACGCGCAGCGCGAGCACCAGGAGTTCATGGCCACGGTGGAAGCCGTGGCGCGCGAAAACGGGCAGGTCATCCAGGCGCTGGCGAGCGACGGTGTGGCCGTGTTCCCGTCGGACGACACCTACTCGCCCTTGTGGCGCGAGCTGGCCGCCGGCCGCCGTGTGGTCACTTTCAGCGACAGCGACCCGGGCGCTGACGTGATGGCGCGCCGCGCTGAATGGCAAGAGGGCGCCTGGGCGCTGGACCTGTCTTCACCCGCCGGCACCGCCACAGTGCGCCTGCAGATCGCTGGCCGCCACAACGTGCGCAATGCCCTGGCGGCCACGGCCGCAGCGCTGGCCGCCGGTGTGTCGCTGGAGGCGGTGGTGCGCGGCCTCAACGCGTTTGAGCCCGTGGGTGGCCGCTCCCGCGCGCTGGCCCTGCGCGTGGGCGACCGCGCGATCACCCTGATCGACGACACCTACAACGCCAACCCCGACTCGGTGCGCGCGGCCATCGACGTGCTGGCCGAGCTGCCCGCGCCGCGCCTGCTCGCGCTCGGCGACATGGGCGAAGTCGGTGAGCAGGGGCTGGCCTTTCACGACGAGGTGCTGCGCCACGCGCAGGCCCGCGGCATCGAGGCGGTGCACGTGGCAGGCGACTGGATGCGCCAGGCCAGCGCCCAACTGCCCGGCGTGACGCATTGGGTGGAAGTACCCGCCATGGCCGGTGCCGTTTGCGCCGCCGTGAAAGACGACCGGCCGGTGTACCGCAGCGTGCTCGTCAAGGGATCGCGGTTCATGCGCATGGAGCGCGTGGTGCAGGCATTGCAGGCACTGGACGCGTCGGCACAGAAAGACAAGAAGGACAACGCCCATGCTGCTTAGCCTGGCCACCTGGCTGCAAGGCCTGTCGCCTGAATTCGGATTCCTGCGGGTGTTCCAGTACATCACCTTCCGCGCCGTCATGGCCGCGCTCACGGCGCTGCTCGTGGGGCTGGTGGCGGGGCCGTACTTCATTCGCCGGCTGGCCGCGCTCAAGATCGGTCAGCCCATCCGCGAATACGCCATGCAGACGCACCTGAGCAAGGGCGGCACGCCCACCATGGGCGGTGTGCTGATCCTGTTCGCCATCGCACTCTCCACGCTGCTGTGGTTCGACCTGTCCAACCGGTTCGTGTGGATCGTGCTGCTGGTCACGCTGGGCTTCGGTGCCATTGGCTGGGCGGACGACTGGCGCAAGGTGGTGCACAAAGACCCCGAAGGCATGCGCTCGCGCGAGAAGTATTTTTGGCAGTCCGTCATCGGCCTCGTGGCCGCCTTCTACCTGGTGTTTGCCGTGTCCGGCACCAGCAACGAGCGTGTGTTCGAGCTGTTCATTGCCTGGGTGCGCTCGGGCTTCACGCTGGACATGCCGCCGCAGGCCGGCCTGCTGGTGCCCTTCTTCAAGGAAATCAGCTACCCGCTGGGCGTGTTCGGTTTCGTGGTCATGACCTACCTGGTCATCGTCGGCGCCAGCAACGCGGTCAACCTCACCGACGGGCTGGACGGCCTGGCCATCATGCCGGTGGTGATGGTGGGCTCGGCCCTCGGCGTGTTCGCCTACGTCACGGGCAACGCGGTGTTCGCGCGCTACCTGCTGGTGCCTCACATTCCCGGTGCTGGCGAGCTGATGATTTTCTGCGCCGCCATGGCTGGCGCGGGCCTGGCCTTCCTGTGGTTCAACACGCATCCCGCGCAGGTGTTCATGGGCGACGTCGGAGCCCTGGCACTCGGTGGGGCACTGGGCACCATCGCCGTGATCGTGCGCCAGGAAATCGTGCTGGCGATCATGGGTGGCATCTTCGTGGTCGAGGCGCTCTCGGTGATGCTGCAGGTGACCTGGTTCAAGTACACCAAGCGCCGCTATGGCACCGGTCGCCGCCTGTTCCAGATGGCACCGCTGCACCACCACTTCGAGAAGAAGGGCTGGAAGGAGACGCAGGTCGTCGTGCGCTTCTGGATCATCACCATGCTGTTGTGCCTCGTGGGGCTGTCCACGCTCAAGCTGCGATGAACGAACAGCACGTCCTCATCCTCGGTCTGGGCGCCTCCGGCCTGTCCATGGCACGCTGGTGCACCCGCCAGGGCGCACGCGTGACCGTGGCCGACACGAGGCCCACACCGCCGCAGCTGGCGGTGCTGCGCGCCGAGTGCCCGCAGGCGGAGTTTGTGTCCGGTGCGTTTGACGGCGCCTTGCTGGCGCGCGCCGGATGGGCGCTCATCGCCCGCAGCCCGGGCCTGGCGCCCGAGGCGCTCCAGGCTGTGTTTGCCTGGGCGCAGACGCACGGCGTGGCCGTGGTCGGCGAGCTCGATATGTTTGCCCGCGCGCTGCGCGAACTGTCGCAACGCTCCCGCCTGCCGTACCGCCCGAAAGTGCTGGCCATCACCGGCACCAATGGCAAGACCACCGTCACCTCGCTGACCGCGCTGCTGCTGCAGCGAGCCGGGCTGAACGTGGCCGTGGCCGGCAACATCGGCCCGGCGCTGCTGGACGTGCTGTCGGCCGCGCTGGATGCCGAAGCGGTGGCCCAGGCCGCTGACGACGAGCGCTCAGCCGCCGAAGCGGCGCAGGCCGCCGCCGAGGCAGCCGCACAGGCCGACGCCGTGCAGATCGAGGCGCCCGCCGTGGCAGAGACCGATGACGCCGTGGCATCTGCCGACGCGGTCGCCAACGACGAAACCGACGCCAGCGACGCTCCCGAAGATGAAGCGTCGGCCCAGCTGGTGCCGCCGCCTGTGGAGCCCCCGCAGCCCGCGCACCTGCCGCGCGCCTGGGTGCTCGAGCTCTCCAGCTTCCAGCTCGACGGCACTGCCGGCGGCAGCTGGGACGCCGTGCCCAGCGCCGCCACCGTGCTCAACCTCACCGAAGACCACCTCGACTGGCACGGCAGCATGGCCGCCTACGGCCAGGCCAAGGCCGCGGTGTTCGGCGCGCAGGCGCTCATGCTGCTCAACCGCGACGATCCGCTCGTGATGGCCATGCAGCCCGGCCTGGTGACGGTGAAGGTGGGCAACCGCAACCGCCAGCAAAGCGCGCGGCCCTGGGCCAGCTTCGGCTTTGATGTGCCCACCCGCGCCGGTGACTGGGGCATTGAAACGGTCAACGGCATGGCCTGGCTGGTGCGCGCGCTCGCGCTCGATGAAACCCGCAAGCGCGGCCGCGGGGCCGAAGACGACGAAGAAATCTATTTCCAGCGCCTCATGCCGGTGGACGCCCTGCGCATCCGCGGCCGGCACAACGCCGCCAATGCCCTCGCAGCGCTCGCGCTGGCGACCTCCACCGGCGCGGCGCTGGGCCCCATGCTGCACGGCCTGCGCGAATACCGGGGCGAGCCGCACCGCGTGGAGCCCGTGGCGCTGATCGATGGCGTCGAGTATTTCGACGACAGCAAGGGCACCAACGTAGGCGCCACCCTGGCCGCGGTCAGCGGCCTGGGCGCCGAGCGCCGGCTGGTGGTGATTCTGGGCGGCGACGGCAAGGGACAAGACTTCGCACCGCTGGCCCAGCCGCTGGCCCGCTTCGCGCGCGCCGTGGTCTACATCGGCCGGGACGCGGGCCGCATCCGCGAGGCCGTGGGCGCAGCGCTGGAGCAAGCCGCCGTGCCGCAGCTCGACGCCACCACCCTGCCCGAGGCGGTGCAGTTGTCTGCGCAGCAGGCGCAGGCGGGTGACGCCGTGCTGATGTCGCCCGCCTGCGCCAGCCTGGACATGTTTGACAACTACATGCACCGCGCGCAAGTGTTCGTGGAGGCGGTCAACGCCCTGGCGGCCGAGCAGGGCATGAGCCTGGAGGGAGGCCTGTGAAAAAGAAAGCCGCCGCCAGCACCACCCGCGCACCCTGGGGCCAGCGCGTGCGCAGCGCCCTGGCCGGGCTGCTGCCCCGCTTCCCCGGGCGCGACCTCGCGGGTGCGCTGGCAGGCGGCTCCGCGCGCGATGACCTGCCAGTGCGCCTGTCCAACCGCACCTACGCCGGCACGCGCAACGTCGCCGTGCGCGAACTCGGCTTTGACCAGCCGCTGGTGTGGGTGGTGGTGGCGCTGCTCGCCTGGGGCCTGGTGATGGTGTATTCGGCCTCTATTGCACTGCCCGACAACCCGCGCTTTGCCAACTACGCACACACCCACTTCGTGGTGCGCCACGCCATCTCGATCGTGATCGGCGTGATCGCCGCCATGGTGGCTTTCCAGTTCCCGCTGAAGTCGTGGGAAAAGATGGCGCCCTGGCTGTTTGCGGTGGCCTTGGTGCTGCTGGTGATCGTGCTGATCCCCTTCATTGGCCGCGGTGTGAATGGCGCGCGCCGGTGGATCTCGCTGGGCATCATGAACTTCCAGCCTTCCGAGCTGGGCAAGCTGGCCGTGCTGCTGTATGCGGCCAGCTACATGGTGCGCAAGATGGAGGTGAAGGAGCGCTTCTTCCATGCCGTGGCTCCCATGGCGGTGGCCGTGGGTGTGGTTGGCATGCTGCTGCTGGCCGAGCCCGACATGGGCGCCTTCATGGTGATCGTGGTGATCGCCATGGGGATCCTGTTCCTGGGGGGTGTGAACGCGCGCATGTTCTTCCTCATGGCGCTGGTGGTGGTGGGCGCGTTCGCGCTCATGGTCATGACCAGCGAGTTCCGTCGCCAGCGCGTGTTTGCTTACCTGGACCCGTGGAGCGTGGAGCACGCCCTCGGCAAGGGCTACCAGCTCTCGCATTCGCTGATCGCATTCGGGCGCGGTGAAATCTTTGGCGTCGGTCTGGGCGGCAGCGTGGAAAAGTTGCACTGGCTGCCCGAAGCCCACACCGACTTCCTGCTCGCCGTCATCGGCGAAGAGTTCGGCCTGCTCGGTGTGGTGGTGCTGATTGCGCTCTTCCTCTGGCTCACGCGGCGGATCATGCACATCGGGCGTCAGGCTATCGCGCTGGACCAGGTGTTTGCCGGTCTGGTGGCGCAGGGCGTGGGGTTGTGGATGGGCTTCCAGGCCTTCATCAACATCGGCGTGAACCTCGGCGCACTGCCCACCAAGGGCCTGACCCTGCCGCTGATGAGCTACGGCGGCTCGGCGGTGCTGCTCAATCTGGTCGCCATCGCCATCGTGCTGCGGGTGGACTATGAAAACCGCCAGATGATGAAGGGTGGGCGCTCGTGACCCCGCGGCGGTTTATTCAAAATCGACAGCCGGGCGCGCAGCGCCTGGGGATGCGGAACGCATCCGCGATGAAAGGGGGGCGCTCATGACGGCACCCTGCGCCCTCATCATGGCCGGCGGTACCGGTGGCCACATTTTCCCGGGGCTCGCGGTGGCCGAGGCCCTGCGCGAGCGCGGCTGGCGCGTGCACTGGCTGGGCGCGCCCGCCAGCATGGAAAGCCGGCTGGTGCCCCCGCGCGGCTTCGCGCTGGAAACCATTGATTTCGGTGGCGTGCGTGGCAAGGGCGTGGTCACGCTCGCGCTGCTGCCGCTGCGCCTGCTGCGCGCTTTCTGGCAGGCGCTGCAGGTGGTGCGCCGTGTGCAGCCCGACGTGGTGGTGGGCCTGGGCGGCTACATCAGTTTTCCGGGCGGAATGATGGGTGTGCTCGCCGGCAAGCCGCTGGTGCTGCATGAGCAGAACTCGGTGGCCGGCATGGCCAACCGCGTGCTCGCTGGCGTGGCCGATCGTGTGTTCACCGCATTCCCGAACGTGTTCAAGAAGGCGCAGTGGGTGGGCAATCCGCTGCGCGCAGCCTTCCTGCAACAGCCCGAGCCCACCGAGCGCTTCGCCCCACGCAGCGGTCCGCTGCGCCTGCTGGTGGTGGGCGGCAGCCTGGGCGCCAAGGCGCTCAACGACGTGGTGCCGCAGGCACTGGCCCTGTTGCCGAAGGTGCAGCAGCCGCATGTGACGCACCAGAGCGGCGAAAAGCAGATCGACGCGCTGCGCGCCAACTACATTGCCGCCGGCATTCAGGCCGAACTCACCCCCTTCATTGACGACACCGCGCAAGCCTTTGCCGACGCCGACCTCATCGTCTGCCGCAGCGGCGCCAGCACCGTGACCGAGATCGCCGCCGTGGGCGCGGCCGCCTTGTTCGTGCCCTTCCCCGCGGCGGTGGACGACCACCAGACCACCAACGCCCGTTTCCTCGTGGACGCACAAGCCGCATGGCTCGTGCCCCAAACCGAACTCACCCCCCAGCGGCTGGCCCAGACCCTGCAGACCGTGCAGCGCGAGCAGCTGGTGGCCATGGCCACCCGGGCCAAAGCCCTGCAGAAAACCGAAGCCGTGGCGGCCGTGGTGTCCGCCTGCGAGCAACTCGCGAAAGTCCAGCAACCATGAAGCACGCCATTCGACACATCCACTTCGTGGGCATCGGCGGCGCCGGCATGAGCGGCATTGCCGAGGTGCTGCTCAACCAGGGCTACCGCATCTCCGGCAGCGACCTGGGCGAGAGCACCGTCACCCGCCGCCTCGTGGCGCTGGGCGCCCAGGTGTTTGTGGGTCACGACGCGGCGCACATCGAAGGCGCCGACGCCATCGTCACGTCCACCGCTGTCAAGGAAGACAACCCCGAGGTGGTTGCGGCGCACGCGAAGCTGGTGCCGGTGGTGCCGCGCGCCGTGATGCTCGCCGAGCTCATGCGCATGAAGAAGGGCGTGGCCATTGCCGGCACGCACGGCAAGACCACCACCACCAGCCTGGTGGCCAGCGTGCTGGCCGCCGCCCACATGGACCCCACCTTCGTGATCGGTGGCCGCCTCAACAGCGCGGGTGCCAACGCGCAACTGGGTTCGGGCGAGTACATCGTGGTCGAGGCCGACGAGTCTGACGCCTCCTTCCTCAACCTGCTGCCGGTGCTCTCGGTTGTCACCAACATCGACGCCGACCACATGGACACCTACGGCCACGACTTCGGCAAGCTCAAGCTGGCCTTCGTGGAGTTCCTGCACAAGATGCCGTTCTACGGCGCGGCCGTGGTGTGTGTGGACGACCCCGCCATCCGCGAGATCCTGCCGCAGATCGCGCGCCCCATCACCAGCTACGGCTTTTCGGAAGACGCGCAGGTGCGCGCCCTCAACGTGCGCGCGGTGGACACCCAGATGCATTTCACCGTGCAGCGCCGCAACGGCGTGGAGCTGCCCGACCTGGACGTGGTGCTCAACCTGCCTGGCCGCCACAACGTGCTCAACGCGCTGGCCGCCATCGGCATTGCGGTGGAGCTGGGTGTGCCTGACGAAGCCGTGCAGCAAGCCCTGGCCGAGTTCAAGGGTGTGGGCCGCCGCTTCCAGCGCTACGGCGAAGCGGCGCTGCCTTCGGGCGGCAGCTGCACCGTGGTGGACGACTACGGCCACCACCCGGTGGAGATGGCCGCCACGCTCTCAGCCGCGCGCGGCGCTTACCCGGGCCGCCGCCTGGTGCTGGCCTTCCAGCCGCACCGCTACACCCGCACGCGCGACTGCTTTGAGGACTTCGTGAAAGTGATCGGCCAGGCCGACGCGGTGTTGCTCGCCGAGGTGTACGCCGCGGGCGAAGCGCCGATCGTCGCCGCCGACGGACGCTCACTCGCCCGCGCGCTGCGCGTGGCGGGCAAGCTCGAACCGGTGTTCGTGGACGACATCGCCACCATGCCGCAGGCCGTGCTGGACAACGCACGCGATGGCGACGTGGTGCTGTGCATGGGCGCAGGCACGGTGGGCAGCGTGGCGGGCCGTGTGATCGAGCTGGCCCAGGGAGCAACCGCATGACAACAGAGAAAGCAATGGCAGTGGATATCAAGGCACTGGGCAAGGTGGCCGTGCTCATGGGTGGGCGTTCGGCCGAGCGCGAGGTCTCGCTGATGTCGGGCAACGGGGTGCTGGCCGCCCTCCAGTCCAAAGGCGTGGACGCCCACGCGTTTGACCCCGCCGAGCGCGAGATGAGCGAGCTCAAGCGCGACGGCTTTGCGCGCTGCTTCATCGCCCTGCATGGCCGCTTCGGTGAAGACGGCACGGTGCAGGGCGCGCTCGAACTCATGGGCATCCCGTACACCGGCCCGGGTGTGATGGCGTCCAGCGTGGCCATGGACAAGCTCATGACCAAGCGCATCTGGATCGCCGAAGGCCTGCCCACGCCAGCCTGGCGCCAGGTGCACAGCGCCGACGAAACCGTGGCCGCGTTCCGCGCCCTGGGTTCGCCCATGATCGTCAAGCCCGTGCGCGAGGGCTCCACCATCGGCCTGACCAAGGTGACCAGCGAAGCGCAGTGCGCCCAAGCCTACGCGCTGGCCTCGAAGCTCGACCCGCTGGTGATGTGCGAGCAGTTCATTGCGGGCGACGAGGTCACCTGCCCGGTGCTGGGCACCGGCGCTGAGGCGCGCGCGCTGCCGGTGATCCGCATCGTGGCGCCCGATGGCAACTACGACTACCAGAACAAGTACTTCACCGACGACACGAAGTACCTCGTGCCCTGCGGTCTGCCCGAAGGCGAAGAGGCCGCCATTCAGGCGCTGGTGCTCAAGGCCTACCTCACGCTGGACTGCCGCGGCTGGTCGCGCGCCGACGTGATGATCGACGCCACCACGCGCAAGCCCTGGCTGCTGGAGATCAACACCTCGCCCGGAATGACGGGCCATTCGCTGGTGCCGATGTCGGCGCGCGCGGCGGGCCTGTCGTACGAAGACCTGTGCGTGTCGCTGCTGGCGACCGCCTCGCTGGACCACGCTGGCTGAGCCACGGACCCCCACCATGCCCAGCACCGAACTGCCCCTGGACGTCAAGCTCATGACCGTGGTGACGCACGCCCTGGTCGTGGTGTTTGCCGTGCTCAGCCTGGGCCTGTTCACGACCTGGCTGGTGCGGCACCCGGTCTGGACGGTGAAGGCGATCTCAGTGCATGGCGACGTGACCCACCAGAACGCCGTGACCTTCCGCGCCCAGCTGTCTTCGCAGATGAAGACGCGCCTGAGCGGCAGCTTCCTCACGGTCGATCTGCAGCAGGTGCGCGAGCTGTTCGAGTCGGTGCCCTGGGTGCGCAAGGCCGTGGTGCAGCGCGAATTTCCCAACCGCCTGCGCGTGACGCTGGAAGAACACCAGGCCGTGGCCTGGTGGGGCGAGTCGGGTTCCGGTCAACTGGTCAACCGCCTGGGCGAGGTGTTCGATGCCAGCCCCGACGACGGCGATGGCCTGCCCGAGCTGGCCGGCCCGGTGGAGAAATCGGCCCAGGTGTGGTCGCTCTACCAGTTGCTGGGCGCCGAGCTGGGTCGCCTGCAGCTGGGCTTGGAGCGGCTCGAACTCACCGAGCGCGGTACCTGGCGCGCCAAGCTCGACAGCGGTGCCCAGATGGAGCTGGGCCGCGGCACGCCGGACGAACTGCTGGAGCGCACGCGCCGCTTCACCGGCACGCTGTCGCAGCTCACCGAACGTTATGCGGGTGCGGTGCAGTCGGTGGATCTGCGCTACCCCAATGGCTACGCACTGCGCTTGCGCGGCGTGACCACCGTCATCGACACGCCGCCCGGCGCTAAACCAACCCGTAGATAAGCAAGAAGCAATCATGGCCAAGGAATACAAGGATTTGGTGGTCGGTCTGGACATCGGCACCGCCAAGATCATGGTGGTGGTCGCCGAAGTGCAGGCGAATGGCGAACTCAAGCTCGCGGGCCTGGGCGTGGCCGCCAGCCACGGCCTCAAACGCGGCGTGGTGGTCAACATCGACGCGACGGTGCAGAGCATCCAGCAGGCCCTCAAGGAAGCCGAGCTGATGGCCGACTGCCGCATCGCCCGCGTGTACACCGGCATCACCGGCAGCCACATCCGTGGCATCAACTCCAGCGGCATGGTGGCCATCAAGGACCGCGAAGTCACCGCCGCCGATGTGGCGCGCGTGATCGAGACGGCCAAGGCGATCAACATCTCGACCGACCAGCGCCTGCTGCTGGTCGAGCCACAGGAATTCGTGATCGACGGCCAGGAGGTGAAAGAGCCGATCGGCATGAGCGGCATTCGCCTCGAAGCCAAGGTGCACATCGTCACCGGGGCGCAAAGCGCGGCCGAGAACATCATCAAGTGCGTGCGCCGCTGCGGCCTGGAAGTGGACCAGCTCATGCTCAACCCGCTGGCCTCCAGCCAGGCCATCCTGACCGACGACGAGAAGGAGCTGGGCGTGGCGCTGGTGGACATCGGCGCGGGCACGACCGACGTGGCGATCTTCTCGGGTGGCGCCATCCGCCACACGGCCGTGATCCCGATTGCCGGCGACCTCATCACCAGCGACATCGCCATGGCGCTGCGCACCCCGACGAAAGACGCGGAAGACATCAAGGTGGAGAGCGGCTGCGCGAAGCAGCTGCTCGCCGACCCGGACACGCAGGTGGAAGTGCCCGGCCTGGGCGACCGTGGCCCGCGCATGCTCAGCCGCCAGGCGCTGGCCGGCGTGATCGAGCCGCGCGTGGAAGAAATCTTCTCGCTGGTGCAGCAGGTGCTGCGCGATTCGGGCCACGAGGAAATGCTGTCCTCCGGCATCGTGCTCACGGGCGGCAGCGCGGTGATGCCCGGCATGGTGGAACTCGGCGAGGACATCTTCCTCAAGCCAGTGCGCCGCGGCATTCCCAACTACACCAGCGCGCTCTCGGACATGGTGGCGCAGACGCGCGCGGCCACCGTGATGGGTTTGCTCGAGGAGGCGCGCCTCGCCCGTGTTCGCGGGCACAAGGTGGCGCAAAAAGCGGGCTCGATGCAAGGCGCTGTCGAGCGGGTCAAAAACTGGTTTCTGGGGACTTTCTGATGCACACCATCCACACGGTTCCACGCACGTCGCCCAGATCCCGGTGCACCGAGTGCACCGGTCCGCCTGGCTGAGCACCCCCTTCACTGAATTTCAAGCGTTTTTAGTTTTTTCATTGAATTGACAGGGCTCTTCCAGGAGCCACACAAGGAGCACCACATGAGCATCGAAATGATCGAAGTCGAAGAATTCAACCAAGGCACCCAGATCAAGGTCATTGGCGTGGGCGGTGGCGGCGGCAACGCGGTCGAACACATGATCTCGCGCAGCGTGCAGGGCGTGGAGTTCATCTGCGCCAACACCGATGCGCAGTCGCTCTCGCGCAGCGCGGCCCACAAGACCATCCAGCTGGGCACCAGCGGCCTGGGCGCTGGCAGCAAGCCCGAGAAGGGCCGCGAAGCCGCTGAGGTGGCGGTGGACGACATCCGCGAAGCCATCGCAGGCGCGCACATGCTCTTCATTACCGCCGGCATGGGCGGCGGCACCGGTACCGGTGCTGCACCCGTCATTGCGCGCGTGGCCAAGGAGATGGGCATCCTCACCGTGGGCGTGGTCACCAAGCCATTCGACTGGGAAGGTGGCCGCCGCATGACCAACGCCGACAGCGGCCTGTCCGAACTCGAGGCCAATGTGGACTCGCTGATCGTGGTGCTCAACGAAAAGCTGCTGGAAGTGCTGGGTGACGAAGTCACCCAGGACGAAGCGTTCGCACACGCCAACGACGTGCTCAAGAACGCAGTGGGCGGCATTGCCGAAATCATCAACGAATACGGCAACGTGAACGTCGACTTTGAAGACGTGCGCACGGTGATGGGCGAGCCCGGCAAGGCCATGATGGGCACCGCCGTGGCCTCGGGCCCCGACCGCGCGCGCATCGCCGCCGAGCAGGCGGTGGCCTGCCCGCTGCTCGAAGGCATCGACCTCTCGGGCGCCAAGGGCGTGCTGGTGCTGGTCACCGCGGCCAAGGGCTCGCTCAAGCTGTCCGAGTCGAAGCTGGCGATGAACACCATCCGCGCCTACGCTTCGCCGGAAGCGCACGTGATCTACGGCGCGGCCTACGACGACAACCTGGGCGACGAAATGCGCGTGACCGTGGTGGCCACGGGCCTGTCGCGCCAGGGTGCCCGCCGCACGGCGCCTCCGCTGCAGGTGCTGCGCACCGGCACCGACAACGTGCCGTTCAACGTGCCGACCGTCAACACCGCCGTGGGCGGCCCGGGCGCCGCCCAGCCGGACTACAACTCCATGGCCGTGCCCAGCGTGTGGCGCACCAACCGCACCCAGGCCGCGGCCAAGGTGGACGCGCTGGCCTCCGGTGGCATGGACGACTTCGAGATCCCGGCCTTCCTGCGCAAGCAGGCGGACTGAGGCCTCCCCTGCGCGACCGCGCCGCCTCCCTTCCGGGGGGCGGCGGGGCAGCAGGGCGCCCATCCTTTTGGCTATTGCGGTCATCGCGAATGCTCAACATGTTTCGCAAACCGGAAACCTACAATCGCGGCATGCTTGCCCAACGCACCCTCAAGTCGCTGACGAAGGCGGTGGGTGTCGGTCTGCACAGCGGTCAGCGTGTCGAGCTGACGCTGCGTCCGGCCGCACCCGATACCGGCATCGTTTTCCGGCGCGTCGACCTGCCCGCGCCGGTCGAAATTCCCGTGAACGCCCAGGCCGTGACCGACACGCGCCTGGCTTCCACCATTTCCAACGGTGGCGTGAAGGTGCACACGATCGAGCACCTGATGAGCGCAGCCGCCGGCCTCGGGCTGGACAACCTGTACGTGGACATCACCGCAGAGGAAGTGCCGATCCTGGACGGCTCCTCTGCGTCGTTCGTTTACCTGCTGCAGAGCGCGGGCATCGTGACCCAGACCGCGCCCAAGCGCTTCATCCGCGTGACCAAGCCGGTGGAAGTGCGCGAGGGCGAAGGCCGCTCGCTCAAATGGGCACGGCTCGAGCCGTTTCATGGGTACAAGCTGGCGTTTGAAATCGAGTTCAACCACCCTGCGGTGAATTCCACCGGTCAGCGCGTGGAATTCGATTTCGGCAGCGGCCAGTACGCACGCGAAATTGCCCGTGCGCGCACCTTCGGTTTCACGCGCGACGTGGAAATGATGCGCTCCAACGGGCTGGCCATGGGCGGTGGGCTGGATAACGCCATCGTGATGGACGACGTCAAGGTGCTCAATGCCGACGGGCTGCGCTACCAGGACGAATTCGTCAAGCACAAGATCCTGGACGCCATGGGTGACCTGTACATCGTGGGCAAGCCCTTGCTCGCCGCGTACAGCGCGTTTCGCAGTGGCCACGCGATGAACAACCAGCTGCTTCGCGCGCTGCTGGAGCGCTCCGACGCCTATGAGGTCGTGAGCTTTGAGCAAGACCGCGACGCGCCGCGCGGCTTCGCGCAACTCGCGCCTGCCTGGTAAGCGTTCGCCGCCATGCTGCTGTTTCGCTGGACGGTCATGCTGCTGCTCATCGCAGCGGGCGTGTGCTTTGCGTTCTACATCGGCACCGGGCAGCCGCGCTTTCGCACCTGGGGCATCGTCATCCTCAAATGGACGGTGATCGCCGCGCTCGGCTTCTTTGGTGTGCTGGTGCTCGAGCGGCTGCTCTAGCGGATCATGTCCGCCGCGATGCCGGGCGAACGAACGCATTGAACAGTTTCAGGTGGGCGGTGTTGATCAGGCCGATCGTCATCTCCACCTGCATTTCCTCGCCACGCTGGTGGACCACCGTGCGCTCCATCAGCTGCCCGGTGAAGGGCG
This sequence comes from Hydrogenophaga sp., assembly GCF_019264445.1. Classification (GTDB taxonomy): domain Bacteria; phylum Pseudomonadota; class Gammaproteobacteria; order Burkholderiales; family Burkholderiaceae_C; genus Hydrogenophaga. Next base: position 41,706 of record NZ_JAHVAB010000075.1, read on the forward strand.
CCTCGCCGGTGGTGAGGAAGTGCGCCAGTGCCTGCACGAACGCGGTCTGGTAGCGCTCGGGCAGGATGGTGTCGGCCAGCGACTCGCCCAGCACGTCGGCGCGCTTCCACCCGAACAGCTTCTCGGCCTGATCGTTCCAGTCGGTGATGACACCTTCAAAGTCCATGCCGATGAAGGCCTCCTGTGCGTGGTCGATCACCGCGTGCACGCGCTCTGTGCTGGCGCGCACGTCGTCCATGGCTTCGCGCAGTTCGGCGGTGCGCTCGCTCACGCGGCGTTCCAGGGCGGCATTGATGTGGCGCAGTTCGTTCTCGTTGTCCTGCAGGCCTTTCACCAGCGCGTTGAATGCGCTGCCCAGCAAGGCGACTTCGCGGTAGGCGGCGCTGGCGGGCGCCTTCACGGCGTAGCCGGCCGCGATGCCGCGCGCCACGTCGGTCAGGTCGAGCAGGGGGCGGGTGATCAGGCGGGCCACCGCCCAGCCGAGCAGCGAGAACAGCAGCGCCGCGCCCACGCCACCCAGCAGCATGTGCCGGTGCAGCTGGTTCACCGGCGCGTAGGCCTCGTCCAGCGGCTGGCGCACCAGAACGCGCCAACCCAGGCCGGGGTAAGCCTCGAAGCCGGCGTCGCGGCTGTAGCCCACCAGATAGCTCTTGCCATCGGGCCAGGTTTCTCTGGAATGGCCCGATGTGCCGCGACCCGCAGCATCCAGGCTGGGCACCTGCAACACGGTGCCCTGCAAGTCGCGTGGTCCCAGCAGCACCGTGCCAGCGGTTGAAACGATCAGCAGATCGACTGCGCGATGCCGGCCCACCGGTGCAAAGATGGCGTCGCGCACTTCACTGGCCCAGTTCCACGACAGGTGCACCCCCAGCACGCCGGCAAACTGCCCCTGGGCGTCGGTGAGGGGAAAGGCGATATCGACGAACCGAAGGGGTTCATTGCCCGGTGCGCCCAGCAATGGGGCCAGCAGCATGGCTTCGTGCACATCGCCCATGGGGCGGTCGGCCTGCGCGTTTTCAAACCACGGGCGTTGCGACACGTCCACGCCTTCGAGCATGCTGCGGGTGGCCACGCGCACCACGCCCGCCGTGTCGGTCACGCCGATCCACGCGTAATACGGGTAGCTCTTTTGCAGCGCCTCGATGGCGCGCCGGGCAGCGACCGCGTCGATGTTGCCGTTGAGTTGCTGGGCGATCAGGCGCACCTCGCGGTAGCGCTCGAACATGTCGCGGTCGAGATGGCTGGCGGTTTGCTGGGCCAGCTCGGTCAGGTTGGCACCGATGCCTTCGCGCACCTGGTGGCTGGCGGTGCGGTCGCTGAAGAGCGTGAGGCTGAGCGTGAGCAGCAGCGAGAGCGCGGTGAATGCGACTGCCAGCCACGCGCCCAGGCTGAAGCGGCGCCAGCGATCCAGGTTCATGTCAGTACACCCGGCCGTCCTTGTAGGCCGCGTGCGTGCGCGCCTGCTGGGGCGAGACCTTGTTGATGGCCGCGAGTGTGCGGCTGACCTGCGCATGCGTGATGGCAAGACCCAGCGCATCGGCGGCATCCTTGCCCGGCAGGCCAGGCAACTGCAGCAGCCGCTTGACCATTTCCTGCATCTGCGGCTTGCCTGCGCGCCCGCTGCCGGCGACGGCTTTCTTCAACTGCAGCGCGGTGTATTCCGCCACGTCGAGCTGGTTGGCCACCAAGGCGGTGAGGCAGGCGCCGCGCGCCTGGCCCAGCAACAGCGTGGCCTGCGGGTTGACGTTGACGAACACGATCTCGCAGACCGATACCTCGGGTTTGTAGCGCGCCACCACTTCGGTGATGCCGTCAAACAGCACCTTCAGGCGCCCGGGCAGCAGGGCGCCGTCTTTGGGGCTGGTCTGGATGGTGCCGCTGGCCACGTAGTGGAGCCGCGAGCCTTCGGTGTCGATGACGCCAAAGCCGGTGCACTGCAGGCCGGGGTCGATGCCAAGAATGCGCATGGCGTGGGCCTCAGAGGTTGAATGTCCAGCGCACCGAGTGGAAGAACACGGGTGCGGCAAAGCACAGGGCGTCGACGCGGTCGAGCAGCCCGCTGGCCCCCGTGACGGAGCGACCCGCCAGGCCCCAGTGGGTCACGCCGCGGTCGCGCTTGATGGCTTTCATGACCAGATGGCCCAGGCTGCCCGCCACGCAGGCCACGAGCGCCATGGCCAGCGCGGGCAAGGGTTTGAAGGGCGTGAAGCCCGAGAGCAGGACGCCCAGGAAACCGCCCGCGGCCAGGCCCAGCGCCCAGCTGCGCCAGTGAAAGCTCACGCTGATGGCGGGGGCCACCGGGCGGCGCAGTCCTCGCGCAGCGAGGTGCTGCACCAGCATGCAGGTCTGCACCACCAGCACGAGAAAGAACACGAGAAACGCGGTCTTGCCCGCGAAGCCGGGGAAGTTGAGCAGCAATAGCGCGGGCACATGGCTCATGCCATAGACGCAGACCATGATGCCCCACTGCAGTTTGGCGTTGCGCTCCAGAAAACGCTGCGGGTCGTTGCCCAGTGCGCTCACCACGGGGATGGCGAGGAACACGTACACCGGAATGAACACGGTGAAGAGGTTGAAGCGCTCCGTCCAGACCAGCGCGTACTGCAGGGGCAGCACGGCAAAGAACGCGAGCACGAGGCTGCGGTGATCGCCCCGGCGCGTCGGAGAGAGGCTGATGAACTCGCGCAGGATGAAGAAGGACACCGCGCCAAACAGCACGATGGCAAAGCCTTCGCCCATCACCCAGCCGATCCAGAACACCACCATCATCATCCAGGAGCTGCGCAGGAGCGCCTGGTTGTCTTGCAACCGCAAAGCGCGTTCGCCGGTGAGGTCGTCGTCGCTGGCGCGGCGCTCGCGCACGGAGAGCAAAACGCCCACGCCGCTGGCAATCAGCAGCAAACCGAACAGCAGCACGAACACCAGGCTGACCTGTTGGTCCGCGGTGAGGCTGCGCAGAAAGGAGCCCATGGATCAGACTTCCCGCAGGGCCATCACGGCCTCGCGCGCACGTTTCAGAAAATCGGCTCGGGGTTCGTCGGTGCCGAGCGCGACAGGTTCGCCAAAGGTCACCGAGCAGAGCACGGGCACGGGCACCACCTCGCCTTTGGGAATCACGCGCTGCACGTTGTGGATCCAGGCGGGCACGAGCACCACGTCGGGGAAGCGTTGCGCCAGGTTGTACAGACCCGACTTGAAGGGCTGCGGGTCTTCCTCGTGGCCGCGCGTGCCTTCGGGGAACAGGATCAGCGAGTCGCCGCTGTGGAGCGCTTCGGCCAGCGGCGCCAGCGGGTCTTCGTCGCCCTTGCGTTCGCGTTCGACGTACACGGCGTTGAACACCTCGGTGGTGATCCAGCGCTTGAAGTTCGAGGCCGTCCAGTAGTCTTTGGCCGCAATCGGGCGTGTGATGCTGCGCAGCTCCTGCGGCAGCGCGGCCCAGATCAGCACCAGATCGGCATGGCTCTGGTGGTTGGCGAAGTAAATGCGCTGCTCGGCCTTGGGTGGGCAGCCGTACCAGCGTGCCTGTGCGCCGGTGAGCAGGCGCACGAGGCCGAGCAGAAAGAAGCTCATGAGTTGCGCGCGCCAGTTCATCGCTTGAGCCTCATGGCAGGGCCACAGCGCCCATGCGCGCGACGATGGTGCCCGTGCGCCGGGCGAGGTAGGCAGACCCCTGCCGGGTCTCGAAGAACTTGGGCGAGGGGAGCATCACGGCCAGCCGGGCGGCCTCGCTCGGGCTGAGCTTGCTGGCGGGCTTGTTGAAGTAACGCTGCGACGCCGCTTCAGCACCGAACACGCCTTCGCCCCATTCCACGCTGTTGAGGTAGATCTCCAGGATGCGGCGCTTGTCGAGCAGGGCCTCCAGCGCGAGCGTGAGCAGCAGCTCCTGGCCTTTGCGAAACAGCTGGCGTTCGCCCGAGAGCAGCAGGTTCTTGGCGAGTTGCTGGGTGATGGTGGAGCCGCCGACGATGCGGGGCTCGCGCGCAGGCTGTGCTGGCTGGCGCGCCGCGCGTTTCTCGGCTTGCTGCTGGCGCCGCTCGTTCTTTTGCCAGGCGCCTTCGATCGCGCTCCAGTCCACGCCACGGTGGTCCACAAACCCCGCGTCCTCCGATGCGATCACGGCGCGCTTGAGGTAGGGGCTGATCTGCGCGTCGTCCACCCACTGGTGGGACCAGCGCCAGGCCTTGTCGCCCTGCAGGCTGCCACCGGCGACGCGCCATGCCTCGGAGCGCATGAAGGCGGTGCTCGCGGGATCGACCGCGACCATCAGCGCGATGCGCGCCACGAAAAACAGTTGCAGCGCCACGCCCGCCAGGAACAACCACAACAACCAGCGACCCAAGCCTCTCATGCGGTGGCGATCTATTGCCCGGAGAGCTGGGTCTGCAGCGTCTCGTCGCGGGTGAAGCGAAAGCGCGAGACGACCACGATCTGGTCGGCCTGGCGCCGCATGGCGTCATTGAAGCTGCCGAACGACAGGCTGCGCACGATGGCCTGGGCCCGCCGGTCGAGCTGGGCGACGCCCGAGGGTTGCACGACCTCGGTGTCGAGCACGGTGCCGTTGTGGTTCACGGTGATGGTCATGGTGAGCTCGCCATACAGCTTGCGTCCACCGGCCTCGGGGAAGTTGGAGGTGCCCCGGTCTTCGATCTTGCGGCGCAGCTCGTCGTAGTAAATGGCGTACACCGCTTCGCGGGTGGCGGGGCTGATGTAGCGTTTCTTGGGCCGCGCGTTTTCCTCGTTGATGCGCTTCTCGATCTCGGCCAGGATCTTCACCAGGGCGCGGCGCTTCTGTTCGCGGTCGGCCGATTCGGCGCTGGGGTTGACCGACTCGGGATCGGGCGGGGGCATCTTGGCGAGCTCTCGCCGCACTTGCGCGAGCAGGCGGTTTTGCTGCTCGCGCAGCGCTTCGATCATGCGGTCGTTGTCTTCGTTCGCGTCGCCGATGCGCGCCACGGCAGAAGGGGGCAGGGGAGACGTGGCGCGGCCCCGTTCCTTGTCGCCACCGCCAGCCAGCGAGGCCTGTGCAATCGCCGTGGCCTTCTCGGGCCGCTCGGTGCTGCGCGAGTTGACCAGGATGACTTCCAGGGGGGTGTCCTGGAACACACGGTTGAAGCGCTCCGGGTCCACAAAGCGCACAGTGAGCAGCGCCGCGTGAACCGCCACCGACACACCCAGTGCCAGTTGCAGCGTGCTCAGCTTCTTGAAAAAGGACAGGGCAGACGACTTCACGCGGGCATTATCCGTGCTGGGTGTCGCCAGTGCCTCAATCCCCTGCCGGGTCGGGCGTTTGTGGGGGCTGGGCGGCAGACTCGCCATCGGCTTCGTTCACGTCGATGGCCAGGGCCAGCGGCGCGGCCAGCGCTTCGTCGTCCTCGCCCTCGTCGCCCGATGCTTCGCCGACATCGTCCACCGGCAGGTCCAGCCGCTCGGTCACGGTGCCGTGGATGTCCAGGGTGATGTCGTCGATCTCGCCGAGCTTCACGCGCACGTGCGCGCCACGCGGCAGGCCGTCCGAGCCCAGCACCGGCAGCACCAGCGGCAGGGTGTCTGCGCGCACCAGGTTGTCCTTGATCAGCGTGGCCGTGAGCTCCGTGATGCCCTGCTGCTTCACGTGTTGCAGTGTCCAGTAGCGCTCCATGCCGTTCTGGAAACCGTTGTAGGCGGTGTAGGCGGCATCGAACGCGCTGATGACCGAGAACAGGTTGGCGTCCTTGGGCTTGAAAGGCGCGGCCAGCGCCGCTGTCTTGCCGTGGCGCGCGCAGGCAATGATCTGCCACTGGTTGACCATGTCCACGTAACGGCGCAGGGGCGACGTGCTCCAGGCGTAGCTTTTGACGCCGATGCCCGCGTGGGGCTGCGCCTTGGTGCCCATGCGCACCTTCACACCCGGCTGCAGGCTGGCCTGGCTGCGGTAGATGCCCGGCACGCCGCATTCGGCCAGCCAGTTGCCCCAGGTGCTGTTGGCCAGGATCATCGCCTCGGCTACCATCAGGTCCAGCGGTGCACCCCGCTGACGCGTGCCGATCAGCACGCGTTCGTCGCCTTGCGGCTCCTCGCCGCTCACGCCTTCCAGGCGGAAGGTGTAGTCCGGGCGGTTGAAGTTTTCAGGTTTGCCGCGCACCACCTCGCGCTGCGCCTTCAGGTGGAGCGCGAGGCGGAACAGGAAGGCCAGCGAGGGCTGCAAAGCCGCAATGTCGGGCGCGACTTCGGACTCAGACGCCTGGCCTCCGAGCCAGGCCTGCGTGATCACGGCGTCGAGCTGGTCGTGCCGCAGGTTGATCGCAATGGGCACGCGTTCCAGCGCCGTGCGGCTGCTGGTCACCGCCAACGTGGCTTCCTCGAACGTCACGTACAGCGACACGGCCGGACAGTCGCGCCCGGCCATCAGCGTGTAGGCCTGCACCACTTCGTCGGGCAACATCGTGATCTTGTGGCCTGGCATGTACACGGTGGACAGGCGGGTGCGCGCCACCTGGTCGATGGCGCTGTCGGGTGCGATGGCCAGGCCCGGTGCGGCGATGTGAATGCCCAGCGTGACCGTGCCGCTGCCCAGCCCCTGCAGCGAGAGCGCGTCGTCGATCTCGGTGGTCTGCGAGTCATCGATGGAAAACGCCTGCACAGGCGCCAGCGGCAGCTCGTCGGCGATGACGGGCGCCTGCAGCGCCGGGAAGCCGGTGCCCTTGGGGAACTGATCGAACAGGAAGCGTTGCCAATGGAACTGGTACGCGCTGCGGATCGCGCCGGCGTTCTGCAGCAGGGTGAGTGGCGCGGTGTGGGTGTGGCGCGCGGCCTCGACCACCGCCTTGTATTCCGGCGCGTTCTTGTCCGGCTTGAAGAGGATTTTGTAGAGCTGCTGCCGCACGGGCTCGGGGCACACGCCGCTGCCCAGCTCGGCGGCCCAAGCCTCGATCTGCGCCTGGACCTGCTTTTTCTTCTCGATGGCTGCCAGTGCCTGCGCGAGGATGTCTGCCGGCGCCTTTTTGTAGCGGCCCTTGCCTGCGCGGCGGAAATAGTGCGGCGCGCCCTGCAGGCACATGAGTGCGGCCACCTGTTCGGTGGTGCTGGCGTGGTCGCTGAAATACTCGCGCGCGAGGTCTGCAAACCCGAACTCGTCCTCGGGTGCGAATTCATACGCCAGCTCCAGCTCCATCGAGCCGCAGAGCTCGGTGGCGGCAGCCATCAGCTGGCTGGGGGCGGGTTTTTCAAAACGGAGGAGGGCATTGGCGGACTTGACCTTGACCCGCTTGCCCGATTCGAGCTCGACTTGCAGGGAACTTTCGGCCTCCGACAGGAGGCGGCCGGTCAACAGCTTGCCGGCTTCATCAAACAGGATGTGCATGGGCGCGATTGTCCCATGGGGGCAGAGGGTGTCGGCTACAGGCCGAGGAAGGCAAAAACCGCGTCGATGTGGTCGTCAAAGTCGCTGATTGCGTGGTCGCTGCCTTCCAGCAGCCGGATGGTGCCGCCAGCGCAGAAGGCCTGCATCTCGCGCCAGTCCAGCACCTCGTCGCCCCGGGCCACGATGGCGAACTGGCGCTCGGGCGTGGTCGGCCGAAGAGACGAGCAGCGCTCGATGTCGTCCTGTTGCGCCTGCAGCTCGGCCACGAAACCGGGTTCGAAGAAGAAGCGTTCCTGCGGGTCGTGCCAGGCCGTCTGTTCGCCGATGTGCCGGGCGAGATCGCGCGCCGGGAACACCGCCGGGTTGAGAAGCACCGCGCGGCAGCCGGTCTGCAGCGCCAGCCAGCGCGCATAAAACCCGCCGAGCGATGACCCTGCGACCGCCATGGTGTGCCGAGGCCACATTTCAATGCCGCGCATCACCATCTCCAGGGCGCCTTGTGGGGAGGGGGGCAGCTGCGGACACCACCACACCACATCGGGGTGCGCAGTGCGCACGCGCGACGCGACCTTCTGCGCCTTCATCGATTGCGGAGATGAGCGAAAACCATGCAGGTAGAGGAGGTGGGTGGTGGTGGGAACGGCCATGGGCGAAGGATAATCGCCGGCTATGTCCGCCGCCTTCGACAAGCCCACCATCCTGCAGCGCATCGCCCCGATCTTTCAGGGCTTCGATGGCTGGCTGCTGTTTGCCATCCTGCTCATGGCGGGCGCCGGGCTGGTCACGATGTATTCGGTGGGTTTCGACCACGGCACCCGCTTTTCTGCCCACAGCCGCAACATGCTTCTGGCGCTGGGGCTGCTGTTTCTGGTGTCTCAGGTGCCGCCGCAACGCTTGATGGCGCTGGCCTTGCCGCTGTACGCGGCGGGCGTCTTGCTGCTGCTGGGCGTTGAGCTTTTCGGCATCATGCGAAAGGGCTCGCAGCGCTGGCTGGACATCGGCGTCACCGTGATCCAGCCCAGCGAAATCATGAAGATCGCCATGCCGCTCATGCTGGCCTGGTGGTTTCACCGGCGCGAGGGACAGCTCAAGCCGCTGGACTTCGTGGTCGCCGGCGGTCTGCTAATGATGCCGGTGGCGCTGATTCTCAAGCAGCCCGACCTGGGCACCTCGCTGCTGGTGCTGTCTTCCGGGCTGTTCGTGATCTTCTTTGCCGGCTTGAGCTGGAAGCTCATCTTGCCGCCGTTGCTGCTCGGCGTGGTGGGGGTCGTGACGCTGATCGCCATGGAATCCCAATGGTGCGCGCCCGGTGTGGACTGGCAGATCCTGCACGAATACCAGCGCCAGCGCGTGTGCACGCTGCTGGATCCCTCCAAGGACCCGCTGGGCAAGGGCTTTCACATCATCCAGGGCATGATCGCCATCGGCTCGGGGGGGGTCTGGGGCAAAGGCTTCATGCAGGGCACCCAGACCCACCTGGAATTCATCCCGGAGCGCACGACCGACTTCATCTACGCGGCCTTTTCGGAGGAGTTCGGTCTGGTCGGTGTGCTCTGCCTGATGAGCGGCTTCATCTTCCTGATCGTTCGCGGCCTGATGATCGCCGTGGAGGCGCCTACCCAGTTCTCGCGCCTGCTGGCGGGCGCGGTCACGCTCAATGTCTTCGTGTATGCCTTCGTCAACATGGGCATGGTCAGCGGCATCCTGCCCGTGGTGGGGGTGCCGCTGCCGTTCGTGAGCTATGGGGGCACCGCCATGGTCACACTGGGCGTGGGGCTGGGCATCCTGATGTCGATCGCCAAGTCCAAGCGGCTCATGCAGTCGTAGCCGGCGACGGGCAAGACCCTGACGCCAGCGCGCAGCGCAGGGGTTCTTACAATGGCCCGATGATTTCACGCGAACCCACCCTGGCCCGTCTTGCCACCGCCCAAAGCCTGTTGCTTGAGCCCTTCGGTCTGAGCCCCGCGCACCTGCAGCGCGCGCTCGGCGAGATCATGTCGCATGGCGTAGACGACGCCGACCTGTATTTCCAGACCACGCGAAGCGAGGGCTGGAGTCTGGAAGAAGGCATCGTCAAGACGGGCAGCTTCAGCATTGATCAGGGCGTGGGCGTGCGCGCGGTCAGTGGTGAGAAGACGGCGTTTGCCTACTCCGACGACTTGTCCTGGGATTCGCTCATCGACGCCGCCCACACCGTGCGCTCGATCTCTGCGCAAGGGCAGGGCCGCAAGGTGCGCGTGCCGGCGGTGAAGGTGTCCAAGTCGCGCTCTCTCTACCCTGGCCTGGACCCCATTGCCACGCTGGACAGCACGGCCAAGGTGGCGCTACTGGAAAAGGTCGAGCGCATGGCCAAGGCCAAAGATCCGCGCGTCAAGCAGGTCATGGCCGGCCTGGCCAGCGAGTACGACGTGGTCCTGGTCGCGCGGGCCGACGGCACGCTGGCCGCCGACGTGCGCCCTTTGATCCGCCTCTCGGTCACGGTGATCGCCGAGCAGTCTGGCCGGCGTGAAGCCGGGTCTTCCGGTGGCGGTGGTCGTTTCGGCCTGGCGTATTTCGACGACGCGATGGTGCAGTCGTATGTGGACGAGGCCGTGGGCTATGCACTCACCAACCTCGATGCCCGTCCAGCGCCTGCTGGTGAAATGGTGGTGGTGCTGGGTTCGGGCTGGCCGGGCATCCTGCTGCATGAAGCCGTGGGCCACGGCCTGGAAGGCGACTTCAACCGCAAAGGCTCCAGCGCGTTTGCCGGGCGCATCGGCCAACGGGTGGCGGCCAAGGGCGTTACGGTCCTCGATGACGGCACCATCGCCGACCGGCGTGGGTCGCTCAACGTGGACGACGAAGGCCACACTTCGCAGAAGAACGTGCTGATCGAGGATGGCATCCTGCGTGGCTACATCCAGGACGCCATGAACGCGCGCTTGATGGGTGTGAAGCCCACCGGCAATGGCCGGCGGGAAAGCTACGCACACGTGCCCATGCCGCGCATGACCAACACCTACATGCTGGGCGGCGACAAGGCGCCCGAGGAAATCGTCGCCAGCATCAAAAAGGGCCTGTACGCGACCAACTTCGGCGGTGGTCAGGTCGACATCACCAGTGGCAAGTTCGTGTTCTCCGCGAGCCAGGCCTACTGGGTGGAAAACGGACAGATCCAGTACCCGGTGAAGGGCGCCACGCTGGTGGGCAACGGGCCGGATGCCCTCACCCGCGTGTCGATGATCGGCAACGACATGCGACTCGACAGCGGTGTGGGCACCTGCGGCAAGGAAGGCCAGAGCGTGCCAGTGGGCGTGGGTCAACCCACGTTGCGGATCGATGGCCTGACCGTGGGCGGAACAGCCTGACACCGCGGCCCCGTTTGCCTGTGCTACATTTCTCGCCCATGTCTTCGCGCTTCACCTTTTTTGCTTTTTACTTTTGGTTCTCAGTCCCCGGCGGACGAGAGGCGAGGCTGTAAGCGCATCACCGAATCTCGATCAAACCGCCGGAGCCACAAGCCCGGCGGTTTTTTTTCGCCCCTCAAGTTACCCACCCAACCCCACCCAGGAGCTTTGTGATGACCGCCCAGAACGCCCCCGCCAGCAGCGACGCCTGGCATGCCCGTCCTGTCGACAAAACCAGCCAGACCGACGACGAACGCATCAAGGACATCACCGTGTTGCCCCCTCCCGAGCATCTGATCCGCTTCTTTCCCATTGGCGGCACGCCGGTGGAGGCGCTGATCAGCCAGACCCGACAGCGCATTCACAACATCCTTCACGGACACGACGATCGTTTGCTGGTGGTCATTGGTCCGTGCTCGATCCACGACCCGGCTGCCGCGCTGGATTACGCGCGTCGACTCAAGCCGCTGCGCGAAAAGTACGCCGACACGCTGGAGATCGTGATGCGCGTGTACTTCGAAAAGCCGCGCACCACGGTGGGGTGGAAGGGCTTGATCAACGACCCCTATCTCGATGAAAGCTACCGCATCGACGAGGGCTTGCGCATCGCTCGCCAACTGCTGATCGAGATCAACCGCCTGGGCCTGCCAGCGGGCAGCGAGTTCCTGGATGTGATTTCGCCCCAGTACATCGGTGACCTGATCGCATGGGGCGCCATCGGCGCGCGCACCACCGAAAGCCAGGTGCATCGCGAACTGGCATCGGGCCTGTCGGCGCCGATTGGTTTCAAGAACGGCACGGACGGCAACATCAAGATCGCCACCGACGCGATCCAGGCCGCATCGCGCGGGCACCACTTCCTGTCGGTGCACAAGAACGGCCAGGTCGCGATCGTGCAGACGAATGGCAACAAGGACTGCCACGTCATCCTGCGCGGTGGCAAGGCACCCAATTACGACGCCGCCAGCGTGGCCGCGTCCGTGAAGGAGCTGGAAGCCGCCAAGTTGCCGCCGCGCCTCATGGTCGACTGCAGCCATGCCAACAGCAGCAAACAGCATGAAAAGCAGCTGGATGTGGCACGCGATATCGCGGGCCAGATTTCCGGAGGCTCGCGCAGCGTGTTCGGCGTGATGATCGAGAGCCACATCGAGGCCGGCGCGCAGAAGTTCACCCCCGGAAAGGACGAGGTTGGCGCGCTCAAGTACGGTCAGAGCATCACCGATGCCTGCCTGGGCTGGAGCGATTCCCTGCAGGCGCTGGAGGTGTTGTCGGGCGCGGTGCAGAAGGCGCGAAGCGTTCGCGGATGAGGCGTGGTCGCGGGCTTCTCCGGGGTGGATCGCGCGGGTGCGCTGGTCCACAATGCATCGATTCACCAGGAGAACGCCATGCGCAGCCAAGTGACCGTGAGCTGGGGTGAGCCTGCCAGCTACCGATTTGATCTGGAAGAAGTCCAGCCGATGCCCCACGACCTGGCCCGGGCGTGGCTGGACGAACAATTCACCACCCTGGGCTGTGAGCCGATTCGGCCCACGGGCAAAGTGCTCACCGCAGACAAGGTGCTGTGCGTGGCAGAGGCCGCGGGCGAAGCGCGTTTTCGAGACGCGCTGCACAGCACCTGGGCCGCAGCCTTTGCGCGTGCGGCGAGCGCGGCACTGGCCAAGCCGGTCGTCTCCATTGACGTGCCCCGTCAGTCACTCACCTATTAGGCGCTGCGGTACGCCGAGCTGCTCAGACCGCGAGGGCCTTGAGCAGGCGGTCGTGAATGCCGCCAAAGCCGCCGTTGCTCATGCATACGATGTGATCGCCGGGTTGCGCGGCGGCGCTCACCATCGACACCAGCTCGTCAATGTCGCGACCCACGCTGGCCCTTGAGCCCATCGGGGCGAGCGCTTCTGCGGCATCCCAGTCGAGTCCGCCGGCGTGACAGAACGCGAGGTCGGCCGCTTCCAGGCTCCAGGGCAACTGAGCCTTCATCGTGCCCAGTTTCATGGTGTTGCTGCGGGGCTCGAAGACCGCCAGGATGCGCCCCCGCGGAGAACCGAGTTTGCGCTGCAGCCCATCCAGCGTGGTGCGGATCGCCGTCGGGTGGTGAGCGAAATCGTCATAGACGGTGATGGCGCCGCCCGCGCGCGGCACCGTGCCCCGCACTTCCATACGCCGGCGCACATTTTGAAAGGTGGCCAGCGCGCGCGACGCATCGGCAGGCGCCACACCGACATGCTCGGCGGCCGCGATCGCTGCCAGCGCGTTGAGCTGGTTGTGAACGCCTGTGAGCGCCCACTCCACTCTCCCAACAGCCCGACCCTGGTGCAAGACGTCGAAGGCGTGGGGTTCACCACGTGCGGTGAAGTCGCTCACCGCAGCCCCGAAACTGCGCAACTCGCTCCAGAGGCCCTTGTGCAACACACGCTCCAGGCTGTCCTCCAGCCCATTCACCACCACGCGGCCCGTGCCGGGTACGGTACGAATCAGGTGGTGAAACTGCCGCTCGATCGCGGCAAGGTCGTCAAAGATGTCGGCGTGGTCGAACTCCAGGTTGTTCAGGATCGCCGTGCGCGGGCGGTAGTGAACAAACTTGCTGCGCTTGTCAAAGAACGCCGTGTCGTATTCGTCGGCTTCAATGGTGAACGTGCTGCCCTGGCCGAGGCGAGCGGAGACACCAAAGTTGAGGGGCACACCGCCAATCAGAAATCCGGGTTGCAGGCCGCAGGCTTCCAGAATCCAGGTCAGCATGCCTGTGGTGGTCGTCTTCCCATGGGTGCCGGCCACGGCCAGTACGTGGCGACCCTGCAGCACGTGTTCTGCCAACCATTGCGGGCCGCTGGTGTACGCCGCGCCGCTGTCCATGATGGCTTCCATGAGGGGAAATTTGGGCGTGCCGTCCGCCTGACGGGCGCGGCTCACCACGTTGCCCACCACGAACATGTCGGGTTTGAGCGCCAGCTGGTCTGCAGCGAAGCCCTCGATGAGCTCGATCCCCAAGGCCCGCAGCTGGTCACTCATGGGGGGGTAGACCCCGGCGTCGCAGCCGGTCACGCGGTGACCCGCTTCGCGGGCCAGGGCGGCGAGGCCACCCATGAAAGTGCCACAGATACCCAGAATATGAATGTGCATGCGCGAATTCTAGGTGGGCAACCCATGGGGCTCGGGGGTATGGCTGGCCTGTGCGGTCGAGACAGGTGCAAGCGGGCACAATTCGCATCATGGACGCCAGCCGAGACGACATCACCCATGAGATCGCCGCCGTGGCTGCACGCCTGGTGGTCGAGGAAGGCCTGGAGTACGCGGCCGCCAAACGCCGCGCGGTCAAGCAGCTCGGCCTGCCGCCGCGCACGCCCCTGCCGGACAACGCCGTTCTGGAGGCCGCTGTGCGCGAAGACATTGCCGTGTTTTGCCCCGACACCCAGGCGGCCGAACTCCAGGCCTTGCGCGAACTCGCCCTGATCTGGATGGACCGACTCAAGGACTTCCGCCCTCATGTGGGCGGTTCGGTCTGGCATGGCCTGGCCACGCGCCACAGCGACATCTATCTCCAGTTGTTTTGTGACGATCCCAAGGCGCCGGAATGGGCTTTGCTCGACCACCGCGTGGACTACCACCCTGGCACCGTGAACGGCTGGCGCGGCGAGCCGGTGGAGGCGCTGACCTTGCGCACCCGCTGCGAAGCGTTGGGCCAATGGGTGCTGGTGCATCTGATGGTGCATGGGCACGACGACTTGCGCGGAGCGCTCAAGCCAGACGCACAGGGGCGCAAACCCCGCGGAGATGCCGCCAGCCTGCGCCGCCTGATCGCCGGGGAGGTGGCCGCATGAAACTGCAGCGCCGGACCCTTGTGATGGCGGGCGTGGCAGTGGCCGCCGGTGGCGGTGGCGCGCTGGTGGCCACACGCCGCTTCCAGCTCCAGCCCGTGATGAGCGAGGCGGAGCTGGCTTTCTGGACGGGCGAGTTTGAAGGGCCCCACGGGGAGCGCGTGCGCATGGCCGATTTCCGGGGCCAACCCTTGCTGGTGAACTTCTGGGCCACATGGTGCCCTCCCTGCGTGGAGGAGCTGCCGATGCTCAACCGCTTCCATCAAGTGCATGCGACCAAAGGATGGAAGGTGCTGGGTCTCGCGGTTGACCAGCCCAGCGCGGTGCGCTCATTCCTCCTCAAGTTGCCCTTGAACTTCCCGGTGGGCATGGCGGGATTTGCAGGCACGGAGCTCAGTCGCAGCCTGGGCAACCCCTCGGGCGCGCTTCCATTCACCGTGGTGTTCGGGGCCGACGGCGCCCTGTTGCACCGCAAGATGGGCAAGGTGTCGGATGCCGATCTGGCGCAGTGGGCCGAGTTGGCCTGACCTTTCGTCAATCCGCTCGAATGTGATGTGAAAAAGGGGTAAATTCCCGGCTTTCGCAGAAATGACCCGGTTGCCGGCTTCTCCGCTGGCCGGCGGGTCCCCCAATCCCACAACGTTGAGGTGTCGAGCCCTTCGTGTACACTGCGGCACCCCGGCAAGTTGACGCACTGGTTATTTCGCTGAAGTTAGGTGCATTTAAACCAACTTGACCGAATTTCGTTGGAGAAATCATGGATTTGAGAAAACTGAAGACGCTGATCGACCTGGTGTCCGAGTCGAATGTGTCCGAGCTGGAAATTACCGAGGCCGAGGGCAAGGTGCGCATTGTCAAAAGCGCGCCCGTGGTGGCTGCAGCGCCTGTGACGTACAGCATGGCCCCCACTCCGGTGGCGCCGCCCGTGGTGCCGGCGGTGGAGGTGACGCCCGCCGCACCGGCGGCCGCCGCGGCTGCGGCTCCGCAAGGGCACAGCGTGAAATCTCCCATGGTGGGCACGTTCTACCGCGCTTCCAGTCCGGGTGCCAAACCCTTCGTCGAGATCGGTGATGCCATCAAGGAAGGCGAGACGATCTGCATCGTCGAGGCCATGAAGATCCTCAACGAGATCGAGGCCGACAAATCCGGCACTGTCACCCAGATCCTGGTGGAGAACGGCCAGGCGGTGGAATACGGGCAGCCTTTGTACGTGATCGAATAAAGAAGGCCCCGAGCCCATGTTCAAGAAAATCCTGATTGCCAACCGCGGGGAGATTGCGCTGCGCATTCAGCGCGCCTGCCGGGAAATGGGCATCAAGGCCGTGATGGTCTATTCCGAGGCCGATCGCGACGCCAAGTACGTTCGACTGGCCGACGAGGCGGTCTGCATCGGCCCGGCGTCGAGCACCCACAGCTACCTCAGCATGCCCGCCATCATTTCGGCGGCCGAGGTGACCGATGCCGAAGCCATTCACCCCGGCTACGGCTTCCTGTCGGAAAACGCCGACTTTGCCGAGCGCGTGGAGAAGAGCGGTTTCACCTTCATCGGCCCCACACCGGAATCCATTCGCACGATGGGCGACAAGGTGTCGGCCAAGCAGGCCATGATCCGTGCGGGCGTGCCTTGTGTGCCTGGCTCCGAAGGTGCGCTGCCCGACGACCCCGTGGTCATCAAGCGCACCGCCAAGGCGGTGGGGTATCCGGTGATCATCAAAGCCGCTGGCGGCGGCGGCGGTCGTGGCATGCGCGTGGTGCACACCGAGGCGGCGCTTCTGCACGCGGTGCAGACCACCAAGGCAGAAGCGGGTGCTGCCTTCGGCAACCCCGAGGTGTACATGGAGAAGTTTCTCCAGAACCCGCGGCATATCGAGATCCAGATCTTGGCCGACCAGCACCGCAATGCGGTGTACCTGGGCGAACGCGACTGCTCCATGCAGCGCCGTCACCAGAAGGTGATTGAAGAAGCGCCGGCGCCGGGCATCCCGCGTCGCCTGATCGAGAAGATTGGAGAGCGTTGCGCGGCAGCCTGCAAGAAGATCGGCTACCGCGGTGCAGGCACCTTCGAGTTCCTCTTTGAAAACGGTGAGTTCTATTTCATTGAAATGAACACCCGCGTGCAGGTGGAGCACCCGGTTACCGAGTGGATTTCGGGTGTCGACATCGTGCGCACGCAGATTGCCGTGGCCGCGGGCGAGAAGCTGCCATTCACGCAGCGACAGATCCAGTTGCGTGGGCATGCCATCGAGTGCCGCATCAACGCGGAAGACGCGTACAAGTTCACCCCGTCGCCTGGACGCATCACGACGTGGCACGCGCCCGGTGGTCCTGGTGTGCGCGTGGATTCGCACGTCTACACCAACTACTTCGTTCCGCCCAACTACGACTCCATGATCGGCAAGATCATCGTGCACGGCGACACGCGTGAGCAGGCGCTGGCCCGCATGCGCACGGCGCTGGCCGAGACCGTAATCGAGGGCATCAAGACCAATATCCCGCTGCACCGCGAGTTGATGGTGGACGCCAGCTTTGTATCCGGTGGCACCAACATCCACTACCTCGAAGAGTGGTTGTCCCAACGTGAGCGATGAGGCCTCCCAGTTGACCCAGCCACCGGCTGGGTCACTTTTTGAATTGGTGCTGCTGGTGCCCGAATCGGCCGTGGACGACGTCAGCGACGCCATGGTGGCGCTGGACGCACTCAGCGTGTCGGTCGAAGACGCAGACGCCATGACCGATGCCGAGGTCGCCTTGTTTGGCGAGCCAGGCATGCCGGCACCCAAAGAGGGCTGGCAGCGCTCCCGTGTGGTCGCCCTGTTTCCGACCGATGCAGCCGCCCGCGACGCTGCGCGTTTGCTGCAAGCGCAAGACTTCTTCGAAGGCTGTGTGGTTCAAGGCGTGCGGGCGGTGCTTGAGCAGGACTGGGTGCGTTTGACGCAGTCGCAGTTCGACCCTGTCGAGATCACGCCCAGCTTCTGGATCGTGCCCACGTGGCACGAACCGCCAGCGGCTGCTCAACAGGTGATCCGCCTGGACCCAGGCCTGGCGTTTGGCACGGGCACCCATCCGACCACGCGCATGTGTCTGCGCTGGATCGCCCAGCATGGGCCGGTGGGGCCACGCGTGCTCGACTACGGTTGTGGTTCAGGCATTCTGGCCATTGGTGCGGCCAAGTTCGGTGCACAGGAGATCGTTGCGGTGGACATCGATCCCGCCGCGGTGGAGTCTTCCCGCCTCAACGCCGAGGCCAACCACGCTGCGCTGACCACCGGCCTTCCCGATCTGGCGCGTGGCGAACACGACCTGGTGCTGGCCAACATTCTGGCCACGCCACTGAAGGTGCTGGCGCCGTTGTTGTGCGCCCATGTGCGCCCGGGCGGGCACCTGGTGCTGGCCGGGATCCTTGCGCGCCAGGCCGATGAGCTCACGCAAGCCTATGCGCCGTGGGTGACGTTGCAGGTCAGCGACGAAGAGGATGGCTGGATCCTCATGACGGCGCTCAAGCGCTGAAGCCCTCGCAGCGCCCACGATAATCGGCGCATGAGTTTCACCACCCGTTGCCCCTCGTGCGGAACGATGTTCAGGGTCGTCGCCGACCAGCTGAAGATCTCCGAGGGCTGGGTGCGTTGTGGCCATTGCGCCGACGTGTTCGATGCCACGCTGTATCTGCAACCCTGGATTCCGCCGGGAGAGTCGACCACCCCTGAAGATTTCGTGCAGGCAGCGCCTGAGCCCGAACCCTTGCCTTCGCAGGAAGCCGCAACGGAGCCCGGGCCCGACGCCGAGATGCCGCTGTCAGAAGCCTTCCCCGTGGAGGCATACGACCAGGCGGTGACCGACGACGCCATGGAGTCCGCCGGGAGCGATCTGCAAGAACCCGTGGTTGAACGCTTGGACGTGCCGGTGCACGAGCCAACGGAGGCAAGGACACCGGACGTCGAAGAATCGGATTTCCATGCCGAGCTCGAGCGCTTTGCGGCGGGGCTGGGTCGCTTGAAAGCGGAGGGTGTGGCCTCCGCCGTGACCGATGCGGCGTTGGTGGATGCGCAAGCCATGCCCGATGCGCCAGCGCCGCACGATATGCTGGTCCATGACGATCTGCTCAGTGAGCTTGGCGCAGACGAGCCCGTGCCCGGATTTGTGAGGCAGGCCCGTCGTCAGGCTTTCTGGCAATCGATGGGCATGCGTGTGGTGTTGTCGGTGCTCGCCGTGGTGCTGGTGCTGCTGCTCGCCGCACAGTGGGTCGTTCATGACCGTGATCGCCTGGCCGCTTGGCAACCCACTTGGCAGCCGCTCCTTCAGCGGGCCTGCGAGCCGCTGGGGTGCAAGGTCGCGCCTGTGCGTCGCATTGATGCCATCGTCATCGACAGCACCTCGCTCGTGCGCAGACTCGGCAACTTTTATGCGTTCGATCTTGTGCTCAAGAACACGGCGCCCATCGCACTGGCTGTTCCAGCACTGGAGCTGACCCTGACCGATGTCGGTGAGGGCGTGATATCGAGGCGTGTCTTTCTGCCCCAGGAGTGGCCGGATGCACCCGCGCTGTTGCCTGCACAAGCGTCGGTTTCGGTGAGCTTTCGACTGTCACTCGCCCTGGGTGACGACACGCCCATGGCAGGTTATCGCGCCCTGGTTTTTTACCCCTGATGACGGAAACATCTCATGCCCATTCTCGTTTGTGGTTCGCTGGCCTTCGACACCATCATGACTTTCGAAGGTCGCTTTGCTGAGCAGATTCTTCCCAGCCAGTTGCACATCCTCAATGTCTCCTTCCTGGTTCCAGGCCTGCGCCGCGAATACGGGGGCTGTGCTGGCAACATTGCCTACGGTTTGAGGCAGTTGGGAGCCCAGGCCGTGCCTTTGGCGACGCTGGGCAACGATGGTGCCGAGTACGTGGACCGCTTGCGCACGCTGGGTGTGGACACGCAGCACCTGTCTTTTGCGGCGGACAGCTACACGGCGCAGGCCATGATCATGACGGACCGCGACAACAACCAGATCACGGCCTTCCATCCCGGTGCGATGTCGATGGCACACGACAACCCGGTGCCCAGCCGCAGCGATATTGCCGTCGCGATCATTTCGCCCGACGGGCGCGATGCGATGCTCACCCATGCGCGTCAGTTGCACGCGGCGGGTGTGCCATTCGTGTTCGACCCTGGGCAGGGCTTGCCCATGTTCAATGGCGAGGAGCTTCGTCAGTTCATTGAACTGGCCAGCTGGGTGACGCTCAACGACTACGAGGCACAGATGCTGTGCGACCGCACAGGCCTCTCACTGGATGCCATTGCCGCACAGGTGCGCGGACTGATCGTCACGCTCGGCGCGCACGGTTGCGATGTGTGGGACGGTGCGGCACCGAAGGTGCATGTGGCAGGCGTGGCTGCCACAGAGGTGGTCGACCCGACAGGTTGTGGCGACGCATTTCGCGCGGCCTTGCTGCATGGTCTGGAGCAGGGTTGGTCGCTGCAGCGGTGTGCCGAGCTGGGCAATCGCATGGGCGCGCTCAAGATTGCCAGCCGTGGTGGCCAGA
>NZ_JAHVAB010000078.1 GCF_019264445.1 Hydrogenophaga sp.
GCGCACCGCGTCCGCGAGCCGCCCATCGTCAAGCCGGCGATGCCTCTGATGCCCCCGGACTCACAGGCTTGCGACCAAGCAGTCTCCCCAACCAGTTCGACACATCGTCCACCAGCGTGAACACCGCGGGAATCACCAGCAGGCTCAGGAAGGTGGAAGTGATCAGGCCGCCGATCACCGCCACCGCCATCGGGGACCGGAAGCTCGCATCGGCCGCGCCCCAGCCGATCGCAATCGGCAGCATGCCCGCGCCCATGGCAATCGTGGTCATCACGATCGGGCGGGCGCGCTTGTGGCAAGCGTCCAGGATCGCGTCAAGCCGGTTCATGCCGTGCTCGCGCCGCGCCTCGATGGCGTACTCCACCAGCAGGATCGAGTTCTTCGTGGCCACGCCCATGAGCATGATCAGGCCGATCAGCGACGGCATCGAGAAGCTCTTGTTCGCCAGCAGCAGCGCCACGAACGCGCCGCCCAGCGAGAGCGGCAACGCCGCCAGGATGGTGACGGGGTGCAGGAACGCCTTGAACAACAACACCAGCACGATGTAGATGCAGAGCACGCCGGTCAGCATGGCCAGGCCGAAGCTGGCAAACAGCTCGCCCTGCACCTCGGCGTCCCCGATCTCCAGCACGGACACGCCCGGCGGCAGGTTGCGCAGGCTGGGCAGCTTGTCCACCGCGGCCTTCATGTCGCCCAGCGCGATGCCGGCAAGCTCCACCTCGAAGTTGATGTTGCGTGCGCGGTCGTAGCGGTCGATCACGGCGGGGCCGCCGCCAAAGCTGAGCGTGGCCACCTGCCCCAGCATCACTGGGCCTTTGCTGCCCGGCACCGCCAAGCGCTCCAGCAGGCCCAGGTCGTGGCGGCCGGTGCCGTCGAGCTTGACGACGATGGGAATTTGCCGCTGCGGCAGGTTCATCTTGGGCAAGGCGTTGTCGTAGTCGCCCACCGTGGCGATGCGTAGGGTTTCGGCAATCGCGCTGCTGGTCACGCCCATGTCGGCGGCGCGGGCCAGGTCGGGTGTGACGATGATTTCCGTGCGCACCAGCGCGGCGGTGGACTGGATGCTGCCCACGCCCGAGATGGTGCGCAGGTCGCGCTCGACCGCCGTGGCCGCCGTCTGCATCGACACCGCGTCCGTGCCGGTGAGCGTCAGGATGTACTTTTCGCCCGAACCGCCCAGGCCCACTTTGCTGCGCACGCCGGGCAGGTTGGACATGGCCTCACGCAGCTGGTTTTCGATCACCTGCTTGCGCGGGCGGGTGCCACGCGCATCGAGCTGGATGGTGAGTGCGGCCTTGCGCGACTCGGCCGCACCCTGGGGTGCAAACGGGTCGGTACCGGCCGAGCCCGAGCCGATGGTGGTGTAGACCGATTTCACGTGCGGCACGGCAGCCACCAGCACGCGCGCGCGCTCGGCGGTGGCCACCGTCTGCTCCAGCGTGGCGCCCGGTGGCAGCTCCAGGTACACCTGCGTTTGCGAGTTGTCGTCCGGCGGAATGAAGCCCTGCGGCAGCAGCGGAATCAGCATGATCGAACCGACGAAGAATGCACCCGCGCCGATCATGGTGACCCAGCGGTGGCGGATGCACCACGCGGCCCAGCCCTGGTAAGTGTTGAGCCAGCCGGGTTCGTCCTGGTTGCTCATCCAGCGCCAGATGGCGGCGGTGGCGCGGTTGCGGCGCGCCCAGCCAGGCGCTTCCTTGGCGGTCACCACCGGCTTGAGCAGGTAGGCCGCCATCATGGGCGTGAGCGCGCGCGCCACGACCAGCGAGGCAAACACCGCAAACGACGCCGTCCAGCCGAACTGCTTGAAGAACTTGCCCGGAATGCCGCTCATGAAAGCCGTGGGCAGAAACACCGCGATCAGCGTGAAGGTGGTGGCGATCACCGCCAGGCCAATTTCGTCGGCCGCTTCCATGGACGCCTGGTAGGGCGTTTTGCCCATGCGCATGTGGCGCACGATGTTTTCCACCTCCACGATGGCGTCGTCCACCAGGATGCCGATCACCAGCGAGAGCGCCAGCAGCGTCACCACGTTGATGGTGAACCCCATGTAGTGCATGCCGATGAACGCGGGAATGGCCGACAGCGGCAGCGCCACCGCAGAGACGACGGTGGCACGGAAGTCGCGCAGGAACAGCCACACCACCAGCACGGCCAGGATGGCGCCCTCGTACAGCAGTTTCATCGAGCCGTCGAATTCGTCCTTGACCGGCGTGACAAAGTCAAACGACTCGGTGATGCGCAGGTCCGGGCGCGCTTCCTGCAGCGCCTTGAGCTTGGCGCGCACCCCGTCGCCCACCTCGATCTCGCTCGCGCCGCGGCTGCGCGCCACCTCGAAACCCACCACCGGCTTGCCGTCCAGAAAGGCCGCCGCCGTGGGCTCGGCCACGGTGTCCTTGATCTCGGCGATCTGGTCCAGCCGCACACGGCGGCCATCGCTCAGCGAGAGCTCCAGGCGCGAGATCGCTTCGGCCGACTGCAGCGAAGACAAGGTGCGCAAAGGCTGCTGGCTGCCGCCCAGGTCCACACGCCCGCCCGCGCTTTCGATCTGCACCCGCGCGAGCTGGCGCGAGATGTCGGACGCAGTGGTGTTCAGCGCCTGCAGCTTGAGCGGGTCCAGCAGCACCTGCACCTCGCGGTCCACGCCGCCCACACGGTTGATCGCACCCACACCACGCACCGACAGCAGCAGCTTGGCCACGTCGTTGTCCACAAACCAGGAGAGCGCCTCGGCGTCCATCTTGTCGGATGCCACCGTGTAGGCCAGCACCGCACCGCCGGCCAGTTCCACCTTGTTGACGATGGGTTCGCGCAGATCGGTCGGCAGGTCTCCCCGCACCTTGGCCACCGCAGAGCGCACGTCGTCCAGCGCCTCCTGCGTGCTCTTCTCGATGATGAACTCGGCGGTGATGGACACCGTGCCGTCCTGCACCTTGGTGTAGATGTGCTTCAAGCCCTGCAGCGACGCGAGGCTGTTTTCGATGATGCGGGCGACATCGTTCTCGAGCTGGTTGGGCGAGGCGCCCGGCAGCGAGGCCAGCACGGTGATGTTGGGCACGTCCAGATCGGGGAAGTTCTGCACCTTCATCTGCTTGAAGGAAAACAGGCCCGCGAGCGTGAGCATGACGAACAGCATCGCCGCCGGAATCGGGTTCTTGATGGACCAGGCGGACACGTTCATGGTGCGGTCCTCACTGCACGACCTTGACCAGGTCGGCTTCGTTCAGGAAGCCCGCGCCTTCGACCGCCACGGCGTCTTCCGCCTGCACACCTTCCAGCACCTCGACACGCTCGCCCACGCGCCGCCCGGTCTGCACCTTGCGCTGGTTGGCCTTGTTCTGGGCGTCGATCACGAACACGTAGTTGCTGCCGTCGCGCACGACAACCGACTGGCTGGCCACCGTGAGCGCGTCGCTCTGGCCCAGTTCGAAACTGCCTTTGGCGAACGTGCCGGCCTTGAGCTCGGCATGTCGCGGCAGATCGACGAACACCAGAATGTTGCGCGTCTGCGGATCGGCGGCGGGGGCAACCGCGCGCACCTGGCCCGCAATCTCCAGCCCGGTGGCCGCCGTCACCAGCACCTTCTGGCCGATGCGCACGCGGCCCACCTCGCTGGGCGTGACTTCGCCGCGCCACTCCATGCGGCTCTGGCGCACCAGGCGAAAGAGCTCCTGCCCGGCACCGACCACCGCGCCCACGGTGGCGCTGCGGGCCGAGATCACACCGTCATCCGGCGCCAGCACTCGCGTGTTGCCCAGCCGCACCTCGGTCGCACCGAAGGCGGCCTTGGCGGCTTCAAACTGTGCGCGCGCCACCTTTTCCTGCGTGAGGTACTGCGCCACCTGCGAGCGCGACAAAGCGCCCGTGTCCTGGATGGAGCGCGCACGATCGGCATCGGCCTTGGCATTCTCGAAGCTCGCCTCGGCCTGCATCAGGCTGGCCTGGCTCTGCAGGCTCTCGGCCTTGGTGGTTTCGCTGGCGAACACGGCCAGCACCTGGCCCTTGCGCACCACATCGCCCACGTTCACGTTCACCGAAGCCAGCCGCAAGCCATTCACTTCGGCACCCACGCTGGCTTCCTGCCAGGCGGTGATGTTGCCGTTGGCCTGCAGGCGAATCGGCAGGCTGCTGCGCGCCGGCTTGGCCACCGTGACGGTGAGCGAAGGCTTTGGCCCGGCCTGGGCGCCAGCGGCAGGCGCGGGCTCGGCAGGCTTCTTGATGAAGACCCAGAACACCACCAGCAGCACCAGGGCCAGGGCGATGGCCAGCCAGAGCCAGCGTTTGCGCGATGGAGGAGAAACAGCGTTCATGATGGGTCTTTGAGAGCGTCGGGGTTGTTCACGGGATCGAAGCCGCCGCCCAGGGCGACGTAGAGCTGGATCCAGGCGTTGATGCGTTCCTGCTGCAGCGCCACGGCACTGCTGTCGGCGTTGAGCTTCAGGCGGCGCGCCTCTTCGAGTTCGTTCAGGCTGGCCAGGCCCACGCGGTACCGCGCTTCGGTGGCCTGAAAGGATTGGCCATAGCCGGCCACCGCGGTGTCGGTCGACGCCACACGCTCGCGCAGGCTGGACAGCGAAACCAGCGCCTGCTCGACCTCGGCCACCGCCTGGCGCACCGCGCCCGCGTAGGCCACTTTGGCGGCCTCGTAGCGCGCCTCGGCGCTGTCGGTCTGCGCACGCAGCACCGAGCGGCCCACCAGCGGAAAGCTCAGCGAAATCGGGCCGATCGACCAGGTGTTGAAACTGCCCTCGTTGCCACCGCCCGAAAACCGGTTGCGCAGCACACTGCCCGACAGCGACAGGCTGGGCAACAAGGCGGCACGCGCCACGCCCACATCGTCGCTGGCCGCCACCAGCTCGCGCTGCGCGCGGTACACATCGGGCCGCTGGCGGATCACCTCGGCGGGCACCGCATTCACCGACAGCAGTTGCTCCATGCGGGGCGAGCGCAGCAGCGCCTGCGGGTCGGGCGCACCCGCCAGGCGCTGGCGCACTTCCGGCTCGGCCAGGGCCGTGAGCGCTGCGAGCGACTTCACCTGCCGCTCACATGCCTCTTCCTGCTGGCGGTAGCGCGCAGCGCCTTCCGCACCGCTGGCACGCGCGAGGGCCGCCACGGCCGGAGCCGTGAGGCCGGCGCGTTCGGAAATGACGTTGTTCTCGGCCGTGACCGCGCGCGAATCGCGGTCGCGCGCCGCCACGCCGAGCTGTTCGCGGCACAGGCGTTGCCCGAAGTACAGCTGCGCCAGCTCGGATGCCACCAGCACGCGGGCCTCGTGCCAGCCGGCTTGGGCCGCGTCCTGCCGTGCGAGCGCGCCGCCCTGGCGCGACTCTGCCTCGCCCCAGAGCCCCACCGCCCAAGAGGCCTGCACCCCCGCGCTCAGCGTGGTGCCCAGCGGGATGGTCGGGTCCGTGACGCCACGGCTGGCGTTGGCCACCGCGTTCACCTGCGGGCCGTTCTGCGCCCGCGCGCCAAAGTAGGCGGCGCGCGCGGCAAACACCTGCGCACGGGCCGATGCCACCGACGGGCTTTGGGCTTGGGCGCGGACAATCCATTCGGTGAGCACAGGGTCTTCGAACTGGCTCCACCATTGCGTGAGCGCCTGCGCGCTGCCCTGATGGGCCAGCGGTGGCGCGTACCAGCTGGTGGGCACGTCGACCGCCACATCGGTCGGCGGTTTGGTGACGCTGCAGGCGCCGAGCAAGGCGGCACTGGCCACCACGGCAAGCATTCGCTTCATGGAGAGGGGGTCCCTGTTCGGTTGTGATCCGGGGAACGACTCTAGTCGATTTCCCCAGGCGAACATTTCAATAGGTTTCAATGCCGCGGCGGTTTGTATCGGCCTTGCGCGCGCACCGCTGGCGGTGGGTTTTCAGTCGTCTTCCGCCACAGCGATGCCCGGGAACAGCACCTCGGTGAAGCCAAAACGGGTGAAGTCGCGCACCCGCATGGGATAGAGCTTTCCCCAAAGGTGGTCGCATTCGTGCTGCACCACGCGGGCATGGAAGCCCTCGGCTTCGCGGTCGATCGCCCTGCCCTGCGCATCGAAGCCGTGGTAGCGGATGCGCCGCCAACGCGGCACCACACCCCGCATGCCCGGCACCGAGAGGCAGCCCTCCCAGTCTTCTTCCTCCTCGTCGCCCAGCGGCGTGATCACCGGGTTGATGAGCACCGTGCGCGGCACCGGCGGCGCGTCGGGGTAACGCGGGTTGGGCAGGCCACTGCCGAAGAGCACCACTTGCAGATCCACCCCGATCTGCGGCGCGGCCAGGCCCGCCCCGTTGGCCGCGGCCATGGTGTCTTGCAGGTCCACCACCAGCTGGTGCAACTCGGCCGTGTCGAAGGCCTTCACGGGCTGGGCGTGCCGCAGCAGGCGCGGGTCGCCCATTTTCAGGATGGTGTGGATGGTCATGAATCGCCTTGCGCGTTGGGGAGCAGCGCCAGCATCTGCGCCTCATCGATCACCGTCACGCCGAGCGACTGCGCCTTCTCCAGCTTGCTGCCGGCTTCGGCGCCAGCCACCACATAGTCGGTCTTCTTGCTCACCGAGCCCGCCACCTTGGCACCGGCCGCTTCGAGCAGGTCTTTGGCCTGGTCGCGGCTGAGGCTGGGGAAGGTGCCGGTGAGCACGAAGGTTTTGCCCGCCAGCGGCTGCGGGGCGCGTTCGGCGGGCTCGCCCTCCTCCCAGGTAAGCCCGCACGCGCGCAGCTGCTCGACCACCTCGCGGTTGTGGGCTTGTTCGAAGAAGGTGTGGATGCTCTGCGCCACCACCGGCCCGACGTCGCTCACCTCCGACAGCGCTTCCACGCTGGCGTCCATGATGCGGTCGAGCTGCCCGAAATGGCGCGCCAGCTCCTTGGCCGTGGCCTCGCCCACATGGCGGATGCCCAGACCAAACAGGAACCGGGGCAAGGTGGTGCGCTTGGATTTTTCCAGCGCCTCGACGATGTTCTTCGCCGACTTCTCCGCCATGCGATCCAGGCCCGCCAGCGCGGTGAAGCCGAGTCGGTACACATCGGGCAAGGTCTTGACCACGCCCGTGTCCACCAGCTGCTCCACGAGCTTGTCGCCCAGGCCTTCCACCTCCACGGCGCGGCGCTGCGCGAAATGCAGGATGGCCTGCTTGCGCTGGGCGCCGCAAAACAGCCCACCGCTGCAGCGGAAGTCGACCTCGCCCTCTTCGCGCACCGCTTCACTGCCGCACACCGGGCAGCTGCGGGGCATGGTGAAGGGCGCTGGCTCGCCGATGCGCTTGTCCAGCAGCACAGACACCACCTCGGGGATCACATCGCCCGCCCGGCGCACGACCACCGTGTCGCCCACACGCACGTCCTTGCGGCGCGCCTCGTCTTCGTTGTGCAGCGTCGCGTTGGTCACGGTCACGCCGCCCACGAACACGGGCGCAAGCTTCGCCACGGGCGTGAGCTTGCCGGTGCGGCCCACCTGCACGTCGATGGCCAGCACCGTGGTGAGCTGTTCCTGTGCGGGGTACTTGTGGGCCACGGCCCAGCGCGGTTCGCGGGTGACGAAGCCCAGGCGCTTTTGCAGTGCCAGCGAATCCACCTTGTAGACCACGCCGTCGATGTCGTAGGGCAGCTGGTCACGGCTGGCGCCCACGCGCTGGTGAAAGGCCACCAGTGCGTCGGCGCCGGTGGCTTTGGCCGTTTGCTCGGCAACGGGAAAGCCCCAGCCTTTGAGCCGCATGAGCCAGTCGTATTGGGTGGCAGGCGCCGCCGTATCGCCCTGCACTTCGCCCCAGCTGTACGCAAAGAAGCTCAGTGGGCGCTGCGCAGCGATGCGGGAATCGAGCTGGCGCACGGCGCCCGCCGCCGCGTTGCGCGGATTCACAAACGTTTTTTCGCCTTTGGCACCGGCGGCCATCTTGGCTCGCTGCGCTTCGTTGAGGGCTTCAAACTGGTCGCGCCGCATGTAGACCTCGCCGCGGACTTCGAGCACAGGCGGGGCATCGGCCGGCAGGCGCAGGGGCACTTGCGAAATGGTGCGGATGTTGGTGGTGACGTCCTCACCCACCTCACCATCGCCGCGGGTAGCGGCTTGCACCAGCACGCCGTCTTCGTAGCGCAGGCTCATGGCCAGGCCGTCGAATTTGAGCTCAGCCACGTAGTCCACTGGCGGGTCGGCTTCGGTCAGGCCGAGCGCACGGCGCACGCGGGCATCGAAGTTGCGCGCACCGCTGGGCTCCGTGTCGGTCTCGGTGTTGATCGACAGCATGGGCACTGCGTGGCGCACGGGTGTGAACATCTCCAGCACACGGCCCCCCACGCGCTGCGTGGGCGAGTCGCTCGTGAGCAGCTCGGGATGCGCCGCTTCGATCGACTGCAGTTCGCGAAACAGCTTGTCGTACTCGGCATCCGGAATCTCCGGGTCGTCGAGCGTGTAGTAGCGGTGGGCGTGGTGGTGCAGTTGCGCGCGCAGCTCGGCCGCGCGGGCGGCCGGCGACGGCGGCTCGGCAAACAGATCGTCGGTCATCAGGAGAAAAGGCGTCGTGCCTGAGCGGAGCCGGCCGAGAGGTCGCGGCTGTCGAGTGCGTCGTACAGGCTCTCCAGATCGGCGCCGATCTGGTCCAGGGCCTCCACCGAGAGAGGCTGGCCGGCATCGTCCGTGACGACGCCATCCATGGCCTCGGCCAGCGCCACGGCGGCCTGGCGCATGCGCACAAAGGGTTGCTCGCTGCGAGGCACGTGCGTGACCTCCAGCGACAGCGCAATCTCGCGCAGCGCGGTCTGCTCCGGGTCTTCGGCCATGGCCGCCTGCGGGTCAAACACGAGACTGAGGATGGGTGCCTGACCGCTGTGGCTGCCCGAGAGCACCATGCGACCGGGCAAGGCACCCGCCACAAATCCGAGTTTGGCCGCGTGCTGTGCCACATACCCCGGGCTCCAGGCGGCGCGGCGCGCGCGCAGCGTGAAGCCCAGCTGCGCATCGTGGCCGCTGGCAAAGGTATCGAGTTCGCGGGCGCGCGCCACCTCGGCGCGCATGTCGGGGAAATCGGGCGAGGCGCCCACCGCATCGGCAAAGGCCTGCGCCTTCACCACGAACTCGGAGAACTCGATGTCGTTGAGCGGGCCGGAGCGGTTGGCCAGCTGCACACCCGCCTGCAGCGCGCGGTAGCGTTGCCCCAGGCGCGGGCTTTCCCATTCGCCCGTCGTCTCGCTCTGGCCTTCCACGGCAAACGGCTTGCTGCCCACGCGGCGTGTGCCAGGGAGTGCGGCGAGCAGCGCATCGCCCGACACCTCGTGCTCCAGCAGCAGGGGCGCGATGACGTCGATCAGGGCATCCAGACCCGGTCGCTTCTCGGGTGGCTGGGTCATCAGCGGGTTCAGGCTCACGGCGGCGGCCGCTGCGGCCACCTCCGCCGGGTCGGGTGGCGACGGGGCACCGGGCATGTCGCCCAGCACGGGGTCGATGCGCTGGATCTCGTGCTCGGCGAGATCGGCCGGCGTGTAAGGCAGGGTTTCGTCGCCCGCCCTTTCTTCCGCCGCGTCGCCATGGCGCTCGCGGGCGGTGCGTGGTGCGCTCTTGCTGGTGACCCAGGCGTTGTAGGCGACCACGCCAGCCAGGACGAGGCCGCCGATGATGGCCAGACCGATTTGCAGTGTGCTCATGTTGCGGTGCGGGTTGCGGTCAGGTGGGTTCGAGCATGCCGGCGGCCGACTCCATGTCGACCGCGACGATGCGGGAGACGCCTTGCTCCTGCATGGTCACGCCGATCAGTTGTTCGGCCATTTCCATGGCGATCTTGTTGTGGCTGATGAAGAGAAACTGCGTGCCCTGCTTGCTCATGCTGGTCACCAGCTTGGCGTAGCGCTCGGTGTTGGCGTCGTCCAGCGGCGCGTCCACCTCGTCCAGCAGGCAGAAAGGCGCCGGGTTCAGCTGGAAGATGGCAAACACCAGCGCGATGGCGGTCAGCGCTTTTTCCCCGCCCGAGAGCAGGTGGATGGTCTGGTTCTTCTTGCCCGGCGGCTGCGCCAGCACCTGCACGCCGGCGTCAAGGATCTCTTCGCCGGTCATCACCAGCTTGGCGTTGCCGCCGCCAAACAGCTCGGGGAACATGCGGCCAAAGTGGCCGTTGACGGTCTCGAAGGTGCTGCCCAGCAGGTCGCGCGTTTCATTGTCGATCTTGCGGATCGCGTCTTCGAGCGTGTTCATGGCCTCGATCAGGTCGGCCGACTGGGCGTCCAGGAAGGTCTTGCGCTCGCGTGCGGCCGTGAGCTCGTCCAGCGCAGCCAGGTTCACGGCGCCGAGCGACTGGATTTCACGGTGCAGGCGGTCGATTTCGCCCTGAAGCCCGCTCAGGCGCACATGGCCCTCGGTGATGCTCTGGGCCACGGCGGCCAGATCGGCCTGCGCTTCGTCGAGCAACTGGCTGTACTGCTCCACGCCCAGGCGGGCAGCCTGCTCCTTGAGCTGGAAGTCGGTGATGCGGTTGCGCAGCGGTTCGAGTTCGCGCTCCAGCTGCAGGCGGCGCTCGTCGCTGGCGCGCAGCCGGGCGGTGAGTTCGTCGTACTGGCTGCGCAACGCACCCAGCGCCTGCTCGCGTTCGAGCTTCATGGCCAGCGCATTCTGCAGGCCCGCCTGCGCGGCCGCGTCGTTGAGGCGGCCGAGCTCGTCGCTGGCTCGCTGCAGCTCGTCGGCCAGCGATTTTTCCTGGGTGGCTGCAGTTTCCATGGCGCGTTGCAGCTCGCTCTGGCGGGCCTGCAAGCTGCGCAGGGCGAACACCGCCTCTTGCGCCGTGCGCTCCAGCGAGCGCTGCTGCTCGCGCGCCTGGTTCAGCGCACGCTCGGCATCCATCACCTTGTCGTCCAGCTGGGCATGGCGCTCCTGGCTGTCGGCGAGCTGCATGTCCAGCTCTTCAAAGCGCGCTTCGGCCGTCACACGCCGTTCCTGCAGGTCTTCCAGCTGCGCGTCGACCTCGGCCAGGTCGGCGCTGATCTGCTCGCTGCGCGCGCGCGTCTGCTCGGCCAGCTGGGTCAGGCGCAGCGCCTCCACCTGCAGCTCGTGCGCCCGGCTGCGCGATTCAGCGGCCTCGCGGCGCGCGCTCACCAAGCGCTGGGAGGCGTCGGTGTAAGCCGCTTCAGCGCGGATCAGGGCCGAGCGCGCCTGCTCGGCGATCAGCACCTGCCCCTTGAGCTGCTTGTCGATGTTCTCGATTTCCTGCGCCCGCGCGAGCAACCCGGCCTGCTCGCTGTCCGGCGCGTAGAAGCTCACGCTGTGGGTGGTGACCGCGTG
This sequence comes from Hydrogenophaga sp., assembly GCF_019264445.1. Classification (GTDB taxonomy): domain Bacteria; phylum Pseudomonadota; class Gammaproteobacteria; order Burkholderiales; family Burkholderiaceae_C; genus Hydrogenophaga. The sequence goes on from NZ_JAHVAB010000078.1 coordinate 11,251, forward strand.
GCCACTTGCCACAAAGATCACCTCGCCCGGCTGCAGTTGCGCGCGCTGGGCCAGCGCCTCTTCCAGATTCGGTGCGGTTAGGCAGCCGTGCAGCCATTCCGCGAGCAGCGCTTGTTGCGCGGCATCGTTCAGGCGCAGCCACTGCACCAGCGGCTTGAGCCCTGTCGAGCTGCTGGTGGCCGCGGTTCCGGGGGGCGGGCTGTAGAAAGAGAGCTTGGCCGGCGGCGCGTCGTTGCCGAAGGCGCGCACCATGTCGAGGCGGGACACTTCGAGCGCGCTCAGGCGCTCTCGCAGCGCCGCCTCCAGCGCGTTTTCCCACCCGGTTTCGATGTGGATGCGGCTCCAGAGGCCTTGCAGGCTGTCCAGGCCATGCTTGGCGAGCCAGGGCTTGAGCTTGCCGTCGGTCTTGACCTTGTCCTGGAGCGCCTTGAGCGCTTCCATGCGCGCCGACAGGTCGGCCTGCCTGGCCGACTCCTGGTTCACTGCCTGCTGTGCGGCACGGCGCGCCTCGTCCAGCTGGGGCACGCTGTCCTGCAACTCGTGCAGCACGGCGTCGCTGAGCTCGGCAGCTTCCTGGGCGCTGGCCAGTTGCGTCTGGGCGTTGAGCAGCCGCGCTTCGTCCGGCGCGGCCAGCGCATTGCGGTCGGCGGTGAGGCGTTCGCGGCGCTGGTTGAGCGCGCGGCTCTGTTCCTCGACGTTGCGCTGCTCGGCGGCCAGCACCTGAATCTGCTGCTGCACCTGCGTCACGCTGCTGCGCTGCTCGTTGGCGCGGGCCTGGGCGGCGCGCAGCTGGTCTTCAAGGGCCGGCAAGGCGCCCGACTGTTCTTCGCCCTGCGCCGCCAGCACGACCGACTGTTCCTCGGCCTGCACCATCGATTCGGCCAGCTGCTCCAGTTCGGCGGCGGCGTCCTGGCTGCGCGTGCCCCAGGAGGCCATTTGCTCCTTGAGCTGCACCAGGCGCTGCTCGACGCGCTGGCGGCCTTCGACCACGAAACGGATCTCGGCCTCCAGCTTGCCCACTTCGGCGCTGGCTTCGTAAAGCTTGCCCTGCGCCTGGTTGACCTGATCGCCGGCGGCGTAGTGGGCCTGCCGAATGGTCTCCAGCTCCGACTCGATGCGGCGGAGATCGGCCGTGCGCGACTCCAGGTCGTTCACCGCCTGGGCGGCATCGGTCTTGACCTTGACCTGATCGGACTCGGCTTCGCTGCGCTTCAGAAACCACAGCTGCTGCTGCTTGAGCGTGGCGCTGGCCTGCAGCGTGTTGTAGTGCGCGGCCACCTCGGCCTGTTTCTCCAGCTTGTCGAGGTTGGCGTTGAGCTCGCGCAGGATGTCTTCGACCCGCGTGAGGTTCTCGCGCGTGTCGGCCAGGCGGTGGGCGGTCTCGCGGCGGCGCTCCTTGTACTTGGAGACGCCGGCGGCCTCTTCCAGGAACAGGCGCAGCTCTTCCGGCTTGCTCTCGATGATCCGGCTGATGGTGCCCTGGCCAATGATGGCGTAGGCACGCGGGCCCAGCCCGGTGCCGAGGAACACGTCCTGCACGTCGCGGCGGCGCACCGGCTGGTTGTTGATGTAGTAGCTGCTGGTGCCGTCGCGCGTGAGCACGCGCTTGACGGCGATCTCGCCGAACTGGCCCCACTGCCCGCCGGCGCGGTGGTCGCTGTTGTCAAAGACCAGTTCCACGCTGGAGCGGCTGGCCGGCTTGCGCGTGTTCGTTCCGTTGAAGATGACGTCCTGCATGGATTCGCCACGCAGTTCAGAGGCTTTGGACTCGCCCAGCACCCAGCGCACCGCGTCCATGATGTTGGACTTGCCGCAGCCATTGGGGCCCACCACCCCCACCAGCTGGCCGGGCAGCATGAAGTTGGTCGGTTCGGCGAAAGACTTGAAGCCGGAGAGCTTGATCGAGTTGAGACGCACGGCGTTCCGATGACAGTCAATGGGGCGCACCAGGGCGCAGAAGCGGCCGCAAATGATAACTGCCGGGCCCGCAGCGCCCGGCGTCCACGTGAAGGGGATCACGCGCGGCCCAGAAATTTGTCCACGCGGTCAAGTCACATCGCGCGGCGGCCGTATTCCCTTGCCAGAATACGCCCGCCATACCGCACAGACTCAAAACTTACCAACTGGCCTACTTAGATACCAGTTGGTTTACCCAATGAATCCTCAAGTCACCACGTCTTTCGATCCCGCCTTCGTCGCCCTGTCTTTCCTCTTCGCGGTGATCGGGTCGCTCATCGCCCTGACGGCCGCCTCCCGCGTGAAGGCGCGCAACGGCCGCATCGGCGTATCCAATGCTCTGACCATTGGCGTGGCGCTGGGCGGCATCGGGGTGTGGTCGATGCACTTCATCGGCATGCTCGCGCTGCAGATGGACGTGGGCAGCAGCTACTCGATGACCGAGACCATGCTCTCGCTGGTCGTGGTGGTGGCCGCCGCCTCCTGGGCGGTGAGCCACGCGGCCATGGGCCCGGACAGCCTGCCACGCCTGATCGGCTGTGGCGCCGCACTGGGCATGAGCGTCGTGGTCATGCACTACCTCGGCATGTTCGGCCTCAAGATTTATGGCTTCATCTCCTGGGACTACGCACTCGTCGCACTCTCCATGCTGATCGCCGTGGTAGCCGCCACCGCCGCCCTGTGGCTGGCTCTGAACACGCCCACGCTGCAGCGCCGCCTGCTGGCTTCCGTCGTTATGGGCGTGGCGGTCTGCGCCATGCACTACACCGGCATGGCCGCTGCCGAATTCATCTGCACCACGGACAACCGCAACGCCATTCCACAGGGCGGTGGGTTCATCAGCGCGTTCCGGTTGCCCACACTCGTGATCGTGACCACCGTGCTCATGATCCTGATGTTGACGTTCGAACAGGTTCTGCTCCATCTTCGCAACAAGCCCACCGCGGTGTCCCGTGCCCGAACGAAGTGAGGTCAAGCTCTGGCACGGCCGGGGAGACACGCCTCCAAGCCCGATAATCTCGGGCCATGAACCCCTTGCTCTCGCGCCTGCAGCCCTACCCCTTCGAGCGGCTGCGCAAGCTCTTTGAAGACGTCGTCCCCAACCCAGCCCTGCGCCCCATCAGCTTGGGCATTGGTGAGCCCAAGCATGCCGCGCCCGACTTCCTGAAGCAGGCGCTGGCAGACGCCCTGGGCACAGGCCTGAGCAGTTACCCGGCCACCGGTGGCACCCCCGCCTTGCGAGACGCCTGCGCCGCCTGGGTGCAACGCCGATACGGCGTGACGCTGGACGCCAACACACAGGTGCTGCCGGTGAACGGCTCGCGCGAGGCGCTGTTCTCGTTCGTGCAGACGGTGATCGACCCGACGCGGGCCGGGGCCACGGTGGTCATGCCGAACCCGTTCTATCAAATCTACGAGGGCGCCGCACTGCTGGCGGGCGTAGAGCCCCACTACGTGGCCAGCGACGCTGCCCGCAACTTCGCCCCCGCGTGGGACAGCGTTCCCCCAGAGGTATGGGCGCGCACGCAGCTGCTGTTTGTCTGCTCGCCGGGCAACCCGGCGGGCGCCGTGATGCCGCTGGACGAATGGCGCCACCTCTTCGAGCTGAGCGACCGCCACGGCTTCGTGATCGCCTCCGACGAGTGCTACAGCGAGATTTACTTCCGCGACGAAGCCCCTTTGGGCGGCCTGGAAGCGGCACAGCGCCTGGGCCGCACGGACTTCAGGCGTCTGGTCATCTTCACCAGCTTGTCCAAGCGCAGCAACGTGCCAGGCCTGCGCAGCGGCTTCGTGGCAGGCGACGCGGCCCTGATCAAGCCCTTTCTGCTGTACCGCACCTACCACGGCGGCGCCATGAGCCCCGTGGTGCAGGCCGCCAGCGTGGCCGCCTGGGGCGACGAGGCCCATGTGGTGGACAACCGCCGCCAGTACCGCGACAAGTTTGCCCAGGTCACCCCTTTGCTGGCGGAGGTGCTCGACGTCGCCCTGCCCGACGCCTCGTTCTACCTGTGGGCTGGCGTGCCCGCGTCTTTTGCCACCGCCTCGCCGGACCACAGCGCCGACGAGGCCTTCGCCCGCGAGCTGCTAGCTCAATACAATGTGACGGTGCTGCCGGGCAGCTACCTCGCCCGCGAGGCCAACGGCGTCAACCCCGGCACTGGCCGCGTGCGCATGGCCCTGGTGGCCGAACCCGCCGAATGCCTGGAAGCCGCCGGGCGCATCCACGAGTTTGTCTCTCGCCGCGGCTGACGCGGCCCCCCATTTCCTCCACCTCTGCCTTCAGATCCATTCCATGAGCCAACAACTGCAAACCCTGATCGACAACGCCTGGGAAGACCGCGCCAACCTTTCGTCCACCTCCGCACCCAAAGAAGTGCTGGACGCTGTGGAACACGTGATCGCCGAGCTGAACAAGGGCCGGTTGCGCGTCGCCACCCGCCAGGGCGTGGGCCAGTGGACGGTGCACCAGTGGATCAAGAAGGCCGTGCTGCTGTCGTTCCGCCTGAAAGATAACGAAGTCATGCGCGCTGGCGACCTGGGCTTCTTCGACAAGGTCAAGACCAAGTTCGCGCACCTGAGCGAAGCCGAGATGAAGGCCACCGGCGTGCGCGTGGTGCCACCCGCCGTGGCACGCCGCGGCAGCTTTATTGCCAAGGGCGCGATCCTCATGCCCAGCTACGTGAACATCGGCGCCTACGTGGACGAAGGCACGATGGTCGACACCTGGGCCACCGTGGGCAGCTGCGCCCAGGTCGGCAAGAACGTGCACCTCTCGGGTGGCGTGGGTCTGGGCGGCGTACTCGAGCCGCTGCAGGCCAACCCCACCATCATTGAAGACAACTGCTTCATCGGCGCGCGCTCTGAAGTGGTGGAAGGCGTGATCGTTGAAGAGAACTCGGTGATCTCCATGGGCGTGTACATCGGCCAGAGCACCCCCATTTACGACCGCGCCACCGGCGAGGTGAGCTACGGTCGCGTGCCGGCCGGCTCGGTGGTCATCAGCGGCAGCCTGCCCAAGGACGGCGGCAAGTACAGCCTGTATGCGGCCATCATCGTCAAGCGCGTGGACGCGCAGACGCGTGCCAAGACCAGCCTGAACGACCTGCTGCGCGACTGAAGCCGACGGCGGCCGCGTCTTCCCCACCAGCCTAAGGAGTCAGCATGAGCAGCGGAACGATGGAACGCATCCTTCGCCTGATGGCGGACAAGAAGGCGTCGGATGTGTACCTCACGGCGCATGCGCCGGCGATGATCAAGATCAACGGGCAGACCATCCCGGTCAACAGCCAGGTGCTGCCGCCGGATGCTCCACGCAACCTGCTCGCCGAGGTGGTGCCCGCCACCCGCATGGAAGAGCTGCAGGAAACGGGCGAGCTCAACATGGCGGTGCCGCTGGACGGCCTGGGCAACTTCCGGGTGAGCGCGTTTCGCCAGCGCGGTCATGTGGCCGTGGTGATCCGCTTCGTGCCCGGTGACATCCCGCCGCTGGACTCGCTCAACGTCGCCCCCGTCCTGGCCGAACTGATCATGGAAAAGCGCGGGCTCATGCTCATGGTCGGCGCCACCGGCGCAGGCAAGAGCACCACGCTGGCGGCCATGATCGACCACCGCAACGAGCGCTCCACCGGTCACATCCTGACCATCGAAGACCCGATCGAGTACGTCTACCGCAACAAGAAGTCGGTGGTGAACCAGCGCGAGATCGGGCCCGACACGGCTTCGCTCCAGGTGGCGCTCAAGAACGCGCTGCGCCAGGCGCCCGACGTGATCCTGATTGGCGAGATCCGCGACCGCGAGACCATGTCGGCGGCCATTGCCTACGCGCAGTCGGGCCACCTGTGCCTGGCCACGCTGCACGCCAACAACAGCTATCAGGCGCTCAACCGCATCCTGAGCTTCTACCCGGTGGAAGTGCGCCCGACCATGCTGGGCGATCTGGCGGCCGCGCTGCGCGCCATCGTCTCCCAGCGCCTGTTGCGCACCCACACCGGTGGGCGCGTACCGGCCATGGAAGTCATGCTGAACACCGCCCTCGTGGCCGACCTGATCCAGAAGGCAGACTTCTCCGGCGTGCGCGAAGCCATGGAAAAGTCGCTGGCAGAGGGTTCGCAGACCTTCGAGCAGGACCTCTCTCGCCTGATCAACGACGGGCTGGTGGCCCGCAACGAAGGCCTGGCCCACGCCGACTCGCCCAACAACCTGCTCTGGCGCCTGCAGAACGACTTCAACGCCACCAAGTCGAGCGAAGCGGCCCAGGCGGCCGACGAGGAAGGCAGCGACAGCGCGACCTTCACCGAGTTCACGCTCGACGTCAAATACTGACCCGATGACCGATACCCTGCGCCTGACCGAAGAGCTGATCGCCCGACCCTCCGTCACGCCCCGCGACGAGGGCTGTCAAGCACTGATCGGTGCGCGGCTGGCTCGGCTGGGCTTTGCCTGCGAAACCATCGAAAGCGGCCCGGCGGACTTCCGCGTCACCAACCTCTGGGCGCGCCTGGGCTCGGGCACCCGCCCGACCCTGGTGTTTGCGGGGCACACCGACGTGGTGCCCACCGGCCCGCTCGCGGCCTGGGCCAGCGACCCCTTCGTGCCCAGCCACCGCGACGGCAAGCTCTTCGGCCGTGGCAGCGCCGACATGAAAACCTCGCTGGCGGCCATGGTCGTGGCCTGCGAGGAGTTTGCCGCGGCGAACCCTGCCCCCGCGATCGACATCGCCTTCTTGCTCACCAGCGACGAGGAAGGCCCGGCTCTGGACGGCACGGTGGTGGTTTGCGAGCGGCTGCGCCAGCGCGGCGAGCGGCTGGACTGGTGCATCGTGGGCGAGCCCACCTCCGTGGAGCGCACCGGCGACATGATCAAGAACGGGCGGCGCGGCACCATGAGCGGCAAGCTCACCGTCAAGGGCATCCAGGGCCATATCGCCTACCCGCACTTGGCGAAGAATCCGATTCACCTGGCAGCGCCCACGCTGGCCGAACTCGCTGCCACCTTGTGGGACGAAGGCAACGCGTTTTTCCCGCCCACCAGCTGGCAAATCAGCAACATCCACGGTGGCACCGGCGCGAGCAACGTGATCCCCGGCACCGTGGTGATCGACTTCAATTTCCGTTTTTCCACCGAGTCCACCCCCGAAGGCCTCCAGCAGCGCGTGGTCGACGTCCTTCAGCGCCATGGTTTGCAGCCCGATGTTGACTTCGACCTCGACTGGACGCTCGGCGGACGCCCCTTCCTCACGCCACCGGGCACGCTCGTGGACGCAGTGCGCGCGGCCATCCAGGCGGAAGTCGGCCTGGCCACGACCCTCTCGACCACCGGGGGCACCAGCGACGGGCGCTTCATTGCCCAGGTGTGCCCACAGGTCATCGAGCTGGGCCCACCCAACGCCACCATCCACAAAATCGACGAGCACGTGGCTGTGGCCGACATCGAACCGCTCAAGAACATCTACCGCCGCACGCTGGAGCACCTCGATGCCCAGGCCCGTGCCAGCGCCTGACGCGACCTCACCGTGACCCTGACCGAACTTCTGGCCCAAGCGAGCCAGCGCCTGGACAACGCCCAGCTGGCCTATGGCCATGGCACCCACAACGCCAGCGATGAAGCCGCGTGGCTGGTGCTCTGGCAGCTCGGCCTGCCGCTGGACAGCGACCTGCAGGCGCTGGCCGCACGCAGCGTGTCGCACGATGAACAGACTGCCGTGCTCGGCCTGATCCAGCGCCGCATCGACACGCGCGAACCCGCGGCCTACCTCACAGGCGAAGCCTGGCTGCAAGGCGTGCCGTTCACCGTCGACCGGCGCACCATCGTGCCGCGCAGCTTCATCGCTGAACTGCTGGCCGACGGCTCCATCGACCCATGGCTGAGCGAAGACACGAGAGACGTGCTGGACCTGTGCACCGGCAACGGCAGTCTGGCCGTGCTCGCGGCGATGGCGTATCCGGATGTGCGCGTCACGGGCGCAGACATCTCGACCGACGCGCTGGCCGTGGCCCGCCTGAATGTCGAACGACACGACCTGCAAGCTCGCATCGAGCTGGTGGAGTCCGACGGCCTGGCGCGCTGTGCCGGCCCATGGGATCTCATCCTGTGCAACCCGCCTTACGTGAACGCGAGCAGCATGGCCGCGCTGCCGCCCGAGTACCTGGCCGAGCCCGCGCTGGCGCTCGACGGGAACACGGCAGGCAGCCGGGACGGCATGGACTTCATCCGCACCCTGCTGCGCGATGCGCCGCGCTGCCTGAAGCCCGACGGCGTGCTTGTGCTTGAAATCGGCAACGAGCGCGAGCACTTTGAAACCGCGTTTCCCCAACTCGAAGCCATCTGGCTCGACACCAGCGCGGGCGATGACCAAGTCCTGCTGCTGACCTCTGAATCACTTTCGGCGCTGCCCACTGCGCAGGCGCCCGCCCCATGATCACTTTGAAGAACGTTGTCCTTCGCCGCGGTGCGAAGGTCTTGCTCGATGGCGCGTCCTGCACCATCAACCCCGGTGAAAAAGTCGGCCTCGTCGGCCGCAACGGTGCCGGCAAATCCAGCCTGTTCCGCCTGCTCGATGGCGTGCTGCACGAAGACAAGGGCGACTTCCATGTGCCCCAGCACTGGCGCATGGCGCAAGTCGCCCAGGACATGCCGGAAACCGACATGTCGGCCACACAGTTCGTGATTGAAGGCGACACCACGCTGCTGCAGGCGCAGCAAGAGGTGATGGCATCAGAGGCCAGCGAAGACGGCGAGCGCATGGCGCACGCCTACATGGCGCTGCACGATGCAGGCGCCCACGATGCGCCGGCGCGCGCGCAAGCCCTGATCCTGGGCCTGGGCTTTCGCACCGACGAACTCGAGCGCCCCGTCAACAGCTTCTCTGGCGGCTGGCGCATGCGCCTGCAGCTCGCGCGCGCACTGATGTGCCCCAGCGAACTGCTGCTGCTCGACGAACCCACCAACCACCTGGACCTGGACGCCCTGGTCTGGCTGGAAGCCTGGCTCAAACGCTACGACGGCACCCTGCTCGTCATCAGCCACGACCGCGAATTCCTGGACGCCGTCACCAGCGTCACCGTGCACATCGAGCGCGCGCTGCTCAACCGCTACGGCGGCAACTACAGCCGCTTTGAAGACATGCGCGCCGAGCAGATGGCGCTGCAGGCCACGGCCTATTCGCGCCAGCAGGAGAAGATGGCCCACCTGCAGAAGTTCATTGACCGCTTCAAGGCCAAGGCCAGCAAGGCCAAGCAGGCGCAGAGCCGGGTGAAGGCGCTCGAACGCATGGAGAAAATCGGGCCGGTGCTGGCCGAAGCCGACTTCAACTTCGAATTCAGTGAACCGCAAAACCTGCCCAACCCGATGTTGGCCATGGAGGGCGTCACCTTTGGCTACCCGCCTCGCGAAGCGGGTGGCGAACCCGTGGCCATCGTTCGCGGCATCAGCCGCTCGGTGCTGGCGGGCCAGCGCATCGGCATCCTGGGCGCCAATGGCCAGGGCAAATCCACTGTGGTCAAGACCATCGCCCGCGACCTGCAGGCGCTGGCCGGGCAGATCACCGAAGGCAAGGGTTTGAACATCGGCTACTTTGCGCAGCAAGAGCTTGATGTGCTGCGGCCGGCTGACACACCACTCGAACACATGATCCGGCTGGTGCGCGACTGCACGGCGCAAGGCCGACTGAGCGGCCAACCCACACGGGAACAGGACCTGCGCAGCTTCCTGGGCAACTTCAACTTCACGGGCGACCAGGTCAAGCAAAGCGTGGGGAGCATGAGTGGTGGCGAAAAGGCGCGCCTCGTGCTGTGCATGATCGTCTGGCAGCGCCCCAACCTGCTGCTGCTCGACGAGCCGACCAACCACCTGGATCTCGCGACACGCGAAGCACTTTCGGTGGCGCTCAACGAGTTCGAGGGCACCGTCATGCTGGTCAGCCACGACCGTGCGCTGTTGCGTGCGGTGTGCGACGAATTCTGGCTGGTGTCACGCGGCGGTATCGAACCTTTCGATGGCGACCTGGACGACTACCAGCGCTACCTGCTGGACGTAGCCAAACAGTCACGCGAAGCGCAGCGCCAGGAGCAGCGCGAGCAACGCACCGCACCACCCGTGGCCGCGCCCGTCGTCGCCCAACCGGCAGAAGCCACACGCACGCCCGAGCAAAAACGCAACGACGCCCAACGCCGTCAGCAGCTCGCCGAAAAGACCAAGCCGCTGAAAAAGGAGCTGGAGCAGACTGAAAAGCGGATGGCACAGCTCGCGCAGGAGAAGACGCAGCTGGAAACCCGCATGAGCCAGCCCGCAACGCCTGCCGAACTCGCCGAGTCAGGTCGCCGCCTGAAAGCGGTGAACGATGAGACCGAGACGCTGGAAGCGCGCTGGCTGGAGCTGCACGAGGCCATCGAAGCCGTGGGCACCTGAACCGCACACACCATCACCGATGCCGAGCGCAAGCCGCTCGGTTATCCTCGGCAAGCCGATTCACCGGCGTCCCCAAAAATCAACAGACCAGGAAGGCCCTACCCCCATGATGTCCATTCTCGCAACCCTCTTCATCGGCCTTATTGCGGGCTTCGTTGCCCGTGCGCTCAAACCCGGCGACGACGGCATGGGCTGGATCATGACGGCGGTTCTCGGCGTCGCTGGCTCATTCGTTGCGGGCTATCTGGGCGCCGCCCTCGGCCTCTACCAACCCGGCCAGCCTGTGGGCTTCCTGGCCTCCGTCGTCGGCGCGATCATCCTGCTGGTGATCTACGGATTCATCAAGAAGAAATAAGCTCGCCGAACCGTGCGCCCAACGAAAAAGCCCTGGTCTTGCGACCAGGGCTTTTTACTGCTTGGTAGGACGTGGCAGGCTCGAACTGCCGACCAACGGATTAAAAGTCCAAATTAGGGTGTTCGCCGGAGTTCGCAATTGTCTGGCAATGTAAGCAAGTCATTGATTTTTCAGCACTCTTAGTTCATGATTGTCCGTAAGTGACCGCGACCATTCGCCAAAATTCTGGCAACGGTCTGGCAACGACACCGAGTCCGTAAGCCAAGGGACTCATCAACGGACTGGATGAACGCGATGACGAAAACCACCGGGCAAGCACTCACGGCATTGACGCCTGGCGTGTTCAAGACGCTCGAGAAGATCAAGCCCATGGGCGCCTTGCAAGCCCGCAAGCAGACCACGGGCGCGGTGTCGTTCTACTGGCGCTACAGCATCGGAACTGCCAGCGAGCGCGTGCCGATCGGCCTCTACGACTCATCCGCCCCACCAAAGAGCCTGGAGCCCACGAGCCGGGGCTACTCATTCCCCGCCGCAGTGCGCGCCGCCGAAACAATGGCGATGCAGCATCACCAGCACCGCGACGAAGGCGGCCGCCCTGCACTACTCGCCGCACAGCGCGAAGCCCGCCAGGTCGCCGCAGAGGCCAAGACGATGGCCGCTAAGTTCACGCTTGAGCGCCTGCTCGACGACTACTGCGACTACCTGCAAACCCTGGGTCGACGCTCGCACATGGACGCGCGCAGCATCTTCAAGGTGCATGTGAAGGAACCCTGGCCCAAGATTGCCGCGCTGCCCGCGAAGGACGTCACCAGCGAGCAATTCGCCGACATGATGCGCAAGTGCATCGAGGCCGGCAAAGGCCGCACCGCCAACAAGTTGCGGGCCTATGCGCGCAGCGCCTACCAAGTCGCGAAAGCAGCGAAGTCCAAGCCATCGATACCCGTTGCCTTCAAGAGCTTCGGCATCGTGCTCAATCCGGTGGCGGACACATCCCCAGACGAATCTGCGAACAACCCGGACAAGCGCCCCATGAGCGCGAACGAGCTGCGCACCTACTGGCAAGCCATCCACGACTTGCCGGGGTTCAAGGGCGCTGTGTTGCGGTTGCACCTGCTCACGGGCGGACAGCGCATCGAGCAACTGGTGAACCTGCAAACCAGCAATATCAGTGCCGATTCCATCCTGCTCTATGACGGCAAGGGCCGGCCAGGAAAGCCTCCGCGCCCGCACACAGTCCCGCTCACAAAAGAGGCCGCCAAGGCTTTGATGGGTTGCGAGCCCAATGGACAGTTCGCACTCTCCACCGATGGCGGTGCAACGCACGTTGCGGCCACGTCCCTAAGCGCGTGGGCAGTCGAGGCTGCAGGGGACGCGATCCCCGACTTTCAGGCCAAGCGCATCCGCTCTGGTGTCGAGACGATGCTGGCGAGTGCCGGGGTGTCGCAAGATATTCGAGGTCGACTGCAGTCACATGGCATCAGCGGTGTGCAGGCGCGCCACTATGACGGGCACGACTACCTAGCGGAAAAACGCAAGGCACTCACGACGCTGCACAAGCTGCTCACTCAGCCAGAGGCCAGCAACGTCACCCCGATACGAAGGAAACGCGCGTAGTGCGCGATCCGGCGCCGCAGCGGCACTGCGGTAAAGGCGACGGCCGGGGTGACTGAACCACCTCGACCGTCTGACCACAACGAAAGAAGGACTTTCACCATGGCTACTGATGAGTCTAGCAACTCGAGAATCGTTGACCTGAAGGATGTCATCGACACCAAAGCACGGCAACTGCGCGCCATGCTCGAATTGACATGGGGCGAGGAAACCAACGGCGAGACGTTTCGATCAATGTCCGCCGATCTGCAAGACACCTACATGTGGGCCTGCTCGGACATGGCCAGGGACATCGTGAATGCCTTAGAGGGCATCTACGAGCTGCAGAAACAGGAGAGGTCGCATGTCTAAAAGAACGACACCGAACCGCTGCAGCCCCAGCGACTTGGCGACATGGCAAACACACCTGATGAGAGAAGAGTTCAGGTGGCCGCCCTACATGCCGATCGGTTCCGCGATCAGGGCGAAGCGGGATAAGCGCTTTCAAGCTTTTCTGCAGCGCGCTCTGCAGGCGCCCACATGAACCACCGCCGCGCCTTCGGGCGTGGCATCAAGGAGACCCCATGAAGCGAATCAATGCGGCAGGAAAACTAGAGGAAATGCAGCCGTTCGACGACGCGCCCGACGACTTCGCGCTATTCATCCGCGACCGATGGTTGCCTCGCATTCAGAAGGACGAGCAAGTAGCCCCGACACAGCGCATACCGGCGTTCCACACGCGCGGGCACAGTCTGGTGCCGCACCTGGAGAGCGACGCCATCACGGCGCTGGCCGAGGTTTTTCCCGATCTGCCGCAACTGCCGGAGATCGACCGCGCAACACGCGCCGCAGCGCTCGACGCGCCCGACCCAAGCTCGCGCTTTCCTAGACAAAAGCCTCCCACGGCGGCCGACACCTACGAACACGCTTTCATCCGCTGGCGCGACGTATGGGCTCGGGAGGCCTACTTTCACGCGGGCCGTCCGATGGGGCACACGCGGAAACAGGCCGCCGCGCTAAACATCCTGACCACGGCATCGGAACTGCGCGCAGCCATTGAAACCGGGGCAGCAGAAAAGGCCGCGGCCCTGGGGATGGTGCTGGCCTTCGAGGCCATCGCGGGCGGCTACATGTTGGACGTTGAGACCAAGATCGAAGCCGGCGCCGTGCTTCAAAAGGCCAAGGACAGCGCCTTCAAGAATGGCGTGGGCAAGACACAGCCCGACATGCAGAAGGCTCGCGCCGCATGCATCAAATGGGCTGCAGAGGCGTGGAAGGCATCGCCAACTACACGCATGAAGACAATGTCGGAAGCCTTGGAGAAAAAGCTGTACGAGTTGATGGGAGAGTTGAAGACGTTGGACCTTCCCCCAAAAGCGAACACCATTCGAACTTGGTTGAAAGAGGCAGCGGCCGCTGGGGAACTGAGCATCCCGCCGGCTGCGCAAAAACCCGGTGCAGATCCTAAGAAAAAGTAATCATGTGGTCCGCTGCGCAAACCCCCATTTCCGCAGCGGCAATCATCATTTCCGCAGCGCGCTGAAATTTGCAGAAAGCAAATTACAAAAGACCATTCGTTTCACGGTGATTCGCCAGCAGTTGGCCGAACGCCGATGACACGAAAGGGTCAGCATGCAAGAGCAACTCGCATACACCGTTGAGCAATTCATCGGCGCCACCAAAGTCGGCCGGACCAAGGCCTACGAAGAGATCGCAAGCGGGCGCCTCGCCACCTACAAGGTGGGCCGCCGTCGCTACATCAGCGCGCACGCCGCCGCCGACTGGCAGCGCAAGCTCGAAGCCGAAGCACTCCGCGAATCGGCCACCGCGTGAGGCAGGCGATGAAAAACACCTCACCCGAAAAGGCGAAGGGGCCGACCGTTGCAGCGGTAAGCCCCCTCAAGACTGGACAGTCTGGCCGCAAGTTTAGTCCCAAATCGACGCACAGTGAAGCCCAGCGCCAGCGCATTCTGGAAGCTCTTCGCCACCGTCCGCAAACCTCCTACGACTTGCGCCGCCTGGGCTGCTATCAGGCTGCCGCACGTGTAAAAGAGCTGCGCGATCGCTTCGGATATGTCATCCGCACCGAGCGCGTGACGCTGTACGACCGCGACGGGTTCATGCATCCGCGAGCGGCCCGCTACCACCTGGAAGCCGAGCCAGATGGCGAACGGGCGCAGTAAGGGCAGCAAAGGCGATTCAGGGCGCGATTCAGGTGGGTTTGTAGCGTTACCGTGGGCCGTGCTTGACTGCGCAGCGTACGCCCGTTTGAGCCATCCCGCCCGATCGCTGCTCATGGAGTTCGCGCGTCAGTTCGTGCGCGACAACAACGGCAGGTTGCTGGCATCCACCGCGCACATGAAGAAGCGCGGTTGGAAATCGCACGACGTGGTGCAGCGGGCCACGCGGGAGCTAATCGAGGCAGGTTTCATTCACCAGACTGTGTTGGGTCACCGTCCCAACAAGGCGAGCTGGTACGCCGTCACCTGGCGAACGCTCGACAAGCTGCCAGGCTATGACCCCGGCGCCGCTGAGAGCTTCCGCCGAGGCGCCTACCAAAACGCGCTCCTTAGCCCGTCTCGCGGGATAGAGAGGCCGCCTATAGACCCGCGTGGCGGGATAGCAAGGCCGCGCCCTGCCCCGTCTGGCGGGTCTATAGAGCCGCTTTCCGGGCCTCTCTCTATCCCGTCTCACGGGAACCATCTAGAGATGCCATCTCCCGCCCCTTCAACAACCCACTGAAAGCACGGCATGCCCGAACACATTCCGAACATCACGATCACGACCCTCGAGAACGGAAATCAGCGACTGGAGGACGAAAACTACAGCGCAAACGCCATCATTGATCTACACCCTATCCAGATCCGATTGCTCGCTGAGCGGGTAGGGCTGATCTCTGTGGAGCCACCTTGCGCCGAAGACAAGCCAACAGTGGCTGAACAGGCGCGCGACATCGACCGACTGAAGCGCAACATGCTTCGCGTGCGTGAATACGCCATGCGATTGCAGCGCGAGTTCGCCACTGGCGCGGATTGGGAGCATGCAGACCTGTCGTTCGAAATGGGCCGTATCAATGCGCTGGTTGACCTGCTGGACATGGCCGTCGACGACTTCGCAGATGACTACACGGCATGCGAGCCAGACCGTAATCCGACTGCACCCGAGCCAGCCAAAAGGACAGCGTGCACGCCTTCACCATCCGCGCCAGTGGCTCCCATGCAACTCGAATTGGAGGGGTGATTGTTCGCCCGTGTACGTGGGCGATTTATCTGCATTTCCTCCCTTTACGCCCTTCGCGCGCGCGACTACAACGGCGCATCAATCACCGCCCGCATATGCCGTGGGCACACTTTCAGAAAGCCCCGCATGTCCCTTCATTCGATCCGCGAACAACGCGCGCTCAAGGTTGCCGAAGCCCGCGCCCTGCTCAATGCTGAGAATCTGACGCCCGAGCAAAAGACCGCATTCGACAAGCTCAAAACCGAGATCACCACACTCGAAGCCGACGAAGCGCGCGCGCAGTTCCTGGCCGAGGCCGAGCGCCGCTCCATCGGTGAACCGGTGGACAAGAGCCGCGTCCGCCTTGAAGGCCAGGTGAACGTGCTCGAGGTGATCCGCGCACAGGTGGAGGGTCGCGCACTGTCAGGCGCCGCCGCCGAATACAGCCAAGAAACCGAGCGCCGCACCGGCCGCAAGGCGCAGGGCATCTATGTGCCACTGGCCGCACTCGAACAGCGTGTCTCCACCACCAGTTCGGCCGGGGAGATCGTGCCCACCGACCACCGCCCAGATCAGTACATCGAGCCCTTCCGCAATTCGCTGCTGGCCCGCCGCCTGGGTGTGCGCGTGCTGTCCGGCCTTTCTGGAAACGTCTCGATCCCGAAACACGGCACCGGCATGACCGTGGGCTGGGTCGCTGAGAACGCCGCCCTCACCCCTTCGGACATGACGTTCGATGATGTTTCGCTTTCTCCCAAGCACGCCGGCGGGCTGTGCGAGATGAGCCGCCAGCTCATCATGCAAAGCTCACCCGATGTCGAGCAGCTTGTCCGCTCCGACCTGTCGTTCATGCTGGCACAGGCGATCGACTCTGCGTTGATTCAAGGCGGTGGAACCAACCAGCCGACCGGCGTGCTCGCAACGTCCGGTATCCAGACCGCGAACCTCGCGACGCTGAGCTGGGCCAACGTGCTGGCGATGGTGGAAAAGCTGGATCTCATCAACGCCAGCGCAGCCAACTGGCTGGGCTCGACCCGCGTCAAGGCCAGGCTGGCCGGCACGCTCAAGGCCAGCGGCATCGCCGGGTATCTGCTCGAAGGCGGCCGTATGGCTGACATCCCCGCGCAGTTCACCAATCAAGTGCCCATCAACACCACGCCCGACCCCGACACCGGCCGTCTGATCCTGGGCGACTGGAGCCAGGCCCTGCTGGGCATCTGGAGCGAGCTGGACATCCTGGTGAACCCGTACGCCGAAACCGCATACAGCAAGGGCAACGTGCTGGTGCGCGCGATGAGCACCGTTGATGTGGCTCTGCGCCACGACGATGCATTCGTCGTTGCCAGCGACATCACGCTCTGATCGAGGTCGCGAATGTTGGAAGTCCGCTCCACTGGCAGCCTGCGCAGCAACGGCAAAACGCTGACGGGACACGCCGCGATCTTCAACAGCGAAGCCGACCTGGGTGGCTTCGTCGAGGTGATCCGCAATGGAGCCTTTCGCAAATCCCTGGAAAGCGGCTCCAACATTCGCGCCCTCTACCACCACCAAGGCGATGCGCTGCTGGGCACCACCCGCAGCGGCACGCTAAAGCTGAAAGAGGACGCGCATGGACTGGCTTTCGAGCTTGCTTTGCCGGATACCACCCACGGCCGCGACCTGGCTGTGCTGGTTGATCGTGGCGATGTGGCCGGTTGTTCATTCGGCTTCCGCGTGGCCGATGGGGGTGACAGATGGGAGCAGCGCGGTGCGCAACTCGTGCGCGAACTGCTCAGTGTCGAGCTGCAGGAAATCACCCTGACGCATGACCCAGCCTACGCCGATACCACCGTCGCCCTGCGCAGTCGGCCCGCGCATGTGGTCCCCGACATCCGCCGCCTCTGGCTGGAAACCTGCGAATGACGATTCTTGAACGCGCCGCGCGCGCCCTGGGCTTCGAGCGCCGAGCCAATGGGGATGCCTATTGGAGCAACTTCGCCGCCCTCCGCGGCGCCCCGGTAAATGAGAACACCGCGCAAGGCGTGTCTGCGGTGTACGCGTGCATCCAAGCCATCTCGGAAACCACCGCGTCCCTGCCCTTGATCCTTTTCCGCCGCTCCGGTGATGATCGCGAACGCGCATCAGACCATCCGCTTTACCGGGTGCTCCACGATCAGTTCAACCCCGAGCTGACCGCACTTGAGGGGCGCGAGTATTTGCAGGCGTGCATCCTGTTGCGCGGCAATGCCTACGCCCGCATCGTGCGTGGGTATGACGGCCAGGTGCGCGAACTGTGGCCGGTGAGCCCGGAGCGCATGACTGTGCTGCGCCTCGCGAACGAGCGCCTGGGTTATGAGTACACCGACCGCAAGGGCACCGTGCACCGCCTGCTGGCCGATGAATGCCTGCACCTGCGGCACCGCCTGGGTGACAACGGAGTGCTGGGCATCAGTCCGATCGCCGCGGCGCGTGGGGTTGTCGAGTTGGCAATCTCCGAGCAGGAACACGGCAATGCGACTTTCAAGAACGGGGGCAAGCTGTCGGGCATTCTCAAATTTGCAGGTGCCCTCAGTCCCGCACAGCGCCAGGGTCTGAAAGACTCATGGTCGAGCCAATATGCCGGCGCGAGCAATGCCGGCCGTACCCCGGTGCTGGAATCAGGAGTCGAGTACCAGCCAATTTCCATGACGCTCGAAGACGCCGAATGGATCGCAGCTCGCCAGTTCAGCGTTGAGGAAGTCGCCCGACTGTTCCGCGTGCCGCCTACGGTGATCGGTGACCTGCGCCACGGAAACTATTCCAACTCCGTGGAGATGGCGCGCCAGTTCGTCACCATGACCCTGCGCCGTCACCTTGTCGCATGGGAACAGGCCATTGCGAAACAGCTACTTACCGAGGCCGGCCGGCGCACCTATTTTGCCGAACATCAGGTGGAAGGCCTGCTGCGTGGCGATGCAACCAACCGCGCCGACTTCTACGACAAGGGCATCAAGGCCGGTTGGATGCTGAAGTCCGAGGCCCGCCGCCTGGAGAACCTGCCCACCATTGAAGGAATCGACGATGCGCAAGCTACTGACGCTCAAGCCCCGACTGGCAACCCTGCCTGATCGCATCCCCACCCTACAGGTGCCACGCGCCAACCGCACAGGGCGTGATGCGGACCCACGCCGTGCCCTGCCCCTCAATTCTTCCGCGTGGCAGCGCCTGCGCGCGTCTGTGCTATCGGCCGAGCCCCTATGCCGTGACTGCACCCGGCGCGGCCTGACCGTGGCAGCAACTGACGTGGACCATCGCGACGGGAACCCGGCGAACAACGACCTGGTGAACCTGCAGCCTCTGTGCCATGAGTGCCACTCACGCAAAACCGCAGCCGAGCACGGCAAGCGCGTGGCATGGGGCTGTGACGCCGATGGCATCCCGCTCGACCCCGCGCACCCCTGGCGCCAGGCCGTCGATTCCGAAAAATCACCAGCAACCGAGGCCGGCCAGACCGACCGGTTCCCCTCGCTTTAACCCTAAGTCCGCATTATGAAAATCAACCCTCGCCGCAAGCGCTCTGACTCGGCAGCCGCTGCCGTGGCCGCCGTGCAGGCGGTGGCGCTGGGGCCACTCAATCCACCCGAGCATGTCGCACTGCGCCCTGGCGACCGCCCGTTCTGGGATGCCATCGTGACCGCCCGCGCTCGCGATACCTGGACCGGTCCTGACTTGGTGACCGCCGCCAACATGGCGCGAAGCCAGGCCGACATAGAGCGCCTGCAAGCCGAGGTGGACGCCGAAGGCTACGTGATCGACGGCAAAGTGAGCGCGAAGGCCAAGCTGGTTGAGACGCTAAGCCGCCGTGTCGTGGCGCTGGCATCTGCCCTGCACGTGCATGCCCTGGCGACTCAGGGACGCGCCCGCGATGCCGGCAAGGTGCTGGCGCTGGAGCGCAAGGCCCGCGCCGAGCAAGACGACGACGATCTGATTCCGCACCTGCGCGCGGTAGCGTGATGACCCGAGCCGCCCGCGTCATTGCTTTCATCGAGCGCCACTGTCTGACTCCGGACGGTGCGCAGGTGGGCAAGCCCATGCTGCTGGCTGATTTCCAGAAACAGTTCATCCGAGACGTGTACGACAACCCGGCCGGCACGCGCCGCGCCCTGCTGTCGGTGAGCCGGAAGAACGGGAAAACCGGATTGATCGCGGGCCTGGTGCTGGCGCATCTGGTGGGACCAGAAGCGAAGCAAAACAGCCAGCTTGTAAGCGGCGCCATGAGCCGGGACCAAGCCGCGCTGGTGTTCAACCTGGCGAGCAAGATGGTGCAGCTCAGCCCCAAGCTGTCGAGCATCGTGCGCGTGGTGCCGTCCGGCAAGCGCCTGCTGGGCCTGCCCCTCAATACGGAGTACCGCGCCCTTGCTGCAGATGGAAAGACTGCGCACGGCCTGTCCCCCGTGCTGGCGATCCTCGACGAAATCGGCCAGGTGCGAGGCCCACAGTCCGACTTCGTGGACGCCATCACCACCAGCCAGGGCGCGCACGATGCGCCGCTGCTCATCGCCATCAGCACGCAGGCCGCCAGCGATGCCGACCTATTCAGCATCTGGCTGGACGACGCCAAGGCATCGAGCGATCCCCGCATCGTGTGCCACCTGTACGCTGCGCCGGATGGCTGCGACCTGCTGGACGTGGCCGGGTGGAATGCAGCCAACCCCGCGCTGGGGATCTTCCGCAGCGAAATTGATCTGCGCGAGCAGATGGTGCAGGCCCAGCGCATGCCGAGCATGGAAAACACCGCGCGCAACCTGCTGCTGAATCAGCGTGTGTCGACCGAGAGCCCATTCGTATCGCCGGACGTCTGGAAATCCTGCGGTGGGGTGATAACCGTTATCACTGATGGCCCGGTCTATTGCGGCCTGGACCTGTCCGCCCGCACCGATCTGACCGCGCTGGTGATCGTCGGAAAGATCAATGGCGTGTGGCAAGTGCAGTCGCACTTCTGGACGCCCGAGCAAGGGCTGCTGGAGCGCGCCAAGCGCGATCGCGCACCCTATGACGTGTGGGCGCGCCAAGGGCTGCTGCACACAACGCCAGGCGCGACCGTGGACTATGAACACGTCGCCGAAGACATGCTGGCGATCCTGGCAGATCTGGACGTACAGGCCGTGGCCTATGACCGGTGGCGCATCGACCTGTTGCGCAAGGAACTGGACAAGCTTGGAGCCGAAGTGCCGCTGGTGGAGTGGGGACAGGGCTACAAGGACATGGCGCCCGCGCTCGATGCGCTCGAAGCCGAGCTGCTCAATGGACGCATCGCGCACGGAATGCACCCGGTGCTGAGCATGTGCGCGGCTAACGCCGTGGTGACCAAAGACCCGACCGGCGCGCGCAAGCTCGACAAGAGCAAGGCAACCGGCCGCATTGACGGCATGCAGGCCCTGGCGATGGCCATGGGGGTGGCCGCTCGCACGGAAGAGATCAGCGATGCCTACAGCGACGGCGCATTCACTTTTGTTTAGTCCCTTGCCAGGAGGGCCGGTAGCCCGGAGAGCCTGGACACGCCTTAGTCGAGCAGTCGCGTGTCAGAAAAGAAACCTCGACAGCGAGCGGCAGGGTTCACATCGGCGAACGTCTTCGACTGCGGGATGCAGTGGCTGGCGCGGCGTTAGATTCTTTCACTCTGCGCGGCTCGCACCTTTTGGAGAACACCTATGCTCGCCGTTGGCCCGCTCGCCGTGACACGACATTTGGTTGACTGTCATGTGCTCACCCTGCCGCGCTTCCCCGCGGCTTGGGTCGAAGAGGTGCGAAGAGACCTGGACGCGGAGCCAGTCAATCAACACTGGCTGGCCGGCATCGATGGCGATCTCGCCGCTGCTCGCGCTCGCGGCTTCACCGCGGGCTGCGCTCCGTTCGTGACCTCTGTGGACCCCGACGACCGGATCACGCCGGGCACGTTTGCCGCGCTGCTGCAGGCCCTGGAAGACAACCCCGGCGCTCCATTCGCATGGGCGGGCGAGCAGATGGTGGACGAGGATCTGAAACCCTGGCGCATCCGTGCGCACGTCTGGGCCAATGGCTACGAACCCATCCTTCACGTCATGAAGGGTGTCCATGTGCACGGCGTGAAGCTGTACCGCCGCGAGTTCGTGACCCCCATGCTTGAGCTCATGCGGGCGGGCGGGCCTTGCTGCGAGTTCCTGCTCGACTTGGCCATCGTCAAACCATGGACAAACCCGCCGAGGTCGCACTGGCCAGTGCATGTGCCCATGGTGGGCCGACTCTGGCGTCAGCACCGGGACAACGGCTTCAGGGACTTCAAGCCGAGCGACTTCGACCGCATGGCTCAGGTGCTGGGCTTCGCTTCAATGAACGCGGTGCGCGATGCGGTGGCACAGTCCTGATTCGCATTCTGGCAACAGTCTGGCAACGATCGGGAAAAGAAAAAGCCCGCTACCAATTCAGTAGCGGGCTTTCCAGCTCCCACAAGGGGATTTTGGTAGGACGTGGCAGGCTCGAACTGCCGACCAACGGATTAAAAGTCCGCTGCTCTACCAACTGAGCTAACGTCCCATCAACACTCACTGGCTGCCCGATGGGCAACCACTGCAAACTCGATCTGGTGCAACAGGCACCGGGAAAGCTGACCATCTTCGATGGTGGGGCGTGAGTGACTCGAACACTCGACCTACGGATTAAGAGTCCGCTGCTCTACCAACTGAGCTAACGCCCCCGAGGGGAACTGCGCAACTCCCATCCAAAAAGCTGAGAGCAAGTCGAATCCGACTACTGCGGCAAGCCTCAAATTATAGCGTCATTGTGGATGCGCTTTGAAGAGGCGCCATTTTTTTTGCACCCGTCGCCAGCGTGTTCATCACCCATCCTGCGGCGCAAAGTCCAAACGTTGCCGTCACGCTCACGACCGAGCCGTAGCCGTGGCAGTTCAACGACCCGTCCCCCTCATTCAGTCCACACGATGCGTCAGGCGGTGCCACCGCCTCACGACTGAAAACGCAGGCAACGCCCATTCGCCCGACGCGCGCGGCGCCATGGTGCTTGCGCAGCCGGTAGCGCAATTGCGCCAGCAACGGATCGTGCGTGGTATCGGCCAGATCCGCCACTTCCACGGCCTGCGCCATCTGCTTGCCCCCCGCCGCTCCCACGCTCAGCAGCGGCACACGCTGCGTCAGCGCCCAATGCGCCAGTGCCGTCTTGGCACGCACCTGGTCACAAGCGTCGATCACCGCAGCAGGCTTGGTACCGCCATCGGGCAAACCCTGCAACATCGCAGGCCAGTTGTCAGGCGTCACAAAGTCGTCAATCACGTCCACCTTGCAATCCGGGTGGAAAAGCGCAATGCGTTCGCGCATGGCAAGTGCCTTGGCCTGCCCCAGCGTGGGCTCCATCGCATGGATTTGCCGGTTGATGTTCGACTCGGACACATGGTCGAGATCGATCAATGTCAGTCGGCGCACGCCGCTGCGCGCCAGCGCCTCGACCGCCCACGAGCCTACGCCACCAATACCCACCACCACCACGTGCGCGTCGAAGATGCGCTGCGCACCCTCCACGCCATAGAGCCGGCGCAAGCCGCCAAAGCGGCGCTCAAACGCCTCGGTCGCGATGGACGTCACTCGCGTTCCAACAACCACATCTGGAAGCGGAACCCCGCAATGGCCCCGATCACGATGCCCGCCACAGCGATTGCGCTGGTCAGGCTGAGTGTGGAGAGGCCGGACAGTCCTTGGCCCACGGTACATCCGAGTGCGGTCACACCGCCAGCGCCCATGCAGGCCGCGCCAGCGATATGCAGCGCGGTGTCCTGCGTGCTGCGAAACCCCTCCCACCGGAAGCTCCCCTCGATCAGCGCATTTACCAGCGCGCCGATCACCACACCGGCGACGGTTACCACACCGAACGTCATCAGCTTGGAGGTGTCACTGAAAAAGATGACCCAGTCCAGGGCATAGGCCATCGGCGCGGTGAAGGTCAGCGACTCCATCCGCCCGGAGTTGGACCCGAGGTACACCGCATCCAGCGTTTCAGGATGCTCACTCACGAAACCCAGATGCCCGCTCACCCACCACATGGCCACAATCACAAGGCCAATCCCCAAGCCACCCAACACGTTGTTGAAGCTGCGGAAATCGGCGCCAAGCAGCGCCCACACCACCAGCGCCCCGCCGACCGCCAGCGCAAGCACCAGGCCGGCGAGAGCGGGGTCCCAGCCGAGGCCACTGGACAACCACATGGGCGCCGCGCCGCCAGCGGGAATCTCGAACGCCACCTTGTCCACCGTGTTGACACGCAGCACCGCCAGCACGCCGCGCAAGGTGGCGAAAGCGGTGAACCCCATCACGAAGAACACCACCAGAGACTTGAGACTGCCTGCTCCAATGCGAACCAGTGTCTTGCTGCCACACCCTGAGGCCAGCACCATGCCGAAGCCGAACAGCGCACCGCCCACGATGGCCGACAGCCAGATGATGCGCCCCGAGGTGTAAATCGACTTGCCGGCGTCGATCCAGCCCAGCCAGGCCATGCCATAAAAGCCCAGCATGGCAACGCCGACTGCCATGCCCCACATTCGCATGCGCGTCCAGTCGCCCATGTTGACGATATCGCTGATGGCGCCCATGGTGCAAAAGTGGGTGCGCTGTGCGATGAAGCCGAAGGCCACGGCCACGGCAAAGGCAGCCCAGAGCACCTGGGTCTGCAGTTTGAGAAAGTCGGCAAGTTCCATGGGCGCCATTGTAGGAGGCGGCCCTGCAGCACCCCGCCCTCAAGGTCTCCATTGCCCGAGGGAGGCCGTTGTCAGCGCAAGCGCGCGAGCCTTTCGCGGCCGGCAGCTGCAGCTTCGGAGTTCGGGTGTGCTTTCACCAGGTCTTCGAGCGTGCGGCGCGAGGCCTTCGGGTCCTTGAGCTCGATCTGGCTGTTGGCCATGGCCAACAGCGCCTCCGGCGTGCGCATGTGGGTTGGAAACTCCGTCACGAGACGGCGATGGCTTTCCACAGACTCCTTGTAAGCGCGGCTGGCGTACTGCGCATTGCCGAGCCAGTACAACACCGAGGGACGGTAGCCGCTGGCCGGATATCGCTGAAGGAAGCTGTTGTAGGCCGCCCCCGCCTGGCCAAACTCGGCCTTGCGCATCAGCTCCATGGCCG
The DNA here is from genome assembly GCF_019264445.1 of Hydrogenophaga sp. GTDB lineage: Bacteria > Pseudomonadota > Gammaproteobacteria > Burkholderiales > Burkholderiaceae_C > Hydrogenophaga. The sequence goes on from NZ_JAHVAB010000078.1 coordinate 35,899, forward strand.
CATCGAAATCGCGCTTTTCATTGGGCGCCACCGTGAAGCTCTGCCCATCGTGCTCGATGCGCAGGGGCTCCACCTTGCGCAACCGTTCGTCCACGCCCGCCTGCACGTCCTTCTGCTGGCGCTGCAACTCCGACACCTCGCGGGCCAGCTGCTCGTTCTGCCCACGCATGCGCGCCAGCTCCGCACGCAGTTGCTCGATCTGGTTGGACAGCTCGAGCAGGCTGCGGCGCGTGGCGGCACTGTTCTCACGGGCCTCGGCATTCGCCGCCGTGGTGGACTGCTGGGTGGCGTCGACCTTCTGGCGCAGCTCGATGATGGCGCGGCGCGCCTCATCGTCACCGAACAGGGCGTGCGACTGCAGCGGCCACATGGCGGCCAGCGCAAGCGGGCCGCAACCGAGCAGACGGGAGACAGAACGCATACGGGTTGGCATGGCGCTCAACGGTAGGTCAGTTCAACGCGGCGGTTTTTGGCGAAAGCGGCTTCGTCAAGGCCGGTTTGGGCCGGCTTTTCTTCGCCAAAGCTCACCGCTTCCATTTGCGATTCCGGCACGCCCAGCAGCGACAAGGCTCGGCGCACCGCTTCGGCGCGCTTCTGGCCCAGTGCCAGGTTGTACTCACGGCCACCGCGCTCGTCGGTGTGACCTTCCAGGTTCACGCGCCGCGTGCGGTTGGCGTTGAGGTAGCGCGCGTTCGCTTCCAGCGTGGAGGCCGATTCGGGCTTCACTTCAAAGCTGTCGTAGTCGAAGTAAATGACCCGGCTCAAAGCGTTGGGCTGCGCAGAATCCCCGCCGTTGACCGACACGCCGGACACACCGCGAGGATCGACCGCGCCCGATTGCCCGCCCGCACCGGCTGCACCGGCGGCCGAGCCCGTGCGGTCTTCCACCGGCACGTTGTCGAGCTTGACGCCGGAACTGCAGGCAGCGAGTGTCGCCACGAGGGCCGCACCGGCGACCCAACGCAACCAGCGCCCACGGGCTCGCTGAGTCGCAGATGAAGCTTGGGAAAAATGGTTGTTCAACATGGATGATTCCTTTGGAAATGAAAACGGATGAAGGAGGGTCCGCGTCACACGCTGCGCGTGCGCGCAGCAGCGCGGGTCACTTGAGGAAGGGACCCCATTCGGGCTCACGGATGTCACCCTGAGCGCCGGCCAGGCGGGTCTTGATGCGACCATCGACGGTGGTCGTCATGAGGGCTTCCTGCCCCTTGTCTCGGGTGGCGTAAATGATCATGCGGCTGTTGGCCGCGAAGCTGGGGCTCTCGTCGCCGCTGGACTCGCTCAGGGCGGTCACGGCGCCGCTCGCCACGTCCATCACGTGCAGGCGGAACGCACCGTTGACGCGAGAAATGAATGCCAACCAGCGGCCGTCCGGGCTGGGCGCGGGCGAGATGTTGTAGTTGCCGGTGAAAGTCAGCCGCTGGGCATTGCCACCCTGCGCGCTCATTCGATACACCTGCGGTGATCCGCCTCGATCGCTCACGAAGTAGATGCTTTTGCCGTCAGGACTGAACACGGGCTCGGTGTCGATGCTAGCCGACTGGCTCAGCCGCCGCGGCTCTCCGCCGTTGGCGTCCATCACGTAGACCTGGGCATTCCCGGAGAGCGACAGCGTGGCCACCACCGAACGGCCATCCGGGGACCACGAAGGCGCACTGTTCGAGCCTTTGAAATTGGCCAGAAGGCGGCGTTTGCCGGTGGCCACGTCATGCGCATAGATGACTGGCTTGCGCGCCTCGAACGACACATACGCGAGTTGCCCGCCTCCCGGCGCCCAGCTCGGCGAAATGATGGGCTCCGGGCTGGTGAGGGCCGCACGGGCATTCTCGCCGTCGGCGTCAGCCACCCAGAGGTTGTAGCGCGTGCCGGCCTTGGTGACGTAGGCGATGCGCGTGGAGAACACCCCTTTGACGCCCGTGATCTTCTCGAACACGTGATCGGCAATGCGGTGGGCTGCAAGGCGCAAGTCTTGTGCGCCCACGGGATAGCTCAGACCGCCCAGGTCCTGGCCACGCACCACATCCCACAGACGAAAACGGACATCGAAGCGACCATCGGCCAGTCGCGTCACGCTGCCTGTGAGCAGCGAGTCGGAGCCCCGCTCGCGCCAGGGACCGAGGTCGGGACGCGAGGTCTCGTCGAGGGCGCCGCTGAGCGGGTCCACAAACCGGAACTGCCCGCTTCGCTCCAGGTCGGCGCGCACGATGGCGGCGACGTTCTCCGAGGCGGCGTCATTGCCACGAAAACCCACCACCGAAAACGGGAACTGTGTCAGACCGACACCTGCCACCTCCACACGGAATTGCGCGTGGGCAGGGGCCATGGGCAAGGTCAGCAGGGGGAGCGAAGAAACGAGCCCGAGAACGGATCGCCTTTGAAGGGGGGTCTGCATGTCGTGTCGAGTCAAATCCAGCATCCTGTGTGTCACTTTTTGTCTTTGGGCACGCCCTTCTGGAGGGCCCCAACCAACCGGCTGATAATAACGGAGGGCTTGTGGCCCTCCGTGACAAGATGTGTGCGTGGCGCCCTGCGCTTTCCGCATGCGGACTTGATCCCGCTACCGGCATATTGTTCCTGTCATCAGCCAGTTTTCTGAAGTGACCCGCCTTTGACCGACAACGCCTCACCGCAAAAGCCTCTGGACGGCACGCTCACGCAACGACTTCTGCGTTTGTGGCCCTACTTCCGCTCGGCCAAAGCCGGTATTGCGCTGGCGGCGGTGGCCACACTCATCGGCGCCTTGACCGAGCCGCTGATCCCGGCGTTGTTGAAGACCCTGCTGGACAAGGGATTCGCTCAAGGCAACGTCGAGCTATGGATGGTCCCTGTGGCCTTGATGGGTCTGTTCGGCATTCGGGGCATCGCCGGATTCACCGCACAGTACGCGCTCTCCTACACCGCCAGCCTCGGCCTGCTGAACCTTCGGCGCGCCATGTTCCTCAAGCTCAACGATGCCCAGATGACCTTGTTTGCCCGCCAGAGTGCCAGCAAGCTGTCCAACACGCTCGTGTACGAGGTCCAGACGGGCTCGCAACTGCTGGTCACGGCCTTCCTCACGCTCACCAAGGACAGTCTGGCGGTGCTGGCTTTGCTGGGCTATCTGCTGTATCTCAACTGGAAGCTCACACTGATCGTGCTGCTGGTCTTCCCCGGCCTGATCCTGATCATGCGGGTGCTTTCGCGCCGCTTCTACAAACTCACGCGGGACAGCCAGCAGGCCACCGACGAGCTCGCCTACGTGGTGGAGGAAAACGCCCTCGCCCACCGCATGGTGCGGCTGCATGGCGCACAGGCGCGGCAAACACAGCGATTTGATCGCCTCAGCATGGCACTGCGTCGCCTTGCACTCAAATCCACGGTGTCGACCGCATCGATGACGCCCCTCACACAAATGCTCGCATCGGCGGCACTCTCGGCCGTGATCGCGGTGGCCCTCTGGCAGAGCAGTACCAGCGGCGTGACGGTGGGCAACTTCGTGGCGTTCGTGACCGCCATGCTGATGCTCATCACGCCTATTCGGCACCTTGCTGAGATCGCCGCACCCATCACGCGCGGTCTGGCGGCGCTGGAGCGGGGGCTGGAACTGATTGAGCACACGCCGGAGCAAACCGGAGGCTCGCACGTGGCAGACCGGGTGGCTGGCGCGATTGCCCTGCGCGACGTCTGGGTGCGCTATCCGGCCAAAGACGATACGGCTGCACGTTCGGACGACGACAGTCTGGTCGCCCTGCGCGGCATCTCGCTGGACATCCGACCGGGCGAGGTGGTGGCCTTTGTAGGCCCTTCCGGCTCGGGCAAAACCACCCTCGTCAATCTGCTGCCCCGGTTTGTGGAGATCGAACGCGGCGACATTCGGCTGGACGGCACACCGTTGGCCGATTGGGAGCTGAGCAGCCTGCGCCGGCAGTACGCCATGGTCAGCCAGGATGTCGTCATGCTCAACGAAAGCCTGGCGGCCAACGTCGCGCTGGGGGCAGTCGATGCCCAGATCGATGAAGACCGCGTGCGCGCTGCGCTGGCATCGGCCAACCTGGGCGAGCTGATCGAGCGCCTGCCACAGGGAATCCACAGCACGGTGGGGCACAACGCCGCCGAGCTCTCCGGCGGCCAGCGCCAGCGCCTGGCCATCGCGCGGGCCATCTACAAAGACGCACCGATCCTGATACTGGACGAAGCCACCTCAGCGCTGGACAACGAGTCCGAGAGGCTGGTGCAGGATGCCCTGGCAGGTCTGATGCGGGGCCGCACCACCCTCGTCATCGCCCACAGGCTATCGACCATCGAACACGCGGACCGGGTCGTCGTGCTGGCCGATGGCCGCATCCGCGAGCAGGGCACACACCGCGAGCTGCTGCAGGCCGACGGCCTCTACGCACGCCTGCACGCACAAAGCTTCAGGACCGAAGCACCCTGAACCGAACGCGCTGCCTCACAGCAGCACGATGTCGTATTGCTCCTGCGTCATCGAACTCTCGCTTTGAAGCGATATCGGTTTGCCGATGAAATCGGACAGGCCTGCAAGGTGGGCACGCTCTTCGTCGAGAAACAGCTCGATCACCTTGGGCGACCCGACCACGCGGAATTCGCGTGGATTGAAGGCTCGGGCCTCGCGCAGGATTTCGCGCAGGATGTCATAGCAGATGCTGCGCGCGGTTTTCACCACGCCGCGCCCGCTGCACGCCTCGCACGGCTCGCTGAGCATGTGCGCCAACGATTCCCGCGTTCGCTTGCGCGTCATCTCCACCAGACCGAGTTGGGAAAAGCCGCCCGTCATCGTCTTCACACGGTCACGCGCCAGCTGCTTGCGAAACTCCGTGAGCACAGCTTCACGGTGGTCGTCGCGCACCATGTCGATGAAGTCGACGATCACAATGCCGCCAAGGTTGCGCAAACGAAGCTGGCGCGCAATGGCCTGGGCGGCCTCAAGATTGGTGCGAAAGACCGTATCGTCGAAGTTTCGCGCACCCACAAAACCACCGGTGTTCACATCCACCGTGGTCAGTGCTTCGGTCTGGTCGATCACAAGGTAGCCGCCCGATTTCAGGTCCACGCGGCGGCTGAGGGCGCGCACGATGTCCTCGTCCACGCTGAACAAATCGAATATGGGCCGCTCGCCGCTGTAGTGATGCAGCTTGCCCACGGTGTCCGGCATGAATTCAGCCGCGAAGCCGCTCAGCAGGCCGTGTTGCTCGCGGGAATCGATGCGGATCGATTGGGTATCGGCACCCACCAGATCCCGCAACACGCGCTGCATGAGGTTAAGATCTTCGTGCAGAAGCGTCGCAGGTGGCTGCCGCGTGGCCGCCTCCTTGATGCGCAACCAGGTTTTGCGCAAATAGGCCGTGTCGTCCACCAGCTCTTCATCGGACGCGTCTTCAGCGTTGGTTCGCAGAATGAAGCCACCGGCGGGACTGCCATCCGACGTGGCCGTCAGCTGCACGAGCCGTTGCCGCAAAGACTCGCGCTGGGCAGGCGGAATCTTCTGTGATACGCCGATGTGGTTGTCCTGTGGCAGGAACACCAGCAAACGCCCGGCGATACTGATCTGGGCGGTAAGCCTGGCGCCTTTGGTGCCGATGGGGTCCTTGAGCACCTGCACCATCAGCGCCTGCCCCTCGAAGATTTGCCTTTCGATGGGCAGGACCGGATTGGCAGCGAGAAGCTTGGCGCCAGCACCCGCGACAGCCACGGGCAGATTGACGTCGGTGCCGGCCACGGCGGCCGGCCGCTCTCGTGGGGCGGCGTGCTTGGCCGCGATGTTGGGCATGAGATCGGCCACGTGCAGGAACGCCGCGCGGTCCAGGCCGATGTCAATGAAGGCCGACTGCATGCCGGGCAACACGCGCGACACCTTGCCGAGATAGATGTTGCCCACCAGACCGCGCTCCAGCGTGCGTTCCAGATGCACCTCTTGCACCGCGCCCTGCTCCACCACCGCCACACGCGTTTCCTGCGGCGACCAATTGATCAGAATGTCCTGGCTCATGAAGCCCTTCTCCGTGGCGTGTTGGGTGCGTCAGATCAGCTGCACGCCTGCCGCGTTCAGCACCTGCGCCGTCTCGTGCGCAGGCAACCCCATGATGCCCGAATAACTCCCGCTGATGTGACTCACCCACAAACCCGCGCGGCCCTGAATGGCATAGGCGCCGGCCTTGCCCATGGGTTCACCGCTCTGTACATAGCGGCGTATCTGGGCGGTGGTCAGCGGTTCAAACGTCACCCAGGAAGTCGAGAGAGCCGTCCACGTGCGAACACCCCGCGAAGTGGCTTTGCCGACCGCCACAGCGGTGAGCACGCGGTGGCGCTTGCCCGCCAGCGCGCTCAGCATGTGGCCCGCGTCATCGGCATCGGTCGGCTTTCCCAGGATGCGCCGACCGAGAGCCACCGTCGTGTCGGCGCACAGCACCGGCGCAGCAGGCAGCTGCCGGCGCTTGAGCCGCAAGAGCGACGCTTCCAGCTTCAAAGCCGTCACGCGCTGCACATAGCTCGCGGGGGATTCACCCGCGAGCGTCACCTCCAGCGCTTCCGCATCCTCATCTGCGCCGGGCAAAAGCAGTTCGCAGCGAACGCCCCACTGCTCCAGCAACTGCAGCCGGCGTGGGCTCTGGGAGGCCAGATAAATGAAGTGGGTCATTCGCGGTGGTAGGGGTGGTTGGCGTTCACGGACCAGGCGCGGTAGAGCTGTTCGATCAGCAACACCCGCACCATGGCGTGAGGCAGCGTGAGGTCGGACAGCCGGATGCGCTGGTGGGCGGCGGCACGAAAGGCAGGATCGAGCCCGTCCGGACCACCGATCACCAGCGCGACGTCGTCACCCTCCAGTTGCCAAAGTTGCAACTGCTGCGCGAGGGCCTTCGTGGTGAGCGTGGTGCCGCGTTCGTCCAGTGCCACCACTCGGGCTCCACGCGGGATGGCGGCCTCGATGCGCTCGCGCTCGGCCGTCAGCAAGGTTTCCAGCGCCTTGGAGCCTCGCGGCTCGGTCTTGACGGCTTTGAGCTCGACCCGCAGTTCGGGCGGGAAGCGTTTGGCGTAATCGTCGTAGGCCGTTTGAGCCCAGTCGGGCACCCGTTGCCCGACCGCGACGATCAACAGCTTCATGCCTTCTTCTTGGCGGCCGGTTTGCCGGCTTTCTTGGCAGCAGGTTTAGCCACGGTTTTCTTTGCCGCAGGTTTGCCCACCACCACCTTGGGCAGCGCAGCCTTGGCGGGCGCGCGCTTGGCTGCAGGTTTCGCTGCGGGTTTTGCCGCTGCACTCTTCTTGGCGGGCACCGGAGGCGCCGCTTTGGCGGCGGTCTTGCGCACGACCTTCTTGGCTGACACCGGCGCCGCTTCCGGCGCTTTCTTCACGGCCTTCTTTTTGGCCGCAGGAGCGATAGGAGCCGCCAGGGGCTTCTCCGCTCCGTGCTTGAGGCGCACGGGCTTGGCGCCCCAGATTTCCTCGAGCCGGTAGTACTGGCGGATCACGGGCTGCATCACGTGGGCCACGGCAGCGCCGCAGTCCACGATGATCCATTCGCCGTTGTCCTCGCCTTCAATGCGCGGTTTGTCAAAGCCCGCCTCGCGAACGGCATCGCGCACGCTTGCGGCCAGGGCTTTGGTCTGCCGATTGGAAGTGCCGCTGGCCACGATGACCCGCTCGAACAGAGGGGAGAGGTGCTCGGTGTTGAAAACCACGATGTCCTGACCCTTGACGTCCTCAAGGCCATCGACGATGGCGCGCTGGAGTCTCTGGATGTCTTTCTTGGCTGTGGTTTCGCTGGTCATGTAGGGGGCTGGTAAAGGTGGTGTTGTGAAATATAGCGTGCGACGGCCTCTGGCACCAGAACATCGAGCGCAGCGGCGCTCAAGGCAGGCTGACCCACACGGGCGCGTACCGCGCTTGCGCTGATGTTCTTCAGGGGCATGTTGAGCAACTCGAATGGCAGGTCCACGCCCGACAGGTCGGTCTCCATGTCCTGATCGAGCGATGCGTCGGCCCCGATGTTGGTGGCCCGGTTGGCCACGGCAAGTGTGGCCAACTCAAGCACCTCCTGCCACCGAACCCAGCTCTTGAAAGCCAGCAACTGGTCTGCGCCGAGCACGAGGAAGAGTTCGGCCTGGGGATACTCGCGTTGGAGCTCGCGCAGTGTGTCGGCGGTGTAGCTCGGGCCCTCTCGCTGAATCTCACGCGGATCGAGCCTGACGTCAGGCAAATCCCCGAAGGCCAGTTCGCACATGGCCACGCGGTCTTCGGCGGACGACAGAATGCGCGACTTGTGCCACGCGTGGCCCGTTGGCAGGATGTGCAGCACATCCAGCCCGAGCTGGCTGAGGGCCGTTTCGGCCAGGGCGCGATGCGCCCAGTGCGGCGGATCGAAAGCACCGCCGAACATGCCGACGCGGCGGGGTTGAGCCATGTCGGTCATCAGATCCAGTCCTTGCGCACCAGAAACTCCTTGTAGAGGCGGTCTTCAGGCGTCCCCTTCTTGGTCTTGCGGTTGTAGGCCCAACTCACCAACGGCGGCATGGACAGCAGGATCGACTCGGCGCGCCCGCCCGATTGCAGGCCAAAGTGCGTACCGCGGTCCCAGACGAGGTTGAACTCCACATAGCGACCGCGGCGGTACAGCTGGAAGCTGCGCTCGCGCTCGCCGTAGGGCGTGTTCTTGCGGCGGTCGACGATGGGCAGGTACGCATCCAGAAAGGCGTCGCCCACCGAGCTCATCATGGCGAAGCTGCCATCGAATCCGAGCTCGGAAAAGTCGTCAAAAAAGACACCCCCGATACCGCGCTGTTCGTCGCGGTGCTTCAAAAAGAAGTACTCGTCGCACCAGGTCTTGAATCGGGGGTACTTGTCGACACCGAAGGGGTCGAGCGCGTTTTTTGTGGAGCGGTGGAAATGCACCGCGTCTTCCTCGAAGCCATAGTAGGGCGTGAGGTCCATGCCGCCACCGAACCAGCACACCGGCTCGCCGCCCGCCGGCGTCGCCGCGATCATGCGCACGTTCATGTGCACCGTAGGTACGTAGGGATTGCGCGGATGAAACACCAGCGACACGCCCATGGCCTCAAAGGGTGCGCCACTCAGCTCGGGGCGGTGCTGTGTGGCCGACGGCGGCAAGCGCGGACCGGTGACATGCGAAAACCCGCATCCCGCACGCTCGAACACGGCGCCGTCTTCCAGAATCTGCGTGATCCCGCTGCCTTGCAACGGCTCGCCTGCGGGCTTGGTCCAGCGATCCACCACAAACTGCCCACCATCGACCAGCGCCACGGTGGAAACGATTCGATCCTGCAGGTCGGTGAGGTATTCACGGACCAGGGACGTGGGGGTCGGTTGCATGCTCATACCGTGTGGGCAGGAAAGGGCTTGGACAAGGGTTGCACAGGACTGGCGAACTCGGCATGCAAACCTCGCACGCCATCGTACGAAGCTGCCATACGGGCGTAGTCTGCCGCCTCATCGCCCGTCAGGCGCAGGAAGTCGGTGACGCTCACCGTTTTGCGACTGTAATCGAGGCGCACGAGCGCGAGCGGAACGTCTGCCCCCAGCGCCACCTGGTAGAAACCGCTGCGCCACCCCTGTGTGCGCCGACGCGTTCCTTCGGGCGACAGGGCCAGCCACAGCAAGCGCTGTTCTTGCTTGTGCTGCTGCATCAGCGCCACCATGTGTCCCACCACACCCTGCGGCGATTGGCGATGGAGCGGAATGCCGCCCAGCCAGCGCATCCAGGCGCCCAACAGCGGAATGCGAAACAGCGCGTCTTTTCCCCAGAACCGCGCGGGCACGCCAATCGCCCACTTGACCAGCAGCATGATGGGGAAATCCCAGTTGCTCGTGTGCGGGTAGACGATGGCCACGCCTTGAAGGCGAGGAAAGCCGTCGAAATCGAGTTGCCACCCCATGCGGGTGAGCAGCCAGCGCGACAGCGACGAGCCTCGAAACCGAACCGTGTGAGGTCCGGGGTAGTCGGCAGAGAGGCTCAAAGCGCGCGATATCCGATGTCGCGGCGGCACTGCATGCCATCGAAGTGGATGGCATCCACCACCTCGTATGCACGCTGACGGGCTTGGACCATGGTGTCGGCCAGCGCAGTCACGCAGAGCACGCGGCCACCCGACACCTGAATGGCACCGCCCTGCCGGGTGGTCCCCGCATGAAACACCATGCGGCTGGCGTCATCGGCAGGCAGCCCCGTGATCGCGTCGCCCTTGCGGGGGTTCAACGGGTAACCGGCTGCAGCCAGCACCACACCCAGGGCAATACGGGGATCCCATTCAAGCGTCACGCGGTGGAGTTCGCCGCGCGTGGCCGACAGCAGGGTCTGCGTCAGGTGGCTGCGCAGGCGCATCATGATCGGCTGCGTTTCGGGGTCGCCCATGCGGCAATTGAACTCCAGCGTCTTCACCTTGCCGTCGGGCGTGATCATGAGGCCGGCGTAAAGGAACCCTGTGTAGGGAATGCCATCGGCCTTCATGCCACGCAGCGTGGGCAGGATGACCTCGTTCATCGCGCACTCGTGCACCGCGGGCGTGACCACAGGTGCGGGGGAATACGCGCCCATGCCACCCGTGTTCGGGCCTTGGTCGGCGTCTTGCAGCCGCTTGTGATCCTGGCTGGTGGCCAATGCCAACGCGTGCTCGCCGTCGCACAGCACGATGAAACTGGCCTCTTCTCCGACCAGGAATTCCTCGATCACGACCCGTGCACCGCCTTCGTTGTGTGCTACGCCCAGCGTGTTGTCCAGCAGCATGAAATCAATCGCTTCATGGGCCTCGGCCAGCGTCATGGCCACCACCACACCTTTGCCGGCGGCCAGGCCATCGGCCTTGATCACGATGGGCGCGCCCTCGGCCTGCACGTAGGCATGCGCCGCCGCAGGGTCTGTAAAGGTCTGATACCGGGCCGTGGGAATGCCATGCCGCTGCATGAAGGCTTTGGAAAATGCCTTGGAGCTTTCCAGCTGCGCAGCGGCCTTCGTGGGGCCAAAAATGGGCAAGCTATGGGCGCGAAACTCATCCACCACACCAGCCGCCAGTGGCGCCTCGGGCCCGACCACAGTGAGCGCCACCCCCTCAGCCTGCGCCCAGGCGCGCAAGGCCGCCTTGTCGGTGATGTCGAGATTCGTCAGGGCCGGGTCGCGCGCGGTACCCGCGTTGCCGGGCGCCACAAATACCTGCTGCACACCTTCGTCCTGCGCGAGCTTCCAGGCCAGCGCATGCTCGCGGCCGCCGCCGCCAATCACGAGTACTTTCATCCGGGCCGCCCTTACTCGCCAATTTCAGCGTTGTGGAAAACGTCCTGCACGTCGTCCAGGTCTTCCAGCACGTCCAGCAGCTTCTGCATGCGCGCAGCGTCATCACCCGCCAACGCGATGGTGTTCTCGGCCCGGATCGTCACCTCGGCCACCTCCGGCTTGAGGCCTGCGGCCTCCAGTGCGTTTTTCACTGCCTCGAAATCCACGGGCGAGGTCAGCACCTCGATGGCGCCGTCGTCGTCGCTGATCACGTCGTCTGCGCCGGCTTCGAGCGCGATCTCCATGACCTTGTCTTCGGACGTGCCCGGTGCGAACACCAGCTGGCCGCAATGCTTGAACTGGAAAGACACAGAGCCATCGGTGCCCAGGTTGCCACCGTACTTGCTGAACGCATGCCGCACCTCAGCCACCGTGCGCACACGGTTGTCGGTCATGGTGTCGACGATCACGGCAGCGCCACCGATGCCATACCCCTCGTAGCGGATTTCCTCCAGCGCCTGCCCCTCGAGGTTGCCGGACGCTTTGTCCACGTTGTATTTGATGCGGTCAGCCGGCATGTTCGCGGCTTTGGCCTTCTCGATCGCCAGGCGCAGCCGCGGGTTCATGGTCGGGTCGCCACCGCCCTGACGCGCCGCCACGGTGATTTCACGGATGACTCGTGTCCAGATCTTCCCGCGCTTCTCGTCCTGGCGTCCCTTGCGGTGCTGAATATTTGCCCATTTGCTGTGTCCGGCCACGAAATTGTCCTTTTGCCCGTTCTGGCTTTGATCTAATAAGCGGCCGATTTTACGTTTTCACCCGCCCAGCCCCGAACCCGCTTCCACAAGGAACCACCGCCATGGCCGAACCGATGCTGATTGCCCAGAACGCCACCACGACTTGCCAGCTGTTGCCAGGACTGGCCAACCGCCACGGCCTGATCACGGGCGCCACCGGCACCGGCAAGACCGTGACGCTGCAAACCCTGGCGGAGCAGTTCTCCAACATCGGGGTGCCGGTGTTCATGGCCGACGTGAAGGGCGATCTCTCGGGCATCAGCCAGCCGGGCAGCTTTGGCGAAAAGATCAGTGCCGTCCTCAAGGACCGCGGCATCACCCTGCCCGCCCCGCAGTCTTGCCCCACCACGCTGTGGGATGTTTTTGGCGAGCTCGGCCATCCGGTGCGCGCCACCATCAGCGACATGGGACCCCTGCTGCTCGCGCGCATGCTCAACCTCAATGACACGCAAGCGGGTGTGCTCAACCTCGTCTTCAAGATCGCCGACGACAACGGCCTGCTGCTGCTCGACATGAAAGACCTGCGGGCCATGCTGCAGCACATTGGCGACAACGCCAAGCAGTTCACCACCGAGTACGGCAACATCAGCGCCGCCAGCATTGGGGCCATCCAGCGCGGCTTGATGCAGGTCGAGCAACAGGGCGGCGACCAGTTCTTTGGCGAGCCCATGCTCGATATCACCGACTTCATGCAGACCGTGGACGGCAAAGGGGTGATCAACATCCTGGCCGCCGACAAGCTGATGAACGCACCTCGGCTGTACGCCACCTTCCTGCTGTGGATGCTGTCCGAACTCTTCGAAACCCTGCCGGAGATTGGCGACCCCGAGAAGCCCAAACTCGTCTTCTTCTTCGATGAGGCCCACCTGCTGTTCAACGAAGCCCCCAAAGTGTTGATCGAACGCATCGAGCTGGTGGTGCGCCTGGTGCGTTCCAAAGGCGTGGGCGTGTACTTTGTGACCCAGAACCCGCTCGACATCCCCGACAGCGTGTTGGGCCAGCTCGGGAACCGTGTCCAGCACGCGCTTCGCGCCTTCACGCCCCGAGACCAGAAGGCGGTCAAGTCGACCGCACAGACCATGAGACCCAAGGCAGGGCTGGACATAGAGGCGGCCATCACCGAGCTGGCTGTCGGTGAGGCGCTGGTCAGCTTGCTCGACGCAAAGGGGCGTCCCACCGAAACCGAGCGCGTCTTCGTGCTGCCACCGGGCAGCCAGCTCGGCCCCATCACACCCGCCCAGCGTCAACAGTTGCGCCAAAGCTCGCTGGTGGCGGGCGTGTACGAAAAGGTCGTTGACCGGGAAAGTGCGTACGAAATGTTCGCCAGCCACGCGGGTCAGCGTGGCGCGGCGGCGCCGGCCGAAACCGGCGGCGACACGAAGGTGCCGCGCATTCCCGGGGCCGCGAAACAAGAGGCGCCCGCGCAAGGCGGCGGCTTTGGTGACATGGTCAACGAGGCCCTGTTCGGACGCACCGGGCCCCGCGGCGGGCAATACGATGGCCTTGTGCAAACGATGGCCAAGACCGCTGCGCGCAGCGTCGCCAGCGGTCTTGGCCGGCAACTGGTGCGAGGGATGCTCGGCGGTCTGCTTGGCGGAAAGCGCTGAGGAGCCACCAACACACAACAAAAAGCCCGGCAGTGCCGGGCTTTTTGTTGGGACAGAGACATTTTCAACCCGCGGTGGCTTCTTCGGGCTTGGCTTTGCCTTCCTTCTTGGGCAGCGGCTGGATATCCAGCACCACTTCCTGGGTTTCCTTGCCCGCCTCGTCCTGCTTCGCCACGATGTCCACGGTCAAGCGGCCACCATCGGTCAGACGACCGAACAACAGCTCGTCCGCCAGCGCACGGCGAATGGTGTCCTGAATCAGGCGTTGCATCGGTCGCGCGCCCATGAGCGGGTCGAAGCCCTTCTTGGCCAGGTGCTTGCGCAAAGCGTCGGTGAAGGTGACTTCCACCTTCTTCTCGGCGAGTTGCGTTTCCAGCTGCAGCAGGAACTTGTCCACCACACGCATGATGATGTTTTCATCCAGCGCCTTGAAGCTCACCATCGCATCCAGACGGTTGCGGAACTCAGGCGTGAACAGGCGCTTGATGTCGGCCATTTCGTCACCCGACTCGCGCGGGTTGGTAAAGCCAATGGTCGCCTTGTTCATCGTCTCCGCACCCGCGTTCGTCGTCATGATGATGATGACGTTGCGGAAGTCGGCCTTGCGTCCGTTGTTGTCGGTCAGCGTGCCGTGGTCCATCACCTGCAACAGCACGTTGAAGATGTCCGGGTGTGCCTTCTCGATTTCGTCGAGCAGCAGCACGCAGTGCGGCTTCTTGGTGACGGCCTCGGTCAGCAGGCCACCCTGATCAAAGCCCACGTAGCCGGGAGGTGCGCCAATGAGGCGACTCACCGCATGGCGCTCCATGTACTCCGACATGTCGAAGCGGATCAGGTCGATGCCCATGATGTACGCCAGCTGCTTGGCCGCTTCGGTCTTGCCCACGCCGGTGGGGCCACTGAAGAGGAAGGCGCCAATCGGCTTGTCGCTCTTGCCCAGGCCAGAGCGCGCCATCTTCACGGAAGACGCCAATACCTCCAGCGCCTTGTCCTGCCCGAACACGACACTCTTGAGATCGCGCTCCAGCGTCTGCAGCTTGCCGCGGTCGTCGTTGGACACATTGGCCGGCGGGATGCGCGCAATCTTGGCCACGATCTCTTCCACCTCGGCCTTGCTGATCGTCTTCTTGCGTTTGGACACCGGCAGGATGCGCTGAGCCGCACCGGCTTCATCGATCACGTCGATGGCCTTGTCAGGCAGGTGCCGGTCGTTGATGTACTTGGCGCTGAGCTCGGCTGCGGCCTGCAGGGCAGCCACGGCATATTTCACGCCATGGTGTTCCTCGAAGCGCGACTTCAAGCCTTTGAGGATGTCCACCGTCTCCGCGACAGTGGGCTCGACCACGTCGACCTTCTGGAAGCGGCGCGAAAGCGCTGCGTCCTTCTCGAAGATGCCACGGTACTCCGTGAAAGTGGTCGCACCGATGCACTTGAGCTGGCCACTGGAGAGTGCCGGCTTCAGGAGGTTGGAGGCGTCCAGCGTGCCACCCGACGCCGCACCCGCACCGATCAGGGTGTGGATTTCGTCAATGAACAGAATGGCGTTGGGCTTGTCCTTCAGCGACTTGAGCACGCCCTTGAGGCGTTGTTCGAAGTCACCACGGTACTTGGTACCCGCCAGCAAGGCGCCCATGTCGAGTGAGTACACCGCCGACTCTGCCAGGATCTCCGGCACATCGCCCTGCGTGATGCGCCACGCCAGGCCCTCTGCAATGGCGGTCTTGCCCACGCCTGCCTCGCCCACCAGCAGCGGGTTGTTCTTGCGGCGGCGGCACAGGATCTGGATCACGCGCTCGACCTCGTACTCGCGGCCGATCAGGGGATCGATCTTGCCGTCCTTGGCCATCTGGTTGAGGTTCTGGGTGAACTGCTCCAGAGGAGAGGCTTTCTCGTTGCCCTTGGCTTCACCGGCCTCTTCATTCTCGGCAGCACTCTCGCCCGACTTGGTAGGCTCAGGCGGATCGCTCTTGCGGATGCCGTGGGCGATGAAATTCACCACGTCCAGACGGGTCACGCCCTGCTGGTGGAGGTAGTAGACCGCGTGCGAGTCCTTCTCGCCGAAGATGGCGACCAGCACGTTGGCACCGGTGACTTCCTTCTTGCCATTGCCGGTGGACTGCACGTGCATGATCGCGCGCTGAATGACGCGCTGGAAGCCCAGCGTGGGCTGCGTGTCCACCTCATCGGTACCGGCGACCTGCGGGGTGTTGTCTTTGATGAAATTGGTCAACGACTTGCGAAGGTCGTCGATGTTTGCAGAGCATGCTCGCAACACCTCGGCTGCGCTGGGGTTGTCCAGCAGCGCGAGCAGCAAATGCTCGACCGTGATGAATTCGTGCCGCTGCTGCCGGGCCTCGACAAAGGCCATATGCAAGCTGACTTCAAGTTCCTGGGCAATCATTGGGCACGTCCTTTGGGCTGGGGTGATCGAAGAGGCAATCGTCTGGGTTCGGAAATGGATCGCTGAGGTTCAAGTGGGGTGGATACGGAATTATTCAACCGGTTCACTCAGACATTGCAGGGGATGCCCCGCTGCACGGGAAGCCTGAAGCACCTGGTCAACCTTGGTACCAGCGACATCGCGTGAGTACACGCCACAGATGCCTTTGCCCTCGAGGTGAATCTTCAACATGATTTGGGTTGCGGTTTCCCGGTCCTTGCTGAAGAACTCCTGGATGACATGCACCACGAACTCCATGGGGGTGAAGTCGTCGTTGAGCAAGACCACCTGGAACATCTGGGGCGGCTGCGTGCGCTGCGCACGGCGTTCCAGCACCACCGAATCGTCGCTGCCCGTGTTGGGTGGGGAGACGGCTGGGTTGGGCGGTTTTTTGGGGTTCTGGGTGGCCATGAAAATGATTCTAGCGGTGCGCATGGCACCGCCGCATCGTGCGGGAATAGGATCGCGCCACACAGCCAGACTGACGCCACGCCACAGGGGCTTTCCAGAGAACGGCGGACATCGGGATGCATGCCCCATTGTGGAGGGAAAGCACAAACGGAAACCGTGGAGTAAGGCCTCATTCGTGCGCTTCTTCCCGCAGCAGCCAACACCGCAGGCCCCCCGTGCCCGGCGCTTGCGCGGCCAGCCCAGGCCCGGATTTGCAGTTCTTTCGACCTACATGTGATCGATCATCACCTGCCCGAAACCTGAGCAACTCACCTGCGTGGCGCCATCCATGAGGCGGGCGAAGTCGTAGGTCACCCGCTTGGAAAGAATGGACTTCTCCATCGAGCTGAGAATCAGGTTGGCCGCCTCCTTCCAGCCCATGTGGCGAAGCATCATTTCGGCTGAAAGAATCTCGGAGCCGGGGTTCACGTAGTCCTTGCCGGCGTATTTGGGGGCGGTGCCGTGCGTGGCCTCAAAACACGCAACCGAGTCGCTCATGTTGGCTCCTGGCGCGATGCCGGTTCCACCCACGTGCGCTGCCAGTGCATCGGAAATGTAGTCGCCATTCAGATTCAAGGTAGCGATCACCGAGTACTCGGCGGGTCGCAGCAGAATCTGCCGCAGAAACGCGTCGGCAACGCTGTCTTTGATCGTGATGTCCCTGCCAGTGCGCGGATTCCTGAACTTGCACCACGGCCCATCGTCGATCAGCGCAGCACCGAATTCCTTCTGTGCCAGCGCATACGCCCAATCGCGGAAGCCACCTTCGGTGTACTTCATGATGTTGCCCTTGTGCACGATGGTCACGCTGGGCTTGTCGTTGTCGATCGCATACTGGATCGCTTTGCGCATCAGGCGCTCGGTACCTTCGATCGAGACAGGTTTGACGCCGATACCCGAGGTCTCTGGAAACCGAATCTTCGTGACGCCCATGTCCTCCTGCAGGAACTGGATCAGTTTGCGGGCGTTCGCCGACTGCGCTTCGTATTCGATACCGGCGTAGATGTCTTCGGAGTTTTCCCGAAAGATGACCATATCGGTCTTCTCCGGCTCCTTCAATGGCGAAGGGACGCCCTTGAAGTACTGCACGGGACGCAAACACACGTACAGATCCAGTTCCTGACGCAAAGCGACGTTGAGCGAGCGAGTGCCGCCGCCCACCGGCATCGTCAAGGGGCCTTTGATCGAGACCACGTATTCGCGCAGGGCGCGCAGGGTCTCATCCGGCAGCCAGACATTCGGGCCGTACATCCGCGTGGCCTTTTCGCCCGCATACACCTCCATCCAATGGATTTTTCGGGTGCCGCCATAGGCTTTGTCCACGGCGGTATCGACCACCTTGAGCATCACGGGCGTGATGTCGACGCCCGTGCCGTCGCCTTCGATGTAGGGAATGATGGGCTGATCCGGCACATGGAGCGACAGGTCGGCGTTGACGGCAATGCGCTGACCTTGGGCGGGCACTTGAATGTGCTGGTACATGTACTCGGAACTCCAGAGGGTGTGAAAGGTCAGAAATCATAGTGCCCGTGTGAAGGGCTTGACGCCCTTTCAGGCGTGGCACATGCGCACATGCAGAACGTGCCAGCCCATGCCCGACAATCTGCCCACGTCCATCTCACCACTGACCTCGACAAATGAACCGCTTGCTCGCTCCACTGTTCGGCTTGATCCTGGCCTGGAATGGCTCCGCGATGGCGCAGGAGGCTCCGCAGTTGCAGCTGCCCCGGATCACCCTCCAAGCCGGCATGCACCTCATCCAGGCGCAGGTGGCGTCCAACGCTCAAGAAAGGTCGGTGGGCCTGATGTTCAGAAAAGAGATGCCCACCAACGAAGGCATGCTCTTTGTCTTCGAGCAGCCCACCGAGCAGTGCTTCTGGATGAAGAACACCTTGCTGCCACTCACGGCTGCGTTTGTGGCCGACGACGGCACCATCGTCAACCTGGTCGACATGAAGCCGCAGAGCCTGGATTCACACTGCTCTGCCAAGCCCGTGCGTTACGTGCTCGAGATGCACAAAGGCTGGTTTGACAAGCGGGCCCTCAAAGCCGGCACCAAACTGAGCGGCCCACCGTTTCCGCGGTAGGCCGCTTGCCCCCGAGGGGGCTGTCGGTCAGGCTTTGATGGCAGCGAGTGCGTCGTTGAACGTCTTGCTCGGACGCATGATGGATTCCAGCTTGTCGAAGTCGGGCTTGTAATAGCCACCGATGTCCACGGGCTTGCCCTGCACCGCTGCGAGCTCGGCGACGATTGCCTTCTCGTTGTCGGCCAGCTGTTTGGCCAGCGGAGCGAACTTGGCGGCCATTTCCGCGTCGTCGGTTTGTGCGGCCAGCTCCTGCGCCCAGTAGAGCGCCAGGTAGAACTGGCTGCCACGGTTGTCGAGCTGACCCGTCTTGGGGCTGGGGTTCTTGTTGTTGTCCAGCAGCGAGCCGGTGGCGGCGTCGAGCGTGCGGGCCAGGATCTTTGCCTTTTCGTTGCCCACCTTGAGGCCCAAGTCCTCCATGGAAACCGCGAGTGCAAGGAACTCGCCCAGCGAATCCCAACGCAGGTGGTTTTCTTCCACCAGCTGCTGAACGTGCTTGGGTGCCGAGCCCCCGGCACCGGTTTCGTACATGCCGCCACCTGCCATCAGAGGCACGATCGACAGCATCTTCGCCGAGGTTCCCAGCTCCATGATGGGGAAAAGATCGGTCAGATAGTCGCGCAGGATGTTGCCGGTGGCACTGATGGTGTCCAGGCCCCGGATCACGCGTTCCAGCGTGTAACGCATCGCACGGACCTGGCTCATGATCTGGATGTCCAGGCCGGCCGTGTTGTGCTCGTGCAGGTACATCTTGACCTTGGTGATCAGCTGGGCTTCGTGCGGACGGTACTGGTCCAGCCAGAACACCACCGGCATGCCGGAATTGCGCGCGCGCGACACAGCCAGCTTGACCCAGTCGCGAATGGCCGCATCTTTGGTCTGGCACATGCGCCAGATGTCGCCCTGCTCCACGTTCTGGCTCATCAGTACTTCACCGGTGTTCAGGTCGGTGATGTTGGCCACGCCGTCTTCAGGGATCTCGAAGGTCTTGTCGTGCGAGCCGTACTCTTCGGCCTGCTGCGCCATCAGACCCACGTTGGGCACCGTGCCCATGGTCTTGGGGTCGAAAGCGCCGTGCCACTTGCAGAAGTTGATGATCTCCTGGTAGATCCGCGCGAAGGTGGATTCCGGCATCACGGCCTTCACATCCTTCAGGCGACCATCAGCACCCCACATCTTGCCGCTGTTGCGGATCATGGCGGGCATCGACGCATCCACGATCACGTCGTTGGGCGAATGGAAGTTCGTGATGCCCTTGGCGGAGTCGACCATCGCCAACTCCGGCCGGCCCTCGTGGCAAGCGTGCAGGTCGCGCTTGATCTCGTCCTGCTTGCTCTGCGGCAGGTTGGCGATCTTGTTGTAGAGGTCGACCATGCCGTTGTTGACGTTCACACCCAGTTCGTCAAACAACTTGCCGTGCTTTTCGAAAGCCTGCTTGTAGAAAATGCGCACGCAGTGACCGAACACGATGGGGTGCGACACCTTCATCATGGTGGCCTTCACGTGCAGCGAGAACATCACGCCGGTTTTGTGAGCGTCCTCGATCTCTTTCTCGTAGAAGTCCAGCAGGGCCTTCTTGCTCATGAACATCGAATCGATGACCTCGCGGTCCAGCAACGAGACCTTGGGCTTGAGCACGATGGTCTTGCCGCTCTTGGCGACCAGCTCCATCTTGACGTCGCGCGCGCGATCCAGCGTCATGGACTTTTCGCCGTGATAGAAGTCCCCTTGGTGCATGTGAGACACGTGCGAGCGCGAGGCCTGGCTCCATTCGCCCATGCTGTGCGGGTTCTTGCGCGCGTAGGCCTTCACGGCCTTGGGTGCGCGTCGATCTGAGTTGCCTTCGCGCAGCACGGGGTTCACGGCGCTGCCGGTGCACTTCGAGTAGCGGGCGCGAATGTCTTTTTCTTCTTCCGTCTTGGGGTTTTCCGGGTAGTCCGGAATCTTGTAGCCCTTGGCCTGCAGCTCTTTGATACAGGCCATCAGCTGGGACACCGAGGCGCTGATATTGGGCAGCTTGATGATGTTGGCATCGGGTCGAAGCGTCAGCTTGCCCAGCTCGGCGAGGTTGTCGGGCACGCGCTGCTCTTCACTCAGGTACTCGGGAAAAGCGCCAAGCACGCGGGCCGCCACCGAAATGTCGCTGGTGGCGACGTTGATCCCGGCTGGCGCGGCGAAGGTGCGGATGATGGGCAGAAACGCACTGGTCGCCAGCAAGGGTGCTTCGTCCGTCAGGGTGTAAATGATGGTGGGTTGCTGGCTGCTCATTGCGTATCTCCAGGATTGTTGGGGGATGCCTTCAACCGGCCATGAGCGGATGCTCAAGGCACGCGGCCGAAACTCTGTGATTTTGCGTTCACTGCCGCGCCGAGAACCGCGTTTTCTGAACCTGATTCCCACGATGTAAAAAACTCGGGGAATAACTGGTATTTTTTTTCTTGATGGCTCCAGCAAGAAAAAGGGCCCGAAGATTTCTCTTCGGGCCCCGGCATGGGAGTGTCCTGGATCAGGCGAAGTTGGCTTCGGCGAACGACCAGTTCACGAGCTTGTCGAGGAAGGTCTCCACAAACTTGGGACGCAGGTTGCGGTAGTCGATGTAGTACGCGTGCTCCCAGACGTCCACCGTCAGCAGCGCCTTGTCGCCCGTGGTCAAGGGGGTGCCGGCGGCGCCCATGTTCACGATGTCAACCGACCCGTCAGCCTTCTTGACCAGCCACGTCCAGCCCGAACCGAAGTTGCCGACCGCAGACTTCACGAACGCTTCCTTGAACGCAGCGTAGCTGCCCCACTTCGCCGTGATGGCAGCTGCCAGGGGACCTGAAGGCTCACCACCGCCATTGGGCTTCATGCAGTTCCAGAAGAAGGTGTGGTTCCAGATCTGCGCGGAGTTGTTGTAGATGCCGCCGCTGGATTTCTTGATGATGGACTCCAGGTCCATGCTTTCGAACTCGGTGCCCTTTTGCAGGTTGTTGAGGTTGACCACGTAGGCGTTGTGGTGCTTGCCATGGTGGAACTCCAGCGTTTCGCGGCTGTAGTGCGGTGCCAGGGCGTCCAGGTCGTAGGGGAGTTTGGGCAGGGTGTGTTCCATGGGGTTCCTCTTGCGTTGGTATGGGGAAATGACGAACTTGAGCTATGGGCACAGCGCAAGGCAGCCGGGGCTTTGCATTGTAGGCAAGGCGGGTGCCGGCATCGCAGTCAGGGTTTCTTGGGCGTGGTGTGGCTGTCTTGGACAAGCAGCCCGAGGTGGCCATCAAACAGGGTCGCATTCAAGGTTTGACCAGGATGCGCCTGGCCTGCATGGGTGACCGCTGTGCCTGCATCGTCTGTCAAGAATGCGTAGCCGCGCTGGAGCACCAGCTTCGGATCGAGAAGGCCCAGCGATGTTTCTCCACGCGTCAAGCGCAGCCGCTGCATTTGCAGCGCACGACTCAGCGCCGCTGGCAACGCGACCTGCAGAGCCTGCAAGCGGTTCTGTCGCTGCTGCGCCGTGAGCAGCAAGGCGCCGTGCAAGCGGTGCTGCAGCGTCGACAGCGTTCGCTGGCTGAGGTGCAAGCGCTCCGACGGCCGCCCCAGATGCCGGGTGATTTGGTCGAGCCGCTGCGCCTGCTCATCGACATGGCGGAAGGCGCCCTCGCTCAATCGCTCTCGCAAATAGGCCAGTTCGCCAAGGCGCTGCTCGCGGGCTGGCGCGCACAGCTCGGCCGCAGCGGTGGGCGTTGGGGCTCTCAGGTCGGCCACAAAGTCGGCCAGGGTGAAGTCGGTCTCGTGGCCGACGCCGCAGACCACAGGCATCGGAGCCTCGGCCATGGTGCGCACCAGGGTGGGGTCGTTGAACGCCCACAGGTCCTCGAGCGACCCGCCGCCACGCACGAGCAGCACCACATCGCACTCGCTGCCCTCGGCATGGCGCCGGTAGGCTGTTTTGAGCGCAGCGCACAACTCCGCTGGAGCCTGCGTGCCCTGCACGGCAGCGGGATAAATCACGACGGGAATGTGCGGCACGCGCCGCCTGAGTGCGGTCACCACGTCGCGCAACGCGGCCGCGCCCAGCGAGGTGACCACGCCAATGCCTCGCGGCTGGGCAGGCAAAGGACGCTTTCGATCTGCATTGAACAAACCCTCTGCCTCGAGTTCGGCCTTGAGCTTGAGGAACTGTTCAAAGAGTGCGCCCTGCCCCGCGAGCTGCAGCCCCTCAACGATGAGCTGAAGGTCCCCACGCGCACCGTAGACATCCAGCTTGCCGCGAGCTTCGACCATCTGACCGTCGCGGGGTGTGAAACCCAACTGCTCGGCGGAGCGGCGAAACATGGCGCAGCGCACCTGTCCCGTGTCGTCCTTCAGCGAAAAGTAACAATGGCCGCTGGCCGCGCGCGAAAAGCCCGAAAGCTCACCGCGAACCGCCACTGGATTGAATCGGGCGGACACCGTATCCGCCACGGCTCGCATCAGGGGGCCAACTGCCCACACGCGCCGCGCGGATGCAGGCCCGAGATCGAAAAACGGCTCAGACACGGGCGTCTCCCATGCAAATGTGTCCACAAGCCGCGTGGTTGCTGGCTGTTGACCGTGAAAAGCACGGCACGCCCGGCAGACCGTCCAAGTGCATTGATTCCAAAGGCTTTTGCACTGCCTGTTTTGTCATCGACGTGTTGCAGGCCCCGTGGCGATTGGCTGTTCCGGCGAATGCCACGGGGTTTTTCACAAAGTTATCCACAGAAACTGTGCATCAATGGGAGCATGCGCTGCGTTGTGGTGCGCCATGGGCAGGGCCTGAAGGGGTTGAGATGTTCAGGGGCGTAGGCGCGGGGCCGTAAGACATAATCCCGTGCACCCAAACAAGGTCGCCTGCAGTCGGCGGCACTAGCCTGGAGCCCTGATTTGTTTTCCATCATACAAGCCGCTGGTTGGCCCATCTGGCCCCTGATCATCTGTTCCGTGCTCGGTCTGGCGCTGGTCATTGAGCGCTTTGTGAGTTTGAAAACGCGCAAGATCGCGCCGCCAAAGTTGCTTGATGAAGCGATCATGGTGTCGCGCAACGGCATTCCCGGGCCCGATGTGGTGAAGCAGCTGGAACAAAACTCGGTGCTGGGTGCGGTGCTGGCCACCGGCTTCAGAACCTACAACACCAATCCCCGCGCCAGCGAGGACGATCTGCGCGCCAGCCTCGAAGGGGCTGGTCGCGAGGCCGCCGCAAAGCTGCAGCGTTACCTGGGCGCCTTGGCCACCATCGCATCGGCTGCGCCGCTGCTGGGCCTGCTTGGCACGGTCATCGGGATGATCGAGATCTTTGGCTCGCAGGCTGCGGAAAGTGCGGGTGCCGTGCCCGGCATGGGCAACCCGGCGCAGCTGGCGCAGGGCATTTCGATCGCCCTCTACAACACCGCCTTCGGACTGATCATCGCGATCCCTGCATTGATCTTCTGGCGCTATTTCCGTGCGCGGGTCGACGGCTACCTGCTCACCATGGAATTGGCCGCCGAGCGGTTCGCGAGGCACCTGCTCAGCCTGCGGAAACCCACGCTATGAACTTCCGACGTGGCGAGCGCGATGAACCCGAGATCAACCTGATCCCGTTCATCGACATTCTGTTGGTGGTGCTCATCTTCCTCGTGCTGACGACCACCTACAGCAAGTTCACCGAGCTCAAGGTGAACCTGCCTGTGGCAGACGCCCAGGCGCCCAAGCAGAATCCGCGCGAAGTCATCGTGGCGGTGGGCAGCGATGGGCGCTATTCGATCAACCGCCAGGTGCTTGAGGGCGCCAGTGTGGAGTCGCTCACCCGCGCGCTGACGACAGCGGCGCAGGACAACCGGGAAACGGTGATCGTTATCAGCGCAGACGCAGCGGCCACCCACCAGTCGGTGATCAACGTCATGGACGCTGCACGCCGCGCCGGGCTGGTGCAGATCACGTTTGCTACCCAGCAAACGGGCGCATTTGCGCGCGCGAAACCCTGAAGACCGCGGTGTGTCGCGGTTCGAAGCAGCAGGCTCGGGCATGGACCGCACTCGACGAGAAGCCGCCTGGCTCAGGCGAGCCCAACGCCGCGGACCGCTGAATGTGCTGCTCTGGCCGCTGTCACTGATCTACCAGTTCCTCATGCTCGTGCGCCGATGGCATTACGCCTCTGGCGCCTTGCAGGTGCATCAGGTGGATGTTCCTGTGATCGTGGTGGGCAATGTGGTGGTGGGTGGCGCCGGCAAGACCCCCTGCACCATCGCCTTGGTCAACCATTTGCTCACCCGCGGCTGGCACCCGGGCGTGGTATCGCGCGGCCACGGGCGGCGCACCCACGACGTGCGCCCGGTGGATGCAGCGGCGTCAGCCACCGATGTCGGCGATGAACCATTGCTGATCCAGCGAAGCACTGGCGTCCCCGTGTACGTGGCGCCGCGGCGGGCACAAGCGGCTGAAGCGTTGCGGGCCGCGCACCCCGAGGTCGATGTGCTGGTGTGTGACGACGGACTTCAGCATCTGGCGCTGGGTCGAGATCTGTCCATCGTGGTGTTTGACGACCGCGGTGTGGGCAACGGCTGGATGCTGCCGGCGGGCCTGTTGCGTGAACCGTGGCCGCCCACCCTCGGGACACCGTTCCGGCCCGACTTCATCCTGCATCAAAGCCGCTCGGCACACGCCGCCCCCCAAAGCGTCACGTTGCCCGGTCTGCCTGCGTTCGAAGCCAGACGCCGCCTGGCCGCGTATGCCATTGGCCCCATGGAACAACGGATCGACCTTTCGCTGCTGCGGCAACAGCCCTTGTGCGCTGTCGCGGGTATCGCACGACCGGCCGTCTTCTTTGACATGTTGCGCGAATGCGGCCTCGCACCCATTCGCGAAGTGCCACTGCCTGACCATGCGGACACCAGCGTCTACGAAGCGCTGCTGCGCGACACACCGCACACCTTGATATGCACCGAAAAGGATGCGGTCAAACTCTTCCCGCTGCTCGCGGCCACAACGCCGGGTGCCCGAGTGCAAGCCTGGAGCGTTCCGCTCGAGCTGACACCGGAGCCCGCGTTCTTCGAAGCGATTGATCAACGTCTGGCGCGCTTCAAGCGCCCACATTGAATGCGACCTGCGCATGCCACGACTATCATCGCGCCATGGATACCAAATTGCTTGAACTGCTGGTCTGCCCGGTCACCAAAGGTCCATTGATCTTTGACCGAGACAAGCAGGAACTCATCTCCCGCAGCGCACGTCTGGCTTACCCGGTACGGGATGGCATTCCGGTTCTGCTGGAGCATGAGGCGCGCACGATCAGCGATGAAGAGGCCGCGCGCCCCTCTGCGCCCTCCCCGCTGTCATGAGCACCCCGCCTGCGGTGGATGCGTTCACCGTATTGATCCCCGCTCGGCTGGCATCCACGCGTCTTCCCGACAAACCCTTGGCGGACATCGGCGGCATCCCGATGGTGGTGCGAGTGGCACAACGTGCCATGCAAAGTGCCGCCCGCCATTGCGTGGTCGCTGCGGACGATCCGCGCATCGTTGAGGCCTGCCAGGCACACGGCGTGCAGGCGCTGCTCACCCGAACGGACCACCCCTCAGGCAGCGACCGCCTGGCCGAGGCGTGTCACTTGCTCGGTTTGACCGACGACACCGTCGTGGTGAACGTTCAAGGGGACGAACCGCTGATCGAACCTGCGCTGATCAACGCTGTCGCGGCGGAGTTGCAACATCGATCCGACTGCGTGATGAGCACCGCGGCACACGCCATTGAAAGCACAAGCGAACTGCTCAACCCCAACGTCGTGAAAGTGGTGCTGGATCGAGCCCGGACCGCCCTGTACTTCAGCCGCGCGCCCATCCCATGGTGGCGCGATGGCATGGCTCCCGGTGGCACCGCACCCCACACACTGCCTTCCCCTGCCCCGCTGCGCCACGTGGGCATCTATGCGTACCGCACCGGATTTCTGCGGCAGTTTCCACAGCTGCAAGTGGCTCCGCTGGAGGTCACCGAGTCTCTGGAACAACTGCGCGTGCTGTGGCACGGCCATCGCATTGCCGTACACCTGACAGCGCATGCACCTGGCCCGGGGGTGGACACCCCGCAGGATTTGCAACGGGTGCGCGAGCTGCTTGCCAACAGCTGAAAACCCGGGCTTTCCCGCTCGCAGCGCCCTGCCTTTTTGTCAGCCAGCGCACAGGATGCGCGTGCTATCCTCGCCCGGTTGCCCCGGTGCCCACGGCCTGGGGCCGCCGCTCGGGACAAGCGGCCACGCCATTGAAACTCTGCAAAAAGGAAAGCGATGAGACTGATACTGTTGGGCGCCCCGGGCGCCGGCAAAGGAACGCAAGCGACGTTCATTTGCCAGAAGTACGGCATCCCCCAGATATCCACCGGCGACATGCTGCGCGCCGCCGTGAAAGCGGGCACGCCGCTCGGACAACAGGCCAAGTCAGTCATGGAATCGGGTGGGTTGGTCAGCGACGACCTCATCATCAATCTTGTCAAGGAGCGCATTGCCCAAGCGGACTGCGCCAACGGATTCCTGTTTGATGGCTTCCCGCGTACGATTCCGCAGGCCGATGCCATGAAGGCGGCCGGTGTCAAACTGGACTACGTGCTGGAAATCGATGTGCCGTTCGACGCCATCATCGAACGCATGAGTGGCCGCCGGTCCCACCCCGCCTCCGGCCGCACGTATCACGTCAAGTTCAACCCGCCCAAGGTCGACGGCAAGGACGATGTGACCGGTGAACCGCTGATTCAGCGAGACGATGACAAGGAAGAAACTGTCAAGAAGCGCCTTGAGGTGTACAGCGCTCAAACCCGCCCGCTGGTCGACTACTACAGCGCGTGGGCACGAAGCGACTCCGCTGGCGCACCCAGATACCGTGCCATCAGTGGCATGGGGACGGTCGATGACATCACCGCCCGGGCGCTGGAAGCGCTCTCCCGGTAACGCTCGCCGGCACCCACCTGTCCACCCGGCCATGCGCCGGGTTTTTTGTGTCATTCCAGCGTCATGCCGGGCTCGATCTCAAGCCGTACGCCTTGCCATCGAGAAAGACGTACTCGGCGCGCAGGATCGCCGCACCCGCTTCATCCTTGAACGTGAAGCCCACCACCGACAGCATCGCGCCTCGCTGGATCTCGGGCATTTGCCACTGTCCCAGGCGAAACAAAGGCGCCAGCTCGATTTCCCAGCGGCGATCACGCCGTGTCGGCAAAGCCGCCTTGGACAGCAGGGCCGCGCCATCCACGCCAGCCGTCTGAGCCGGCAAAGCACGTTGTGCCAGATCGGCGGGCAAGCGCAGCGCTTCAGGCAGCTCAAGCACAAGCTCCGCATGAGGATTTCGCCACTTGACCTCAACGGCGCGACCCTCAAGGTAAATCGGCCTTTCCTGATCGAAGCTGCTCCATCCATGGTGTGCCAGCGCGGCGCCGCCACATCCACCCAAGCCCATCAGCGCCCCGATTCGAATCACGTCGCGTCTTTGCATGCTCACCTCCTACACGTAGCCAATCCAACGGCCGCACGTCAGCACCAGCAGCCACAAGGCCGTTGACAACAACATCTGGACGCGTGCGGTGGCGTCCAGCAGGTGCAGCGAACGGCGGGCATGGAACCACCCGGCATTGCAACCTGCCAGCATGATCAACACCATTTTTGCTGTGAATACGCGATTGGCCAGCAGTTCCCCGGCCTGCGTTCCGAACATCAACAAACCCGAGATTCCAGCGAGACCGAAACCGACGACGGCCAGCCCGAGACTCAGTTGGGCCAGGGGTTCCACCGGCAATGCACGACCCCACCCCCACACGCGCAGCTCCAGCAGCGCAAGGTTGCCCAACAGCAAGGCCACGCCGAGCAGATGCGCGACTTCGAGCATGGGATAGGCCCATGCATGGGAACCGAGCGCGGCGAACATGGCTCAGCCGCCCAATAAATCCAGGGACAAGGCCAGACGGGCCTTGACCGGCGAAAGCCCCTGCGAATGGTCGTACGCCAGGCCCGGATGCGGCACCACCCGGCCATGCGCGCATCGGCTGGACAAAACCACGCGAACGCCCCGCGCCCGCGCATCGTCCAGTGCCTCCTTCAGATCGCGATGAACCGTGCCGTTGCCGGTCCCCGCGACGACGATTCCTCGCACCGGGCGCTGTGCATCCTGCGCGACAAGCGCTCGCACCATGTCGCCACCGCTGTCGGCGTGGCTGGTGACGAGTTCGACGCGTGGCAGAGCAGCGACTGAGAGGAACCGCTCAAGTTCACCAGCGTCCACCGGCGCAGCACCACCCTGTGGCCAGTCACGGAAGCGGCGCACCCGACCCTCCTCCACACAGGCGAGCGCCCCGGCATCCCCCGAATCGAATGCATCCAGCCGGTAGGTGTGGACCTTGGCCACATCCAACGCGGAATGCACCTGGCCAGCGCAAACAACCGATACACCACCTTGCGCCTGCTGCGCGACCGCGACCGCATCGATGAGGTTCTGCGGTCCGTCTGGCACCAACGCGCTGGCCGGGCGCATGGCACACGTCAGCACCACGGGCTTGATCGGTTGAAGCAGGCGCTGAAGCAGATAGGCGGTCTCTTCCAGCGTGTCGGTGCCGTGCGTCACGATCACAGACGAGATGTCGGGCTGACGGAGGTGATGCGCGACGCGTCTGACCAGCAACTGCCAGACGGACAGGCCCATGTCCTTGCTGTCCACTTGAGCGACCTGCTCCACTTCAAACCGCGAAGCACTCAGCGCGGGCACGGCGCTCACGAGATCTGCGACGTTCACTTGCCCCGCCGTGTAGCTCACGTTGTCGCTCGCCCGTTCCGCGCGGCCGGCAATCGTGCCGCCAGTGCCCAGAATCACGAGCCGCCCGGCTGCAGTTGAAGAAGACACTTGCCAATCCTTTGAAACTGGTTAAAAATACAGCCACTGGATAAGAAAACAGTGACCAAGGCTTCAGGCCCGCACCCGTTGATCCAGACGGCGCTTCCTTTTGGCATTCACGTTCCCGACGAGGTCCTCATGCTCGATATGCCCCACATTGCACCGAAGCTGACGGCGAGGCAGCAGCAAATCCTTGAGTTGATTCAGTCCGCCATCGCTCGCACAGGTGCGCCACCTACGCGGGCCGAGATCGCGAGCGAACTCGGCTTCAAGTCCGCCAACGCAGCAGAAGAGCATTTGCAGGCACTTGCGCGCAAAGGCGTGATCGAGCTTGTGAGTGGTACATCGCGTGGCATTCGCTTGCGCAGCGAAGACCTCCAATCCATCAACGACTCGCGGGGGCGCCAGCTTACACTGCCCCTGCCCAGCTTGTCCCAGCTGGTGCTGCCCTTGATTGGCCGCGTCGCCGCCGGCTCGCCCATCCTGGCGCAAGAGCATGTCGATCAAACGTACCAGATCGAACGGAGCCTGTTTCAGCGCACGCCCGATTACCTCCTGAAAGTGCGCGGCATGTCGATGCGAGACATCGGCATCATGGACGGCGACCTGCTCGCGGTGCAATCGGCGAAAGAGGCCAAGAACGGCCAGATCGTCGTGGCCCGCCTGGGCGAAGACGTCACCGTCAAGCGCTTCATGCGGCGCCAGCACCTGATTGAGCTGCACGCCGAAAACCCCGACTACAAAACCATCGTCGTCGAGCCAGGCGAGCCCTTTGAGATCGAAGGACTCGCGGTCGGTTTGATCCGCAACAGCTTTCAGCTGTGATGCATTGAATCCCCTTCGCCTCAGCAGGTGGCGGGCGTTTGGTCCAGCGCGGTGTACAGCCGGCAGCCAGGACACATCCCTGCGAAGGCGCTATTTTCAATCCTGCCTGTGTTCAACCCCACCTCTGGAGTTTCGCATGGGAAAAATCTTCAATACCAACACGTGGCGCGCTCCACTGCAGCTCATCGACTGCTGGCTTCCGTCTCCCGCCATTCGTCAAACCACCGCGGCCAACGAGCCCCTCGTCACAAGAGCGGTCCAGCGCTTTGCCCGTGCGGGTTGGCTGGGGCGAAGCGCCCCCTGTGATGCATTGGCCTGCCAACAGGTCACGACACCTTCACCCGACCCCTCTTCGCGCATTCGGGTGCTGCGTCAGGCCCGTCCTGCAGCTGCGCGCGGCGCGCGTGTGGGTCTTGTGATTTCCGGCCCGATCGACGATGTGTGCGCCGAACTCGACCGCCTCGCAGACCAGGAGCGCAGGCTGTCCACCCGCGCTGCTTGAGACCTTCCCTGCCGCTCTCGCTCAAAGCGAAGGGGCTCGTAACGGAGATGCACAGCGTCCGATCGCCCGAAAGGTGAAGGCACAATAGGGTCATGAATATCGTGATCCTTGATGACTATCAGGACGCTGTGCGCAAGTTGCGTTGTGCCGAAAAGCTGGAGCCCTACCCGGCCAAAGTCTTCACCAACACCGTCAAAGGTGTAGGGCAGTTGTCCATTCGTTTGCGTGATGCGGACGTGCTCGTATTGATCCGCGAGCGCACCGCCATCACACGTCAACTGGTCGAGAAACTGCCGCGGCTCAAGCTGATTGCGCAGACGGGGCGCGTTGGAGCATACGTGGATGTCGCGGCCTGTACAGAGCGCGGCATTGCGGTCGCAGAGGGCATAGGCTCACCGGTGTCCACGGCCGAACTCACGTGGGCGCTCATTCTTGCTGCGATGCGGCGCATACCTCAGTACGTCTCCAACCTCAAACATGGTGCATGGCAGCAGGCCGGCTTGAAGGCGGCGGCAATGCCCGCCAATTTTGGTGTGGGCATGGTGTTGCGCGGCAAGACCCTGGGCGTATGGAGCTATGGGCGCATTGGCCAGATGGTGGCTGGTTATGGCCGCGCGTTTGGCATGCGGGTCGTTGTCTGGGGCAGTGAAGAGAGCCGAGCCCGGGCTGCATCAGACGGCTATGACGTCGCTCCAAGCAAAGCCGCCTTGTTTGAGACGGCCGACGTATTGAGCTTGCACTTGCGGTTGAGTGAACGCAACGCCGGTTGCGTCACCCCCGAAGATCTCGCCTGCATGAAAACCTCGGCCTTGCTCGTCAACACCTCGCGCGCCGAACTCATCCAGCCGGAAGCTCTGATTGCGGCCTTGAACAGGGGGCGCCCCGGCATGGCGGCCATCGATGTCTTTGAATCCGAGCCGATTCTGCAAGGACACGCCCTGCTGCGCCTGGAGAACTGCATCTGCACGCCCCACATCGGCTATGTCGAGCAGGACAGCTACGAGATGTACTTTTCCTCGGCGTTTGACAACGTCGTCAACTTCATCCGCGGCACCCCCACCAACATCGTCAATCCGGGTGCACTGCAAGTGCGTCGCTGACCCAGGCAGAAGCCTGCGGGCGAGACGCCAGCCTTCAATGTTTCGGGTCCGGCGTGGTGCCCGGTTCATCCGGTGGCATGAAGTCAAGCACTTCGAAATCGATCAGGTTGCTCAAGGGCGCGCCGGGGGCATCTGCCGCCTTGGCCGTCGGCTCCACCGGCGGCGACACTTCTGGCAAAGACGCCTCGAAAGCGGAGAACTCGGACAGATCGTTCAAGTTGATGTCCAGGCCCAGGTGAGACGACATGGGGACCAGCGCGTCCAACGGCATCGGTTCCGTATTGCGGCCGCCCACGCCCTCTTGGGCGTTGCGTGAGGCGGCAAACGCTGCGTCTTGCCGCCGCCCGTGCGCTTTCAACGGTTGCATGCTCGTGTTGCGAAATTCACTGCGCGGAGCGGCGAGCGCTTCATTGCGCGTGATGAGCTCCTTCGCAATCGCATGCAACAGCAGCAGCTCGCGATAGGCCTCCAGATCAAACACCTCGACGTGATCGTCGGTGGCGTCCCGGAAGATGGACTCCTCGATCAGATCCAGCACCCGCGGCTCTGGCCACAGGGACTGAATGCGGCTGAAGGCGGCTTCGTAGGCTTCCAGACCACGACCGCTGTCGGTGTAGTGATCGAACGGTGGCGCACCGGCATTGAAGACGTGGTTGAACTCGTCGCGCAGCTGCGTGTAGTCCTCGCGGCGGCCCAATCGGTGGTACAGCTTGAAAAGGTCGAGATAAGCCAGAGGACTGGGCTCGTGGCTTTCAGCGAGGTGATTGCGCAACACTTGAATCGCCTGCTCGTCTTCGCCAAGCGATACAAAGAAGTCCGCCTGCTGTTGGACGTCGAAGAGTTCCTCGGTGGCGACCGATCGCGACACACCCAGGGCGCTGGGGGAGAAATCCCTTCGCTCGCGAGGCTGCTCTCCCGCCGCTCCAACGTTGCCATGCGGCCCGTTGGCATCGTCTTGGGACGCAGGTACCGACTGCATGTCGTCCAGCGAAGAGTCTTGATCGAGGTTGAGATCGATGTCCGACCCTTCTTCTCGGGGCGCGACCGCAGCCTTCGACGGCGTGGATGCCGCCTGGCCGGGCACCGCTTGTGCGGCGATCTTGTCCTCGGGATGGGCCGACCACCAGGCGCGAGCGTCGGCACCTGCCGCCGGGCGCCGACGCAGGGCGAGCAGCAGTCCCAGCAAGGCCAGAAGCAGCATTGCGCCAAGCAAGTACACCAACCAGTTTCGGTAACGTTGGTCGCGCGCTTCAGCCAGTTGCGCCGTCAGATCACCGACGCTGCTCTGGGTTTGGGCCTGGGTCGCGCGCAACTGACTGGCTTCTGCCTCCAGCGCTGCGAGCTTTTGCGCGTCACGCAGAATGTCTTCCGGTGAGGCGTTGATCGCCTTCCAGAGAAGTCCTGCAGCGGCTCGCGCCTCCTCCGAGCCGTTGGGCTCACTGAGCAGCGAGGGCGACAGCTTCAAGGTCGGGCTGCGTTCAATGCCGGCATCGAGTTCAATGGGGTCCAGTTGAAGCCGTGGTGCTGCCGCGGGCGCCGGCTTGCGCACAACGCTGGGCGCGCGGGCTGGGTTGGGACGCCCGGCAACAGCGTTTTCAGACGCTGTGCGCGTGGCCGGTGGCGATGCCTGCCCGGTGGCGCTCGGGCGCTGCGTCACGTTTCGGGCGGGAGGCACAACGGGGCGAGGAACCGGGGATTCGGTCGTGCCAGGCGGTGCTGCCAGGGGCTGCGCCTGCGGCGGCACAGGCCGGACGGCGACGGGCGCAGGCGGCTTGGATGCCGACGCAGCGGGCTCGTTGATGGGGTCGGCGAGCAGAACAAACCGACGGGTAAAAGCCGTGTCGCAGCCGGCACGCACATACAGCGTGACGATGGGCTCATTGATGGGGAGCGTGGCCTGGATGCGCACAGACGCCTCGGCGTCGGGCGTATTTCTCTGGGTGCTGCTGCGCACCAAACCCGGCGACAGCTGGGCATCGCCGTAAAAGACATCGGCGTTGATGCACTGGTTGGTGAGATCTTCACCCGGAGCGAGCAGCACCTGCACACGAACATCGAGCGGCTGACCGATGACTGCAGCGCCGCTGTGGCGGCCAAGCGTTGCCGCCGAACCGCTCAATGCGGTTAATAGCAAAATACAGCCTGTCCATGTCTGGCGCACGTTGGATGTCCTTCGTTCTTACGTCGAATCATTTTGTCATAGCTCCAGACGCTCCCATTCCAAATACAACACACTTATGCAACCCATATTTCCCCAAACTGGCGTCGTGGGCACCGGCGCAATGGGCCGCGGCATCGCCCAAATGGCAGCACAGGCGGGCAGCGAGGTCTGGCTGTTCGATGTTCAGGAAGGCGCTGCCGAGGCGGCCAAACAGGCGCTGCAAACGACCTGGCAATCGCTTGTGAGCAAAAACCGCATGCAGCCAGGCGAGATGGAAGCCTGCCTGCAGCGGCTGCATCTGGCCACGCGGCTGACCGACCTGTCTCCCTGCGATCTGGTGGTGGAAGCGGTGGTGGAACGGCTGGACGTGAAGCAACGCCTGTTTGCGGATCTGGAGGGCATCGTGGGACCCGATGCGGTGCTGGCGACCAACACCTCTTCGCTGTCTGTCACGTCTATCGGGGCCGCACTGAAGCGCCCGGGCCAATTCGCCGGGTACCACTTCTTCAATCCGGTGCCGCTGATGAAGGTGGTGGAGGTCATTGCCGGGCTCAAGACCAACGACTCGGTTTGCCAGCGCCTCACGGCCTATGCAAGGCAGTTCGGTCACACGCCGGTGTCAGCGCAAGACACGCCTGGCTTCATCGTGAACCACGCAGGCCGTGGTTACGGTACGGAGGCCTTGCGGGTGGTGGGCGAGCGCGTGGCGGACTTCGCGACCGTTGACCGCATCCTCAAGGACCAGATCGGCTTCAAGCTGGGGCCTTTCGAGCTGATGGACCTCACGGCGCTGGACGTCTCCCACCCCGTGATGGAGTCGATTTACCACCAGTATTTCGAGGAACCTCGGTACCGCCCCAGTGTGATTACCGCGCAACGACTCGCTGGCGGCGTCGTCGGCAAAAAGGTTGGCGAAGGGTTCTATACCTACGACAAGGGCGTGGCTCAGGTGCCAGCCGAGCCCCCGGTGCCGAGCGTGACCGAATGGCCTCCCGTGTGGGTATCGCCCAAGGCATCGCGCCGGGCAGAGCTGTACCAGCTGCTGAAGGACCTCGGTGCGCGCATCGAAACCGCTGCGGCGCCCTCTGCCGCCGCGCTGATTCTGGTCGCACCGCTGGGCCTGGACGTGACCACCCTCGCCGCCGTTGAAAGGCTGGATGCCACGCGCACCCTGGGCATTGACATGATGCTCGACGACGCCTCGACGAAACGCCGCGTGCTGGCGACCAACCCGGCCACCCGCGCCGACATGCGCGACGCCGCCCACGCCCTGTTCGCGAGCGACGGCAAGGCGGTGAGCGTGGTGCGCGACAGCGGAGGCTTCGTCACGCAGCGTGTGGTAGCCACCATCGTCAACATCGCCACCGACATGTGCCAGCAAGGCATCTGCTCGCCAGCCGATCTGGACATTGCGGTCACGCTGGGCCTGGGTTACCCGGCAGGCCCCCTGGCTTTGGGCGACCGCATTGGCCCGACCAACCTGCTGGAGATCCTGTTCAACCTGCAGACGGTATACGGCGATCCGCGCTACCGCCCCTCGCCCTGGTTGCGCCGCCGCGGCGCCTTGGGCCTGAGCCTGACGCACGAAGAAGCCTGACCCTCGCACGGACGCCACACACGCATGACCGCCAGCCTCAAAAGCCACAGCCATGGTCACACCATGGTGCTGACCATCAGCAACCCCGAGAACCGCAACGCACTCGGCCCCGACATGTATGCCGCGGGTGTCGAGGCACTCAATGTGGCTGAAAGCAGCCCGGACGTGCGCAGCGTGGTGATCACCGGTGAAGGGGCGCACTTCTGTGCGGGTGGCAACCTTCAGCGCCTGCTGGCCAACCGGCAGCTGCCGCCCGAAGTGCAGGCGCAAAGCATCGAAGGGCTACACAACTGGATCGAGACCATCCGTGCGTTTCCCAAACCCGTGGTGGCAGCGGTGGAAGGGGCTTGCGCAGGCGCGGGCTTCTCGCTCGCATTGGCGTGCGACCTGATCGTGGCAGCGCAAAACAGCGTGTTTGTCATGTCGTACAGCAGCGTGGGACTGTCGCCTGACGGTGGCGCGACCTGGAGTCTCATGCGCGCCCTGCCCCGCGCCACTGCGCTGCAATTGCTCCTGCTGGGCGAGCGTGCTGGCGCGCAGCGCCTTCAAGAGCTTGGCCTGGTCAGTCAGGTCAGCGCATCGGGCGAGTCGCTGCAAGACGCGCTGGCGCTGTGCGAACGCCTCAACGCACGCGCACCCAACGCACTGGCCAGCATCAAGGAGCTTGCCAACGACGCGCAGCAGGTTTCACTGCACGCGCAGCTGGCCTCGGAACGCGATCACTTCGTGCGCAACCTGCACCACGCCAATGCCGGTGAAGGCATCGCCGCCTTCATTGAAAAGCGAACAGCCACCTACCGCTGAAGTCAGCAAGCGGTCTCGTCGCGCTTGTGCGCGCATACCCTGATCGTCTCGCCGCGTCCCAGTGGCGACAATGAACGCTTTCCCAGTCACTCAAAAGACAGCCCATGGACGAACCGATTCTGACAATGGAAGAACGCGAGGCGATCAACAGTGGTCGCTGGTTCAACAGCCTTTCTCCTTCCCTGCGTCACGACATACTCCGATGCGCCCACGTCAAGCGATTCAAGGACGGCGACCTGATCGTCGCCCGAGGCGACCCACCGACCGAGTGGACGGCCGTGGCGCGCGGCGCCGTGCGGGTGAGTTCGACCTCGCTCTCAGGCAAGCAGATCACGCTGACCTATGTGGAACCGGGTGTGTGGTTTGGCGACGTGGCGATGTTCGACGGCGATCAGCGCACACACGACGCCTATGCACACGGCGCCACCACGCTGATGTGTGTGGCGCGAACCGATTTCCAGAAGATTCTGGCCACGCACGTGGAGCTTTACGAAGCGTTGATGCGGCTGCAGGCGCGGCGCATCCGCACGCTGTTCGGACTGGTCGAGGACCTCAACACCCTGCCGCTGCGCGCCCGACTGGCCAAGCAGTTGCTGCACCTGGTGCGCAGCTACGGCGTACCGTGCCTGGCCGATGGCAGCGAGATGCGCATCGGTCTGCAACTGGCGCAGGAAGAGCTGGCGCAACTGTTGGGCGCGTCCCGGCAGCGGGTGAATCAGGAACTCAAATCCATGGAGCGCGAGGATGCCATCCGCATCGAGCAAGGCGGTGTGGTGGTGCGCAACCGCGACATGCTGATGCGCATCGCAGAAGCAGAGACCTGACGCCTGCGATGTCGCATCGTCGGGTGAAGGAAGTCCCATCACCAACGGCTATGAGCCCTAACGCATGAGCGACACGCAGAACTTTTCCGGCACTCGTCCCGTCGCGAGCCAGCACACCTTTGACATCAGCGCGCTCGAGCAATGGCTGCAACCTCGGCTCCCGGGCTTCGCCGGGCCGCTGACGGTGGAGATGTTCAAGGGCGGCCAGTCCAACCCAACATACAAGCTCATCACGCCAAGCCGCGCGTACGTGATGCGCGCCAAGCCTGGACCCGTCGCGAGGTTGCTGCCTTCCGCGCACGCGATCGAGCGCGAATTCCGCGTGATGAGCGCGCTGCGCGACACCGGCGTGCCCGTGGCCGAGATGATGGTGTTGTGCGAAGACGAGTCGGTGATCGGCCGGGCCTTCTACATCATGGAATGCGTGGAAGGCCGCGTGCTCTGGGAGCAATCGCTGCCCGGCGTGGACCGCGCGCAGCGCGGCGCCATCTACGACGAAATGAACCGCGTCATGGCGGCGCTGCACACGGTCAAGCCCACCGCCATCGGACTCACAGACTACGGCAAACCGGGCAACTATTTCGAGCGCCAGATTGGTCGCTGGAGCAAGCAATACCAGGCATCCATCACGCAGCCCATCCCCGAGATGGATTGGCTGATGGACTGGCTGCCGAAAAACATCCCCGCCATGGCCCGCGACGAGTCCATGGTCGCGATCGTGCACGGCGACTTCCGCCTGGACAACCTCATGTTCCACCCCACTGAGCCTCGCGTGCTCGCTGTGCTGGACTGGGAGCTCTCGACCCTGGGCCACCCCCTGGCCGACTTCAGCTACCACTGCATGTCCTGGCACATTCCGCCGGGCACGTTTCGCGGCGTCAATGGCCTCGATCTGGTCGAGCTGGGCATTCCCAGCGAGGCGGAGTACATCACCCGATATTGCGAACGCACCGGCATTGCGACGCCGGCACAGCTTCAGGCCGACTGGAACTTCTACCTCGCCTACAACATGTTCCGTCTGGCGGCCATCCTGCAAGGCATTGCCAAGCGGGTGGAAGCTGGAACGGCCTCCAACGAACAGGCGGTGAAGTCGGCCGCCGGCGCCCGCCCCATGGCAGAGATGGCCTGGCGATTCGCCAGCACCCGTTGAGCCGCTTCGCACACATACCCTTCCACTGGAGACCCCATGAATTTCGACTACACCGACAAAGTCAAGGACATGCGCGAGCGCCTGCTGGCGTTCATGGATGAACACATCTACCCGAACGAAGCGCGCTTCTACAGCGAAATCGCAGCCAACCGCGCCAAGGGCAACGCCTGGGTTCCGACCACGATCGTCGAAGAGCTCAAACCGAAGGCGCTCAAGGCGGGCCTGTGGAACCTGTTCCTGCCACGCAGCCCGCGCGCACCGCAAGGCCTGTCGAATCTCGAATACGCGCCCATGTGCGAGATCATGGGTCGCGTGCCATTCGCTGCCGAGATCTTCAACTGCTCGGCTCCCGACACCGGCAACATGGAGACGCTGGAGCGTTACGCCAGCGAAGCCCTGAAGGACGAGTGGCTCGAACCGCTGTTGCGCGGTGAGATCCGCTCCGCCTTCCTCATGACCGAGCCCGAAGTCGCGTCGTCGGATGCCACCAACATCCAGTGCCGCATCGAGCGCGATGGCGATCACTACGTCATCAACGGCCGCAAGTGGTGGTCGTCGGGTGCGGGTGACCCACGCTGTGCGGTGTATATCGTGATGGGCAAGACCAACCCCGATGCGCCGCGCCATTCACAGCAGTCCATGATCGTGGTGCCCGCCAACAGCAAGGGCATCACCGTGGTGCGCCCGCTCTCGGTGTTTGGCTACGACGATGCACCACACGGCCACATGGAAGTGATCCTCAAGGACGTGCGCGTGCCGGTGGGCAACCTGCTGCTTGGCGAAGGTCGCGGTTTCGAGATTGCGCAAGGTCGCCTGGGCCCTGGGCGCATTCACCACTGCATGCGCTCCATCGGTGCAGCCGAGCGAGCGCTGGAACTCATGTGCCAGCGGCTGAACAGCCGGGTGGCCTTCGGCAAACCGGTGTCCGCACAGTCGGTGTGGCACGAACGCATTGCCGACGCACGATGCCGCATCGAGATGGCGCGCCTGCTCACGCTGAAGGCCGCCTACATGATGGACACCGTTGGCAACAAGGTGGCCAAGGCGGAGATCGCCATGATCAAGGTCGTGGCGCCCAACATGGCCTGCGACATCATCGACATGGCCATTCAGGCACATGGCGGCGGCGGCGTCAGCGATGACTTTCCGCTGGCCTACGCTTACGCCGGTCAGCGCACGCTGCGGCTGGCCGACGGTCCGGACGAAGTGCACCGCCAGTCCATCGCCAAGCTTGAGCTGGCCAAACACATGGCGATCAAGACCGACGTGGACATGCCGGTCACCCGCGGCTTCTGAAGCGGATCAGCCCGAGGGCATCAGCCCGCGGGCGCGCTCGCTGAATCGGCGAAACAGCTCGAACGCATGCACCGTGGTGTCGGTGTCTCTGGGCTGGTCGATCTGCATGCGGAGGTAGGCCTTGCCTCGCAGCAGCATCAGCATCAGGGGCGTCTGCGGGCTCAGCCCTTCGCCGGGCCATTCCATGAGGTCGCGCTGGGCATCGGCGTCGATCCAGTGGCGTGCCATGTCGGGCTCATCGGTCAGCACGGCGTAGCGGGCCGCAAAGTGTCGATCGGGTCCGTTGTTCCAGCCCGCATCGCGGTACATCGACAACCAACGGATTTCGTCCGGCACGGCCTGCGCCGTGGTTTGCAGCGTGTCGGTGTACTGCGCGTACAACTCGCTCGCCCATGACTCCAGGCGATGCTTGAGCGGACGGTTCAACACCACCACATTCCCCGGCATCGACATCCCGAGGTCCACGCGCCCATTGAGCTCCAGGCCTTGAATGAAGGGCCGCGACGGCGCGCCGCAATCCATGCGAGCGGGTTGACCATGCCACGCTCCCGTCATCGTGTACGCGCCACCCGCCTGCGGCGTGAAACTCAAACCGTGCGCCTGCGCCCAAGCCTTGAGCGGCACCGATCGCCCGTCTGACCACGACCGACGCACCCAGGCGTTTTTCAAACCTTCAAACATGGATTCTCAAATTCCCGTAGAGTGATTTTTCCCATCCCAACCCCACCGAGCCAAGAAAGGCCAGCTCCCATGATCGACGTTTACTCCTGGGCCACACCGAATGGCCACAAAGTCCACATCATGCTGGAGGAATGCGGACTTCGACTGGGCCGCGACTGGCAGGTTCACGCCATCAATATCGGTCGCGGCGACCAGTTCGATCCAGCCTTCCTCAAGATCAGTCCCAACAACCGGATTCCAGCGCTGGTCGACTCTGACGGTCCTGACGGCAAACCCATCAGCCTTTTCGAGTCCGGCGCGATTTTGCTGTATCTTGCCTCCAAGACGGGCAAATTCTTGCCCAAGAGCGACCGCGCGAAGTTCAAGGTGCTGGAGTGGCTGATGTTCCAGATGGGTGGCGTGGGTCCCATGCTCGGGCAGAACCACCACTTCCGTCAGTACGCCCCCGAGAAAATCGAGTACGCCATCAACCGGTACACGAATGAAGCCAAGCGACTCTACGGCGTCATGGACCGCCAGCTCCAGAACCAGAAGTTCATCGCGGGCAACCAGTACACCATTGCGGACATGGCGATTTTCCCTTGGCTGCGCAACTGGCAAAACCAGGGCATTGATTGGGCGGACTTCCCCCACGTGAAGCGCTGGTTTGACACCCTCGCCGCCCGACCGGCCGTGCAGCGGGGTGTGGCTGTGCTGGCTGCGGAGCGCAAGCCAATCACCGACGACCAGTCTCGCGAAGTGCTGTTTGGCAAGACGCAATACGAAAAACGCTGACGCAGCCGGATTGCCGCATTTCAGCGGGTACAATTCGCAACTTAGTCGGAGCGTAGCGCAGCCTGGTAGCGCATCTGCTTTGGGAGCAGAGGGTCGCGAGTTCGAATCCCGCCGCTCCGACCATTCTTCAGAAATCAAAAAAGGCCCACTCTGTGGGCCTTTTTTGTATTTCCGCTCACTCTGTCTGCCCGTAGCTCAACCGGATAGAGCAGCTGCCTTCTAAGCAGCAGGTCGGGGGTTCGAGTCCCTCCGGGCAGGCCAACTCGCGGGCCCAGGCGGCCCATCAACGCGGGTTTACCCGGTGCCTCACCCCAAGATCATGAAGTATATTGCAGCTTCTTGATCATGAATGTGCCCCCCAAACTCCTCATCCTGGTCGGTACCGTGACCGGTACCGCCGAGCAAGTCGCCAAAGCTTGCGAACTCGTGTGTGCTGAGTGGGTGGAACGGATCGAGATCCGGCGCATGGATGAACTCGATATCCGGGCGTTTGAGGAAGATGCACTATATGTCATATGTTCGGCCACCCATGGCTCGGGTGACGTACCTGACAACGCCCGTCGTCTGTATGAGTCGCTGGCCAGCGAACCCCGTTACCTGGGACACGTCCGATACGGCGTGATGGCCCTGGGCGACAGCTGCTATCCCCAGACTTTCTGCCACGGCGGCCTGCGTTTTGACGAGCGCCTGGCCGACCTAGGCGCGGTGCGCATCGGCGAGGTGTTCCAGCACGACGCTTCCGCGGGCACCCAAGCCGAAGTTGAGGGAGCGGCCTGGTGCAGGAGCTGGTTGGCACAAGCGCTGCAGGCCTGTACCACCAACGCGGCCTGAACCCCATGCCCCCACTCAATTCAGATGTAAATGTTTTAGACCTCAAGTACGGGTAATTCTGGATCGCCAACGCCCTACCCCACGTCTACAGTGACTCGCATTCCGGCAACCACCCACAGGAGAACCCCATGACCACCCGCCGAATCGTCCTGACCCGCAGCGCTGCCGTGATTGGCGCCGCATCCACTGGCCTGCTGCTGCCCCACGTGGCGCGCGCGCAGTCGGACAAGGTGCGCGTGGGCTTCATGCTCCCCTACACCGGCACGTTTGCCCAGCTGGGCGTGGCCATCGAAAACGGCTTTCGCATGGCCCTGAATGAACAAGGCGGCAAGCTCGGCGGGCGTGAGATCGAGTTCTTCAAGGTGGACGACGAATCCAACCCCGCCAAAGGCATCGAGAACGCCACCCGTCTCGTGCAACGCGACAAGGTCGATGTGCTTGTCGGCACCGTGCACTCGGGCGTCCAGATGGGCATTCACAAGGTGGCGCGCGACACCGGTGTGCTCAACCTGATCCCCAACGCGGGCGTGCACATCGCCACCCGTGCCCAGTGCGCCCCCAACGTGTTCCGCACCTCGTTCACCAACTCCCAACCCACGCTCGCCCTGGGCAAGGCGATGGTGGCCAACGGCCACAAGAAGGCGGTGTGGATCACCTGGAACTACGCGGCTGGCGACGAGGCCTTTGAAGGCTTCGAGCAGAGCTACACCGCTGCAGGAGGCACCATCGTGAAGAAGCTTGGGCTGCCCTTCCCCAACGTCGAATTCCAGGCGCTGCTGACCGAAATCGCTTCGCTCAAACCCGACGCCGTGGCCTGCTTCTTTGCCGGTGGCGGCGCGGCCAAGTTCATGAGCGACTTTGCTGCTGCAGGCCTGAACAAATCCATCCAGCTGTATGGCTCCGGCTTCCTGACCGAAGGCGTGCTCGACGCAGCGGGCCCTGCGGCCAATGGCGTGCTCACCACCATGCACTACGGCGAC
This sequence comes from Hydrogenophaga sp., assembly GCF_019264445.1. Taxonomy (GTDB): domain Bacteria; phylum Pseudomonadota; class Gammaproteobacteria; order Burkholderiales; family Burkholderiaceae_C; genus Hydrogenophaga. The sequence goes on from NZ_JAHVAB010000078.1 coordinate 78,858, forward strand.
TCGCTCAACACGCCGCGCGACAAGCAGTTCCGCCTGGAGTACGCGAAGGCCTTCCGCCTGCAGCCTGATGTGTACGCCGTTCAAGGCTACGACACGGGCCTCTTGCTCATCAAGGGCGCCAACGCGGTCAAGGGCGACTTCAACAACAAGAAAGCGCTGTACGCCGCCATGGAAGGCGCCACCATCGACAGCCCGCGCGGCAAATGGACCATGAGCAAGGCCCACAACCCGATCCAGGACATCTACATGCGCAAGGTGGAGAACAAGGAAAACAAGGTGATCGGCATCGCGCAAAAGGCCGTGGCCGATCCCGCCACCGGCTGCCGCATGGGCTGATCGCTCCGCGCATCTCCCACGGACTTTTGCCTGCACAGACCGGCGCCCACAGGCGCTGGTCTGGTTTTTGCTCGCCGCTTGCGTCCATTCCCTCCGAACCCCTCCATGGACTTTGCCAACTTCCTCATCCAGTTGCTCAACAGCCTGCAATACGGCCTGTTGCTCTTCATGCTGGCGGCCGGGCTCACCTTGATCTTCGGGATCATGGGCGTGGTCAACCTCGCACACGGCAGCTTCTACATGCTGGGCGCTTACCTGGCGTGGTTTCTCGTGTCGCAGCTGGACAGCCTGGTGCTGGCCATCGTGCTCGGCACCTTGATGGCGGTGGTGTTCGGCTGGTTGCTGGAGTGGCTGCTGTTTCGCCACTTCTACCACCGCGATCACCTCGACCAGGTGCTGCTCACCTTTGGTCTGATCTACATCTTTGAAGAGCTGCGCTCCATCCTCTGGGGCGACGACGTGCACTCCGTGCAAGTGCCCGAGATGCTCAACTGGTCGATTCCGCTGACCGACAACCTCTCTTACCCCGTGTACCGCCTCGTGATGTCGGGCGTGTGCATCCTGCTGGCGCTGGGCCTGTACCTGCTGATCTCAAAAACGCGCCTGGGCATGAAAATCCGCGCCGGCGCTTTCAACCGCGAGATGACGGAATCGCTGGGCATCAACATCCGGCTGATTCACGGTGTGGTGTTTGCCCTGGGCGTGGCACTGGCCGCCATCGCCGGCATGATCGCCTCGCCCATCTCCAGCGTGTACCCCGGCATGGGCAGCTCGGTGCTGATCATGTGTTTTGTGGTGGTGGTGATCGGCGGCATCGGCTCGGTGCGCGGCGCCCTCGTGGCCGCGTTGCTCGTGGGCCTGGTCGACACGTTTGGCAAGGTGCTCGTGCCCCAGATCGCCGGCATGGCGGTGTACATGCTCATGGCGGCCGTGCTGCTCTACAAGCCTGAAGGGCTTTTCAAACAATGAGTTCGCCCAAAGCCCAACTGGAAAAACTGCCGCGCAGCCTGCAGGTGATCCTGCTGCTCGGTGCCATCGCCCTCGCCGCCTTCCCGCTGGTGCCTGTGGCCGGCGCCGACTTCTACCTGCAGATGCTTTCGCAGATGATGATCCTCGCGATCTTTGCGATGAGCCTGGACTTGCTGCAGGGCGTCACCGGCCTGGTCTCGCTCGGCCACGCCGCCTACTTCGGCCTGGCCGGCTACGCGCTGGCGTTCCTCACGCCGGCAGACACCCCCATCAGCCTTTGGTGGTCGCTGCCGGTGGCGGCGCTGGGCGCAGGCCTGGCGGCACTGGTCATCGGTTTCTTCGTGGTGCGCACACATGGCATCTACTTCATCATGGTCACCATGGCCTTCGCGCAGATGGTGTTCTTCCTGTTCTTCGACAACAAGGCGCTGGGGGGATCGGACGGCGTGTACGTGAACTTCCGTCCCGATGCGTCGCTGTTCGGCTGGACCGGCATCGACCTGGAAAACAAGACCACGTTCTACTACTTCACCTTGCTGCTGCTGGTGCTGGTGTACGCCTTCTTGCGCCGGCTGCTGTTCTCGCCCTTTGGCCGCGTCCTAGCGGGCATTCGCGTGAACGAGCACCGCATGCGCGCTGTGGGCTACGGCACCTTCGGCTACAAGCTCGCCGCGTTCACGCTGGCCGGTGCGCTGGCGGGTGTGGCGGGTTTCCTGTGGGCCGCGCAAACGGGCTATGTGAACCCGGAGCTCATGGGCTTTCACATGAGCGCACACGCCATCATGATGGTCATCCTGGGGGGCATGGGCAACTTTGCCGGCGCCATCGTCGGCGCGTTCGCCTTCGAATACGTCATGCATTTCTTCAAGGACCTCACCAAGCACTGGCAACTGCTCATGGGCAGCTTCATCGTGCTGGTGGTGGTGTTTGCGCCGCGGGGCCTGCTGGGTCTGGTGAGCCAGTTCTCGAAGAAGAAGGAGGCGCCATGAGCGAGCTGCTGCTCTCTGCGCGACACCTCACCAAGCGCTTTGGCGGGCTGGCCGCGGTCAACGACGTGTCGGTGGACCTGCACCGCAACCACATCCACGCGGTGATCGGCCCCAACGGCGCGGGCAAGTCCACGCTGACCAACCTGCTCTCGGGGGATCTCCCACCCACTGCCGGGCAGATCACCCTCAACGGCACGGAAACCGCCGGCCTGCGACCCGAACGCATCTCACGCCTGGGGCTGGGCCGCAGCTACCAGAAGACCAACATCTTCCTGCCCTTCACGGTGTGGGACAACGTGCGCCTGGCCGCGCAGTCCAGAGAGCGCCACGCGCCGTGGAACCCCGTGCGCTGGCTGTCCTCGGCCAGCAGCATGCAGGCCGTCAACCAGCGCTGCGAGCGTGCCATCGAGCTCGCTGGCCTCACCTCGCGCGCCCATACCGTGGCGGGCACCACCAGCCACGGCGAGCAACGCCAGCTCGAAATCGCCATGACCCTGGCCACCGAACCCCATGTCTTGCTGCTCGACGAACCCTTGGCGGGCATGGGCCATGCCGAGGCCGAGCGCATGGTGGAGCTGCTGCTGAAAATCAAGAAGGATCACGCGATGATGCTCGTGGAGCACGACATGGACGCGGTGTTCACGCTGGCCGATCGCCTCACGGTGATGGTCAATGGCCAGGTGATCGCCAGCGGCACGCCGGCCGATGTGCGCAACGACTCCGGCGTGCAGGCCGCCTACCTCGGTGAGGAGCACGCATGAGCACCGATGCCTTGATCGAAGCGCGCGGGCTCCACACGCACTACGGCGCCAGCCACATCCTGCGCGGTGTCGATTTTTCGGTGGCGCAAGGCCAGACCATCGGGCTGATGGGACGTAACGGCATGGGCAAGACCACGCTGCTCAAGTCGCTCATGGGCATCGTCAAGCCCAGCGGCGGCAAGGTGTCGGTCAAGGGCCGCGACATGACCGGCGCACCCACCTTCGAGATCGCACGCCAGGGTATCGCGTACGTGCCCGAGGGCCGGGGCATCTTCGGCAACCTCAGCGTGCGGGAGAACCTGGTCATGTCCGCGCGCGCGGGCACGCGTGGCCAGCGCGAGTGGACCTATGAGCGCGTGCTCGACACCTTCCCGCGCCTGGCCGAACGGCTCAACCACGGCGGGCAACAGCTCAGCGGCGGCGAGCAGCAGATGCTCACCATCGGCCGCGCGCTGATGACCAACCCCGACCTGCTCATCCTGGACGAAGCCACCGAAGGCCTCGCCCCGCTGATCGCCCGGGAAATCTGGCGCATCTGCGGCGTGATCCGCGAAAGCGGCATCAGCAGCGTGATCGTGGACAAAAACTGGAAGCACGTCACCCAGATCACCGACCGCAACGTGATCCTGGTCAAGGGCGAGGTGGTGTTCGAGGGCAGCTCCGGGCAACTGCACGCCCAGCCCGCTTTGCTGGAGCAGTACCTAGGCGTGTGAACGTCAGAGCAGCGGGCGCAGCTCGCGGGCCGCGTCCTGCAGCAAGGGCATCAGGTCTTTTTGAAAGTTCGGCGCATCGAAGCGCTCGGGGGCTGCGACCACATTGAGCGCGGCCACCGTGCGGCCCTGCATGTTGCGCAAGGGCACGGCCAGAGCAAACACGCCCAGCTCGTGCTCTTCCCGTGCCACGGCCAGATCGTCCTGACGCACCTGGGCGATCAGGGCGCGAAAAGCCTTGTGCTCAACGGTGGTGTGCGGTGTGAGGCGCGGCAGCTCGCGCCCTTTGAGCCAGCCCGAGAATTCGCTGCGGGGCATGCCCGCCAGCAACACGCGACCCGTTGACGTGGCGTGCGCCGGCAAGCGTGCGCCGAGGTGCAGGCCATAGGCCATGAGCCGCTGCCCGCCCAGCGACACATTGCGCGCCACGATCACGACCTGGTCCCCGTCGAGCACCGCCGCCGAGAACGATTCGCGCGTCAACGCGGCCAGCCGGTTGAGCGTGGGCTGCAAGAGCCGCGGCAGTCGGGCAGAAGCCAGGTAGCTGCCCGAGAAGCGCAGCACCTTGGGCGACAGCCAGTAGTGGCTGCCGTCGGTTTCCAGGTACCCGAGGTGGGCCAGCGTGAGCAGGTGCCGGCGGGCGGCTGCGCGGGTGAGCCCGGCGCGTTCGGCGGCTTGCGTGGCGTTGAGGCGCTGGCGCTCGGTGTCAAAGCTCTCCAGCACCGCCATGCCTTTGGCCATGCCTTCAATGAAGTCGGCTTTGGCGATGGAAGGACTGGTGGTCATGGCGGCATTATGCCCATCGCACCTTTTGTGCGCGATCACCGCGCAATCGGTCCGATGATCGCGCAAACATCTCGCACCGCGGTTGTGCGGGAGCCGCCCACTTTCTAAGCTCCAGTTTGTTGCCCGACAGCCGAAGCAGGCGCGCCCCGCCACCGGCATTTCCACAGGAGACACCCCCATGCGCACCCAGGTCGCCATCATCGGTGCAGGCCCTTCCGGCCTGCTGCTCGGTCAGTTGCTGCACAAGGCCGGCATCGACAACATCATTGTCGAGCGCCAGAGTGGCGAGTACGTGCTGGGCCGCATCCGCGCCGGCATTCTGGAGCAGATCACCACCGATCTGCTGCGCGAAGTGGGCGTGGGCGAGCGGCTCGACGCCGAAGGCACGGTGCACCACAGCATCGAACTGGTGTTTGCGGGCACGCGCCACGCCATCGACGTGCATGGCCTCACCGACGGCAAGGTGGTCACGGCCTATGGCCAGACCGAGCTCACGCGCGACCTCATGCAGGCCCGCAGCGCGGCCGCGCTGCCCACGGTGTACGAAGCCGCCAACGTCGAGGTGCTGGACTACGACAGCGACCACCCCAAGGTGCGCTACCAGAATGACGGCCAGACGCACGAAATCGAATGCGACTTCATCGCCGGCTGCGATGGCTTTCACGGCGTGTGCCGCGCCAGCGTGCCCAAGGGCGCCATCCAGGAATACGAAAAGGTGTACCCGTTTGGCTGGCTGGGCGTGCTGGCCGATGTGCCACCCGTCTCGCCCCACGCCATCGTGTACGCCAACAGCGAGCGCGGGTTCGCGCTGTGCTCCATGCGCAGCCTCACGCGCAGCCGCTACTACGTGCAGTGCCCACTGGACGACAAGGTCGAAGACTGGAGCGACCAGCGCTTCTGGGACGAGTTGCGCCTGCGCCTGGACCCCGAAATGGCCTCGCGCGTCATCACGGGCCCGACGATTGAAAAGAGCATCGCGCCACTGCGCAGCTTCGTGGCCGAGCCCATGCGCTTTGGCCGCATGTTCCTTGCGGGCGACGCCGCGCACATCGTGCCGCCCACGGGCGCCAAAGGCCTGAACCTGGCCGCCAGCGACGTCAAGTACCTCTCCGGCGCCTTCATCGAGTACTACCGCGACAAGACCTCGGCTGGCATCGACACCTACTCCGAGCGCTGCCTGCGGCGCGTCTGGAAGGCCGAGCGTTTCTCGTGGTGGCTCACCTCGCTGATGCACCGCTTCCCCGACACCGCCGGCTTCGGCCAGAAGATCCAGGAAGCCGAGCTCGACTATGTGGTGAACTCGGTGTCGATGTCGCGTTCGCTGGCCGAAAACTACGTGGGCCTGCCGCTGAACTTCGGCGAACGCTGAGCGCCGCTCGGCGAGCCACATCCACGGGCGACGCTGTCGCCTGTTTGCGCTGAACCAGCGGGCCCTGCAGGTACATTGAGGCGATCTCATTCAACGAGCAGCCCATGGCCACGACTCCCCGCCCTGCCCCCGTACCCAAACCCCTGCGCGGCGTTCGCGTGCTGAGCCTTGCACTCAACCTGCCGGGCCCGGCGGCCTTCATGCGGCTCAAGGCCATGGGCGCCACCTGCTTCAAGGCGGAGCCACCAGGCCCCAAGGGCGCGCCCGCAGGCACGTCGGGCGACCCCATGGGGCAATACAACCCGCAGGCCTACGCCACCCTGCATGACGGCATCAAGGTCGCCACCATCGACCTGAAGTCCGAACGCGGCCAGGCGGCGCTGCACAAGCAGCTGGCCCGCACAGACGTGCTGCTCACCTCGTTTCGCCCGTCCGCGCTGGAGAAGCTGCAACTGGGCTGGCGGGCGCTGCACAAGCGCCACCCGGCGCTGTCGGTGGTGGCCATCGTGGGCGCACCGGGTGCGCGTGCGGAAGAACCCGGCCACGACCTCACCTACCTGGCCGATGCCGGGCTGGTGACGGGCCTGGACCTCCCCGCCACGCTGTTTGCCGACATGGGCGGCGCGCTCATGGCCAGCGAGGCGGTGCTCAAGGCCGTGCTCACCCAGAAGCTCCGGGGGCAGGCGTCATTCCAGGAGGTGGCGTTGTCCGACGCTGCCGCCTGGCTCGCCCTGCCCCGCACCTGGGGTTTGACGCAACCCTCGGGCGCCGTGGGCGGCGCGCACGCGGGCTACCGCGTGTACCCCTGCAAGGACGGTCGCGTGGCTGTGGCGGCGCTGGAGCCGCACTTCGCGGCCTCGCTGTGCGCCGCCGCCCAGGTGCCGCTGGGCAGCCCGCGCGACCTCTTCAAGCCAGGCACCCACGCAGCCATCGAAGCCTTCCTGAAAAAACAGACGCGCCAGCAACTCGACCGGCTGGCCGTGGAGAAAGACATTCCGCTGCACACCCTGGCCTGAGGCCGCACCAGACCGCATCGTTAAAATGCGCGGTGTTCTCGATCTCAACCCAGGAACTCCAGCATGTCTCTCTTCTCCGCCGTCGAAATGGCACCCCGCGACCCGATTCTGGGTCTGAACGAACAGTTCGCCGCCGACACCAACCCCAACAAAGTCAACCTCGGCGTCGGTGTCTACTTCGACGACAACGGCAAGCTGCCCCTGCTGCAATGCGTGCAGGCCGCTGAAAAAACCATGATGGACAAGCCCGCTGCGCGCGGCTACCTCCCCATCGACGGCATCGCCGCCTACGACGCTGCCGTGAAAAGCCTGGTGTTCGGTGCCGACTCCGAGCCTGTGAAGTCGGGCCGTGTGGCCACCGTGCAAGCCATTGGCGGCACCGGCGGCCTGAAGATCGGCGCCGACTTCCTCAAGCGCCTGAACCCCAAGGCCACCGTGCTGATCAGCGACCCGAGCTGGGAGAACCACCGCGCCCTGTTCACCAACGCCGGCTTCACCGTTGACACCTACGCCTACTACGACGCCGACAAGCGCGGCGTGAACTTCGACGGCATGCTCGCCAGCCTGAACGCAGCCGCCCCAGGCACCATCGCCGTGCTGCACGCCTGCTGCCACAACCCCACCGGCTACGACATCACCCCGGCCCAGTGGGACCAGGTGATTGCCGCCGTCAAGGCGCGTGGCCTCACGCCCTTCCTGGACATGGCCTACCAGGGCTTTGGCCATGGCATCGCCGAAGACGGCGCCGTCATCGGCAAGTTCGTGGCCGCCGGCCTGACCTTCTTTGTGTCGACCTCGTTCTCCAAGAGCTTCAGCCTGTACGGCGAGCGCGTGGGTGCGCTGTCGGTGCTGTGCGAAAACGCCGAAGAAGCCTCGCGCGTGCTCTCGCAGCTCAAGATCGTGATCCGCACCAACTACTCCAACCCGCCCATCCACGGCGGTGCGGTGGTCGCCGCCGTGCTCAACAACCCCGAGCTGCGCGCCCTGTGGGAGAAGGAGCTGGGCGAAATGCGCGTGCGCATCAAGGCCATGCGCCAGACGCTGGTGGATGGCCTCAAGGCCGCCGGCGTGAAGCAGGACATGGGCTTCATCACCACCCAGATCGGCATGTTCAGCTACTCGGGCCTCAGCAAGGACCAGATGGTGCGCCTGCGCAGCGAGTTCGGCGTGTACGGCACCGACACCGGCCGCATGTGCGTGGCCGCCCTCAACAGCAAGAACATCGACTACGTCTGCCAGGCCATCGCCAAGGTGGTCTGAGCGGCTTCGCTGCCCACAAAAAAGCCGCTCCAGGAGCGGCTTTTTTCATGGGCGTCTGCCTAGCTCCAGACCACGGAGCGCATGGAGATGGATGCCCCCTGAAAGCCCTCGTTGAAGACGCGAGGCACCTCAGCGTCGGCAACGGCCCCCGCCACATAGAGCAACGGCAGGTAGTGCTCCCAGCTGGGATGCGCCATCTGCGCCACCGCACCCAGCTGCTGGAAATCGTTGAGGGCCTCGAGCCGCCCCTGAGCGATGTGGTCGGTCGTGATGCGGTCGAACTCGATCGCCCAGTCGTAGGCCTGGTGGTCGGCCACGTCGCGCCGCATGGTGCGCAGGTTGTGCACGATGTTGCCGCTGCCCACGATCAACACCCCGCGTTCGCGCAAGCGGGCCAGCTGGCGCCCGATGGCGAAATGCTCTGCCGGTGGCCGCCGGTAGTCCATGCTGAGCTGAATGACGGGGATGCTGGCGTCCGGGAACATGGGCTTGAGCACCGACCACGCGCCGTGGTCCAGGCCCCAATCGCCCTGGTCCAGATCGAGTGCGCGACCCGAGTCGGGCTGCTGCACCACGCCGCTGATGGCCTGGGCCATGGCAGGAGAACCGGGCGCGGGGTATTGCTGGTCAAACAAGGCCTGCGGAAAGCCGCCGAAGTCGTGGATGGTGCGCGGCTGGCTCATGGCGGTGAGTTGCCAGCCCGGCGTGAGCCAGTGGGCCGAAATGCAAAGAATGAGCGCGGGACGCACGGCCCGGGCACCCAGGTCTGCGCCCAGTGCCTGCCAGCTGCGCCGCCATGCGTTGTCTTCAATGGCATTCATCGGGCTGCCGTGGCCGAGGAACAAGGCGGGCAGTCGTTCGGTGGCGGGGAGCGCGGCGGCGAGGTCGGCCAGGCTCTGGGCGTTCGCGGAGGTCGTGGGGGTGGCAACAGGCGTGGTCATGGGAGATCGAAAAGCGCTGGCAAAGGAGCGCAGTGTGCAGCCGATTCTTTCACGAAGGTGACAGATGGACCCGAAAGTTAGGTGTTTTCACCCTGACGCCGGCGGGCGCATGCTGATATATTGCACTGCAACATAACGACGCTCGCTGCCCATGCTCTATCAGATCTACGAAACCCAGCGCTCGATCATGGAGCCCTTTGCCGATTTGGCCGAAGTCGCCTCCAGGATGTTCAACAACCCCATGCTGCCGCTGGCGCAGCTGCCCGGTGCCCAGCGCATTTCTGCTGGCTACGACCTCATGCACCGGCTGGGCAAGGACTACGAGAAGCCGGTCTTCGGCATCCACACGGTGGATGTGAATGGCGTGGACATTGCGATCCACGAGCGCATCGAGATGGACCTGCCTTTCTGCGAACTGCGCCGCTTCAAGCGCTTTTCGGACGACACCGACACGCTGGCCCGCCTCAAGGGGCAGCCGGTGGTGCTGATCGTGGCCCCGCTCTCGGGCCACTACGCCACCCTGCTGCGCGACACCGTGCGCACCATGCTCAAGGACCACAAGGTCTACATCACCGACTGGAAGAACGCCCGCCTCGTGCCGCTGGCCGACGGTGAGTTCCACCTCGACGACTACGTCAACTACATCCAGACCTTCATTCGCCACCTTCAAAAGGGCTACGGCAACTGCCACGTGATGAGCGTGTGCCAGCCCACCGTGCCGGTGCTCGCGGCGGTGTCGCTCATGGCCAGCCGGGGCGAGACCACGCCGCTGTCGATGACCATGATGGGCGGCCCCATTGACGCGCGCAAATCCCCCACCGCGGTGAACAACCTCGCCACGCAGCGCAGCCACGAGTGGTTCGAGAACAACGTGATCTACCGCGTGCCCGACAACTTCCCCGGTGCGGGCCGCCGCGTGTACCCCGGCTTCCTGCAGCACACCGGCTTCGTGGCCATGAACCCCGACCGCCACGCGTCGAGCCACTACGACTACTTCAAGGACCTCATCAAGGGCGACAACTCCAGCGCCGAGAGCCACCGCAAGTTTTACGACGAGTACAACGCCGTGCTCGACATGGACGCCGACTACTACCTGGAGACCATCGAAACGGTGTTCCAGGAGTTCAAGCTCGTTCATGGCACCTGGGACGTGAAGAACGAAAAGGGCCAGCTCGAACGCGTGCGCCCGCAAGACATCCAGCGCACCGCCCTGCTCACCGTCGAAGGCGAGCTCGACGACATCTCGGGCTCGGGCCAGACCGCGGCGGCGCACGAGCTGTGCACCGGGGTGGCCAAAACCCACAAGATGCACTACGAGGCGCAGGGTGCCGGGCATTACGGCATTTTCAGCGGCCGACGCTGGCGCGACATGGTGCACCCGGTGGTGAAGACCTTCATCCTGGCGCACCAGCCGGACGAAGCCGTCACGGCGCGGCCCGTGGCCGCCCGCAAACCGGCTGCACCGGCGCCCAAGGCCGCGGCCCGCAAGCCCGCCGCCAAAACGCCCGCCGCACCCCGCAAGACGGCCAGCCGCAAAGCCACCACGGCCAAAGCCTGAAGACCGCGCCCCCGGGCGCTGACACAGCGCCGCTATATTCGTCGGCATGAACGACCTCGCCCGGCGCATAGATGCCGCCTTGCCGCAGACGCAATGCAAGCGCTGCAGCTACCCCGACTGCGCCAGCTACGCACAGGCCATCGCTGCTGGTGAGGCGGGCATCAACCAGTGCCCGCCCGGCGGTGCCGAGGGCATTGAACGGCTCGCGGCCATCACCGGCCAGCCGGTGCAGCCCCTGGACACCCACTTCGGCATAGAAGGCCCGGTCACGGTGGCCGTGATCGACGAGGACTGGTGCATCGGCTGCACGCTGTGCATCGGAGCCTGCCCCACCGATGCAATCGTCGGCATCGCCAAGCGCATGCACACCGTGGTCGAACCGTATTGCACGGGTTGCGAACTCTGCTTGCCGGTGTGCCCGGTGGACTGTATTTCGCTGGACATCGTCAGCGGCGAGCGCACCGGCTGGCAGGCCTGGACGCCGGCGCAGGCACAGCAGGGCCGCGAGCGCTACACCGAGCGGCAGGCCCGCCTGGTGCGCGAGCAGAAAGCCAACGAAGAGCGTATGGAAGCCAAGGCCCGCGCCAAACTCGCCGACCTGGCCGCGCATTCGAAGATCACCGACGAAGCCGTGCTGGACAAAAAGCGCGCCGTGATCGAAGCGGCGCTGGCACGGTCACGCGCCCGGCGCGAACACCCCGCGGGTTGAGCCCGCAGGTGCTTCAGGCGGCCTGGCGAGCCACCGTTTTGTACACGCCGCAGCCCACATAAAGATCGTCGACCTTCACCACGTAGGACATCTTTGCCTGGATGGCGCCGGTGACGGGGTTGGCAATGTCGTACTCGACCCAACCCTCACCCGCCTCGGCTTGATCGACGATGGCGTGGAGCAAGGCCTGGCCATCCACACCGGCGATGTCCTGCACACGGCTGCCCACCTTCTCGGGTTTGCCGCCGAAGGCGCGGTACACGCCCGAGCCGTCCAATGCAAACACGTACATGTCGCGGTCGTGAAAGCCTGCAGCGGGGTCGGTGAGGAGGTGGACGAAAGCGTCGCGCCCGCGCTGTTGTCGCATCGCCTGGGCACGGCTCACCAGCTGCATGGCCTCTTCAGCGGTGCCTTGCTGCAGCATGAACGACGAGACCGCCTGGGACAGGTTGGCTGCGCGCTGCTCCAGCTGGTTGGACTGCGTGACGGCGCGCTCCACCATCTGCGCATTGCGCTGAGTGATCTGGTCGAGTTGCGTGACGGCCGACGAAATCTCGCTCAGCCCGGTGCTTTGCTCCGCGCTGGAAGCCGAGATCAGCGACATGTTGGCGGCCACCCCGCGCACGCCCGAGACGATCTGGCCGATGCTTTTTCCGGCGGTGCGGATCTGCGACACACCCGCTTCGACCTGCGTGCGAGAAGCCTCGATGAGTTCGCGGATTTCCTTCGCCGACGCCGACGACCGCTGCGCCAGCGTGCGCACCTCGGCCGCCACCACCGCGAAGCCCCGCCCTTGCTCGCCCGCACGCGCGGCCTCGACCGCCGCGTTGAGCGCGAGGATGTTGGTCTGGAACGCAATGCTGTCGATCACGCCGACGATCTCGTCCATCTGCTGGGCGCCCTTCTGGATGCCCTCCACCGACTCGACCGCACGCCCCATGAAATTCGCGCCGGATTCCGCCACGTCGCGCAGCTGGGCGGCTTGCTGGTCGGACTCGCCCGCCGTCTGCGCGTTCTGGTGCACGGCGCTGGAGAGCTGCTGCACGCTGGCCGCGGTCTGCTCCAGGTTGGCCGCCTGCTGTTCGGTGCGGTCGGCCAGGTCGCGATTGCCCACCGCCAGGCTTTTGCCCGCGTGGGCCACAAGCGCAGAGTTGCTGCGCACCTCGGCCACCATGGCCGAGAGGTTGCCGATGGTGCGGTCCAGCAGCCGCGAGAGGTCCCCCAGCTCGTCCTGGCCGTTCAAGCGCAGTGTGGAGCGCAGGTTGCCCGCCACGGTTTGCTCCATGGCCACCAGCACCTGCTGAAAATCGGCGGTGAAACTGGCATAGAAGGCCACCTTGAGGTACGCCAGCAGCGCCAGGCCCACCACGGCAACGGCCAGCGCACCGCCATGCAGGCCGTCCGGGCCTTGCAACGACCACGCCAGCAGCAATGGCAACACGGCCGCCGAGGCGAGCAGCAACAGCTTGCCGCGCAGGCGCAAGCGCCGCATCAGCCGCAGGCCGGGCGACAAGGGGTGAAAACCGGACATGGGTGTACCGCTCCTCTACAAGGGAATGTCGTTGTATCGGTTGTGCACCAAACGCCTTGAGCCGGGGAAACCCCCGGTCGTCAATGCATGCCGGCAATGCCGGACTGGCGCGCCTCGAAATGGCGGAACAGTTGCACCGCCATCAGCCGCAAGGTGTCGTCGGCCATGTTGTGCGCGTGCGAGAGTTGCTCCAGGGCGTAGCGGCGGTCGCAGATCATCAGCGCCCGGCTCACACACATGCCCTGCGATGACATGCGCAGGCAGAAGTGTTCCAGCAGCTCCGCCGGCCACGCACCCGACGTCTCTCGCCCAGACCACAAGGCGGGGCTGCTGGTGTCTTTCGATGGTTGAGCGGGGACCGGGTTCATGGCGAACTCCTGCGACAAAGGGGGTGGGCCACACCGCATGCGGCATGGCCCTCGAATGTCACAAGCTTACGTTTGCAGCCCTGGCTGCAGTGGTCCGAAAAACGCGGGAAAAGACCGGCAGCTCCGGCGTTCGGCGGGTGCGGCGTCAGGCGGGCTGGCCAGCCAGCCGGGCGAACGCGTCCACCACTTCGGCGGGCGCCTGCACCAGTTCGATCAGCACGCCCTCGCCAGCAATCGGGAACTCCTCGTTGGCCTTGGGGTGCAGAAATGTGATGTCGAAGCCGGCCGCGCCCCGGCGAATGCCGCCCGGCGCAAAGCGCACGCCCTGCGCACCCAGCCAGGTCACGGCGGCGGGCAGGTCGTCGATCCACAGGCCCACATGGTTGAGCGGCGTGGCGTGCACGGCGGGCTTTTTCTCTGGGTCCAGAGGTTGCATCAGGTCGACCTCGACCTTGAACGGGCCGCTGCCCATGGCGCAGATGTCCTCATCGACGTTCTCGCGTTCGCTGCGAAACGTGCCGGTGACCTCCAGACCCAGCATGTCGACCCAGAGCTTCTGCAGGCGCAGCTTGTCGGGTCCGCCAATGGCGATCTGCTGGATGCCGAGCACTTTGAAGGGACGGGGTGAAGAAAGCATGGATCAATGAACTCCGTGGAATGAACCCGGGCACCGGATCCGGCACCCACCTGACATCAAGGAAACCAGCGCGCCGGCGCTCATCTCAACCGAACTCGACAATGGGCTGATCCACCACCAGCGATTCGCCCTTGTTGGCGAGCACCTTGGACACCACGCCATCGGCGGCGGCGAACAGCACGTTCTCCATCTTCATGGCCTCGATCACGGCCACGCGCTCGCCGGCCTGCACCTTCTGGCCAGGTTGCACGGCCACTTCCACCAGCAGGCCGGGCATGGGCGAGAGCACGTATTTGCTCATGTCGGCCGGCGCCTTGAACGGCATGAGCGCATGCAGCTCGGCCATGCGCGGCGACACCACCATGGTCTCGATGCGCGTGCCGTTGTGCTGGACCACCAGGGCCAGCGGATTGCGCGGGGTGCCGCGCTCGATCTGCGCCGTGAACGGCTGGCCGTTGCAGGTGCCGGCGATGCTGATGTCGTTGAGGCGCGACGGGCTGGAGATGGCATAGCGCTGAGCGTCGACCGTGACCACAGCCGAGCCGATCTGGCCCACCACCTCGTCCACATGCACCGCCTTGTAGCGGTGCTCGCCCGTGCTGCCCAGCACGATCACGGAGTAGTCGTGGCCCACCTTCACGCCGTAGCCGGGCAGCTGCCCCGACAGGCCTGCGGCGCGCTCGCGCGACTTGCGCCGCACGAAAGCCGCGAGCGCCACGAGGAAGTCCGGGTCGGCATGCGGCACGTCTTCGGCGCGAAAGCCCTGGCCGTAGTGCTCGGCAATGAAGCCGGTGTTGAAGTCACCCGCCACAAACTTCGGGTGCGCGAGCAGCGCGGCCTGGAAGGGAATGTTGCTGCTGATGCCGCGGATGATGAAACCGTTGAGCGCCTCGCGCATCTTGGCGATGGCATCCAGGCGGTCGGTGCCGTGCACGATGAGCTTGGCGATCATCGAGTCGTAGAACATGGGGATCTCGCCGCCGTCCTGCACACCCGTGTCCACGCGCACGCCGTACAAGGCGTTGGTGTCGCCCTGGTACATGCTTTGCGCGGGCGGTGCAAAGCGCACCAGGCGGCCCGTGCTGGGCAGGAAGTTGCGGAACGGGTCCTCGGCGTTGATGCGGCACTCGATCGCCCAGCCTTCGCGCTTCACATCGGCTTGCGTGAGCGGCAGCTTCTCGCCGGCGGCCACGCGGATCATGAGCTCCACCAGATCGAGCCCGGTGATGCATTCGGTCACCGGGTGCTCCACCTGCAGGCGCGTGTTCATTTCCAGAAAGTAGAAGTCCTGGTCCTTGCCAACCACGAACTCCACCGTGCCCGCGCTCTGGTACTTCACCGCCTTGGCCAGGGCCACGGCCTGTTCGCCCATGGCCTTGCGCGTGGCGTCGCTGATGAAGGGCGACGGCGCCTCTTCGATCACCTTCTGGTGGCGGCGCTGGATCGAGCACTCGCGCTCGTTGAGGTAGATCACGTTGCCGTGCGAATCGCCCAGCACCTGGATCTCGATGTGGCGCGGCTGCTCGACAAATTTCTCGATGAAGATCCGGTCGTCGCCGAAGCTGTTGCGCGCCTCGTTCTGGCAGGCGGTGAAGCCTTCCAGCGCCTCCTTGTCGTTGAACGCCACGCGCAGGCCCTTGCCGCCGCCACCTGCGCTGGCCTTGATCATCACGGGATAGCCAATGCCTTTCGCGATCTCCACCGCGCGTGCTGCGCTTTCGATCGCGTCGTTCCAGCCGGGAATGGTGTTGACCTTCGCCTCGTTGGCCAGCTTCTTGGAAGCGATCTTGTCGCCCATGGCCGCAATGCTGAAATGGCGCGGCCCGATGAAGGCCATGCCTTCGTCTTCCACGCGCTTGGCGAAGGCTTCGTTCTCCGAGAGGAAGCCGTAGCCGGGGTGGATGGCCTGGGCGCCGGTCTGCTTGGCGGCGGCAATGATCTTGTCGGCCACCAGGTAACTCTCGCGCGAGGGCGCCGGGCCCAGCAGCACGGCTTCGTCGGCCAGCTGCACGTGGCGCGCTTCCTTGTCGGCCTCGGAATACACCGCCACGGTGGCGATGCCCATTTTCTTGGCAGTGGCGATCACGCGGCAGGCGATCTCGCCGCGGTTGGCAATCAGTATCTTCTTGAACATCTTTGCTTCCTTCTTCCAACCGTTCGGGCTGAGCCTGTCGAAGCCCAGCGCTGACCAGTCAACTTGTGTGAGAGCCCTTCGACAGGCTCAGGGCGAACGGGAGGGGAGACTCACAACGGAATGTTCCCGTGCTTGCGCCACGGGTTTTCCAGCTTCTTGTCTTTCAGCATCACCAGCGAACGGCAGATGCGCTTGCGCGTCTCGTGCGGCAGGATCACGTCGTCGATGAAGCCGCGCGCGCCCGCCACGAAGGGGTTGGCAAAGCGGGCCTTGTATTCGGCTTCGCGCTGCGCGAGCTTGGCCGGGTCTTTCTTCTCTTCGCGGAAGATGATCTCGACCGCGCCCTTGGCGCCCATCACGGCGATCTCGGCGTTGGGCCAGGCGAAGTTCACATCGCCGCGCAGGTGCTTGGAGCTCATCACGTCGTAGGCACCGCCATAGGCCTTGCGCGTGATCACGGTGATCTTGGGCACCGTGCACTCGGCGTACGCATAGAGCAGCTTGGCGCCGTGCTTGATGATGCCGCCGTACTCCTGGCTGGTGCCGGGCATGAAGCCGGGCACATCGACGAAGGTGACCACCGGGATGTTGAAGGCATCGCAGAAGCGCACGAAGCGCGCGGCCTTGATGGAGCTCTTGATGTCCAGGCAACCCGCCAGCACCAGCGGCTGGTTGGCCACGATGCCCACCGTCTGGCCGTCCATGCGCGCGAAGCCGATCAGGATGTTCTTGGCGTACTCGGGCTGCAGCTCGAAGAAGTCGCCGTCGTCCACCGTCTTGACGATCAGCTCCTTCATGTCGTAGGGCTTGTTCGGGTTCTCGGGCACCAGCGTGTCCAGGCTGAGCTCCATGCGGTCGATGGGGTCGCCGCTGGGCCGCACCGGCGCCTTCTCGCGGTTGTTGAGCGGCAGGTAGTTGTAGAGGCGGCGCAGCATGAGCAGCGCTTCCACGTCGTTCTCAAAAGCGAGGTCGGCCACGCCGCTCTTGGTGGTGTGCGTGGTCGCCCCGCCCAGCTCCTCGGCGGTCACTTCCTCGTGTGTCACCGTCTTCACCACCTCGGGGCCGGTCACGAACATGTAGCTGCTGTCCTTGACCATGAAGATGAAGTCCGTCATGGCCGGCGAGTACACCGCGCCGCCCGCAGACGGCCCCATGATCATGCTGATCTGCGGCACCACGCCGCTGGCCATCACGTTGCGCTGGAACACGTCGGCGTAGCCGCCGAGGGAGGCCACACCTTCCTGGATGCGCGCGCCGCCCGAGTCGTTCAGGCCGATCACCGGCGCACCCACCTTCATCGCCTGGTCCATCACCTTGCAGATCTTCTCGGCGTGGGCTTCGGAGAGGGCTCCACCAAACACGGTGAAGTCCTGGCTGAAGACGAACACCAGCCGGCCGTTGATCATTCCGTAGCCGGTGACCACGCCGTCGCCGGGGATCTTGTTGTCCTGCATGCCGAAGTCGGTGCAGCGGTGCTCCACAAACATGTCCCACTCTTCGAAGGTGCCCTCGTCCAGCAGCACCTCCAGGCGCTCACGCGCGCTCAGCTTGCCCTTGGCGTGCTGCGCGGCAATGCGCTTCTCGCCGCCACCCAGGCGGGCCGCGGCGCGTTTTTCTTCGAGTTGTTGAAGGATGTCTTGCATGTGGGTGCTCTCAGTTCTCCGTTCGCCCTGAGCCTGTCGAAGGGCTTGCGTGGTGGTGGTGGATGTTCCGATCGTCCTGAGCTTGTCGAAGGGCAGGCTCAGCCCGAACGGTGTTTGATTCGTAAACAAAAAGCAGCTGGCGCGCTGCGGTGCTGGCGGGCAAGGTGCCGGCCAGCACGCGTTGGGTGGTGTCGTCCAGCGCGGTGCGCACCTGCGGGTGTGCGCGAAAGCGTTGTTTGAGGCCAGCGTCGATGCGTTCCCACATCCAGGCTTTTGCTTGTTGCTGCCGGCGTGCGCCGAGCTGGCCATTGGCGGTTTGCAGCGTCCGAAAGCGCGAGACCTCGGCCCAGAACGCGTCCACGCCACGGCCCAGCAGCGCGCTGAGCTGGATCACCTGCGGGTGCCAGATGGCGTCGTTGTGGTGCGCGTGCTCGGGGTGGCCTTGCAGGCCCAGCAGGCGCAGCGACGACGTGATCTGCGCCCGCGCGCGCGTCGCGGCGTCGGGGTCGAGGTCGGCCTTGTTGATCACCACCAGGTCGGCCAGCTCCATCACGCCTTTCTTGATCGCCTGCAGGTCATCGCCAGCGTTGGGCAGCTGCATGAGCACAAACATGTCGGTCATGCCGCTCACCGCCGTCTCGCTCTGGCCCACGCCCACCGTCTCGACGATCACGATGTCGTAGCCCGCCGCTTCGCACACCAGCATCGCCTCGCGGGTTTTCTCCGCCACGCCTCCCAGCGTGCCGCTCGACGGGCTGGGGCGGATGTAGGCCTGCTCGTGCACCGAGAGCTTTTCCATGCGCGTCTTGTCGCCCAGGATGGAGCCACCCGAGACGGTGCTGGACGGGTCCACGGTGAGCACCGCCACGCGGTGGCCTTGGTCAATGAGGTACAGGCCCAGCGCTTCAATGAACGTGCTCTTGCCCACGCCGGGCACACCGCTGATGCCCAGACGGAACGCCTGGCCCGTGCGCGGCAACAAGGCCGTGAGCAGCTCGTCGCCCTGCGCGCGGTGGTCGGCGCGGGTGGATTCGAGCAGGGTAATGGCTTTGGCGATGGCGCGGCGTTGGGACATGGTGTTGCCCGCGGCAATGTCCCGGGTGAGCCCTTCGACAGGCTCAGGGCGAGCGGGGTTGGGGGGGGTGGGCTGAGCCACTCCCCTCTCGAGCTGAGCCACTCCCCGTTCGGGCTGAGCCTGTCGAAGCCCCTCCACGCCCTGCTTCGAGCGCGCCAAAGCCTGTACCCGCTCCCAATCCCCGGCGATCAACGCTTCCTTCTTCGCCCGCGACCAACCCTTGATCTGTTGCTCGAAAGCCAAAGCCCCCTCGCGCGATTCGAATTCACCCTGCCAGACCAGCTCCACCGGCTTGCGCGTGGCCGTGTAACCGGATTCGCTGGTCTGGTGTTGCAACAGACGCGCGTCCAGCTCGTCGGTGTGGCCGACGTAGTAAGTGCCGTCTCGACACAAGAGCAGGTAGACGTGGAAGGGTTTCACTCGGATGGTGTGGGTGAGGGCTTCGACAAGCTCAGCCCGAACGGAGTAAAGCTCAGCCCGAACGGAGTAAAGCTCATCCCAAAAGGAGATGGGTTCAGCATCAGTGGCCGGGATTCAACCGATGGATTTGCGGATCTGCTCCAGCACGTCCTTCGCGCTGGCAGGAATCGGCGTGCCCGGGCCATAGATGCCCTTGACACCCGCCTCGTAGAGCATCTCGTAGTCCTGGCGGGGGATCACGCCGCCGACGAACACGATGATGTCGTCGGCGCCCTGCTTCTTGAGCTCAGCAATGATGGCGGGCACGAGCGTCTTGTGCCCCGCGGCCAGTGTGCTCACGCCCACCGCGTGCACGTCGTTCTCGATCGCCTGGCGCGCGCACTCTTCGGGCGTCTGGAACAGCGGGCCCATGTCGACGTCGAAACCGAGGTCGGCGAAGGCCGTGGCCACCACCTTGGCGCCGCGGTCATGGCCGTCCTGGCCGAGCTTGCTGATCATCACGCGCGGGCGGCGGCCCTGCGCTTCGGCAAACGCATTGATCTCGGTCTTGAGGGCTTCCCAGCCCTCGGCGGAATCGTAGGCAGCTGCGTACACACCGGTCACCTTTTGCGTATCGGCGCGGTGGCGCCCAAAAACTTTCTCCAGCGCATCGCTCACCTCGCCCACCGTGGCGCGCAGGCGGATGGCCTGGATGCTCAGTTCCAGCAGGTTGCCCTCGCCGCTGTCGGCGGCATCGGTCAGTGCTTGCAGCGCGGCGGCCACTTTCGCGGCATCCCGCGTGGCCCGGATCTGCTGCAACCGGGCAATCTGTCCGTCGCGCACAGCCACGTTGTCGATGTCGCGCGCCTCGATCGGGTCTTCCTGCTTGAGCTTGTATTTGTTGACGCCGACGATCACGTCCTTGCCGGAGTCGATGCGCGCCTGCTTTTCAGCGGCGGCGGCCTCGATCTTGAGCTTGGCCCAGCCGCTGTCCACGGCCTTGGTCATCCCACCCATGGCCTCGACCTCTTCGATGATCGCCCAGGCCTTGTCGGCCATCTCCTGTGTGAGGCTCTCCATCATGTAGCTGCCGGCCCAGGGGTCGACCACGTTGGTGATGTGCGTTTCTTCCTGAATGATCAGCTGCGTGTTGCGCGCGATGCGGGCCGAGAACTCGGTGGGCAGCGCAATGGCCTCGTCGAACGAATTCGTGTGCAGCGACTGCGTGCCACCAAACACCGCAGCCATGGCTTCGATGGCGGTGCGCACGACGTTGTTGTAAGGGTCCTGCTCGGTGAGCGACCAGCCCGAGGTCTGGCAGTGCGTGCGCAGCATCAGGCTCTTGGGGTTCTTGGCGTTGAAGCCTTTCATGATGCGCGTCCACAGCAGGCGGGCCGCGCGCATCTTGGCGATCTCCAGGTAGAAGTTCATGCCGATCGCCCAGAAGAAGCTCAGGCGCCCGGCGAAGTCGTCCACATCCATGCCCTTGGCGGTCGCCGTCTTCACGTACTCCTTGCCGTCGGCCAGGGTGAAGGCGAGCTCCAGCGCCTGGTTGGCGCCGGCCTCCTGCATGTGGTAGCCGCTGATGCTGATCGAGTTGAACTTCGGCATGTGCTTGGCCGTGTACTCGATGATGTCGCCGATGATCTTCATGCTCGGCTCGGGCGGGTAGATGTAGGTGTTGCGAACCATGAACTCCTTGAGGATGTCGTTCTGGATCGTTCCACTGAGCTTGTCTTGCGACACGCCCTGCTCTTCAGCCGCCACCACGTAGCCCGCGAGCACCGGCAGCACCGCGCCGTTCATGGTCATGGACACGCTCACCTTGTCCAGCGGGATCTCGTTGAAGAGGATCTTCATGTCCTCCACGCTGTCGATGGCCACGCCGGCCTTGCCCACGTCGCCCGTGACGCGCGGGTGGTCGCTGTCGTAGCCGCGGTGCGTGGCCAGGTCAAAGGCCACGCTCACGCCCTGCCCGCCGGCGGCCAGCGCCTTGCGGTAGAAGGCGTTGCTTTCCTCGGCCGTGGAGAAGCCAGCATACTGCCGGATCGTCCACGGGCGCACGGCGTACATGGTGGCCTGCGGCCCGCGAATGAAGGGCTCGAAGCCGGGCAAGGTATCGGTGTGCGGCAGGTGCGCGGTGTCTTGTGCGGTGTACAGCGGCTTGACGCGAATGCCGTCGGGCGTGACCCAGTCCAGGGCAGACACATCGCCGCCGGGCGCGGACTTGCGGGCGGCCTGCGCCCAGGCTTCCAGGGTGGCGGGGGCGAATTCGGGCTGTTTCTGGCTCATGGCGGGCGACTCGTTGGGGCGGGATCAAAACCGGGCGGATTTTACATGATTCATAATTATTGATGCAAAATATTCCTCCCGGCTTACAATCGCCCATCCTGCCACGACCCTGACCGCTCCCCGCCTGCCCATGTCCGCCTTGTCGCTCTCGCCCCGCGCCCTCTACGAAGAAGTAGCCGAGTTGCTGCGCCAGCGCATTTTCAGCCGCGAGCTGGAGCCAGGCAGCTGGATCGACGAACTCAAGATCGCAGAGGAATATGGCATCAGCCGCACGCCCCTGCGCGAAGCGCTCAAGGTGCTGGCCGCCGAGGGCCTGGTGACGATGAAGGTGCGGCGCGGTGCCTACGTGACCGAAGTGTCGGAAAAAGACCTGGCCGACGTGTACCACCTGCTCGCGCTGCTCGAATCCGACGCGGCCGGCGTGGTGGCCGAGCGCGCCACCGACGACGAGCTCGCCAGCCTGCAGACCCTGCACCACGAACTCGAAGCGGCCGTGGGTGAGCGAGACCGATTCTTCGCACTCAACGAGCAGTTCCACATGCGCGTGCTCGAACTCGCGCGCAACCGCTGGCGCGAGCAGATGGTGGCCGACCTGCGCAAGGTCATGAAGCTCAACCGGCACAACTCGCTGCTCAAGAGCGGGCGCCTGGAAGAGTCGCTGGCCGAACACCGCGCCATCGTCGCCGCCCTCACCCAGCGCAATGCCGCACTCACGGTGCAGCGCATGCGCGAACACTTCCAGAACGGCCTGGAAGCAGCCGCATAAGGCGGCGGGTGAACGCCTTCAGGCGCTGAAGGTGGCCGTGTAGCCCAGCGTCACGGTGTGGGTCGATGACTTCACGGTGTCCACAAAGTACCAGTCTCCGGTGGCGGCCTGCGCGGTGAAGGTCATCAGCAAGAAGCCGCGGCGCTCGGTGTCGGTGAACTTCAGGCTGCCCAGCACGCGGGTGAAGATGTCGGCCACCGTGGACGGCGACAGCGCATCGAGAAACACCTCCAGCCCCGGTGAGCTCACGGCCGGCGCCGCAAACTCTTCGCCCACTTTGGTCCCGTCCTCCAAGGTCAGGTCGCTGTACCAGGCGTTATGCGTGTCGCCGGCCAGTGACACCAGGCGCTTGCCCAGGCCCGAGGCCGTCGTCAGCAAGGTTTCGCGGGCCGCGGGATAGCCGTCCCAGGCGTCCATGTTGTAGCCCAGCCGGGGGTTGCGCACCGGGTCGACCAGCGCTTGCTGCTCGGGCGTCATCAGCTCGGGCGCGCTGGCTTCCAGCTCCCTGGCGAGCAAGTAGTCGGCGACGGCACGCGCGCCGTCGGCGGGGTCGGTGGCGGGCACGAGCGCCTGCAACACCGAGGCCGGGAACGCCATGCGGGCCATCAGCACCTGCTGGCCCAGCACCTGCCAGGTGGCGCTGGAGGCGGTCATCTGCTGCGTGAGCCAGCCCATCTGTTCGGTGCCCAGCATCTGGCGTGTGGGCGCGTTCAAGGTGGCGAGCGCGCTGGTGGCCGTGGCCGGGTCGGTGAGCGCGGCGAGCGTCACCTCGGGTTCGCGCGCCAGCAGGCGGGTCTCGAGCATGTGCAGCGACAGCAGGCTGCCGAAATCAAAGCTGCGGTAGATCCGGCGCTGGTTGTTCATGTCGGGCGTGCGGATGGGCAGCCACTCGTGGTACGCCTGCGCGGCCGCTGCGGCGCGGGCGCTGTAGGTGCCTTCCACGCCTTCGGTGTGGTTGAGCGCGCCCGTGGCGTTGGCGTTGTCGGCAATTTCATGGTCGTCCCAGATCGCGATCATGGGCAGGTTCGCGTGCAGCTGCTTGAGGTCGGGGTCGCTGCGGTACTGGGCGTAGCGCTGGCGGTAGTCGGCCAGCGTCAGGCACTCGGTGGCCGGCAGAGACACGCGGCCCAGCGCCACCGCGTCTTCTGATGCGTAGCCGGTGGCTTCGTACTCGTAGATGTAGTCGCCCAGGTGCACGGCGTATTCGGCGCCCGCCGGCAGCGCCGCGCTGTAGGCGTGGAAATACCCCGCGGGGAAGTTGGCGCAGCTGAACACCGCCAGCTTCACGCTGGCCGCGCCCAGCGTGGGCAGCGTGCGGGTGCGGCCCACGGGCGACACGTCGCTGCCGGCGCGAAACCGGAAAAAGTATGTCTGACCGGGCGCCAGACCCGTGGCATCCACCTTGGCGGTGAAGCCCGCGTCTGCGGCCGCCTGCGCCTGCCCGCTGGAGACCACTTGGGCGAAGGCCGCGTCCAGCGCGACTTCCCACGAGAGCGCCACCACAGCCGGATCGGCCCCACCCGTGGCGTGCGTCCAGAGCACCACGCGGTCGGCCAGCGGGTCGCCGCTGGCCACGCCGTAGTCAAAGCGCACGGGCGTGGCGGGCGGGCTGCTGCCTCCATCGCCCCCGTCGCCGCCCCCACCACAGGCCGACAGCACGCCGCCAGCGGCCATGGCGGCAGAAGCGGAAGCCAGGCGAACGATGAAGACGCGGCGGCTGGAAAGACTCATGGGGGGCTCCTGAAGAAAGATCGCCAAGTTAGCTCGCCCGTCACTTCAGGTCGGTGCGCTGTCGCACGCACCTCGCTCACCGCGCGCCCTCAGGCGCCGAGCGTTTCCACGTCTTGCTCCAGGCCCACGTGGGCTTGCGCCATGGCCCAGACCTCGCGGGGTGGCAAGGGTTTGAGGCGGTGGTCGCTCCAGATCTGGCGCCAGCGGCGCGCCCCGCGCAGGCCGTGGCGCAGGCCCAGCATGTGGCGCGCAATCGCGTACCAGGGGCATCCGTCTTCCTGGTGCGCACGCTCCATGTAGTCGACCATCTGCGCCTCCACGGCTTCCCGCGTGAGGGTGCTGGGTGCCGCGCCAAAGAAGGCTTCGTCCCAGCTGGTGAGCAGCCAGGGGTTGTGGTACGCCTCGCGGCCCACCATCACACCGTCCACCTGCTGCAGGTGCTCGGCGATCTGTGCGTTGGTGGTGATGCCCCCGTTGACCCCGATGGTGAGCTGCGGGAAGTCGCGCTTGAGGCGGTGAGCCAGCCCGTAGCGCAGCGGCGGAATCTCGCGGTTTTCCTTCGGGCTCAGGCCGTCGAGCCAGGCGTTGCGCGCGTGCACCAGGAACACCTCGCACCCGGCCTCGCTCACCGTGCCCACGAAATCGCGCACGAAGTCGTAGCTTTCGATCCGGTCAATGCCAATGCGGTGCTTCACCGTGACGGGGATCGACACCGCGTCGCGCATGGCCTTGACACCATCGGCCACGGTCTGCGGCTCGGCCATGAGGCAGGCGCCAAACGCACCGCGCTGTACCCGGTCGCTGGGGCAGCCGCAGTTCAGGTTGATCTCGTCGTAACCCCACTGCTCGCCCAGCCGTGCGGCATTCGCCAGATCGGCCGGCTCGCTGCCGCCAAGCTGCAAGGCCACGGGGTGTTCTTCGGCATTGAAGCGCAGGTGGCGCTGCACGCTGCCATGCATGAGCGCGCCGGTGGTCACCATCTCGGTGTAGAGCAAGGTGTGCTTCGACAGCAAACGGTGCAGGTAACGGCAGTGCCGGTCCGTCCAGTCCATCATCGGCGCGACGCTTAACCGCCAGGGTGAGTGTTCGGCCACGAAAGCCCGGGTGTCTTCTGTTTGCATGCATTCCTTGTGTGCTTGGCTGCCGCGTGCGAAGCGGGGCGCTATTTTCCCGGAATCCAGGGTCGTCGGCGCACGATCAAAAGCCAAGGCAGACGCTGGCCAAGGTTGCTCTGGCCGCGGCGGGCCACTCACCCCTTGGCGGCCCGCGCCGCGGCCAGCACCTCCTGCAGCGCCACCACCAGCTGTTCGGCCACCAGTTTCACCACCGACCCGGGCGGCCGTGCTGCGTCCACCGCCACGCTGATGCCCTGCGGCTCGGCGCCACGGTCGCGGATGGGCACGAACACCAGCCGGCCATCGATCAGCTCCGCTGCGGCATCGAGCTCGGAGGTGAACACCACGTGCTGCCCCGCCATGGCGAGCTGCTTGACCAGCTGCAGCGAATTGCTTTCCACAAAGCGGCGCGGCGCCTGAAACAGCCAGCTGTACTGCGCCTCCAGGTAGCGGCGGATCGTCAGTGCCCGGCTCTGCAGCGCCACCGGATGCACCGTCGCCTCCTGAAAGCTCACGCTAGCGCTCTGCGCCAGCGGATGTCCGGGCGCCACCACGCAGCCCAGCGGCAGCTCGCTTTTCCACAACACCATCAGGTCGCGGCGCGGCGCCAGGTTGAAGATGGCGCCCAGGTCGGCCTTGCCCCCCATGAGTGCCACCTCGGCGTCGTCGGGCGTGGCCAGGTCAATGGACAGGCTGATCAGCGGATGCTGCGCACTCAGCTGCGCGACCAGTCGCGGCAGCACGCTCGTGGAGTGGCTGTCCATGGCCACCAACGACACGTGGCCCTGCCGTACGCCCTGGATGCGCCGGACCTCGGCCACCAGGCGGCGCTCGTCCTGTCCCCAGCGCCGCAGCATGGTGATGACCGCCTCCCCCGAGGCCGTCGGCCGCATGCCACGCGGCAGCCGCTCGAACAGCGGCACCCCGAGCTCGTCTTCCAGCTGCAGGATCTGGCGGTTGATCGCCGACGCGGCCACGTGCAGCTCGCGTGCGGCTTTCTGGATGGAGCCGGAACGCGCGACCTGGTCGGCATAGCGCAGGCTGGCTGGCACGAGCGAATGGGGCATGGCGGTGTTCCTGTCGAAAGTGGCTGATCGTACTGATTTTGCGCATGCAACGTATCTTTTTCTGTGATGGACGGCAACGCAAGGCGTGCCTACGATGCGGCCCATGACCTACCCGCTGACCCTGCAAAACCTGAACACCTGCCCGTCGGACGCCTTCATTGAGGCGCTGGCCAGCATCTGGGAACACGCCCCCTGGGTGCCCGAGCGCGTGTTGGCGCAGCGCCCATTCGCCAGCGTGGCCGAGTTGCACGGCGCCATGGTGAACGTGGTGGCCGCGCTGGACGAAGCAGACCGCGTCGCCTTCTATGCCGGCCACCCGGAACTGGCCGGCGCCGATGCCCGCCGGGGCTCGATGACCGACGACTCCATTGCCGAGCAGGGCAGCCTGGACCTCGCCAGCCTCGACGCCGACACGGCACAGCGCTGGGACGCGCTCAACCTGGCCTATCGCACGCGCTTCGGCTTCCCGTTCATCCTGTGCATCCGCCGCCACACGCGTGCATCCGCGCTGCGCGCGTTCGAACAGCGGCTGCAGCACGACCGCGCGACCGAACTCGCCGCCGCACTCGACGAGATCACCGCCATCACGCGCCTGCGGCTCGAGCAGCGCGTGAATCCCTCCTCCATCGACACCGCCACCCCCACCCCCGCCTGACACGGAGCCTCCCCATGAACACGACCCGCCGACTTTCCCTTATCGCCTGCACGCTGGGCCTTCTGGCGGCCGCAGGGCCGACCCTCGCCCAGGGTGCCTACCCGGACAAGCCCGTCAAGCTCATGGTGGCCCTGCCTGCGGGCGGCGGCGTGGACATGATCGCGCGCCTGGTCGGGCAGAAGCTGGCGGCCATGAACGGCCAGCCTTTTGTGGTCGACAACCGGGCGGGCGCGTCGGGCCGCATCGGGCTGCCCGTGGTGGCCAAGGCCGCACCCGATGGCTACACCTTGATGGCCTCGCCGGCCTCGTTCCTGACGACCAACAAGCACATCTTCAAAGAGATGCCCTACGACCCCGAGGCGGATTTCGCGCCCATCACCAAGCTGGCGAACCAGTCGATGGTGCTGGTGGTCAGGGACCGGCAGAAGTTTCCCACCGCCGGTGCGGTGCTGGCCGCTGCCCGAACCAAACCGGAAGCCGTGAACTACGCGTCGTCCGGCGACGGCAGCCCCCAGCACCTGGCGGCGCTCATGTTCGAGACCCGCACGAAGGTGCGCATGACGCACATCCCCTACAAGGGCGGCGCGCTGGCCATCAACGACTTGCTCGGCGGCAACGTGGACATCCTGTTCGCGCCGCTGCCCGAGGCGTTGCCACACGTCAAGGCGGGCAAGCTGACGGCCCTGGCCGTCATGAGCGAGCAGCGCTCCGCGCTGATCCCCGATGTGCCGACCATGCGCGAATCCGGCATCGACAACATGGTGTTCCAGACCTGGATCGGCATGCTGGCCCCGGCCCGCACGCCACGTCCGCTGGTGGACCAGTTGAACCGCCAGATCCACGCGATCCTGGCCAGCGAAGAAGTCAAGGTCCAGCTGCGCGACGCCGGCATGGACGTGGCGCCCACCACGCCCGAACAGTTCGCCAAGACCATCTCGGAAGAGAGCCGGCTGCATGCGGAGTTGGTCAAGGCCGCCGGGCTAGTGCCGCAATAAGCGGGTCATCGGCGGCCCAGGCCACCGACGCGAGCGCGAGCACGCGTTGAGGACTCAGGCCGCGGCCCGGGCGCCCGCCGGGGCGCCTTGTGATTGCTCCAGCACGTACCGCGTCATGGACTGCGCCAGCTCTTCTTCGCCGAGGAACACCTTGCCTTCGATTTCCCGCTCCAGAAGGCTGGCTTCTTCTTCGCTGTGGGTGCGCACCACGATCTGGATGTCGGGATTGAGTTCTCGGGCGATGGCGATCATCTGGCGCACGTTGAGGGTGTCGGGTGTGGCAATGACGAGCATGCCCGCGCGGGCAATGTGGGCCTGGATCAGCACCGCCGGGTCGGCCGCGTCGCCGAACACGGCGGCCACCCCCCGCTCGCGCAGGCGCTCCACGATGTCGCGGTTCTCTTCGGCCACCACATAGGGCAGGTGTTGCTCGTCCAGGGCCGCCGCAATGCGCCGCCCTACCCGCCCATAGCCCACCAGCACCACCTGGCGCGACAAAAACTTCTCGTGCGTGGTCATGGGCAGCTCGGCGAGTGGATCGTCGCGCTGCTCCAGCTGGCGCGCAAAGGCGGAGTTCTTGCGCAGCCATTCCTGCAACGGGTTGATGGCCTTGAAGACCAGCGGGTTGGCGGCAATGGAGATGAGCGCGCCAGCGAGTACCAGGCTCTGGCCCTCCGGCGGCAGCAGACCGAGCGAAGCGCCCAGGCCCACCAGGATGAAGGAGAACTCGCCGATTTGCGCCAGGCTGGCCGAGACGGTGAGCGCGGTGTTGAGCGGGTACCGCATGGCGACCACCAGCGCCGCTGCGGCGACCGACTTGCCCACGATGATGATCAGGACCACGCCCAGCACCTGCAGCGGCCGCTCGATGAGCACAGCCGGGTTGAACAGCATGCCCACCGACACGAAGAACAGCACGGCGAAGGCGTCGCGCAGCGGCAGCGATTCCTCGGCCGCACGGTGACTGAACTCGGATTCGCGCAGCACCATGCCGGCGAAAAACGCGCCCAGTGCAAACGACACGCCAAACAGCGCGGCCGATGCAAACGCAATGCTGACGGCCGCAGCCACCACGCACAGCGTGAACAGCTCACGCGAACCGGTGCGCGTCACCTGCCACAGCAGCCAGGGGAAGAGCCGGCGCCCGACCACCAGCATCAGCGCCACGAACCCACCCACCTGCAGCAGCGTGAAACCGAGCGTGCGCCAGATGGAATCCAGATCGCCATCGGACCCTGTGCCGCCGAGAAAGCCGGCCAGCGGCGGCAGCAGCACGAGGACCAGCACCATGGCCAGGTCTTCCACCACCAGCCAGCCCACCGCAATGCGGCCGGTGAACGAGTCCAGAATGCCCATGCTCTCGAGCGCGCGCAGCAGCACCACGGTGCTGGCCACCGACAGGCAAACGCCAAACACCAGCGACGCGCCAAAGCTCCAGTCCCACCACCACATCGCCATGCCCACGCCCATGAGCGTGGCCACGGCCATTTGCACCACGGCGCCGGGCAGCGCGATCTTGCGCACGGAGAGCAGGTCGTCGAGCGAGAAATGCAGGCCCACGCCAAACATGAGCAGCATCACGCCGATCTCGGCGAGCTGGGCGGCGATGCCCACGTCTGCCACGAAGCCGGGCGTGAAGGGTCCGATGATCACACCCGCCACCAGGTAGCCCACCAAGGCCGGCAGGCGCACCTTGGCCGCCAGGAACCCCAGGATCAGCGCCAGACCCAGGCCCGCAGCGATGGTGTTGATCAACGAAACACTGTGGGGCATGGGCCGAAGGCTCCTGGGAAGGTGGTGAAGGGGAGCGATCGAATTTACACCAGCACCCCCGGCACAAGGGGAAAAAGAAAAACCCGCCGAAGCGGGTTTATGCAGGGGCCGCGCAGGCTCTTCTTCAAGGGCAACGCCGTTCCGGCTGCGCCGGCCGGCAGTGCCGCCCCCTGGGGGGTGACGGGCTCGCAAGCGCGAGCCCGGCGCGGGGGGGGGACCCTCCTACCCCATGTGCAGGCCGCCGTTGACGGAGAAGTCCGCCCCGGTGGCGTAGCCGCCCTCTTCGCTGGCGAGCCAGGCAATGATGGACGCGATCTCGCTGGGCTCACCCAGGCGCTTGACCGGCACGGTGGCCACGATCTTCTCGAGCACGTCGGGGCGAATGGCCTTGACCATGTCGGTGCCGATGTAGCCCGGGCTCACGGTGTTGACCGTGACGCCCTTGGTGGCGAGCTCCTGCGCCAGCGCCATCGAGAAGCCGTGCATGCCCGCCTTGGCCGCCGAGTAGTTCGTCTGACCCGCTTGCCCTTTTTCGCCGTTGACGGAGCTGATGTTGATGATGCGGCCCCAGCCCTTTTCCACCATGTCGGCCACGACCTGCTTGGTCACGTTGAACATGGAGTTGAGGTTGGTCTCGATCACCGCATCCCAGTCGTCGCGCGACATCTTCAGGAACATACGGTCGCGCGTGATACCGGCGTTGTTCACCAACA
Source organism: Hydrogenophaga sp. (assembly GCF_019264445.1). GTDB lineage: Bacteria > Pseudomonadota > Gammaproteobacteria > Burkholderiales > Burkholderiaceae_C > Hydrogenophaga. The sequence goes on from NZ_JAHVAB010000078.1 coordinate 109,156, forward strand.
CGTCGATCGTGCCGTGTTCGGCCTTGGTCTTGGTGAAGGCTTCGACGGTGGAGTCCCAGTCACCCACGTTGCCCACGGAAGCGTGGAACGTGTAGCCCAGTGCCGCCTGCTCGTCGAGCCACTTCTTGAAGTCGCGCGTGGGGCCGCAGCCCGCAATGACCGTGAAACCTTCCTTGTGCAGGCGCTGGCAGATGGCGGTTCCGATGCCTCCCATGCCACCTGTGACGTACGCGACTTTTTTGCTCATTCTTGTGCTCCTTGTGCCTTTTGGCGGTGTTGTGACCGCAAGGCCTTCCCTGCGGTCTCCAATTTCATTTAACCGTGAATTCAGCGTTCGACTGCGAGGGAAACCCCCATGCCGCCGCCGATGCACAACGCGGCCAGACCCTTCTTGGCGTCGCGGCGCTGCATTTCGTGCAGCAGCGTCACCAGGATGCGGCAACCCGACGCACCGATGGGGTGGCCAATGGCGATGGCACCGCCGTTGACGTTCACGCGTGCGGGGTCGATGTCCAGCGCCTTGTTGACGGCACACGCCTGGGCGGCAAAGGCTTCGTTGAGTTCGAACAGGTCCACGTCGCTGGCCTTCCAGCCTGCGCGGGCCAGGGCCTTCTTCGAGGCCGGCACCGGTCCCATGCCCATGGTGGCCGGGTCCAGGCCGCTGGTGCCGAAGGCGGCAATGCGCGCCAGCGGCTTGAGGCCCAGCGAGGCGGCCTTCTTCGCGGTCATCACCACCACGCCGGCGGCGCCGTCGTTGATGCCCGAGGCGTTGCCGGCGGTCACCGAGCCGGCCTTGTCGAACGCAGGGCGCAGGCCGGCGAGTGCTTCGGCGCTGGTCTTCTTGTTGATGAATTCATCGGTGTCGAACACCACCGGGTCGCCCTTGCGCTGCGGAATGCTCACGCCCACGATCTCGTCCTTGAACTTGCCGGCGTCCTGCGCAGCGCTCGCCTTTTGCTGGCTGCCCAGCGCGAGGGCGTCCTGCGCGTCGCGGCTGATGCCGTGTTCCTTGGCCACGTTCTCGGCCGTGATGCCCATGTGGTATTGGTTGTACACGTCCCACAGGCCGTCCACGATCATGGTGTCGGTCATCTTCCACTCGCCCATGCGCTGGCCGTCGCGGCTGCCGTTGAGCACGTGCGGCGAAGCGCTCATGTTCTCCTGGCCACCGGCGATCACGATCTCGCTGTCGCCCCAGGCCACCGCCTGTGCCGCCAGCATCACGGCCTTCAGGCCCGAGCCGCACACGGCGTTGATGGTGAGCGCAGGCGTTTCCTTGGCCAGCCCTGCCTTCATCATGGCCTGGCGCGCCGGGTTCTGGCCCACGCCCGCGGCCAGCACCTGGCCCATGATCACTTCGCCGATGGCGTCCACCGGCAGGCCGCTGCGGGCAAGCAGCTCCTTGATGACGATGCTGCCCAGCTCGGTGGCGGGCGTCTTGGCGAGCGAGCCGCCAAACTTGCCGACGGCGGTGCGGGCGGCTGCGACGATGACGATGTCTTCCATGGTTCTTCCTGGTTGGTTTAGGTTTACAAACACGCCCGTTCGCCCTGAGCCTGTCGACGGGCCTCCAGCGGTGCTGGCGAGGGCTTCGACAGGCTCAGCCCGAACGGTAATCTTTCAATCGGTGGTCAGGCTCTGGCTTTCACATAGCGACCAGGCGCGGGCTCGATGACCGCGTAAGTCTTGCCCTTGCCAAAGGTTTTGGGCGCTGCAATTTGCTTGCCAGCCAGAGGCTTGAGCCAGGCAGACCAGTCGGTCCACCAGCTGCCCGGGTGCTCGGTGGCGCTGGCGATCCAGTCCTGCACGTCGGCGGGAAACTTGCCGGCCGGGCCGATCCAGTGGCTGCGCTTGTTCTTGGACGCGGGGTTGATCACACCGGCAATGTGGCCGGAGGCGCCCATGACAAAGCGCTTCTTGCCGGGGAATATCTGCGTGCTGCCGTATGCGCCACCAATCGGCACGATGTGGTCTTCACGCGAGCCGTAGATGTAGACCGGCAACCTGACCTTGCGGAAATCGATCTTCTCGCCACACACCGTGGTCTTGCCCGGCTTGACGAGGTTGTTCTCCAGGTACATCTGGCGCAGGTACCACGCGTAGTAAGGACCCGGCAGGTTGGTGCTGTCGGAGTTCCAGTACAGCAGGTCAAACGGCGGCGGCGTCTCGCCCTTGAGGTAGTTGCCCACCACGTAGTTCCACACCAGGTCGTTGGGCCGCAGGAAACTGAAGGTGGTGGCCAGATCGCGCCCGGGCATGAGGCCACCCTGGGCGAACTGCGCCTCGCGGTACTTCACGAAGTTCTCGTCGATGAACACATCCAGGATGCCGGTGTCGGTGAAATCCAGCAGCGTGGTGAGGAAGGTGGCGCTGTGCACCGGCTCTTCACCGCGCGCGGCCAGCACCGCCAGCGCGGTGCCGAGCATCGTGCCGCCCACGCAGAAGCCCAGTGCGTTGATGGTCTCGGCGCCGGCAATGTCTTGCGTCACGCCAATCGCCTGGATCACCGCGTCCTCGATGTACTGGTCCCAGGTGGCCTGGGCCAGCGACTCATCGGGGTTGCGCCAGCTCACCACGAAGGTGCGGTGGCCCTGCTCCACGCAGTAACGGATCAACGAGTTCTCGGGCTGCAGATCCAGGATGTAGAACTTGTTGATGCAGGGTGGCACCAGCAGAAACGGGCGCTCGTACACCTTCGCGGTCAGGGGCTTGTATTCGATCAGCTGGAACAGCTCGTTCTCGAACACCACGGCGCCTTCGGTGGTGGCCACGTTCTTGCCGACCTCGAACACGCTTTCGTCCGTCATCGACACATGACCCTGCTTCATGTCGTGCAGCAGGTTGGCCATGCCTTTGGCGATGCTCTCGCCCTGGGTTTCGATGGCTTTTTTCTGGGCCTCGGCGTTGAAGGCCAGGAAGTTGCTCGGCGCGCTCGCGTCGATCCACTGCTGCACGGCAAAGCGCACGCGCGTGCGGGTCTTGGCGTCGCCTTGAACGGCGTCGGCGAGCGCCATCAGGGTGCGCGCATTGAGCAGGTAGGCCGCCGCTGCAAAGGCCGCCATCGGGTTGCTGGCCCAGGCGTCCGAGGCAAAACGCCGGTCACCGGCGGGCTTCACGTTGGGCCCCTGGTTCCACAGCCCGGTGAGTTCCTTGAGGTAGTTGTTCTGGATCTCCAGCAGCTGCGCGGGGTCGAAGCTCACCGGCTGGCCGTTGTGGCCCTGGTTGAACATGTCACCCATGGGCGGCATGCCGGGGAAAGCCGCACCCACCGAGGGCATGGCCATGCCGAATGGATTGGCCGCCCCGGCCTGTGGCATGAACGCCTTGAAGGCGGCGAAAGGGTCGCTGGCGCCTGGCTGGGCGGCGGCTGCAGCGCCAGGGAAAGTCTGGGCCATCTGGGTCCACTGCTGGACGAGGTTTTGCTGGAACTGCTGTGCGGTTTCCAGCCAGTCTGTGGGTGGGTTTTTGCCCGATGTCATGCTGGTCTCCTGGGATGTTGCCTGCGACTTATCATGGGCAGCCCGAGGGAGAGATTCCGGATCTTCCCCAGGGTTTTCGTGCCAGCATCCCGCAGGCTGACACGGTGGTCCGGGCTGCAAGGAATGATGTGTATCTGGTGGTGATCGGTTGGATGTACGTGGTGCTCATGATGTCGGTGGCCGAAGCCACCAACACCACAGGCTCTGTGCTGGGAGCCATTGTGACCTTTTTTCTGTACGGTTTGCTGCCAGTCGCACTGGTGGTTTACCTGATGCTCACGCCCCAAAGACGCAAGGCCATCAAGGCCCGCGAAGCCGCCGAACTGCAGGCACAGCAGCAAGCCGCGGCCTCAGCCGATCCAGATGCAGGCGGCCATGCGGCCGGTGCTGCCCAGGCGCCCGGCGTCTCGCCGGTGCGAAAAGAACCGTGAGGCCTGGCTGACGGTGCACCAGTCGGCACGGCCGTCGTTGCCGTGCACATCGGTCACCCCGGCGGCGGCCAGCCTGCGGCGCGCGAGCGCAGGCAGATCGGCGAGAAACTTGTCCTCGCTCCCGGGCCAGAAGTGCGCTGCGGCCCCGGCATCAGCACCCATGAACGCCTCGCACACCTCGGCCCCGACCTCGAAGGCCTGAGGCCCGATGCAGGGGCCCAGCCAGGCCATCACCTCACCCTCGCCCGCCGCCTCGCGCAGCGCCTGCACCGTCGCTTCGATCACACCGTGGGCCAGGCCACGCCAGCCGGCGTGCGAGGCCGCCACCGCCGTGCCGGACGCGTGCGCCAGCAGCACGGGCAGGCAGTCCGCCACCATGATGGTGGCGACCACGCCCGCCCCTTGCACGACGCAGCCATCGGCCACGGTGCCATTGGCCGTGTCCGGCTGCAGGCGCACCACCTGCGTGCCGTGCACCTGCTGCAGAAACACGGGCCGCGCCGGTGCCGTGAACGCAGCCAGCCGCTCGCGGTTGGCCGCCACGGCCAGTGGCTCGTCGCGCACATGGTCGCCCAGGTTGAAGCTGTCGAAGGGCGGCACCGACACGCCACCGGAGCGCGTGGTGAACAGCGCCCGCACGCCCGGCGGCGCAGGCCAGTCGGGGGTGATGCCGTCGGCCGCCTGCAGCATCAGGCTTCGGCGTCGGGGCAAGCGGAGGGTTGGGCCTGCTGAAACGCGGGATGGGCCATGCAGGCCTCAAAGGCGGCCATGGTGCGCGTCAGGCCACTGAAATCGGTCTTGAAGCGCTGGCCGTTGAAGATTTGTGGCACCAGGCAGCAGTCGGCCATGGTGGGGGTGTCGCCAAAGCAGTAGGTCGACGCGGGCTGCTGCTCCAGCTGGCGCTCGAACGACTCCAGCCCCGCACGCACCCAGTGGCGGTACCAGACGTTCTTGGGCTCCTCTTCCACCTTGAGTTCCTTGGTGAGGTACTTGAGCACGCGCAGGTTGTTGATCGGGTGGATTTCGCAGGCCACGATCTGCGAGAGCGCGCGCACGCGGGCACGACCCAGCGCGTCGGCGGGCAGGAGCGCTGGCGCAGGCTGCAGCTCATCGAGGTATTCGATGATCGCCATCGACTGCGTCAGCCGCGTGCCGTCGTCGAGCTCGAGCAACGGCACCAGGCCTTCCACCGCCTTGTCGGTGAAAGCGGGCAGCTTATGGTCGCCGCGCGCGATGTGCACGGGGATGTAGTCGTAGGCGATGCCTTTGAGCGCCAGCGCAATGCGCACGCGAAACGAGGCCGAGGAGCGGAAGTAGTTGTAGAGCTTCATGCGCCCAAGGATAAACCCGCCGGCCCGGGCCCCGTTGCCTTTCCGGCTTACAGCGTCGGGTAGTCGGTGTAACCCTTCGCACCACCACCGTAGAACGTGGTCTTGTCCGGCTCGTTGAAGGGGCCGCCCTGTTTGAGGCGGGCGACGAGATCCGGGTTGGCGATGTAGGTCTTGCCGAAAGCGACCAGATCGGCGCCGTCTTCCACAGCCTGCTGCGCCAGCGGCAGGTCGTAGCCGTTGTTGACCATCCACGCGGCCTTGCCGCCGGCCACGCGGTACGCGCTGCGCAAGGCGGCGTAGTCGAATGGTCGGTCGGCCAGCTCGCGTGGGCCGCCGGTGGCGCCTTCAATGAAATGCACGTAGGCCAGATCGAAGCCCGCCAGTTCGCGCATCACATGCGCAAACAAGGGTTGCGGGTCGGCGTCCACCACGTCGTTGGCCGGCGTCACCGGCGAGAGGCGGATGCCGGTGCGGCCGGCGCCGATGGCATCCGTCACCGCCTTGACCACCTCGAGCAGCAGGCGCGAGCGGTTCTCGATGCTGCCGCCGTAGGCGTCGGTGCGCTGGTTGCTGCCGGTCTTCAGGAACTGATCGATCAGGTAGCCGTTGGCGGCATGAATCTCCACGCCGTCAAAGCCCGCTTCGATGGCGGCCAGCGCCGCCTTGCGGTAGTCCTCGACGATGCCGGGCAGCTCGGCGAGCTCAAGTGCACGCGGCACCGAGGTGTCGACGAAGGTGGGTACGCCGTCCTTGATGAGCACGGTCTTGGTCTTGGCCGCAATGGCCGATGGCGCCACGGGGGCACCGCCGCCGGGCTGCAGCTCGGTGTGCGACACGCGGCCCACATGCCAGAGCTGGGTGACGATCTTGCCGCCCGCGGCGTGCACGGCTGCGGTCACGCGTTTCCAGCCGTCGATCTGCTCGGGCGCGTAGAGCCCGGGCACGTCCGCATAACCCTGGCCCTGGTGGCTGATGGCGGTGGCTTCGGTGATGAGCAGGCCGGCCGTGGCGCGCTGCTCGTAATAGGTGGCCATGAGCGGCGTAGGCACGGCGCCCGGCGCGCGGTTGCGCGTGAGGGGCGCCATGACGACGCGGTTGGACAGGGTCAGCTGGCCAGCGGTGGTGGGTTCGAACAGTCGGGTCATGTGGGGCGTGGCAATCAAACGGTGGAGGGGCATGCACGGTGTGCGCATGCAGGCCGGCCATTGTGCGCAGCCGCCTTCGCAGGCTGGTCCACCGCCACCAAAAGCCCCACCGTCTCAGGGACGTTGACACACCACGGGCACGGACTGCCCGGTTGTGGTGACGGCCTTCAGCCCACCACGAGGCGAATGCCCGGCAGCACCTGCTCGGACTCGGCCCTGCGCTCCAGCGCCATGCGCATGTTCATCTGCGCCACCTCGGTGTGCTCCATCGCCAGCGACTGGGCCCGCGCGCTTTCACCCCGGCGCAGCGCATCAAACAGCATGTGGTGTTGGCGGTGTGCATAGAGCATCCAGTCGCGGTCCATGGCCAGCGTGCCTTGCATCGGCAGCATGGCCGAGGCGGGCGCAAAGGGCAGCTTGTCGTTGAGCGCCACGGCGCGCTGCAACGCGCGGTTGCCGCAGGCGTCCAGGATGAGCGCGTGAAATCGGTCGTTCATCACCGAGTACGCGGCATAGCTCTCGATGGTCAGCGGGTTGTCGGCCAGCAGGCGGTCGCCCTCGTCCAGCACGGTCTGCAACTGACCCTGCAGCTGGCGCGACACACCATGCTCGGCCACCAGCCGTGCGGCCATGCCTTCCAGATGCCCACGCACCGAGATGGCGTCGATCACTTCCTGCGCCGTGAACTGCCGCACCAGGTATTTGCCGGTCTCGTTCGCCTCGACCAGCCCCTCCTGCTCCAGCGTCACCAGCGCGGCCCGCACAGGTGTGCGCGAGGCGCCCAGGCGCTCGGCCAGCTGTTGCTCGGCCAGGCGCTGGCCGGGTTCGAACTGACCGCTGAGGATCAGGTCGCGCAGTTGCATCAAAACGGTGTCTTGCAAGCTCATGGCGCAAACTGTACACGGAAATTGAAAAACGGTATACCATTTCGCCACACACCCACCACCCACCCCTTTTTCTGCCGGAGATGTCCATGAAAGCCGAACTCAATCAACGCATCACCCAGGTCGGGCCGGGCACGCCCGGCGGCGAGTTGCTGCGCCGCTACTGGCAGCCGGTGGCCTTGCTCGATGAATTCAACCCCGCGCTGGTCCCCGAGATGGCGGTGCGCCCTGTCAAGGCGGTGCGCGTGCTGGGGCAGAACTTCGTGCTGTTCCGCAATGCCCAGGGCGAATTCGGCCTGCTCGACCGCGATTGCCCGCACCGGGGTGCCGACCTCGCCTTCGGCCGCAATGAAGGCGACGGCCTGCGGTGCCCGTTTCACGGCTGGAAGTTCGACACCACCGGCCAGTGCATCGAAACCCCCGCGGAACCTGCCGGCAGCAAGATGTGCAGCCGCATCCAGCAGCGCAGCTACCCGCTCGTGCAGCGCAGTGGCGTGCTGTTTGGGTGGTTTGGCCCCGAAGACCAGACGCCGCCGCCCTTCCCCGAACTCGACTGCTTCAAGGCGCCAGACACCCACACCTTCGCCTTCAAGGGCCTGTGGCATTGCAACTGGCTGCAGTCGCTGGAAGTGGGCATCGACCCCGCGCACGCGTCGTACCTGCACCGCTTTTTCAACGATGGATCGCTCGAAGACAGCTACGGCAAACAGTTCCGCGGCGCCAGCGCAGGCGACGTGGGCGGCGAGCGCTGGCCCATGACGCGCGTGATGCGCGAATTCGGCCAGCCCGAGATCAGCTTCGAGGCCAAGCCCTACGGCTTCCAGCTCACCGCGCTGCGCCCCATGACCGACGAACTCACCCACGTGCGCGTGACCAACGCGGTGTTCCCGCAGACCTTCGTCATTCCGCTGTCGGAGACCATGACGATCACGCAGATGCACGTGCCCGTGGACGACACACACAACTACTGGTACGCCTTCTTCACCAGCTTCACTGGCCCGGTTGACAAGGAAGCCATGCGCACGCCGCGCCTGCAGGCCGTCACCCTGCCCGACTACATCCCGAAGTCGGGCCGCCACAACAACTGGGGCTTCAACGCCGAAGAACAACAGAACCGCACCTACCTCGGCATGGGCGAGGACGACATCAACGTGCACGACCAGTGGGCCTGCGAAAGCATGGGCCCCATCCAGGACCGCACACGCGAGCACCTCGGCACCACCGACAAGGTGGTGATGGCCCACCGCCGCCTGCTGCTGCAAGCCATCGACTCGGTGGAGCAAGGCGGCACCGCCCCCGGCGTGGCCGACCCCGCCCTGCACGGCCAAATTGCCGGGCCGGACACGGTCGACGGCATCGCGCCCGCAAAAGATTGGGAGAACTGGTGGCAGGACGCTGTGCGCGACAAGCGCGAGGGCGCACCCTGGCACCACAAGGCCTCGGCCGAGGAAACGGCGGGGGCGAAATGACCTCATTCGCCCAACGTTGCGGCCTGCAATCGCCCGAGCGCGACGCCGAGTGCCAGCGCGTGGCCGCGCTCATCGAGGCCAGCGGCCTGGAGCTGGTGCGCTTTGGCTGGTGCGACGCCCACGGCATGCTGCGCGGCAAGACGCTCACGGCCGCAGCGGCGGTGCGCGCCCTGCGCGACGGCGTGGGCATGGTGGGCACGCTGATGCTCAAGGACACCGCCGACCGCACGGCCTGGAAAGTGTTCGAGCCCGGTGGTGCCGCCGACCTGCCCGGCTTCGCGGGCGCCTCCAACCTCATGCTCATGCCCGACCCGGCCAGCTTCACCGTGCTGCCCTGGCTGGAGCGCACCGGCTGGCTGCGCTGTCAGCCCTGGTTTGCCGACGGCACGCCCGTGCCGCTGGACGCGCGCCGCATGCTGCAGACCGCACTCGGGCGGCTGGCCGAGGCAGGCTACGGCCTGAAGACCGGGCTCGAGGTGGAGTTTCACATCTACCGCATCACCGACGCCCGCCCGCAGCTCGATCCCGAGCTGGCCGCCTGGCCGGGCCTGCCGCCCCGCGTGGAGATGATCCACCCCGGCTACAACCTGCAGGCCGAAGCCATGAGCGACCTGAGCGACGAGCCTCTGCGCATCGTGCAGCGCACGGCGCAAGCGCTGGGCTTGCCATTGCAATCGCTCGAAATCGAACTCGGCCCGAGCCAGGTGGAAGCCGTTTTCGACGCCACCGACGCGCTCACCGCCGCCGACCAGATGGTGCTGTTTCGCAACGGCGTGCGGCAGGCGCTGCGCCGCGCGGGCTACCACGCGACCTTCATGTGCCGCCCGCCGTTCCCGAACATCATGTCCAGCGGCTGGCACCTGCACCAGTCGCTGGTCGACCAGAAGACCGGGCGCAATGCGTGTGTGCGCGAGGCGCCGGCCGCCGGCACCACACGCGCCGACGCCACGCACACGCTGTCTGAGGCGGGGGCGCACTGGCTTGCCGGCTTGCTGGCACACGCCCGCGGCATGACGGTGCTGTGCACCTCCACCATCAACGGCTTCGCCCGCTTTCGCCCCAACGCGCTTGCGCCGCAGTCCGCGCTGTGGGGACAGGACAACCGGGGCGCCATGCTGCGCGTGGTGGGCGCCGCAGGTGACAACGCCACCCGCATCGAAAACCGCGTGGGCGAACCGGCCGCCAACCCTTACCTCTACATGGCGGCGCAAATCCACGCCGGGCTGGATGGGCTGGCGCGCGCCACACTGCCACCACAGGCCAGCGAATCGCCCTACGCCGCCGAACACCAGAAACTGCCCTCCTCGCTGGGTGAAGGGCTGGACGCACTGCGCACAGACACTTCGCTCTGCGCCGCACTGGGCGAGGACTTCGTGCGCTACTTCTGCCGCATCAAGCAGAGCGAAATCGACCGACACGCCCAGGCCGAAGACAAGACCGACTTCGAACGGCGCGAGTACTTCAGCCGCATCTGACCCCCCATCGACATGATCACGATTCGCTTCATCCAGCCCGACGGCACGGTGCAGACCCTTGAGGCCGAGCCCGGGCAGAGCCTCATGAAAGCCGCGGTGGACGCCAACCTGCCCGGCATCGAAGCCGACTGCGGTGGCAGCCTCACCTGCGCCACCTGCCACGTCATGATCGGCGCGCCGTGGTCGGCCCTGCTGCCCGCCCCCGTGCCCGACGAAACCGACATGCTCGACTTCGCTTCAAGCCCCGTGGTGCCTGAGAGTCGCCTGAGCTGCCAGGTGCGCCTGACGCCCGAACTGGACGGCATGGAGGTGCGCCTGCCCGCGTCGCAACACTGAAGCCACTGGCCAACGCCCGTGGCACACTGACCGCCTCCCCCTCCAGACCCGACTCCCCATGCCCGACACCACCTACTCCTTTGCCCCGCCCGCCGTTGTCAGCGTCCCGGTTCTCGGACGGCCTGAGCGCTTCCCGGTGCACCGCATTTACTGCGTCGGCCGCAACTACGAAGAGCACGCCAAAGAAATGGGCTTCACCGGCCGTGAGCCGCCTTTCTTCTTTCTCAAACCCGCCGACGCGCTGGTGATCGCCAACAGTGGCCAGACCGCCACCATTCCCTACCCCAGCCTCACCAGCAACCTGCACCACGAAATCGAACTCGTGGTGGCCATCGGCACCGGCGGCAAAAACATCAAAGCCGCCGACGCCGCGAAACACATCTACGGCTACGCCGTGGGCCTGGACATGACGCGCCGCGACCTGCAGAACGACATGAAGAAACAGGGTCGGCCCTGGTGCATCGGCAAGGCCTACGACCACTCCGCACCCATCGGCCCCATCACGCTCGCCGCAGACGCGGGCGACATCCACCACGCGCCCATCTGGTTGCAGGTCAATGGCGCCGACCGCCAGCGCAGCACCGTGGCCAAGCTGATCTGGAACGTGAGCGAGACCATCGAGCACCTGTCGGCCGCGTGGGAACTGCAGCCCGGTGATCTGATCTACACCGGCACGCCCGAAGGCGTGGCGGCAGTGGTGCAGGGAGACACCCTGCGCGGTGGCGTCGAGGGCCTCACCGAGATTTCCGTGCGCGTGGCCTGAGCCCCGTGACGGAGGTCTCACCTGAGGGTAAGACCTCTGACGCATCGGTCATGGCCTGACATATGCTTGCTCCGTTTTTCATTGACCCCAGGAGACCCTTTTCATGATCCAACGCAGAACCCTGCTCCAGTCTGGTGCAGCCGTGGCCTTGGGCGCACCCGCGCTCACCGGCTTCGCCCAGCAAAGCGTCACGCTCAAGTTCCACACGTTCATGGCGCCGCAGTCCAACGTGTACATCAACATGCACAAGGCCTGGATGGACAAGGTCGAGAAGGAATCGGGCGGCCGCATCAAGTTCGAGGGCTACCCCGCCATGACGCTGGGTGGCACGCCAGTGCAGCTGTTTGACCAGGCGCGGGACGGCGTGGTCGACATCGTGTGGACGTTGCCCGGCAACACGCCAGGCCGCTTCCCGCGCACCGAAGTGTTCGAGCTGCCTTTCATGATGAGCAACGCCGAAGCCACTTCCAAGGCCTTCTGGGAGTACATCACCACGATGGCCCCCGACGAGTACAAGGAAGTGCAGCCCATCGCCCTGCAAGTGCACGGCCCGGGCATGTTCCACATGCGCAGCAAGCAGGTCAAGACCGCTGAAGACCTGCGCGGCTCCAAGGTGCGCGGCCCCACCCGCCAGATCACCAAGATGCTCGGCTACCTCGGCGCCATCCCCGTGGGCATGCCGCTGCCGCAAATCCCCGACTCGCTCTCCAAGGGTGTGATCGATGGTTGCGTGATCCCCTGGGAAGTGGTGCCTTCGGTGAAGGTGCACGAACTCACCAAGTTCCACAGCGAATTCGACCCCGCTGGCGGCGCGCTCTACACCACCACATTCGTGATGGCCATGAACCGCAACAAGTACTCGTCGCTGCCGCCCGACCTCAAGGCGATCATCGACAAGAACTCCGGCATCGAAACCTCCGGCTGGCTGGGCAAGACGCAGCAGGCCGGCGACGCCGCCGGCCGCGACGCTGCGGTGAAGCAAGGCAACACCATCTACACGATTCCGTCTGCAGAGGCGCAGGAGTTCAAGCGCAAGGCGCGCCTGGTGGAAGTGGAGTGGGTGCAGGACATGGACAAGCGCGGCTTCGACGGCAAGAAGCTGCTGGAAACCGCCAAGGCACTGATCGTCAAGCACAGCAAGAAGGCGTAAGCCACCTTGTCGACCGAAATACCGGGCCATGGCCCGGTATTTTTTTGGCTATCGCCTACCTCGATAAACTGCCCCGATGCTGCGTCCACCCCCAAAACACTGCCGCAACTGCGGCACCGCCGTCGAGATGCGCCTGCCCGACGATGGCGACACCAAACTCCGTGCCGTCTGTCCTGCCTGCCATACCGTGCACTATGAGAACCCGCTCAATGTCGTGGGCACCGTGCCTGTGTGGGGCGACACGGGCCAGTACGTGCTGCTGTGCAAGCGCAACATCGAGCCGCGCTGGGGCAAATGGACCCTGCCTGCCGGCTTCATGGAGCTGGGCGAAACCACGGCAGAGGGCGCCGCGCGCGAGACCACCGAAGAGGCGGGCGCGCAATTCGAGATGGGTGAGATCTTCACGCTGATGAACGTGGCGCGCGTGGGGCAGGTACACGTGTACTACCGCGCCCGCCTCCTCAGCGATCAGTTCGACCCGGGCCACGAAACCATCGAAGCCCGACTCTTCACCGAAGACCAGATTCCCTGGGACGACATCGCCTTTCGCACCGTCAAGGAAACGCTGGAACACTACTTTGCCGACCGCCGCGCGGGCCGGTTCGGCTTTCACGCCTTCGATATCGCCTGAGGTACGCCGGGCCTGCGGGCCAGCCTCAGGCGGCGGTGTCGCCTGCGGCGTCTGCGGCCAGGGGGGGCCAGTTCAGCAGCTCGGCCAGCCGACGCGCCACCCACACCGACTCCACCTCGCTCACCACCGCCGGCTCCACCCGCAGGCCCTGCAGGCAACGCGTGAGCACATCGGCCTCGGTGATGCCGAGGCTGAACGCCATGTTGCTCGCGGTCTCGGTGAGCATCTGCGCCATGTCCTCACACAGCTCGTAGCGCGCCGCCAGCTCGTCGCGCGGCAGGCTGGGCTTCTGGCGCCCCGGCGCCACATACAGCGCCACAAACGACTGCGGGATTTCGATTTGCGATTCGTCGGACATTCGGCTCTTTCAATGGGAGGTGGCCGTGGAGCCATCGGGCACCTCTGCCAGCAGCTGATCGGCCCAACCGGGCAAGCGCAAGGGCGTTTTCCACGTCACGCGACCCGCACGGCAGCGCGCCACGAGGCGCGGTGGCTGGACCACGCGGTTGCGTGGGCCGGAAGTGTCGTACAGCAGCACAAGGTCGGCCAGCGCGATGGCCTTGGTCAGGTTCGCCAGCGTGCGCGGGTAGCGCGCCAGAATCCGCTCGGGCGGCACGCTGTGGCCGCCCTCCTGTTCGCGTTGCTGCACGCGCGCCAGCAGGTGCCGGGGCTCGTCCACGCACACCACAAGCAACACCACCGCAAAGCCGGCGGCCCTGGCCTGGGCCAGCAGATCGAGCTTGGCCGGATGGGAAAACACCGTCTCGCTCGCAAAGGATTCACCCGCGGCCAGACAGGCCGCCCGGCGCTCATCCGCCCATTGGCGAGCCGCCTGGGACCGCCGGGCCGCATCGTTGATGTGCTGAAGGTGTGCCGCCTCATGCAGGTCGGCGTTGACGAACTCGGCCTCGGGCGGGATCAGCCCGCTGGCCAGCGCGGCCCGGTACAGCGTGGACTTGCCCGCGCCGTTGGGGCCGGCCAGCAGGTAGAAAACCGGTGGGCTCACGCGGCGCGGCGAGCGGCCGGCGCCTTGCTGCGGTTGTCCAGCACGGTGTCGCGCACGGCCTGGGCCAGGCGGCCGCTGGATTCCGCCGCGAGAAACCGGGCTTCGATGGCACTGACGGGGTCCACCCCCTCGGCGTGGCGGGCGGCGGCGTCGTAACGGGCGATGGCCTCGCGGGCTTCCTGCACCGTCAGGCCGGTTTCCTCGGCGATGCGGCCCAGGGTGGCCCAGTATTCGATCTGGCCAGCCACCGAGCGGCGCTGGGGCTGCGCGGCTTCGCGCGCCTGGCGAACCAGATGGGCCGGCAATTTGACCGAAGAAAATGCGCTGCTGGAAGACGACATGAAAGCTCTCCTGGATGGCGCATTTTGCGCCATTTGGGATACCATGACAACCCACCGGATTTCACCGGACACCATCAGTTGCGATCATGAAAAAACAGGGAACCGTGGTGCGCTGGAACAGCGAGAAGGCCTTCGGCTTCATCCGCTGTCCGCAAATCCCCGCCGACGTTTTCTTCCACGTGCGCGATTTCAGCGGCCCGGGCAAACCGGCCGACGGCATGCAGGTGACGTTTGAAGACATCCACGTGGGCGGCAAAGGGCCGCGTGCGCTGTCGGTCGAGCCTGCGCGCAATGCCATCGTCAGCGAACCGCCTGCCGCGCCGCCACCGGCGCAAGCGGAGTTGCTGCCGCGCAGCCCACCGTCGTCACGCTCGCGTTCGCAATGGCAGAAGCGCCGCGAAGAGCGCCCGTTGTGGATCGGCCTGGGCTTGATGGCCTTCTGGCTGCTGCTGTGGCTGGTGGGCATTGGCATGGGCCGCTTCCCGTGGGTGATCCTCACCGCCGTGGTGCTGCTCAACCTGGTGACGTTCTACATGTACTGGCGCGACAAACACGCCGCCATCAACGAGGTGCAACGCACACCCGAGGACTGGCTGCATGGCCTGGCCTTGGCGGGCGGTTGGCCGGGCGCCTGGTTCGCGCAGCAGATCCTGCGCCACAAGACCAGCAAGCAGCCGTTCCGGATGATCTATTGGGCAACGGTGGCGGCCAACACGCTGGCCCTGATGGGCTGGGTTGCCTGGCCCGCGTTTCAGTAGGTCTGCCCGAGCCGCTGCGCAGGCGCTGCCTCAGCGCGGTTTGCGTTTGCCTGAGCCGGTGTCGCGCGGCGGCAGTCCGGTGTGCTGCGTGAGCAGGCGGCCTTTGCCAGGCTGCGCACCACCCGTCTTGCCCACCACGGCCTTGCCCACCACCGGCGTGCTGTTCTTGCGGCGCGCGCTCTGGTAGCTCCCGTCCGTCATGGGCTGGAACGTGGGAATCAGGTGGTGCTTGCCGTTGCCGATCAAATCGGCCCGACCCATCGTCTTGAGGGCCTCGCGCAGCAGCGGCCAGTTGTTGGGGTCGTGGTAGCGCAGAAACGCCTTGTGCAGACGCCGGCGCTTGTCGCCACGCACGATGTCCACGCGCTCGGCGCGCTCGTCCCGGTGGATGCCCTTGAGCGGGTTCAGGTTGCTGTGGTACATGGCCGTGGCCGTGGCCATCGGGCTGGGGTAGAAGGTCTGCACCTGATCGGCGCGAAAGCCATTCTTCTTCAGCCACACCGCGAGGTTCATCATGTCTTCGTCGCTGGTGCCCGGGTGGGCCGCGATGAAATACGGAATCAGGTACTGCTTCTTGCCGGCCTCTTCGCTGAACTTCTCGAACAGTTGCTTGAACCGGTCGTAGCTGCCGATGCCGGGCTTCATCATCTTGGAGAGCGGACCGCCTTCGGTGTGCTCGGGCGCGATCTTCAGGTAGCCGCCCACGTGGTGCTGCACGAGTTCCTTGACGTACTCCGGGCTCTTCACCGCCAGGTCGTAGCGCAGCCCGGAGCCGATCAGCACCTTCTTGATGCCGCGCAGCTCGCGCGCCCGTTTGTAGATCTTGATCAACGGGCCGTGATCGGTGTGCAGGTTGGAGCAAATGCCCGGATACACGCAGCTGGACTTGCGGCAGGCGGCCTCGATCTCGGGGGTCTTGCAGCCCAGGCGGTACATGTTGGCCGTGGGGCCACCCAGGTCGGACACCACGCCGGTGAAGCCTTCCACCTTGTCGCGGATGTCTTCCACCTCCTTGATGATCGACTCTTCCGAACGGCTCTGGATGATGCGCCCCTCGTGCTCGGTGATCGAACAGAAGGTGCAGCCGCCGAAGCAGCCGCGCATGATATTGACCGAGAACCGGATCATTTCCCACGCGGGAATCTTGGTCGCGCCGTCGTGCCTGCCGTGTTCGTCTGCATAGGCCGGGTGCGGGCTTCGCGCGTACGGCAAGTCAAACACGAAGTCCATCTCGGCGGTCGTCAGCGGAATCGGGGGCGGGTTGATCCACACGTCGCGCGCCGTGCTGCCTTCGCCGTGCGCCTGCACCAGCGCACGCGCGTTGCCCGGGTTGGTTTCCAGGTGAAGCACGCGGTTGGCGTGGGCGTACAGCACGGCGTCGCTGCGCACCTGCTCGTAGCTGGGCAGACGGATCACCGAGCGGTCGCGTGCTGGCGGCTTGCGCTTGCCCTGCAGCGCCGGGTTGGGCACGAATTTCAGCGGCTGAATGGCAGCGCCCATGCCCTTTGGGGCTGAACCAGCCTCCGTTTGCGCTGAGCCAGCCTCCGTTTGCACTGAGCCAATCTCCGTTCGGGCTGAGCCTGTCGAAGCCCCCGCCTCAGCTTGGGTGAACCCTTCGACCAGCTCAGGGCGAGCGGGAGATTCCTCTTTCGAGCAGGTCGCGCCTTGTGCCTGTGCCTGCTCGCTCGTGGTCAGGTAGGGGTTGATGTGGTCTTCAACCCGCCCCGGCATGTCGACTTCGGTGGAGTTGATCTCGATCCAGCCCTCGGCCGTGGGGTCGTTCGGGCGGCGCACAAAGGCGGTGCCGCGCACATCGGTGATGTGCTCGATGGGCTCGCGTGCCGCAATGCGATGCGCCACCTCGACCAGCGCACGCTCTGCGTTGCCGTACAGCAGCAGGTCGCACTTGCTGTCGACCACCACGCTGCGGCGCACCTTGTCGCTCCAGTAGTCGTAATGGGCGATGCGGCGCAGGCTGCCCTCGATGCCACCGAGCACGATGGGCACGTCCTTGAACGCTTCGCGGCAGCGCTGGCTGTAGACGATGGCCGCGCGATCAGGCCGCTTGCCACCCACGTCGCCCGGTGTGTAGGCGTCGTCGCTGCGGATCTTGCGGTCCGCCGTGTAGCGGTTGATCATCGAATCCATGTTCCCGGCGGTCACGCCCCAGAACAGGTTGGGCTTGCCCAGGGCCTTGAACGCGTCGGCGCTGGTCCAGTCGGGCTGGGCAATGATGCCCACGCGAAAGCCCTGCGCTTCGAGCACCCGACCCACCACCGCCATGCCGAAGCTGGGGTGGTCGACGTACGCGTCACCGGTCACGAGGATGATGTCGCAGCTGTCCCAGCCCAGCTGCTCCATCTCGGCGCGGCTCATGGGCAGGAAAGGCGCCACGCCAAACCGCTTGGCCCAGTAAGGGCGGTAGCTGGTGATCGGCTTGGCCGCTCGCGCGAAGAAGGAGACGTCGATGGGGGCGTTCATGGGGCTGGCACAAACCCGGAGCGCGGGCGATGGAAAAGCCGCGATTTTACCGGTCCACCCCCATTTCAGGGGGTTTCAGGGCCATTGCGCCGGCGTGCCGCCGCGCCACCTCACTTGGGCTTGAGCTGCCAATCGGGCACCGATTCGGGCGCAGGGCGCACGTTGCGGCGCTGGTCGATCTTCTGCGCCGCCAGACGCGCGGTGAACTCCAGTTTTTTCAGGTCTTCCGGATTCGGCTCGCTCTGCGGATGAAAGCTGAAGCAGCACAAGGTGCCATACACCTCGCCGTTTTGCAGCACGATGGGCGTGCTGATGTGTGTGCCGATGGGAAAGGGCGTTTGCTTGAGCAGCGCGGCGGACGCAGGCAGCACCGAGGCGTCGGCGATAAACCGGGGCAGGCGCCCGTCCACCACGCGCTGGCACCAGCTCGCCTCCAGCGGCGCGGAGTCACCAACCTGCACCGCGGGTGGGTCAAGAGGCGCTGCCACCTGCCGCATGACGCGCTGGCCGTTGGTGAATTCGGAGACGAACACGACATCCATCTGCATGCGCTCACGCAGCATCTGCAGCACTTTGGAGACCGCGCGGTCGACCAGCTCGTCCGATTCGTCGGCCGTGGCCACCAACAGTTCCGACACCTCCACGGTGAGGTCGTCGGGGCGGTAGCCAAATTCGTTCAAGGGTTTGGAAGAGGTCATGGCGTTTTTATAAACGCAATGCCGTCATTCCAAGTGACCCCGCTGCTGTGAGTGGTGGATCAAACGGTCAAGAAATGTTTCCAGCTGCCGCTGCTCGCTGGCGCTCAGGCAATCAAAGATGTCGGCGTTGCGCTGCTCGATCAGGCGCATCACGCGCTTGAACAGCGCCCGCCCGCTTCGCGTGGGGGTCAGCACCACGCCGCGCGCATCGGCGTCGCTGGTGGACTTGAGCACCAGTTCGCGCTCCACCAGCATTTGTGCCGCCCGGCTGGCCTGGGCCTTGTTCAGGTTGGCGCGCGCCGCCAGGTCGTTCACCGACAGCGGTGCGAACTCACCAATGGCCGCCAGGCAACGGGCCTCGCTCACCCCCAGGCCCATGGCGGCATATGCCGCGCTGCTGTGGCGGTCGGTGATCTTGTTCAGTTTGTGCAGGCGGTAAGTGAGGAACTCCTGCAGCGAGGTCGCATCAGCACTCATGGTCATCGGGCCCGTCACTTTGCGCCAGGGCGTTGGCGATCAGCGGCAGCACGTCGTCTGCGCGCTCGCACCGGCTCATGAGCGACAGGCAGAGCATCGAGAGCAGCATGGGCGCCCGCGCTTCGCCCACTTGCGTGAGGGCTTCGCACAGCGCGCTGTAGCTGTGGTCCAGATCGGCGTCGGTCATGCGAGCACTCCGGTGTGTTCGAGCGCCAGGCGCACGGGGGTGGGGTCCAGGCCGTGCCAGCGGCCCATCACATAGCCATCGGGGCGCACCAGCACGAGTGCGCGCGCCGCCGCGTGGGCCAGCCCGCAGCGTTGCCAAGCCTGCCCCAGGTGGTCAACCTCGGGGGGCAACGCAATGGAGCGCACGCCCAGCCCATCCAGGGTGGGTGCTTCGCCACCAAACGCCAGGCACACAAAGCCGTGCCCGAACAACTGGCTCAGGTGAAACACGCCCTCCTCGCCCTTGAGCTGCGCTTCTGGCGCGGGCGCGCCAGGTGCGGCGCGCTCACTCGTCCATTCGCCCGTCTGGCGCACGTTCAGCGGCGAGCCCACATACGCAATCGGCGCAGATTGCCGCGGGTTGATCAGCGAGCGCACCTGGGCATCGCTCACGGCCAGGCGCAGCGTGGCCTCTCGCATCAGGCGGTAGGCAAAGTTCGGCGGCGCCATGAACTCGGTGCTCTTGGCGCCGTAGGCAATGTTTTCGCGGGTGGCGTGCAGGCGCTCGGTGGAATAGGAATCGAGCAGCGCGTCAGGCGACTCGCCACGCACCACGCGGGCCAGCTTCCAGGCCAGATTGCCCGCATCGTCCAGCCCGGAATTGAGACCACGCACACCAAAGATGGGCACGAGGTGCGCCGCATCGCCAGCAAAGAACACTCGGCCATGGCGGTAGCCGGGCAAGGTCAGGCACTTGGCGTTGTAGATCGAGATCCACAACGGCTCCCACGGCTCGTTCTCTCCGATCATGGCCAGATGGCTCTGAACGCGCGGCAGCACGTTCTCGGGCTTGACGGCCTCCGCCGGGTCTTCGTCGTCCCGGATCTGGTAGTCGATGCGCCAGACGTCATCGGGTTGGCGGTGCATAAGGATGGTGGAACCGGGGTTGGACGGTGGGTCAAACCAGGCCAGCCGTTCCACCGCGCGCCGCGTCTTCTGCACCACGTCCACGATCACGTACTTGCCGTCGTACTGCGTGCCCTGCAGTTGCAGGCCCAGCTGCTCGCGCACGGTGCTGCGCCCGCCATCGCAAGCCACCACGTAAGCCGCCTCCACCGTCTGAGACCCTTCAGGGGTTTGAATCTCTACCTGCACGCCTTGCGCCTGAGGCCGCACCGCCACCACCCGGCTGGCCCATTGCACGCGGGCAAACCCGCCCTGGGCTTGTGCGGCCTGGTGGGCGAATTCCTCGACGTAGAACTGCTGGATGTTCACCATCGGCGCAAAGCGCTGTGTGGGCTCGGTGGGCATTTCGAAGTGCAGCACTTCGGTGTCGCGCCAGTGGCTGCGCCCGCCCGTCCAGCCCAGGCCCTTGGCCACCAGCGGCAGGTCTGCCCCCACCCAGCCCAGAATTTCCTGGGATCGGCGAGACATGCAAATGGCGCGGCTGCCGCTGCAGTAGCCCACGTCGGCCTCCACCACAAGATGGTCAATGCCTTCGCTGGACAACAAGGCCGAGAGCGTGAGACCCACGGGGCCGCCTCCTGCAATCAGCACCGGCACCGTGGACGGAAGTGGTTGTTTCATGGTTCTTAAATGGTTGAGCGCGCAACTGTATCGAGATATCGTTGCGCACGCAACCATATGGCAACGCCTGACATGTCGCCAACGCAGCTGCATGGCCGCACTGCGATCCCTATCATGAAAAAAAACACCAGGAGACGAGCATGCCCACCTTCAACACCCTTCGCATTGACAAGGACAGCCAGCAACCCCGCGTGGCGCGCCTGCTGCTCAACCGCCCCGAGCGGCTCAACGCCATCAACGACGAAACACCGCGTGAAATCCGCGCTGCGGTCGAATGGGCCAATGCCGACGACGAAGTGCACGTGATCGTGGTCGAAGGCGCGGGCAAGGGCTTTTGCGGTGGGTACGACCTTTCGATGTTCGGCGAAGGCGAGATCGATCACCCCTGCCAGCAGGAGCGCCACCCCTGGGACCCGATGGACGACTACGCCTGTATGAAGCGCAACACCGAGGACTTCATGGCACTGTGGCGCAGCCCCAAGCCCACCATCGCCAAGGTGCATGGTGCAGCCGTGGCCGGCGGCAGCGACATCGCGCTTTGCTGCGACCTGCTGGTCATGGCCGACGACGCGCGCATCGGCTACATGCCCACGCGGGTCTGGGGCTGCCCCACCACCGCCATGTGGACCTACCGCCTCGGTGCAGCGCGGGCCAAGCAGATGATGTTCACCGGCAACGTGATCAACGGCCGCACGGCGGCTGCCTGGGGACTGGCGAACGAGTCGGTGCCGGAAGCGGCGCTGGAAGCCACCACGATGCAACTGGCCGAACGCATTGCCGGTGTGCCTCGCTCGCACCTGGCGATGCACAAGATGGTGGTCAACCAGGTGATGCTGACCATGGGCCTGGAGCAGACGCAGATGATGGCCACAGTGTTCGATGGCATCACCCGGCACAACCCCGAAGGCCTGTGGTTTCGCCGCCATGCCCAGGAGGCGGGTTTCAAGAGCGCGGTGCAGTGGCGCGACAGCGGCCGACCCATTCCCGAGGGCGACGAGGCACGCGCCATGGTCCGGGAAATGGACGAACGCAAGCGCGCCAGCCCGAAAAAATGAAACGGCATGTACGGTTCATCTCGTTACCCCTCTTACGGGACGGACCAGAATGTACGCCGCATGGCCCTTAGCATGACCGCTTCACTTTTTGAAGGAGCTGGCATGGCACTGCACTTTGGCAAACGAGACAACGAACTCCCCAAGACCCTCAACAGCGGCATGGCGACCACGCCACGCTACGGCCAGCCCGCCACCAGCAGCACGGCGAGCTCGCCCAGCCCGACACAAGCCTCCGCACAGCCCGGCACCGACTCCGCCGAACCTGCTGCATCTGCCGCCACCAGCAACGCCTCATCCACACCGGAAGGGGGAAGCAAACTCACGGTCGGACCCAACATCAAACTCAAGGGCGTTGAAATCACCGACTGCGACACGCTGGTGGTGGAAGGTCTGGTGGAAGCCACAATGGACTCGCGCGTGATCCAGATTGCGCAGCAAGGGGAGTTCAAGGGCTCGGCCGAGATCGACATCGCGGAGATTCGCGGCGTGTTCGACGGCAACCTGACGGTGCGCCAGAAGCTGGTCATCTACGCCTCGGGCAAGGTCACCGGCACGATTCGCTACGGCAAGGTCGTGATCGAAGAAGGCGGCCAGCTCTCTGGCGATATCGAGTGCTCGACCTCCACCAGCGCGAAGTACCCGGCGTCGGCATCGCAGCGCACCATGGCCCTGGCGGCCTGATCGTTTGAGCAGCACGCGCCTGGCCGGGGCCGGTCAGGCGTCGTTGCCCGCCCCAGGCGGCCCCGTTATGCTCTGGGGCATGTACGCCGAATTCTTCGGGTTGAAGCACGACCCGTTCTCCATTGCCCCCGATCCGCGCTACCTTTTCATGAGCGAGCGCCACCGTGAGGCCTTGGCGCACCTGCTGTATGGCATTCGCGGAGGCGGTGGCTTCGTGCTGCTCAGTGGCGAGATCGGCGCTGGCAAGACCACCATCTGCCGCTGCTTCCTGGAGCAGATTCCCGAGCGCTGCCGGGTGGCCTACATCTTCAATCCCAAGCTCACGGTGGGCGACCTGCTCAAGACCATCTGCCGTGAGTTCCACGTCGAGGTCAAACACGAAGGCATCGGCCCGGCCACCATCAAGGACTACCTCGATCCCTTCAATGAATACTTGCTGCAGAGCCATGCCAATGGTGAGCGCAACGTGCTCATCATCGACGAGGCGCAGAACCTCACGCCGCACGTGCTCGAACAGCTGCGCTTGCTGACCAACCTGGAGACGAGCGAACGCAAGCTGCTGCAGATCATCCTGATCGGGCAACCCGAGCTGCGCGAGGTGCTCGCGCGGCCCGAGCTCGAACAACTCGCCCAACGCGTGATCGCGCGCTTTCACCTGGGCGCGCTCAACGAGGCGGAAACCCGGCAGTACATCGAGCACCGCATGCAGGTGGCGGGTCTGCGCGGCCCTCTGCCTTTCTCCAGCCAGGCCATTCAGCGCATCCACGAGATCGCCCGCGGCGTGCCCCGGCGTGTCAACCTGCTGTGCGACCGCGCGCTGCTGGGCGCCTATGCCACCAACCAGGCGCGTGTGGACCGCGCGGTGGTGGACAAGGCCGCCGGTGAAGTGTTTGAAACCGAGGTGCCGGCAGCCCCGACACGCCGCGGCCGTGCGACCTCACCGATGGGCGCGTGGGCATCCCCGCTGGGCACGCTGGGCATTGGCCTGGTGGTGGGCGCCCTGGTGGCTGGCGCCCTCTTCTGGATCTGGAACCAGAGCGTGCCACGCCCCACCTCGGCGAACACGCCGACGGCTGAGCCAGTCGCCATGCCGCCCGCTCCGACAACCGCCCCCAGCGACCCGCCCACGGCCGCAGCGCCGAAGCCAGAACCACTGCCAGGGCCACCAGATGCTGCCGCCCTGATCAAAACCGAAAACGAGGCCTGGCGTGAGCTGGGCGCCCTCTGGGGTCAATCCCTGGCATCGGGCGACCCCTGTGCCGCCGCGCAGCAGGCGCAGCTGCAGTGCTACCGCACCGACCGCCTCACGCTCAGCGGTCTGCGCCAGCTCGATCGCCCCGGCATCGTGACCCTGCGCCAGAGCGGCCAGGGCTCGGGTCTGGTGCTGGTGACCGCGCTCACCGGCGACACCGCCACACTGCAATCTGGTGAACAGCGCTGGCGCATGCCGCTGTCCACCCTGGCGGACAGCTGGCGCGGCGACTTCGCCACGCTCTGGCGCACGCCCCCCGGCCAGACCACGCGCCTTGTGGATGGCCGCACCGGCCCCGCTGCCGACTGGTTGGGCGAGCGCATCGCGGGCCTGCAGGCGTCCGGCAAAGTCCCGCCATCGGGCCGCGAACTCACGGCCCGCATCCAGGCGTTCCAGCGTGTCAATGGCATCGAGGCCGCTGGCCTGGCGGGCCCGATCACGTTCATGCAGGTCAACCTGGCCAGTGGTGTGGATGAGCCCCGGCTCTCCAGCGCCGGTTCCTGAAGGCGCCACGATGTCCTACATCCTCGATGCCCTCCAACGTGCCGACGCCGAACGCGAGCGCGGTCATGTGCCTGGCCTCAAGAGCCAGATCGTTCCCCCGGCGAGCCGAAAGGCGCCTGCGCCACGCCGCTGGACGCGGGTGCACACCGGGGCTGTGCTGGCGGCCCTGTTGCTCGGTGCGGCGCTCTGGTGGTGGCTCAAGCCCGCAGCTCAGCCCTCTGCGGCAACCGCCGCGTCACCAGCACCTGTGGCCGCAGCGCCCGCAGCGCCGCCAGTGCCAGCCGCCGAACCCATTGCGAGCGTGCGCCAGGCGCCTGCTGCCATCGAACCCATACAACCCATCCTCGCACCCCCACCGCCGCGGGCCGAACCGCCCAAGCGCGCGGCTGCGCCAGCACCGGCTGCTGCCGCAGCGCCAGCACCACCACCTTCCACCGCCGCTGCGCAGCCCTCAGCGGCAGCGCCATCAGCGCCCGTGCCAGCCTCGGCCCCAGCGCCCGCAGCGGCGGCCACAGACACCAACGCAGCGCCCGTGCGCAGCTTCGGCGAGCTCTCGCCCGAGGCCCGCGCGCAGTTGCCCCCCGTGAGCGTGAGCGGCTCCACGTACTCGAAGAATCCGGCGTTGCGCATGCTCATCATCAACGGCAAGGTGATCCAGGAGGGTCAGGAGATCGCGCCCGGCTTCAAGCTGGAGACCATCGGCCAGCGCAGCGCGGTGCTCAACCACCAGGGCCTGCGGTACAGCATCGGGTACTGAGCCATGAACGCCGACGCCGAAGAACCCGTCCTCCGTGTCCAGGGGCTGCGCTTCGGGTGGGGCAATGCGCCGTTGTTTGACCAGCTCTCGTTTGAGCTGCCCCCCGGTGTCAGCCTGGTGCGTGGTGGTGACGGCAGCGGCAAAAGCACGCTGCTGCAACTGCTCGCTGGCGCCCAGAACGCCGACGCAGGCGTGCTGGCCATTCACGGCATTCGCCTGGACCTGCAACGCGATGCCTACCGCCACCAGGTGTTCTGGATCGACCCGCAGACCGAAGCCCACGATGCGCTGGCAGCCAAGGGCTATCTGGACAGCCTCAGCCACCACTACCCGCACTTCAGCGTGGACACCATGCGGGAGCTGGCCGAGGGCTTCGGGCTCGGCCCCCATCTGGCCAAGCCGATGTACATGCTCTCCACCGGCAGCCGGCGCAAGGTCTGGCTGACCGCGGCATTCGCCGCCGGCACGCCGCTGACCTTGATCGACCAACCCTTCTCTGCACTCGATGCGCCCTCCATCCGCTTCCTGCGCGAACTGCTGGGCGACGCCGCCGACCACCCCAGCCGCGCCTGGTTGCTGGCCGATCACGAGGCACCGGAACACCTCGCATTGAAAAAGACTATCGACGTTTAGACGTCATTCAGCAGCGCTAAATCCGCTTCTCCGATTGCGAAATGGACGCCGGGCGACACCCCTCCTAGAGTCACACCCATACCGACTCACCCTGGAGGAACCCGATGAACCACGACAAACAACCCCAACGCTCCAACGCCGCTCCATCGGCAGGTTCCCAGGCGGCAGCGGGCATGCCCCCGTTGCCCCAACCGAGCTTCACGCGCTGGGTGTGGCAGCTGCTTCAGCGGGACACCACCGCGCACCGCGAGGTCACGGAAGAGTTCAAGGTCGAGCAGCTCAAGCGCCAGATGCTCGCGGCCATGGAGCCCTTCATGTTCGCCATGAGCCGGCGCGACATGCAGATTTACCTGCGCGTGCTGTCCGCCACCCGGTGTGACAGCCTTCGCCACCTGCGCTTCGAGTACTTCGACATGCTGTGCCGCATGCTCACCGAAAGCGTGGCCATGGAATACCTGCTGCAGGTCGATGCCCTGCTGGACCTGTGATGCACTCAGACCCTGGCCAGCGGCAATGTGGTGCTGAGCGGTTGCGCCGCCGGCTCGGCGAGTACCGGCGACTCCAGCGCGACGGTGCACGGCGCGAGGTACTCGCGCAACTGCAGGCGCAACCACCGGTGCGGCCGGCTGTTGTGGGTGCGGGGATGCCAGATCATGTTGACCGGCATGGTGGGCCAGCTCAGCTCTGCGGGCAGTGGCAGGGTGCGGATGCGCGGGTTGCTGCGCTGAAGCATGGCGGCCTGCTGTCGGCTGGTGGTGACGAGCCGGTGGGTGCTTCCCAACAGCTCGGCACACAGCAACCATGAATTGACGATCGAGGCGCGCCGGGCCTTGAACCCGAGGCGCTCAAGCTCCAGATCGATCGGGCTGCGCTGCCCGCCATGGCGCCGCAGAAACGTGATGAGCAGATGCTCTTCTGCCTGGTACTGCTCCAGCGACAAGGTCTGGCCAATGCGCGGATGGTCGACGTTGAGACAACAGTGGGTCAGCTCGAAGCGCTTGACCGTTTCCATGTGCAGGTCACGCGCATCGGTGGGCGGCTCGTAGTGGCTGCAGACCACGTCCACCCCACCCTCGCGCAACTCCTTCACGTCCTGCGGGCCATTCACTGGCGACTGAATGTCCAGGCTGAGCCTTGGCGCGGCGGCCATCACGCTGCGGTAGAGCTCGGCCAGGCTCGCTTCGCCGAACGAGTCGTAGCACGACACGACGATGTGCGATTCGCACGCACGCGGATCGAAATCGCCTTCGCTGCTGCTCACGTCGTTCCACAGATCGATCATTTCGTGAAAGCTTGCGATGGCGTTCTCGGCAAAAGGCGTGAGCTGGTAGCGCTGGTGCTCGCGCACATACAGGGCGTCGTTGAGCACCGAGCGCAGGCGCGTCAGCGCCTGGCTGGCGGCCGACGGTGTGACGTTCATGCGCGCGGCGGCCTCCGTCAGGCTCTGGCATTCGATCAACTCACAAAACAGCGCGAGCTGTTTGAGATCCACGTTTTTCATCGCGAGTCCTCCCAGACACATTAGAACCAAAATACTAATTTATTTTGCATGCAGGGAGCGTGACTTCCGACCGCATTTGTGTCCCCGGGTGTAAGAAGCTGGCGGCTGGACCGACCACTGCTCAGGTGAATGCGCCGTGCATCACCCCCACCACAGAAAAGGTCGCTCCATGAAACCCTTGCTTCTCGCCGTCGCCGCCTCTGCCGCACTGGGCAGCACGCTGCTGTCCCCTCAGGTCTTCGCACAATCCCAGGCCGAAGCCCAGGTCAACGCCCTGGAGGGGCTGGCGGGCCCGCAACCGGGCTCACGCCGCTCGGGTGCCAAGGGCAT
Organism: Hydrogenophaga sp.; assembly: GCF_019264445.1. GTDB lineage: Bacteria > Pseudomonadota > Gammaproteobacteria > Burkholderiales > Burkholderiaceae_C > Hydrogenophaga. The sequence continues at coordinate 136,476 of NZ_JAHVAB010000078.1, forward strand.
CTGCGCCAGCGGTCACTTCATTGGCAACGCGGCAGGCCGCGAACTCTCTCGCGCTTCGGTGTTCAAGGGCGACAGGATTCCGGTGGTGGCCCGCTTCTCGGTGGGAGGCGGGAGCCCCAAGGCGAGCGACAAGGCCAAGTCGGTGCGCGGTCTGGCGCTGCAGTTCCAGTTGCCCGGCGGCGAGCAGTGGCAGATGGCCAACATCTCGGCCCCGGTGTTCTTCGTGAGCAAGCCCGAACAATTCGCGCCCTTCGTGCAGGCCCGCACCGCAGACCCCGCCACCGGCAAGCCGGACCCGGAAAAGATCAAGGCCTTCAGCGCGGCCAACCCGGACACCACGCGCCAGGGCGCCTACCTCGCGCAGGCGCCGGTGCCGGCCAGCTACGGCGCGGTGAATTACTGGGGCGTGAACGCGTTTGAATTCGAGGCCGCGCCCGGCAAGAGCCGCTTCGCGCGCTGGCAGTTCGTGCCCGATGCCGGTGTGCTCGGCCTGACCGAAGAGCAGTTGAAATCCATGGGCGACGAGTTCCTTGCCGGCGAACTTCGTGAACGCGTGGCCAAGGCGCCCGTGTCTTTCGACTTCCGCCTGCAACTGGCCGAAGCGGGCGACAACCTCACCGACCCCACGCTGGCGTGGCCGGACGCGCGCACCGTCGTCTCTGCGGGCAAGCTGGTGATTGACAAGGTCGCCGATGGCATGGGCGGCGCCTGCGACGCCATGACCTTCAACCCGCTGGTGCTGCCCGCCGGCATCAAGCCGTCGGCCGACCCGGTGCTCAATGCACGCGCAGCGCCCTACGCGCTCTCGCTGGGCCGTCGCCTGAGCGAGGCGGCGAAAAAGTAAACCTGCGCCGCCCTGGGCGGGCGCTC
>NZ_JAHVAB010000055.1 GCF_019264445.1 Hydrogenophaga sp.
CCGTCGCGCGCTCCTTCACCGTCGCCGACTTCGACTTCCACCTCCCCCCGAGCTGATCGCCCAGCACCCCGCGCCCGAGCGCAGCGCTTCGCGCCTGCTTGATGGCACCGGCCCCGCGCCGGCCGACCGCGTGTTCCGCGAACTGCCCACCTTGCTGCGCGACGGCGACCTGCTGGTGTTCAACGACACGCAGGTGGTCAAGGCCCGCCTCTTCGGCAGAAAAGCGCCCCCCCTGCAGCCGCATTCGCGGCCGCTCCCCCAGGGGACTGGGGAAGGCTTGGGGCGGCCCGGCGCCTCCCCGGCCAGCGGCGGCAAGCTGGAGATGCTGATCGAGCGCGTGCTGCTGCCGCAGGAAGCCAGCGACGGCACCGCGCACGAAGTGGTGGCACACCTGCGCGTGAGCAAAAAGCCGCAGCCCGGCGGCCGGCTGCACATGGCCGGCGGCGTGACGGGCGGCGGCTTTGACGCCGTGTTCCTGGGCCGCTGGCCCGACGAACAAGGCCAGCTGTTTCGCTTCCGCCTGCACGGCCCGGCCGGCGAAACGCCCTACGAGCTGATGGCGCGCCACGGCCATGTGCCGCTGCCGCCCTACATCACCCACGCCGACGAAGCCGACGACGAACGCCGCTACCAGACCGTGTTTGCGCGCGTACCCGGCGCCGTGGCCGCCCCCACCGCCGCACTGCATTTCGACGAGGCCGTGCTGGCCGCGCTCGAAGCACGCGGTGTGCGGCGCGCCAGCGTCACGCTGCATGTGGGCGCGGGCACCTTTGCGCCCATGAAGGCCGGGCGCATTGAAGACCACGTGATGCACCACGAGCGCTACGCGATCCCGCCCGAGACGCTGCAGGCCATCGCCGACTGCCGCGCTCGCGGCGGCCGCGTGGTGGCGGTGGGCACCACCACCGTGCGCACGCTGGAGAGCTGGGCCCGCAGCGGCGACACGCAGGGCGACACCAACATCTTCATCACGCCGGGCTTCGACTTCCGCGTGGTCGACCTCATGGTCACCAACTTCCACCTGCCGCAGTCCACGCTGATGATGCTGGTGAGTGCCTTTGCCGGCTACGAACACATCCGCGCGCTGTACGACCACGCCATCGCACAGCGCTACCGCTTCTTCAGCTACGGCGACTCGATGTTGCTGCAACGCGCATGAGCCCCTTCAGCCTGCGCCGAGCCCTCGTCGCCCTGGTGGCGGCGCTGCTGTGGCCCGCCGTGCACGCCGCCGGCCCGCTGTACGCCGAGCAGGGCCGCTGCAGCGGCCACCCCGGCGTGGCCCTGAAAGTGCCCACGGGCTGGTGCGCCGGCCTGGTGGCCGACGCGCGCGACGGCCTGCGCATGCCCCGCCGCCTGCTGCAGGTGGCGCCGCACCGCTTCTGGATCGTGGACATGGGCAACTGGGAGCCGCGCCGCGGCCGCCTGCTGGAGCTGCGCACCGACATCGAACGCGGCCAGCCCGGGCGCGTGCGGGTGCTCGCCTCCGGCCTGGACCGCCCGCACGGCCTGGTCCGGGGGCCTGACGGGCGCCTCTACATCGGCGAAGCCGGCACCGTGTGGCGCACGCCGCCGGGCGATGCCGTGCAGCGGCAGGACGTGATCACCGGCCTGCCCGCCGACGGCGCGCACCCCCTCAAGGAACTCGCCTTCACGCCCGACGGCCGCCTGCTCGTCAACATGGGCTCGGTCACCGACGCCTGCCGCAGCGACGACCAGCAGCAACCCGCGCCCTGCCCCGAACTCGCCGGCCCACAGCCGCGCGCGGCGGTGTACGTGGCCAGCTTCTCAGGGGCCGACTTCGCCCTGCAAAGCTTCCAGCCGCTGGCCACCGGCCTGCGCAACTCGCTGGGCCTGGCGAGCACCACCGCGCGCGACGGTACGGTGCACCTGTGGCAGGCGGAGAACTCGGTGGACTACACCGACGCGAACCTGCCCGCCGAAGAACTCAACGACCTCAAGGCAGGTGCCTCGTACGGCTGGCCCTACTGCGTGAGCGATGCCCGCGGCCAGGCCGTGCCCGCGCGCGGCTACGAAGGCCGCGCACGCTGCGCCAGCCACACGGCGGCGCACGCGGCGTGGCCGGCGCATGTGGCGCCGCTGCAGTTGCTCACCGCTCCTGCGAACCTGGCCACCGGCAGCCCGTTTTCGGGCCGGCTGCTCGCGGTGTGGCATGGCTACCGCCAGAACGGCCAGCGCATCGTGGCTTGGCGGCTCGACGAACAAGGCCGGCCCGGCGGCACACGCGAAGACCTCGTGAGCGGCTGGCACGCCCAGGCCGGTGTGCGCCCGCTCGGCACCCCGGCAGGCGCCACCTTCGACACCGAGGGCCGCCTGTGGATCGTTGAAGACCGCAACCGCAGCGTGATCGTCGTGGCCCCGCGCCAACCCTGAACCCTTTTCCCGAGAGTCCCACCATGCTCCAGTTCGACCTGCTCAAGACCGACACGAACAGCCACGCGCGCCGCGGCCAGCTCACGCTCAACCACGGCGTGGTGCAAACCCCCATCTTCATGCCCGTGGGCACCTACGGCACGGTCAAGGGCGTGATGCCGCAAAGCCTGCACGACATGGGCGCACAGATCATCCTGGGCAACACCTTCCACCTCTGGATGCGCCCGGGCCGCGAGGTGATGCAGAGCTTTGGCGGCCTGCACGCCTTCGAGCAGTGGCACAAGCCCATCCTCACCGACTCCGGCGGCTTTCAGGTGTGGAGCCTGGGCGCCATGCGCAAGATCACCGAAGAAGGCGTGACGTTTGCGTCTCCCGTCAACGGCGACAAGCTCTTCATGTCGCCCGAGGTGAGCATGCAGATCCAGACCGGGCTCAACAGCGACATCGTGATGCAGCTCGATGAATGCACGCCCTACGAAACCAACGGCCACCTCACCACCGAAGCCGAGGCGCGCAAGAGCATGGAGATGAGTTTGCGGTGGGCCAAACGCTCGCAAGACGAATTCGCGCGGCTGGAAAACCCCAACGCGCTCTTCGGCATCGTGCAGGGCGGCATGTTTGAGCACCTGCGCCAGGAGTCGCTGGACGCGCTGGTGGAGATGGATTTCCCCGGCTACGCCATCGGTGGCGTGAGCGTGGGCGAACCCAAGGATCAGATGCTGCAGATCATGGCGCACACGCCGCACCGCCTGCCCGCGCACAAGCCGCGTTACCTCATGGGCGTGGGCACGCCCGAAGACTTGGTGCAGGGCGTGGCCGACGGTGTGGACATGTTCGACTGCGTCATGCCCACGCGCAACGCGCGCAACGGCACACTGTTCACGCGCTTTGGCGACCTGAAGATCCGCAACGCCCGCCACAAGACCGACCACCAGCCGCTCGATGCCACCTGCACCTGCATGGCCTGCGCCGGCAAGAGCGGCGTGAGCTGGGCCGACGGCGGGCGCGACGGCTTCAGCCGCGCCTACCTGCACCACCTGGACCGCTGCGGCGAAATGCTCGGCCCCATGCTGGCCACCATCCACAACCTGCACTACTACCTGAACCTCATGCGCGAAGTGCGCGAAGCGCTGGACGCCGGCACGTTCAGCGCCTTCCGGGCGCAGTTCAAGGCGGACCGCGCGCGCGGGGTCTAGCCAAACTGCAGGCAGCGCATGCTCAGCGTGCCGCTGTGGAATGCCTCGAACACATGCCGGGGCACCTGGCCCGCGTCGGCCGCGCCCAGGGCGTACAGGAAAGGCCAGTAGTGGTCCGGCGTGGGCACCGCCATGTGCGCGGACATGTCCAGCCCGACGTAGTCCTGCAGCGCGCGGTCTTCGCGCTGGTCCAGCGCGCGCTTGACGCGGTCGTCAAACGCCTGCGCCCAGGGCCGGCTGGCCGCCGCCTGCTCGGGCGTGTCGCGGTCGGTGGCGCGCAGGTTGTGCACGATGTTGCCGCTGCCGATGATCAGCACGCCCTGCTCGCGCAGCGCCTGCAGCTCGCGCCCCAGCGTGTAGTGAAACGCGGCGGGCTTGTCGTAGTCGATCGACACCTGAAACACCGGCACATCGGCCTTGGGAAACAGGTGGTGCAGCACCGTCCAGGTGCCGTGGTCCAGCCCCCATTCGGTGGTGGGCACGCTGGGGTTGCTGCGAACGAGGCGCGCCGCTGCGCGGGCCAGCGCGGGGTGGCCCTTGGCGGGGTACTGCATCTCGTGCAGTTCGCGCGGGAAACCGCCAAAGTCGTGAATCGTGGGTGGCACTTCGTTCACCGTCACGCCCGTGGCGCCCCGCGTGAGCCAGTGGGCCGACACGACAAGCACCGCGCGCGGCGTGCCCAGGCGCTGCCCCCACGCCGTCAGCGCACGGGTGAAGCGGTTGTCCGAAATCGCGTTCATGGGGCTGCCATGGCCGATGAACAGGACAGGCTGCCGCTGCGGCTTGCCCGCTGCGTGGGCGGCGGGCACCGTGGCGCTCAGCGAGACCAGCGCGGCGCTGACGCCGCTCAGGGAGGTGGATTCGAGGAACAGGCGGCGGGAGTACATGGGTGAAAGCGGGAGGGCAAAGAGCTACCCGGTGATTACCAGGCAGATCGTAGAGCCGCCGCTGCGAGGCCGGGTTCCCGCGCTGTTGACGAAAGTCGCGGTCAGAGTGCGTGCGAACGGGGCGAAGCGGCCAGGCCGCCGCGCGACAACCACTCGAACACCGAATCCACCGTCACGGTCTCGATGCGGGCGGAAAACCGCTTGTCGTTCGGGTGGTCGTCAAAGGCGACATTGGCCGTACCGGCGCGCGCACCCAGTCGCGTGAGCGCACCGAGGCGCAGCACCGTGGGCTGGTAGCCCTTGAAGCGCAACCAGGCTTGGGCCTGCTCGCGCGTGGTCACCGCGGGCTCGGCGGCCATGGCCAGCGTTTCGATGGCCCACTGGTTGGACTGCTGGTAGCGCTGGCTCCAGGGATAGCTCACCAGGTTGTAAGCGCGCTCGTGCAACAGCACCGAGCGGCGCGGATCGTTCAGCAGCGCAAGCAAGGGGGCCTGCAGTGTGGGCGCGGGCACAGCCCAGGCCGCCTCCTGGCGCCAGAGGTCGTCCAGAAAAAACTCGCCCAGGCCTTGGCGGTACAAATCACCGGTGGCGGTGCCGCACTGGTTGAGCTTGTGCAGCACGCGCCAGGGCCCCTCGTCGGTCTTGTAGGCCCAGCCCAGGTGCGAGTAGCGCAGCTGGTATTTGCTGAGGTCCTGACCAGCCCTCGCGAGCACCACCACCCGCGCCCCGCTGCGCGCATGCTCGGCGTCGAGCGCCTGCGCGGTGCGCTGCGCCAGCGCCATGCCTTGCTCGACGGTGTGCAAGGTAAGCGGCTTCTGTTCGCAGGAGCGGCCGGCGTGGACCGCGCCAGCAAACCCCAAAGCAAGGGTCAGGCTACAGACCAGGCGGGCAACGGCGCTCATCGCGTCACCCGCTCGTTGTGCAACAGCGCGCGACCCAGTTCGTTGGGGATGAAGGCCAGCACCTCGCCCGCCGTCGACAGCAGCACCCCTGTGCCGATCACGCTCAAGGCCACCACCGTGCCCACACCAATGACCACGCCCGACGCGGCCTTGCCGACCACCTCCACACTGGCCTGGGCGCCATCGGACGCACGCTCCAGCACGTACACCGTGCCCCGAGCGGTGCTCTGTACGGCTTTGACCGTCAGCACCGCTCCGGCGGTGGACAGTGCCACCGGCAGCACACTGACCGCGGCTGCACCGGCTGAAGCGGTGCCGACCACAGAGGCCATCGGCAGGAGGGACAACGCGGCAGAGGCCTCGCTCTGCGCATGCACGGGGGTGCTGGCCATCGACAACGCCAGACAGAGGCTGGCCAACACGGATTTCACATTGAACGACTTCATGAATGACTCCAGATGAATGGACGGTGGAGGAAGGGCGCCGCTCATTCGGCGTGAGCGACCGCGCGCTCCTGCAGGGCTTGCTGGCGCCCCAGCAACTCGCCGCGCACTTGCGCTTCGCTGAGGTCCGCCTCATGGCGATCGCGCAGCGTCTTGGCCAGCGTGAACGCAGAGGTGACGAGGTAGAGCCAGCTCACGCCGAGGTAGGCGCGGTAGGTGTCGTTGATGTCCATGCGCAGCAGGCCCCAGCCGGTCAGGCCCATGGCCACGGCAAAGCCACCCCACACGACGAAGCGCCACATCGGCGTTTCGCCCTCACCGGCATGGGCGGCCTTCTGGGCGTCGCGCACCGCCTTGGACAACACGAACACGGTCGACAGACAGAACACATAGCCCATCACCATGAACGCGCGGTCCAGCGCCTGACCGGGCAGGTACGCCAGGCCCGTAGCGCACAGAAACACAGCCACGCCAAACGAGACCCAGACCTGGAGCTGCCAGGCACGGGTGTCGCGCATCACGATGAGGGGGGAACGGTTCGAGGCCATGTAAAAACCCTTGGGGTTGTTGAGGAGCCGCGATGGTGCCGAGGGCCCACTCAAAAAGGCCCGAAAAACTCAACCCGTATCAAGGAGCGCGCAAGAAGGTATCGATTTGAGATACCGGAGGGCCGGGCCACACCCGGCCCAGGCTCAGTGCAGAAGTTGCCCGACGCGTGCGTGCAGGGTGTCAAGCGTGGCAGCAGCAGGCTGCATCGGCGCGCCCACGTTGAGTCCGACGCGGTTGAACAGGCCGCGGCGGAATGGCCGCACCATGGCGGTCTTCTCACCGTTGCGCACCTCCACACGACTGAAGAACGAGCCCCAGAGGTTGGTGAGCGCCATCGGGATCACCGACACGACAAGGCCGTCGGCCTCGGCCCGCTCGAGGATCTTTATCACCCCACCCTTGAACGGCTTGAGCTGGCCGTCGGCGGTGATGCCGCCTTCGGGGAAGATGGCCAACAGCTCGCCGTCGCGCAACACGGCGGCAGCGGCGTCGAACGCAGCGTCGTAGGCTGCCGGGTCTTCTTTTTGCGGTGCGATCGGGATGGCTTTGGCCAGCCTGAACAACCAGCCCAGCAACGGCACACGGAAGATGCGGTGATCCATCAGGAAGCGAATGGGGCGCGGGCTGGCGGCCATGAGCAGCACGGCATCGACAAAGCTCACGTGGTTGCACACGATCACAGCAGCCCCCTCGGTGGGAATGTGCACATCGCCCTGAACCCTGAAGCGGTAGACACAGCGCGAGGCCACCCAGGCCACGAATCGAAGCAGGTACTCGGGCACCAGCAGGAAGATGTAGAACGCCACCACCGCGTTGGCCAGGCCCACCAGCAGGAACATCTGCGGGATGGTGAAGCCCGCCTTGAGCAGCGCACCGGCGATCAGGGCGCTGGCGATCATGAACAGCGCGTTGAGGATGTTGTTGGCCGCAATGATGCGGGCGCGGTGCGTGGGCTGGCTGCGCATCTGGATCAGTGCGTACATGGGCACGCTGTACAGGCCGGCAAAAAGGCTCAGCAGCATCAGGTCCACCAGCACGCGCCAGTGGCCCGGCACCGCCATGAATTGCGACACGCCCTGGCTGGCCACAGGAGGCAGGCCGCGCGAGGCAAAGTACAGGTCGATGGAGAACACGCTCATGCCGAAGGCACCCAGCGGTACCAGGCCGATCTCCACGTGCCGGCGCGAGAGCACCTCGCACAAGAGCGAACCCGTGCCAATACCGACAGAGAACACAATCAGCAGCAGCGAAGCCACCTGCTCATTGCCGTGCAGCACCTCTTTGGCGAAGCTGGGAAACTGGCTGAGAAACACCGCACCAAAGAACCACATCCAGCTGATGCCGAGCACCGAGCGAAACACCACGGTGTTGCCATGCGCCAGCTTGAGGTTGCGCCAGGTCTCGGTGAAGGGGTTCCAGTTGATCTTCAGCCCTGGGTCGGTGGCCGGCGTGTCGGGCACGTAGTGCGCCGTGACGCGGCCGAGCACCGCCAGCGCCACGCAGCTGAAGCCGACGTGGTGCGCGCCAATCTCCGGCACCGCGATGATCAGTCCGCCCGCGAGGTTGCCCAGCAAGATGGCCACGAAGGTACCCATCTCGACCATGCCATTGCCGCCCGTGAGCTCTCGCTCGCCCAGGTGGTGTGGCAGGTAGGCGAACTTCACCGGACCGAACAGCGTGGAATGCAGCCCCATGAGAAAGGTGCTGACCAGCAGCAGCGGAATGTTCGTGCTGAAGAACGCCCAGGCGGCCAGCGCCATGATGAGCACCTCCAGCCGCTTCACGAACACGATCAGCGTCTTCTTGTCGTACTTGTCGGCCAGCTGCCCGCTGGTGGCGGAAAACAGCAGAAAAGGCAGGATGAACAGCGCACCAATGACGAGTCCGGCCAGCGCTGGCGGCAACCAGGCCACTTGCAGTTGGTACGTCACCAGCACGGTGAACGCGAATTTGAAAAGGTTGTCGTTTGCCGCGCCCAGGAACTGGGTCCAGAAAAATGGGGCGAAGCGGCGCTGGCCCAGCAGCGCAAACTGCCCGCCCTCGTGGCTGGGCGTGGGCGGGGCGTGGGCCACAGCGGGTGTAGCGGCGGTGCTGCTCATGCGGGTCTCCTCCTGTTGCGTTGTATTCATGAGGCGGCGAGCGCGGTGGCGCGGTCCGCCGCTCGCGGATTCTGCCGCAAGGCCCGCCATACCGGCCAAGCCGCCAGCGCCGCCACCAAGTGCTTGAGACTGTGGCCCGAGACCGTGCCACTGGTGAGGTGGAACACGGCCTCGTCGCCCAGCTCGAAGAGCTTGGCCAGCGCGTAGATCCCGACGAGTGCGCCCAGGTGCACGCCCAGCGCATCCGGACGCGGTGCGCGCCACGCCATGGCCACGATGAGCGCCATGCCACCGAACTGCACGATCACCCAAGGGAGCACGTTGTCGTGCGTCAGGGGCAACCATGCCGAGATTGAGGCCATCACCAGCGCGAGGCCCAGCGCAATGGCTGCGGTGCGCGGGCCGCCACGCTCGGCCACCGTCAGTGCGATGGCACCAGCAAACGTGATGGCCATGCCCATCCGGTCCAGCGCCAGACCAAACGGATCAGGTGCCCAGTGGTACCAGGCGGAGCCGACCGACGTGACCAGCAAGCCAGCAAAGAAAACCTGCAGGGGACGTCGCGTGTGGGCTCCGAGCCAGACACGACGCAAGGCCCAACTGCCGCACAAGCCGACGATGGTCAGGGGCAGATTGCTCAGCACGTCCATCGCATTGGGAATACCCCACAGCGTGCGAGCGTCCGCAAACGGATGGCCATGCGCATACAGGTGGGCATGACCATGGACGTTCACATCGGCACCCGCCGCAGACAAGAGAGCAGGACCGAACAGGCAGGCGATCAGCCAGACGGTGATGAGCGCCAGCGCAAGGCGAAAAGCGTTGTTGGACAACATGTCAAACACTCCGAACGTTGAGGTGCGCCGCAGTGTCTGGCCCGGGACCGGCGCAGGGCACAGCCTTCCGATACAGTCGCGCCAATCCGCACTTCAAGTACCGCGTCCCGGTACCGGACACCCGCATGAGCACCACCGCCGACCTCGTCACCGCCTTGAAGAAGGAACTCAAGGCAGCCCAGATGACCTACGCCGATCTGGCCCAGGCGATCGGCATGGCCGAGTCCAGCGTCAAGCGCATGCTGGCCGCTGGCGACATGTCCCTCTCGCGGGTGGACGAAATCTGCCGCGCGCTCAAGCTTGATTTCGCCGACCTCTCGCGCCGGGTGGCCGACGCCCAGCCGTTGCTCCGCGAAATGACACAGGAGCAGGAGCGTGCGGTGGTGGCCGACAAAAAACTGCTGCTGGTCGCCATTTGCGTGCTCAGCCAGTGGACGCTGGAGCAAATGACTGCGCAGTACCGCCTGACCGATGCCGAATGCGTGAAGTACCTCGCGCAACTTGACCGCATCGGCATCATCGACCTGCGCCCGCTCAACCGCTACCGGCTCAAGCTGGCCAAAACCTTCCGCTGGCGCCCACACGGCCCGGTGATGAACTACTTTCGTGAGCACGCTTTGCTGGACTACTTTGCGGGCGGCTTTGATGGTCCTGGCGAAGGCGTGATGCTGGTACACGGCTCGGTGAGCCGCACGCTCGCGCCGGCCTTCCTCGAACGACTGCAGCGCGTGGCCCAAGACTTTGCCCAACAGCATCAGACCGATCAGAAGCTCAGCGACAAGGACCGTGAGGGCTACACCCTGGTGCTGGCCATGCGCAGCTGGGAATTCGAGGCCTTCACGCAGCTGAGGCGCTGACCCCGCATGACACACCCACCGGGCGTTCCCCGCCACGTCCTGCCGCTGCTGGTGCTTGCCCAGTTCATGGGCACGTCCCCGTGGTTCGCGGTCAATGCGGTCATGCCCGACCTGCAGCGCGAGCTGGGATGGCCCACCAGCGCGGTGGGCACGCTCACCTCGGCGCTGCAGTTCGGCTTCATCCTGGGCACGCTGGTGTTTGCGCTGCTGGCCATTGCCGACCGCTTCGCGCCGCGCCGGGTGTTTCTGGTGTGTGCGCTGGCGGGGGCGGCCTGCACGGTGGGCGCGTGGTGGATGGTGCGCGACTTCACGGCTTTGCTGGGGTGGCGGTTTGCCACGGGATTCTTCCTCGCGGGCATCTACCCCGTGGGCATGAAGATCGCCGCGCAGTGGTACACGCGCGGCCTGGGTGCGGCGCTCGGTCTGCTGATTGGTGCGCTGGTGCTGGGTTCGGCCAGTGCGCACGCGCTGCGCGCCCTCAGTGGCGCCCTGCCCTGGCCCACGTTGATGCTGGGCGTGGCGGCGCTGGCCGCCGCCGGAGGTGTGTTGCTGTTCTTCGGCACCGGGGACCCGCCGGACGCACAGGCGCGCGTGACCACGCTGCAATGGCGCGCACTGGCCACGCTGTGGACCGATGCCCGCGTGCGCAGCTCGGTGCTGGGCTACTTCGGCCACATGTGGGAGCTCTACACCATGTGGGTGCTGGTGCCGCTGGTGCTGGCCACGCGGCTGCAGGGCACTGCCCTGTCCTGGGCGGCGTTTTTCGTGCTTGGTGCCGGGGTGATCGGTTGCGCGGGTGGCGGGTGGTGGGCACAGCGCTGGGGCAGTGCGCGGGTGGCGGGCACTCAGCTGGCGATCAGCGGGCTGTGCTGCCTGGCCGCGCCCTGGGCCATCGGTGCGCCGGCGGGGCTGTTCTTTTTGTGGCTGGTGCTCTGGGGCATCACCGTCTCGGGCGACTCGCCCCAGTTCTCCACCCTGACGGCGCGCAACGCGCCGCCGCAGGCCGTGGGCAGCGTGCTGACACTGACCAACAGCATCGGCTTTGCGATCTCGATCGTGAGCATCCTGCTGTTTGTGTCGCTGGCAGAGCGCGTGCCCTTGGGGCAGCTTCTGCCCTGGCTGGCCCTGGGCCCTGCGCTGGGCTTGTGGGCGCTGCGGCCCCTGTGGAAGGAAGAGAGCGGCGCGCGGCGCGCCTGAAGGCTCAGCCTGCGCGCTGCTCGCGCAAGACGCTGGCGAAGCCCCTCACCGCGGAGCGCAGCGACACCAGCGACAGCGGCTCGGCCAGGCCCGCCGCGGCGTGCACCGGTGAATAGGGCGGGTCCTGGGCGTCGTCAAACACATGCAGGCGCGCCTGCGGTGCGGCGCGCGAGAGGAAGCGTTCGAAAGCCGGCACCAGCAGGTTGTCCATGGACATGTCCAGGATCAGCAGGTGCATGGGCAAATAGGGCGCCTGGGCCATCGCGTCGAGGTACGAATCGACCATGTGGACGTGGCAGTCGGGCGCCTCCTGCGTCACGCAATCGCGCAACTGGTCGCGCCGATGGGCGCTGGTGGCCAGCACCAGCACGAGCAGCCGGTCGTCTTGGGTTTGCAGGCGGTGTGGAATGTCTCCGAGGGAGCGCATGGGCAGCGGGCGCAGCAGCCGGGGGCGGGAGGCGTTCGCGCTCCCGCCCGGGGTCCGTCAGCGCTTGCGGATCAGGCCCATGACGACCGACACCAGCGCCATCACCAGGAACACCACGAACAGCAGCTTGGCAATGCCCGCTGCGCTGGCGGCAATGCCGCCGAACCCGAGCACGGCAGCGATCAGGGCGATGACGAAGAAAACAACGGCGTAGTGCAGCATGGCGGACTCCTGTGGGAGGGTCGGTGGACCGACCTTTCGGGTTTGTTCACAACGACCACCGTTGTGATGGCTCCACTGTAGGGACGCCTGCCCGCCGCCCATGACGGCCAGCGTGCCGACTCCGCGTAGGAGAAGGCCGACAGCCCGGACCGCCTTGCGGCTTTTACTGGATGAGCCCGTTCTTCAGCGCGTAGTAGGTGAGGTCGCTGTTGCTGGTGAGCTTGAGTTTTTCGAGCACGCGCGTGCGGTAGGTGCTCACCGTCTTGATGCTCAGGAACATGGCCTCGGCCATGTTGCCGATGGTCTCGCCCTTGGCCAGGCGCAGGAAGACCTGCAGCTCGCGCTCTGACAGCAGTTCGTGCGGCGGGCGCTCGGCGTCGCCGGCGGCGTTGTCGGCCAGCAGCTCGGCCACCGCCGGGCTGATGTAGCGACGGCCGCGCGCCACGGTGCGGATGGCGTTGACGATGTCGTCGGGCGCGCAGTCCTTGTTCAGGTAGCCGCTGGCGCCGTAGCGCAGCAGCGTGGTGGCGTACTGGGCCTCCGGAAAGCCGCTGAGGATGAGCACGGGCAGATCGGGAAAGCGCGCCTTGATGGCCTGCAGCGCATCGACGCCGCTGTGGTCGGGCATGGAAATGTCCATCAGCAGCACGTCGACTTCGCCGGCGCGCACCAGCTCCAGGGCTTCGCGCCCGTTGTTGGCTTCGCCGGTGACACGGATGTCCACATGCTCGCCGAGGAACTGGCGAAGGCCAGAACGCACGATGGCGTGGTCGTCAACGATTCCTACTTTGATCATGTTGTCCTTGGCGCTCGTTGAAATGGGGGCCGCCGCAATTTAACAGGGACGCCTGGCAGGAGCCGTCAGACGGTTCCTACAAAAGCGGCGGGCGCATCGGCGATGTCCTACACGCGGGCGGCCATCCGCCCGACATCGCGCGGGCCGCGGATTTTCTACAGTGACCTCACGGCACAACGCAACCAGCGTTCAAGCCGCAGCCAGTCTCTCGACCGGCACTCTGCAACCCAACCATTCAAGGAGTCACTATGAACTGGGACCGCATCGAAGGCAACTGGAAGCAAGTCAAGGGAAAGATGGTCGAACAGTGGGGCAAGCTCACCGATGACGACTTCGACGTCGTCGCAGGCCGCCGCGAACAGCTCGCCGGCAAGATCCAGGAACGCTATGGCGTGGCCAAGGACGAAGCCGAACGCCAGGTGGCCGACTGGGAGCGCCGCGTGACGGACGACTGGTTCGAGAAGCCCAACAGCAAGAAGCCGCACTAAGCCGGTTTCACGCCCTACCCCTCATCACCCAGCGTCGGCCCCGGCCGGCGCCATGAAAGGAAACACACCATGAAACGCAATACCCGACTCGCCGCCCTCGCCGCCGCCGCCATGGCCACCTCGCTCATCGTGGCTTGTGGCCAGCGTGAAGACGAAACCGTGGGCCAGCGCCTGGATGGCGCGGTGGAACAAACCCAGAGCGCCACCGCCGAGATCCGCGCCGACGCCAACAACGCCGCGCAAGACATGAAGGCCGCCGGCAGCGAAGCCGCCGACAAGATGGCAGTGGGCGCAGCCGACGTGGCGATCACCGCCAAGGTGAATGCCGCACTGGCGGGCGACTCGCAGCTCAGCGCGCTGAAGATTGATGTGGACACCACCAACGGCATGGTCGAACTCAAGGGCACCGCACCGGACCCGGCCGCCCGTGACCGCGCCACCGTGCTGGCTGCTGCCGTCGAGGGCGTGGTCAAGGTGGAGAACCGCCTGACCGTGGAAGCCAAGGGCTAAGCCCCGCGTCCATTCCCCATTGATTCCATGACCTCTGCCGAGCCGGGCGGGCACTGATGACAGTGACCCGCCCGCCAGGCAGCCCCGAACCCCCTGGAGGAGAAATTCCATGAAACTCGCTCACGCCCTGCTCGCTACCGCCGCCGCATTCACCCTCGTGCAAGTCACCGGCTGTGCCGTGGCTCGAGACCAACAGACCGTGGGTTCGTACATCGACGACGCCACGCTCACCACCCGTGTGAAGGCCGCCTACGCCAAGGACCCTGTGGTCGCCGCCACCTCGATCAACGTGGAAACGCTCAAAGGCACCGTGCAACTCTCGGGCTTCGCCAAGTCCGATGCGGAGCGCAGCACCGCAGAGCGCCTGGCACGCAGCACCGAGGGCGTGAAGTCTGTGCGCAACGACATCGTGGTGCGCTGACCCAGCCTGCGCCGCCCATGTAGGACAACTCCTACGTGAGAATCAGATGTTCTGAAGGCGCAGACGCGCACAAACGCGGCATGATGGCCGCGTTTGTGCTGAAGCGAAGGCTTTTGCCCCGATCCTTGCAACGGACTCATTGACCGAACAAAGCCCCCCGCTCTCCCATGTCCCCGCTCCGAACTTTCATCGTCGAAGACAACAAAGTCATCTACGACAACCTCGTGTCCACGCTTGAAGAGCTGGCCAACGTCGAGGTGATCGGCCACGCGGTGGACGAACAAGGCGCGGTGCAATGGCTGAGCCAGGGCGACCGGTTCGATCTGATGATCGTGGACATCTTCCTGCTCAGTGGCTCCGGACTGGGCGTACTCAAAGCCGCGCAAGAGGCCCAGGTGCCCGCGCGGCGCGTGGTGCTCACCAACTACGCCACCGCCGACATTCGCAAGCGTTGCACGCTGCTCGGCGCCGATCGCGTGTTCGACAAGTCCTGCGAACTTGAAGACCTGATTGCCTACTGCGAACGCATTTCCGACGGTTCGGCCACGAAGCCGGGCAGTCTGCAGTAAGCGGGTCGACCCCAGGTACTGCGAACGCGCGATCCATGCCCTCCACCCTCCCCAGGCCCGCCGCGCCATGGCGCACGCCGCTGGCCATCTTTCTGGCGGCGGTGCTGGCATTGGGCGTGGTCATGGGCTCGGAGTGGACGTACCAGCGCGCGCTGCAGTCACTCGCCAGCGTGGGCGCTCGCGACAACGCGCGCACCGCCATCCAGACCGTGATGCGCCGCCTGCTCGATGTGGAAACCGCGCAGCGCGGCTACCTGCTGACCGGGCGCGCGCAGTACCTGGCGCCGTACCAGGCGGCGGAGTCCGACATGGCACATGCGATCAGCCGCCTGCGGGAGCACTACCGCGACGACAAGGAGCTGCTCGCGCTCGTCGACAACCTCGAGATCCGTGTGCTTGAGAAAAGCTCGGAAGTCGCCGAGACCATTGCGCTGTACAACGCCGGCTCCGGCAACGCCTGGCGCGAGCTCATGCTCACCGACATCGGCCGCGAAAAGATGGAGGGCGTGCGCCGTGTGGCCGACGTGCTCCTGGTCACCGAAGAGCGCCGCGTGGCGGGTGAACGCGCCGAGGTGTACCGCACGCTGGCGATTGGCCGGGTGGGGGTGCACAGCCTGGCGTTGCTCAGCCTGCTGGCCTATGTGTTTTTCCTGCGCAAGAACGCCGCCCTGCAGACCAGCCAGGTCGAGCACGCCCGCCACCTGCAGGCCGAGCGCGACTCGCTGGAGCGCCAGGTGCGCGAGCGCACCGAAGAACTCGCGCACCTCAACCTGAACCTGCAGGAGCTGCGCGATGGCGAGCGCAGCCGGCTCGCGCGCGCCCTGCACGACGACCTGGGTGCCCTGCTCACCACCGCCAAGCTCGATCTCACTCGGCTGCGCCACGCCCTGCGCAACACGGAGCCCGAGGTGGCCGAGCGCCTGCAGCACCTGAGCGTGGCGCTGGACGACGGCATCGGCACCAAGCGCCGCATGATGGAGGAGCTCATGCCCTCCACGCTGCACAACCTGGGCCTGCAAGCCGCCATCGAGCAGCGCGCAGACGAATTCCAGCAGCGCACCGGCGTGCCTGTGGAACGGGCGATTCAATCGATGCAGCTGGATGTGTCTTCCGGCCAGGCGCTCTTTGCGGTGGTGCAAGGGGCGCTCGCCAATATCGAACAGCATGCGGGCGCCCGGCACGTGTCGTTGCGGCTGGCGTCCGAAGGCACGCAGGTGCTGGTGGAAGTGATCGACGACGGCAGAGGCTTTGACGGGCACATGGGCTCGACCTCTGCCAGCGGCTTGAAAAACCTGCGTCACCGCATTGAATCCCTGGGCGGCCAGTTCCTGGTGCGCTCCGTTCCCGGCTCGGGCACCCGCATCGAAGCGCGTGTGCCAGGCCTCCCCCGTCCGTCCCCCTCCACCCCTCACAGCGCGATGAGCAACCCATGATCAAGTCGTCGATCGAACGCGTGGCGCGCAACCGCTACGGGATGCCCATCATCCTGGCGCTGGCCCTGATCATGGTGGTGGTCAATGAGAGCAGCTACCAGCACTCGCGCTCCACACTGGCGCAGGGCATCACGCTGAGCGATGCCCGGCAGAAGGCCGCGCGCACCCTGCAGGCGCTCACCGATGCCGAAGCGGCGGCCCGCGCTTTCATGCTCGGGGCGCAGCAGGTCGACCTGGCGAACTACCGGGAGGCCATCAACGAGATGGAGGGCGTGCAGCAAGACGCCTTTCAGCGGCTGGCCGAGCTGGACCCGCAGCGCACGGTGTCGGTGGACGACGTGCGCAAGCGCCTGGACGAGCGCAAGGCCACGCTGGACGAATGGATCCGCATGACCGAGCAGGGCCGGCGCACCGCTGCGCAAGCGCTCGCCGTGAGCGACCAGGGCCGCCTGCGCTACGCCGAGCTGCGCCAGGCGTTCGAATTCGTGCTGGAGCGTGCGGCGGCCATCCAGCAGACCGCGCGCGTGTCGCTGTACGACGCGATGATGATCAACCGGCTGGCCATTCACCTGCTGGTGCTGGTGGCGCTGGTGGCGCTGGTGCTGTTCATGCGCCAGTTGCGCGAGAGCGATGCACGCAAGGCCGAGGAGCACCAGCGGCTGGCCACGCAAGTGGCCCTGCGCACCGCCGCCCTGCGCAACCTGGCGGGCCACCATGTGCACGCCCGGGAAGACGAGCGCGGCCGCGTCGCGCGCGAGCTGCACGACGAAATGGGCGGCCTGCTCACCGCGATGAAACTGGAGATCGCGCGCCTGCGCCGCGTGCCCGACGTGCCCGCCGCCGCCATGGAGCGCCTGGCCAGCATCGAGCTGCGGCTGAACGAAGGCATTGCGGTGAAGCGCCGCATCATCGAGCACCTGCGTCCCTCTTCGCTGGACCAGCTGGGCCTGATTCCCGCGCTGGAGATGTTGTGCGAAGACGCCGCTGGCCGCCTGGGCATTGCCGTGAACACCCGGCTGGCGCCGGTCCAGCTCGACAAGGACGCCGAGCTCACGGTGTACCGGCTGGTGCAGGAGTCGCTCACCAACGTGCAGAAGTACGCCAAGGCCCGCGAGGTGCAGGTGGTGCTGGAGCAAGAGAGCGACACCGTGCGCATTTCGGTGCAGGACAACGGGCGCGGCTTCGACATCGACAGCGTGCCGTCCGGCCATCACGGCCTGCTGGGCATGCGGGTGCGCGTGGAGTCGCATGCCGGCCAGCTGCACATCCGCAGCAATGCGCGCGAAGGCACGCGCGTGGAGGCCGAGCTGCCCGCGCGCAAAACGCCGGACGCCGCGACCGCCTGATGGGTGCACACTCCAGCCCATCGTGTCCCACCCACCCCCGGCCCACCATCGCCTGACCCACCTCTCGGCCTGGCAGCGCCAGGCGGCGGCGCTCCTGCCGGCTGCGGTGGTGGGCATGGCCGGCGCCACCTGGGTGCCCGGCGCAGGGGTGGTGCCCTGGCTGATGGCGTGGGTGGCCTACTGCCTGGCTTATGTGGGCCTCGTGTGGCACCTCGCCTCCAGGCTGGATGCCGCGGCCACGCGCCAACGCGCGCAGCGCGAAGACCCGGGCGCCGTGATGCTGTTTGTGCTGGTGACCGCCGCCGCGTGCGCAAGCCTGATGGCCGTGGCCATGAACGTGAACGCGACGCAGGCGCTGCAGGGATGGTCGAAGGCGCTGGGGCTTGTGTTGATGGGCCTGTCGCTGACGGGCGCGTGGCTCCTGATCCAGTGCGTGTTCACGCTGCACTACGCGCGGGTGTACTACCGCAGCGCGGTGGGCGATGGCGAGCCCCGGCGCGGGCTGGCCTTTCCCGACCACAAGGACCCGGACTATCTGGACTTGCTGTACTACAGCGCGGTGGTGGGCATGACCTCACAGGTGTCTGACGTGTCGATCCGCAGCCGCGCCATGCGGCACCTCACGCTGCTGCACGCCCTGCTCTCTTTCGCTTTCAACCTGGTGGTGCTGGCCACAGCGGTCAACGTGTTTGCCGGCGCGGGCCACTGACCCGAAAAAGACGCAGGAGACACTCAGGGCGAGGGCGTGAAAGTCAGGGACGTGACGGCCGTGCCCAGGCTGGACACCGCCCGCACGAAATGGGCTTCGACATCAAACCACGGGTGCACCGCCGCCGCGGACAGCGCGATCAGCAGCGTGGCGACATAACCAACAACGGCGCGGGCAGGTAGGTGCATGACTCCTCCGGTACAGGGGGCTTGAGCGGAGGGCATTCCTGGCCGCATGAGAGCACTGTAGGGGCGGGGACCCGGCTGCAACACCGGACAAAATCCTGTCGCTGCGTCAGCGCATTCCTACATCGAAGGACCGCAGGCAGGCGCTGCGTAACCGGGCCGTAACTGGTTTCACAGATAATTGAAACCAAATTACAAACCGGCCTTGACGGCCTTTTCGGAGACCCCTTCCATGAAGATCATGCGCGCCACCAAAATCGTTGCCACCCTGGGTCCTGCATCGAGCGATCCCGACCTGCTCGAGCGGATGATCCGCGCCGGTGTCAACGTGGTCCGGCTCAATTTCTCCCACGGCACCGCCCAGGACCACATCGACCGCGCCGAGCTGGTGCGCGCGGCCGCCCAGCGCGCCGGCCGCGAGGTCGGCATCATGGCCGACCTGCAAGGTCCCAAGATCCGCGTGGGCAAGTTCGCACAGGGCAAGGTGTTCCTGGAACCGGGCATGCCGTTCGTGCTGGATGCCTCGCGCACGGAGCTGGGCGACATCGAAGGCGTGGGGCTGGACTACAAGGAACTCCCGCGCGACGTGGCCGCCGGCGACACCCTGCTGCTCAACGACGGCCTGATCGTGCTCACCGTGAACAAGGTGGTGGGCCCGGCGGTGCACACCAGCGTGAAGCTCGGCGGTGAGCTCTCGAACAACAAGGGCATCAACAAGCAGGGCGGCGGCCTGACCGCGCCCGCGCTCACCGCCAAGGACATGGACGACATCAAGACCGCCATGGGCCTGAAGGCCGACTACGTGGCGGTGAGCTTCCCCAAGAACGCCACCGACATGGAGCTGGCGCGCCAGCTCTGCAACGTGGCCGGCGCCGCGCTGGGTCACAAGCCTGCCCTGATTGCCAAGATCGAACGCGCCGAAGCCATTCCCGAACTGGCCAGCATCCTCAAGGTGTCCGACGGCATCATGGTCGCGCGGGGCGACCTCGCGGTGGAGGTGGGCAACGCCGCGGTGCCGGGGCTGCAGAAGCACATGATCCGGCTCGCCCGCGAGATGGACAAGGTGGTGATCACCGCCACGCAGATGATGGAATCGATGATCGTCAACCCGGTGCCCACGCGCGCCGAGGTGAGCGACGTGGCCAACGCCGTGCTCGACGGCACCGACGCGGTGATGCTCAGCGCCGAAACCGCCGCCGGCCGCTACCCGCTGGAGACCGTGATGGAGATGGCCAACATCTGCTCGGAGGCCGAGAAGGCGGAGTACCGCGAGCTCTCCGCCGACTTCCAGGGCAAGACCTTCAAGCGCATCGACCAGTCCATTGCCATGGGCGCGCTGTTCACGGCGCACCACCTGGGCGCCAAGGCCATCGTGGCGCTGACCGATTCGGGCTCCACCGCGCTGTGGATGAGCCGGCACAACGTGCGCATGCCGATCTACGCCATGACGCCCAACCTCTCGACGCAGCGCCGCATGACGCTCTACCGCAACGTGCGCCCGCTGCTGATGGACAACAGCACCGACCGCGACTCGGCCCTGCTCGATGCCGAGGCGCACCTCAAGAAGCGCGGCATCGTGCAGACCGGCGACGTGTACGCCATCACCGTGGGCGAGCCCATGGGACAGCCCGGTGGCACCAACACGCTGAAGATCTGCAAGGCGGCCTGAAGCCCTGCACGGGTGTCGCCGCGGTCCTCAGTCCAGGCGCAGCGACACACCCGTGACGAACATCGCGTCACCCTTGCGCAGGGTGCCGCCCGGATCGCTGTCGTAGCGGTAGCTCAAGCCCGCCGAGAGGTTGAGCGACTGCGTCATGGCGACGGTGAGGCCGGTGTCGAACACGGCGCGGTACTTGCCCGAGTCGCGCAGGTCGGGGTACAGCGCAAACTTCTGGCGCAGGCTCGTCGTCTCGGTGAGCTTGTGGCTGGACTCCTCCGCCAGCACCAGCTCCAGCCGGCCATAGCGGTCGCGCTGCGCGCCCGCGATGTCGGTGGCGTTGACGTAGCGGTCGTAGGTGTAGCCCAGACCGCCGGACACATCGAAATACCCGCGCTCATTGGCCCAGACGTGCCGGCCCACACCGCTGGCCACCGAATAGCGCGCCGAGATGTTGGCCAGCTTGTCGCGCAAGGTTTCCCCCGAGCCGAAGCCGAACCAGTCGGTGGAGAAGTCGCGGTTGTACTGGGTGCGCAGCGCGTAGCGCTCGGTCGTGTTCACGCCATCGTTGCGCGCGTAGTCGGCCTTGGCGTTCCAGGTCCATTTGTCGTAGGTGGTCTGGTTCGCGCCCTCGGCCGCGAGGTTCAGCGTGCCGGCGTTGTTGTTGCCGGACGAGACGTTGGCGCCTGCGGTGAGCAGGTAGCGCCACTGGCCATCGGGTTTGAGCGTGACCTGCGCCTGGGACAGCGCCGGCAAGAGAAGACCAGCGGCAGAGGACAGCGTCACGATCAGGGTGCGACAGGGCATGAAAATCCTTTCTTTTTGTGCATCGAAGTGGCGGGTTCACACTGGAGGACTCCCCGTTGCCCCGTCGCAGTTCCCCGGGTTTTGTGACGATTCGTATCTGCAGCGCCCCCCGCGCTGAATCCAGGCGCAGCGCAACTGCGTATGTCCAAGATGTCCCAGCCGTCCTTCTCTTCATCTGCCACCCCGATGTCTCGCCGCCGCCGCTGGCTCGCCGCCCTCGGCCTGCTGCCGCTGCTGCAGGCGTGTTCGCCCCTGCGCCTGATCAACGCCACCGTCGCCCGCGACACGCACACCGTGCAGCGCGACCTGGCCTACGGCAGCGAACCCCGCCAGCGCGCCGACGTCTACCTGCCCGCCGTCACGGCCAGCCACGCCCCCATCGCTGTGTTCTTTTATGGCGGCAGCTGGAGCAGCGGCGAGCGGGGCGACTACCGCTTCGTGGGCGAAGCGCTGGCCTCGCGCGGCATCGTCACCGTGGTGGCCGACTACCGCCTCAGCCCCGAAGTGCGCTACCCGGTCTTTCTGCAGGACAGCGCGCAAGCGGTGCGCTGGGCGGCCGAGCGCGCAGCTTCGTTCGGCGCCTCGCGCGAGCGCCTCTTCATCGTGGGCCACAGTGCCGGGGCCTACAACGCGGCGATGCTCGCGCTCGACCCGCGCTGGCTGGCCGGGGTGAAGCTGTCGCCGCAGCAGCTTGCCGGCTGGGTCGGCCTGGCCGGCCCCTACGACTTCCTGCCCATCGGTATCCCCGAAGTGCAGGTGGCGTTCGAGTGGCCCAAGACGCCCGCCGACTCCCAACCCCTCTTTCATGCGCAGGCCGGCCATGCCAAGCCGCACCGAACGCTGTTGCTCGCGGCCAGGAGCGACCTGCTCGTGAACCCGCAACGCAACACCGTGGCGCTCGCGCAGACCTTGCAGCAGCAAGGCGCTGCCGTGGACATGGCGCTGTTCGAGCGCGTGAACCACGCCACCCTGATCGGCGCCATGGCCCGCCCACTGCGGGGGCTCGCACCCGTGCTCGAGCGCGTCAGCGGGTTTCTGAACCCGCCATCGGCCTGAGCGCGGGCGCGGCACGTCGACGACCCACCCAGGCCAGACATTGCCGCGCAGTCACGGCGCTCGCGATGCCCAAGGTCACACCGGCCGCCAAGTCCGAGACGAAATGCAGGCCCAGAAACACGCGGCTCCAGGCGATGGCCAGCGCCATCCCGCCCGCCACCACCAGCCACACCCGGGGGTGCCTGGGCGCAAACAGCGCCAGACCCAGGGCCCAGGCGGCGGCCACGGCCGCATGAAAGCTGGGAAAGCTGGCGCTGGCCGAATGCGCCAGCCACTGCTGCCCCACCCCCAGTTCGAACGGCCGCGCGACATGCACGGCCTCCCGGATGCCACGCACCGTCAACCAGGCCAGCACCATGGCCAGGCACACGCCCAGCAACTGCCGGCGCGCAGCCGGCCCGAACAGCACCAGCGGCACCAGGGCCACGATGGCCAGCGGGGGCAGATCGGTGGACACCCAGCGCCCCAGCGCGAGCAGCCAGCTCGGGGTGTGGGCGGTGGCGTTGAGGGCGAGAAAGAGCCAGGTGTCGAATGCGGTCATAGGCTGCCTTGGGTTGGCAACCAGTCTGGCTCGCACATATGAAGGCCGTGTGAAATGACACGCGCCGCCAGCTTCCCCGTTGCAAGTCGAAAGTTAAAATGCCGGGTTACATCACGGTTACCAACTGATTAAGGGGAATCTCATGGCGCTCGTTTCCATGCGCGAACTGCTCGACCACGCCGCGGCCAACGGCTACGGCATTCCGGCGTTCAACGTCAACAACCTCGAACAGGTGCAGGCCGTGATGGCCGCCGCCGACGAAGTGGGCGCGCCGGTGATCCTGCAAGCCAGCGCCGGTGCCCGCAAGTACGCGGGTGAGCCCTTCATCAAGCACCTGATCCTGGCGGCCATGGAGGCCTATCCGCACATTCCGCTGGTGATGCACCAGGACCACGGCACCTCGCCCAAAGTCTGCGAAGGCGCGATCAACCTGGGCTTTGGCTCGGTGATGATGGACGGCTCGCTGATGGAAGACGGCAAGACGCCCGCTTCCTTTGAATACAACACCGAGGTCACCCGCAAGGTGGTGGAGATGGCGCACAAGGTCGGCGTCACGGTGGAGGGCGAACTCGGTTGCCTGGGCAACCTGGAAACCGGCGAAGCCGGCGAAGAAGACGGCATTGGCGCCGAAGGCAAGCTGGACCACAGCCAGATGCTGACCGACCCCGAAGAGGCGGCCCAGTTCGTGAAGGCCACGCAGCTCGACGCGCTGGCCATCGCCATCGGCACCAGCCACGGCGCCTACAAGTTCAGCCGCCCGCCCACCGGGGACATCCTGGCCATCAGCCGCGTGAAGGAAATCCACAAGCGCATTCCCAACACCCACCTGGTGATGCACGGCTCGTCTTCCGTGCCGGCCGATCTGCTGGCGATCATCAACCAGTACGGCGGCAAGATGAAGGAAACCTACGGCGTGCCCGTGAAGGAAATCCAGGAAGCCATCAAGCACGGCGTGCGCAAGATCAACATCGACACCGACATCCGCCTGGCCATGACCGGCGCCGTGCGCAAGTTCCTGGCCGAAAACCCGGACAAGTTCGATGCCCGCGAATGGCTCAAGCCCGCCCGCGAAGCCGCCAAGCAGATTTGCAAGCAGCGCTACCTCGAGTTCGGCTGCGAAGGCCAGGGCAGCAAGATCAAGGGCGAGAGCCTGCAGGTGATCGCGGCAAAGTACGCCAAGGGCGATCTGGCCCAGGTCGTGAACTGAGCGCCACCCGCCTCTGCCAACGCCACCCTCGCGGTGGCGTTTTTCATGGGCATCAAGATGCGAAGTGCTTTGCTCCAGAGGCACCGCCGGGCCGGCTTTGCCGGACGGCCAGTGCCGCCCCCTTGAGGGGGTCGCGCGGAGCGCGGCAGGGGTGTTCAGTCTTCCCAACCCGCCGCCTGAATCGCCGCCACGATCTCGCGCCCCGTGCGCACCAGCGCAGGGCCGAAGTCGTCGTGCAGCAGCGCGCCCTGCAAGCGCGAAGCCGGCCCGCCGACGGTGAGCGCCAGCGGCTCGCGGCCGTCGCCCAGGTCGATGCCCACGCCAATGGCGGCGATCTCGCTCTCCCACTCGGACTCGGACGTGGCGTAGCCGAGCTCGGCGCAGTCGGCTTCGGCGCGCCGCAAGCCGGCTTCGCGGGCCGGCCAGCGCGCGGCATCCTGCGCCTGCAGGCGCCGCGCCATCAAGGCCCGGCTGCCCGCCGGGGCAGCGCACCAGATGGCGCGGCCCATGGCGGTCTCGGCAAACGGCAGGCGCGTGCCCACGTCCAGCCCGAGGATGAGCCGCGCCGTGCTGCGGCAGTGGGCCACGTACACCACCGAGGTGTCGTGCCGCACACCCAGCGAAATGGCGGCCTGGGTGTGCTCGGCCAGCGTCTCCATGAAAGGCCGGGCAATGCGCCCCACCTCGAAGTTGGACAGCACGCTGAAGCCCAGCGCCAGCACGGCCGGGCTCAGCGCGTATTCGCCCGTGGCCGCGCGGTGGCGCAGGTAGCCCAGGCTGGTGAGCGTGAACGTGAGGCGCGACACCGTGGCCTGCGGCAGGCCGGTGCGCCGCGCCAGCTCCTGGTGTGCGAGCCAGCGGTCGGCCGGGCCAAAGCTGCGCAGCACCGTCAGCCCGCGCGCCAGCGCGGTGACAAAACGGCGGTCTTCCGACGGGTCTGCCTGCACAAGCGGCGTGGAGGCGGTGTGGCGCTGGCGTCCCATGGTGCGTGTCCTTTTTCTGCAGATCGGAATATGGCGAGCCCCATCGGCGACCTGTATTCCGCACATCGGAATTCTCTGCCCAGACACACGGGCAACCGATGCTCGCTTTCCCTGATGAGCATTTACATGCCTCATCGTCGCGCCGTATATTGTGAATGCGATCACATGGTTTTCCGCTCAGCGGAATGACCGCCAGCCC
Source organism: Hydrogenophaga sp. (assembly GCF_019264445.1). Taxonomy (GTDB): domain Bacteria; phylum Pseudomonadota; class Gammaproteobacteria; order Burkholderiales; family Burkholderiaceae_C; genus Hydrogenophaga. Next base: position 24,914 of record NZ_JAHVAB010000055.1, read on the forward strand.
ACACCAGTCGCATGACGCCCTCCCTTTCGGCCCACTGGCCCCCCGGCCTGCCGCGCCACCTGACGCTGCCGCAGACGCACGTCTTCCACAACCTCGAGGTTTCGGCCCGGCGCTACCCCGACAAGCCCTTCATCGTCTTCTACGACACGCCGCTGACCTACGCCGATTTCCTGCGCGAGGCCGAGCACATCGCCGGCTACCTGCAGCAGGTGTGCGGCGTCAAGCCGGGCGACCGCGTGCTGCTGTGCATGCAGAACAGCCCGCAGTGGGCGCTGGCGTTCTACGGCATCCTGCGCGCCAACGCGGTGGCGGTGCCGGTGAACCCGATGAACCGCGTCGAAGAGCTGCGCCACTGCCTCACCGACAGCGGCGCGCAGGTGGCCTTCGTGGCCCAGGACCTGTTGCCACAGGTACGCCCGCTGCTCGCACCGGCCGGCGCGGCCGATGGCCTGCGCCATGTGGTGGTGGCCACCTACAGCGACCACCTCCGCGGCCCGACCGACCTGCGCGTGCCCGAATTCGTGGCCGCGCCACGCATGCCGGTGGCGGGTGAAGGCGTGGTGGCCTGGGCCGACGCCATTGCCGCCAAACACACGCCCGGACCCGTCATCACCGGCCCGGACGACCTGTGCACCATGCCCTACACCTCGGGCACCACCGGCCTGCCCAAGGGCTGCATGCACACCCACCGCAGCGTGATGAGCACGCTGGTGGGCGGTGCGCGCTGGTTCGGCACCTCGCAGGACACGGTGTGCCTGGCCGTGCTGCCGTTCTTTCACGTCACCGGCCTGGCCGGCAGCCTCAATGGACCCCTGTATGCCGGCGCCACGCTGGTCGTGCTCTCGCGCTGGGACCGCGAAGTCGCCGCCATCTGCATGCAGCGCTACCGCGTCACGGTGTGGCAGGCGATCTCCACCATGGTGATCGACTTCCTCGCCCACCCGCAGATCGAACAGGTGGACCTCGCCAGCCTCGCGTGCATTCGCGGCGGTGGCGCAGCCATGCCCGACGCGGTGGCCGCGCGCCTCAAGGCCCTCACGGGCCTGGACTACATCGAGGGCTACGGCATGTCAGAGACCATGGCTGCCACCCACATCAACCCGCTGCACCGGCCCAAGGCGCAGTGCCTGGGCATTCCGGTGTTCGATGTGGACGCCCGCGTGGTCGACCCCGACACGCTGGCGGAGCTCGCGCACGGCGACACCGGCGAGATCGTGGTGCACGGCCCGCAGGTCATGCAGGGCTACTGGCGCAATCCGCAGGCCACGCGCGAGTCTTTCGTCGAGATCGACGGCCGGCGCTTCCTGCGCACCGGCGACCTCGGGCACGTGGACGCGGACGGCTACTTCTTCATGACCGACCGCCTCAAACGCATGATCAACGCCAGCGGCTTCAAGGTGTGGCCAGCCGAGGTGGAGGCGCTCATGTACCACCACCCCGCCATCCAGGAAGCCTGCGTGATCGGCGTGCGCGACCCGCGCCGCGGCGAAACCGTCAAGGCGCTGGTGGTGCTGCGGCCCGGGCAGCGCGGCCAGGTCAGCGAGCAGGACGTGATCGACTGGGCGCACGGCCACATGGCCGCCTACAAAAGCCCCCGCATCGTTGAATTCGTGGAGGCGCTGCCCCGCTCGGGCAGTGGCAAGGTGATGTGGCGCGAACTGCAGGAGCAGCAAGCCGCTCGCGATGCCGCCCACCCTCCCTGACACCCACAGCACCCGCGCAGCGCCCACCCCCCCGCGCCGCATCCCCCGCCGACCCGGCACCCCCAAGAAGGAGACAACACCATGAAGAACACGACACCCCCATCGCAGCGCCGGCGAGCCCTGCTGCTGGCGGCCGCCGCTGCCACCGCCGGCGTGGCCCCGTTCAGCGTGGCCCAGGCGCAAGCCCAGGCCTACCCCAGCCGACCGGTCACGCTCATCATTCCGTGGCCCGCCGGCGGCTCCACCGACCGCCACCTGCGCGCACTGGCCGAGATCGCCAGCAAACACCTGGGCCAGCCCATCGTGGTCGAAAACCGCCCGGGCGCCGGCGGCACCCTCGGCCCCAGCACCATGGCGCAAACCGCCAAGCCCGACGGCTACACCATCGCCCAGTTCCCGCTCGGCCTGCTGCGCATGCCGCACATGCAGAAGACCAACTGGGACCCGCTGACCGACTTCACCTACATCATCGGCGTCTCGGGCTACACCTTCGGCCTCACCGTGAAAGCCGACTCGCCCTACAAGACCTTCAAGGAATACATCGAGGCCGCGCGCAAGCAACCGGGCGCCATCAACTACGGCTCCACCGGCACCGGCAGCAGCCCGCACCTGCTGATGGAAGAACTGGCCGGCAACGCCAAGGTGCAACTCACCCACGTGCCCTTCAAAGGCAACGCCGACCTGCAGGCCGCGCTGCTCGGCGGCCACGTGATGGCGCAAAGCGATGCCAGCGGCTGGGACAAATACGTCGACGGCGGCCAGATGCGCCTGCTGGTCACCTTTGGCGAGCAGCGCACCCAGCGCTGGCCCGAAGTGCCCACCGCGCAGGAGCTCGGCTACAACGTGGTGTCCACCTCGCCCTACGGCCTGGCAGGCCCCAAGGGCATGGACCCCGCCATCACCAAGGTGCTGCACGACGCCTTCAAGAAAGCCATGGAAGACCCCAAGCACATCGAAGTGCTGGGCCAGCTCAACCAGGCCATGTGGTACCGCAACGGCGAGGACTACCGCAAGTGGGCCGCCGAGACGTACGCCAAGGACAAGGCCCTCATCGAACGCCTCGGACTGGCGGCGAAGTAAGCGCAGCGCAGGCGGACCGCGCGTTCGACCCGGGCCGCCGCCAACTTGCGATAATCGCCCGGAATGGTTCAAAGCCCGTTGGCTGTTCAACGGGCTTTTTTCTTGTCCCGCTTATCCCCGATCCGACCATGACCTCTGCCTTGCACACCTCGGCCCTCACCTCCCTGCCCTTGCTGGCACGCGGCAAGGTGCGCGACAACTACGCCGTGGGCGACGACCGCATCCTGATGGTGGCCAGCGACCGCATCAGCGCCTTCGACGTGATCATGGGTGAGCCGATCCCCGGCAAGGGCGAGCTCCTCACCCGGCTCTCGCTGTTCTGGTTCGACCAGCTCGGCCCCAAGGGCCTGAACATCTGCCCGATCCACCTGACGGGCGAGGCGCCCGAGAGCGTGGTTTCCGCGGCGGAAGCCCCACAGGTCACCGGCCGTTCGATGCTGGTGCAACGCCTCAAGCCGATCCCTGTGGAAGCCGTGGTGCGCGGCTACCTCGCGGGCAGCGGCTGGAAGGAATACCAGGAGAGCCGCTCGGTCTGCGGCGTGAAGCTGCCCGAAGGCCTGCAAAACGCCTCGCCGCTGCCCGAGCCGATCTACACTCCGGCCGCCAAGGCGGCCATGGGCGAGCACGACGAAAACATCACCTTCGAGCGCACGGTGGAGATGATCGGCGCCGACCTGGCCGCGCAGATCCGCGACGTGTCGATCCGGCTCTACAAGGCGGCTGCGGCGATCGCGCTCAAGAAGGGCATCATCATTGCGGACACCAAGTTCGAGTTTGGCCTGGACCCGGCCGGCCAGCTCGTGTTGATGGACGAAGTGCTCACCCCCGACAGTTCGCGCTACTGGCCCGCCGAAAGCTACGTGGTGGGGCAGAACCCGCCCAGCTACGACAAGCAGTTCCTGCGCGACTGGCTGGAAACCGCGCAGGTGGGCGGCAAGCCCTGGGACAAGACCCCGCCAGCGCCGCGCCTGCCCCGCGAGGTGATCGAGAAAACCTCGGCCAAATACCAGGAAGCGCTCACGCGCCTGATGGGCTGAGCGCAACGCGCTCGGGCCAAGCCCCACTCCGCCGGACGGCACGCCCATCCGTTCGGGCTGAGACCCCACTCTGCTCGAACCGAGCCCCACTCCGTTCGGGCTGAGCCCCACTCCGTTCGGGCTGAGCCTGTCGAAGCCCCCGCACGCCAGGCTTCGCCAGCGCCCCTCACCAAGCTCGGGACGAACGGGGGCTTTTCAGCTCAGCTCAAGACGACGGACGACAGCCGGCGGCGGTAGGTCGCCACCGTCGGGTCTTCGGGTGGCACCTGGCCTTCGGCCACCTTGGGCTTGGGCGGGTCGATGATGTCCAGAATGGCGATGAAGGTCTTGCGCGCCAGGTCTTCGCTCCACGCCTTGTCGCGCATCAGGATCTCCAGCAACTCGTCCATCGCGGGCACCCACTGGCCGTAGGCCATGAGCAGCTGCGCAAGCGCAAAGCGCGCATCGAAGTCGCGCTTGTTGGCGGCAATCGCCGCCTGCAATTCGGCGGCACGGGCATCGGGGTCGTTCACGTTGGCCTGCGCGTCGCGCGCGGTCATCCAGCGCTGCAGGGAATCGAGGCGGCGCACACCGGCGGCCTTGGCAATGACGGGGGCAAAAGCCACCTTGGCATCGTCGTCCTGCCCCATTTCCAGCAGCAGCTTGACGAGGTCAAAGCGCGCGTCGTCGTTGTTGGGGTCGGTCTGCACGGCCTGCTGCAGCTTGTCCAGCGCGCCTTCCAGGTCGCCCTCTGCCAGCGCATCCTGCGCCTCTGCTTCCACTTCTTCGGCCTGCAGTTCTTCGGCGCTGGGCAGGTGTTTGTCAAGGAAGGCCTTGATCTGCCCTTCGGGCAACGCGCCCATGAAGCCGTCCACAGGCTGGCCGTTGATGAGCAACACACAGGTGGGAATGCTGCGAATGCCGAAGGCGGCGGCGAGTTGCTGCTCCTGGTCGGAGTCGATCTTCACCAGCTTGAAGCGCCCGGCGTAGTCGGTCTCGAGCTTTTCCAGCAACGGGCCGATCACCTTGCAGGGGCCGCACCACGGCGCCCAGAAATCCACCAGCACGGGGGTGTGCATCGAGGCCTCGATGACCTCGGCTTCAAAGTTGGCGACGGTGACGTTGATCATGGGAGGGGGCCTGGGCAAGGCCAACCGCGCAGGGTCGGCGGTCGGCAAACGTAAAATCGACACTTTACCGGAGACGCCCCGCACCGCGGCGCGCGCGACCGGCTCAGCCCCCTGCCGGGGGCCCATCGGCCAGAGGCACCTTCATGAACTCCATCCAAGTGGGCGTGCTCATGGGCTCCAGCAGCGACTGGGACACCATGCAGCACGCCGTGCAGATCCTGCAGGACTTCGGCATTGCACACGAAGCGCGCGTCGTGTCGGCGCACCGCATGCCCGACGACATGTTCACCTACGCCGAGGCCGCCGCCACGCGCGGGCTCAAGGCCATCATCGCGGGCGCGGGGGGCGCTGCCCACCTGCCCGGCATGCTCGCGGCCAAGACCACGGTGCCGGTGCTGGGCGTGCCCGTGGCGAGCAAGCACCTGAGCGGTGTGGACTCGCTGCACAGCATCGTGCAGATGCCCAAAGGCGTGCCCGTGGCCACCTTCGCCATCGGCGCCGCCGGTGCCGCCAACGCGGCGCTGTTTGCCGTGGCCATGCTCGCCAGCCACGACCCGGAACTGCGCCACAAACTCGACACCTTCCGCGCGCAGCAGACCGCTGCAGCCCGCGCGATGACCCTGCCCGCATGACCCTCAACACCCTTCTCCCCGGCAGCCCCTCCGTCAATGGCCAGCAGACCACGCTGGGCGTGATGGGCGGTGGCCAGCTCGGCCGCATGTTTGTGCAGGCGGCGCAGGCCATGGGCTACTTCACCGTGGTGCTCGATCCCGATCCGGCCAGCCCCGCCGGCCTCGTCAGCCACCACCACATCCGAACGGCCTACGACGACGAGCAGGGCCTGGCCCAGCTGATGCAGCGCTGCGACGCCATCACCACCGAATTTGAAAACGTGCCCGCCCATGCGCTGGCCGCGCTCGCCGCGCAGCGGCCGGTGGCACCTTCGGCCGCGTGCGTGGCCGTGGCGCAGGACCGCATCAAGGAAAAGGCGCACTTCGAGCAGTGCGCGCCCATCAGCGGCGTGGCGCCTGCACCGCACGCGGTCATCACCACCGACGCCTCTTTGCGCGCCGTGCCCGACCACCTGCTGCCCGGCATCCTCAAGACCGCGCGCATGGGCTACGACGGCAAGGGCCAGGTGCGCGTGACCACGCGCGAAGCCCTGGCCGCGGCCTGGGACGACCTCGACAAGGTGCCCTGCGTGCTGGAGAAAATGCTGCCCCTGCGTGCCGAATGCTCGGTGATCGTGGCGCGTGGTGCCGACGGCCAGGTGGTGACTTTCCCGGTGCAGAAAAACACGCACCACGACGGCATCCTGGCGCTGACGGAAGTCTTCGACGGCGCGGTGGACGCCACGCTGGCGCAGCGCGCGCAAGCCAGCACGGTCGCGATTGCGAACCACCTGCGCTATGTGGGCGTGCTGTGCGTCGAGTACTTCGTGGTGGACACCGCAGGCGGCACGCTCGACCTCGTCGTCAATGAAATGGCACCGCGCCCCCACAACAGCGGGCATTACACGCAGAACGCCTGCGACGTGTCGCAGTTCGAAGCCCAGGTGCGCGCACTCGCCGGCCTGCCGCTCACACCGCCTCGCCAACACAGCCCGACCATCATGGTCAACCTGCTCGGCGACCTCTGGTTTCAGGCCAACGCGGTGCGTGCGCTGCCCGGCCCGCAGGCGGAATCGCCGCCCTGGGGCGCGGTGCTCGTACTGCCCGGCACCCACCTGCACCTGTACGGCAAGCTCGGTGCGCGCCCGGGCCGCAAGATGGGCCACCTCAACATCACGGGCGCCAGCGTGGCGCAGGTGCGCGACACCACGTCACAGGTGCTGGCGCTGCTGGGCCTGCCCCCCCTGGACGCCTGACCCGCGCCATGCCGCTGCTGCTGTCCGCGAAAGACCCGGCTGCCATCGACGCCGCTGCGCAGCGCCTGGCCGAGGGCTCGCTGGTGGGCATGCCCACCGAAACCGTGTATGGCCTGGCGGCCGACGCCGACAACGCCACGGCGGTGCACCGCATCTTTGAAGCCAAGGGCCGCCCGGCCGATCACCCGCTCATCGTTCACCTCGCGGCCGGCAGCAGCGCCAGCGGCTGGCGCCACGGCGTGGACCACTACGCGCGCGACGTGCCGGCGTTCGCCGCCGCGCTGATGCAGGCCTTCTGGCCCGGGCCGCTCACCCTGATCCTGCCGCGCCGCGAGGGTGTGGCGGCGGTGGCAGCGGGCGGGCAGGATTCAGTCGGCCTGCGCTGCCCGGCACACCCGGTGGCGCAGGCGCTGCTGAAAGCAGCGGCAGCGCGCGGCGTGAATGGCGTCGCCGCGCCCAGCGCCAACCGGTTTGGGCGGGTGAGCCCCACCACCGCCGCGCACGTGGCCGAAGAGTTCACCGCACTGGCCGAGGGCGATCTGCTCATCCTGGACGGCGGTGCCTGCCCCGTGGGCATCGAATCCACCATCGTCGACTGCACGCGACCGCATCCCGTGCTGCTGCGCCCGGGCATGCTCACCACGGCGCAGCTGGAAGCCGCTTGCGGCCAACCGGTGCGCGAGCGCGACGAGGCCGCACCACGCGCCTCGGGCACGCTGGAATCCCACTACGCGCCGCGCGCCAAGGTGCGGCTGATGGATGCCCGCCAGCTGCGCGCCGCGTTTCAGGTGCTGGGCCATGACGCCAAAGGTATCGCGCTCTACGCACGCAGCGCCATGGAGCCGGCGCGCCAGGTGCCACGCCGTCGCATGCCCGACGACGCGGCAGCCGCCGCCCGCGAACTCTTTGCCGTGCTGCGCGAACTCGACGCCACCGGCGTGCGCCTGATCTGGGTGGAAACACCGCCCGAGGGCGTGGAATGGGATGGCGTGCGCGACCGGCTGGAGCGCGCCGCAGCCTGATCCGTCAGCGTCGCGGCGGACGCCCGAAGCGCAGCTTCATCACCAGGATGGCCAGCGCCAGGGCCAGCGTGATGGCGTTGGCCACCACCACCGGCCAGGCGCCCAGGCTCAAGCCGTACAGCAGCCACAGCGCCACGCCGAGGGTGAACGCGCTGTACATGCCCAGCGAAATGCCGCTCACGTCGCGCGTGCGAAACGTCAGCCACGCCTGCGGCACGAAGCTGGCCGTGGTCAGGAAAGCGGCTGCAAAGCCGATGAGGTCACCAAACGCGAGGGTCACGGGTCAGTCGGGCTGGGAGGCCGTCCACTCCAGCAACGCGTCCAGCGCGGGGCGGGCGGCGGGCGCGTTGGGGTGGTTGACGAACCCCACCACCGCGTAGCGCGCACCATTGACCGCGTTCACGTAACCCGCGATGCCGGTCACGTCGCGCAGGGTGCCGGTCTTCACCCAGGCGTTGCCCCGCGCCGCGCTCTGGTTGCCACGCGCCAGCCGCGCGGCCGTGCCGCTCACGCCGGCAACCGAGAGCGACTGCACGAACTGGCTGCCTTGCGGATGGCGCGCCGCATGGCGCAGCAAGCCCGCCAGCGCCTCGGGCGTGATGCGCTCTTCGCGGGAGAGGCCCGAGCCGTTGTCGAGCACCGGCCCCGGCACGCGAGGGCCAAAGGTGCGCTTCCACCAGTCGGTCACCACCTCGCGCGAGAGCTCGAAGCGCGCCGGACGCGAAGGCACCATGCGGTCGGCCGCCGAGCCCGGCGCCATCAAGGCCAGCTGCGGCGTGGCGGTCTGCGGCAGCGCGAGCTGGCCCAGCGTAAGGAACACCTGCTGCGCCATCACGTTGTTGCTCCACTGGTTCACGTCCACGATGATTTCGGACAGCGGCAGCGAGCGCGCTTCGTGCAGCAGCTGTACTTCGGCCGGCATCACGCCGTCGCGCACCCGCCCGGTGATGGAGCCGCCACTGGCGCGCCACAGCCCCTCCATGGCGCGCGCCGCGTAACTGGCCGGCTGCTGGTAGGCCACGGGCCACTTGAGTTCGCCACAGTTTTGCGGGTAGCGGCCTTCGAAACGGATGCGGTCGGGGTCGTCAAAACGCGCCTGCACCGCGCTGCGCCAGTCGCCGCAGGCGGTGCGCGAGAGCGGCACGGTGGCATCCACCGCGAGGCCCGCCATCGGCGGCTCGCTGACCACGTAGGCCACGCCATTGGCCGGGTCGGGCTGGAAGGTCAGGATGACCGACTTGAAGTTGACCAACAGCGCATCCGGCGTGGCGTTGTAGGGGCGCAGGGCCTCGCCATCGAACGCACCGGGGTCGATGGCCGGCAGCTCAAACGCGCTGTGGTCGAGCACCATGTCGCCCAGGATCACGCGCACGCCCTTGGCTTGCAGCGCCAGGTAGGCAGCCTGAATGCGCTCGAGCACCAGCTTGGGGTCGCCGCCGCCGCGCACGTAAAGGTTGCCGCGCAGCACGCCGTTTTCGACCGCGCCGTCGGTGTAGAAGCGGGTGTTCCAGGTGAAATCGCTGCCCAGCATGTCGATGGCGGCGTAGGTGGTCACCAGCTTCATGACCGACGCCGGGTTCACCGGCGTGCCGGCCCGGTGGCGCAGGCGCTCATGGGCATCGGGGTCGACCGAGATCACCAGCGCCGACAGCGCACTGGCCGGCACCTGCGCACGGTTCAGGGCGTCCATCACCGCCGGCGGCAGCGCGCCACCACGGCCCGCCATCTGCGCGCAGGCGGGCAGCGTCAGCCCGGCCAGCACACACAGCGCGAGCCCGCGCACCCAGCGCGGGGCACGTGAAAAGAGGGAAAAGGCGAGGTCGCGCATGGTGCGAGATTATGAAACGGCCCTGCACATGCATGGGCGCACACAAGGCCAATGGCCGACTGGCAAGACAGCCGGCGGCACCCGACTCCACCCAGGTCCAGGCACCCCGTGCCCGATAATCGCGCGATGCCTTCTGCCCTGCGCCTGCTTGCCCTGGAAACCAGCACCGACACCCTGTCGGTCGCGCTCGGCTCGGGCGCACCCGATGGCCTGGTGTGGCAGCACAGTGGCCCGGGCGGCGCCATGGCCTCGACGACCTTGCTGCCCCTGGTGAAACAGGCGCTGGATGCCACCGGCTGGTCGCTTGCCAGCCTGGATGCCGTGGTGTTCGGCCGCGGGCCCGGCTCATTCACCGGGCTGCGCACCGCCTGCGCGGTGGCCCAGGGCCTGGCCTATGGCGCGCAAGGCACAGAGCGCCCGGCAGGCTTGCCGGTGCTGCCCGTGGACACCCTGCTCGCCCTCGCCGAAGAAGCCCGCTGGACACGCGAGCAACAAGGGCACCCTGCGCCCGGCGCCATCTCGGCGCTGCTCGATGCGCGCATGGGCGAGCTGTACGTGGCCACGTACACCTGCACGCCGTCTGGCCTGGCGCCTCTGGCGCCGCCCCGGCTGTGCGCGCCGGCCGATGTGCAGGCCCACCTGCACACGCAGTGGCAGCAACACCTGCCCGCGGGCGGCGAAGTGCTGCTGACCGGCAACGTCTTCGACACCTGCGCGAGCGGTCTGGCCGGCGTGCCCGGCACACGGCAACCTGCCCTGCCCGGCGCGGCCGCGCTGCTGCGCCTGGCGCCCGCCCTGCTGGCCCAGGGTGCCGCGGTCGCCGCGCGCGACGCCATGCCGCTGTACGTGCGCGACAAAGTCGCCCAGACCACCGACGAACGCGAACGGCTGCGGGTGAACGCTGCCGCCACGCCGTGAGCCCGCGCCCCATGGACACCGAAGTGGACGACATGCTCGGCGCCATGGCCGAGGGTGTGGCCCAGGGTGTGGCCCGCTCGCTGGCCGACCAGGCCCGGGCGTGGCCCATGCCGCAGCACCCCGGCCCGGCACGACAGATCACCTTCGCGCCCATGACCACTGCCGACCTCGACGCGGTGCGCGCGGTGGAAGTGGCCGCGTACGCGCACCCCTGGTCGCAAAAGCACTTTCACGATTCGCTGCAGGCCGGCTACCCGGCGGTGATGCTGCTGGGCGAGACCTTGCCCGGTGACAAGCCCCAGACCGCGCGCCCCGATGGCCGCGTGCTGCTGGGCTACCTGGTGGCCATGCCGGGTGTGGACGAGGTGCACCTGCTCAACATCACCGTGGCCCCTGCGCACCAGCGCCAGGGCTGGGCGCGCTTCATGCTCGATGCGCTGGTGCTGTGGTCGCGCGGCCAGGGCGCGCAATGGCTCTGGCTGGAGGTGCGCCAGAGCAACGCCGCCGCGCGCCGCCTGTACGAGGGCTACGGGTTCTCGCAGGTCGGCCTGCGCAAGGGCTACTACCCCGCCGGGCAGCTCAAGCGCGAAGACGCGGTGGTGATGAGCCTGAATCTGATGACATCGGGTTCGGAGGACGCAGCGCCATGAACGATGTGACCCGCAGCTCTTTCGTGCCCGAGCTGGATGCGCGCCAGCGCGCCATGCTGGCGGAAATGGGCGTTCGCGTCTGGGCGCCCAAGCCGCAGCAGCCCGCCATGGCACCCCCTGCAACCGCCCCCGAGGTCACGGCACCCGCGGTCGCTTCAGCGGCGCCAGCAGCGGCCTCGGCGACAGCGCCGATGCGCGCGCCGGCCATGGCAGACGCCGTGGCGCCAGCGCCGGCATCTCGGCCGGCAACGCCAAGCCCCGTCGACCACATGGACTGGCCGGCGCTGCGCGAGGCGGTGTCCGGGTGCCAGGCTTGCGGACTTTGCAAGGGCCGCAAGAACACCGTGTTCGGCGTGGGCGACGAGCAGGCCGACTGGATGATCGTGGGCGAAGCCCCGGGCGAAAACGAAGACCTGCAGGGCGAGCCGTTCGTGGGCGCTGCCGGCCAGCTGCTCGACCAGATGCTGCGCGCCGTGGGCCGCAGCCGCAGCGGCACGGCAGACCAGGGCACCTACATCGCCAACGTGCTCAAGTGCCGCCCACCGGCCAACCGCAACCCGCAGCCCGACGAAGTCGCGCGCTGCGAACCCTACCTGGCGCGCCAGGTGGCGCTGGTCAAGCCCCGGGTGATCGTGGCCATGGGCCGGTTTGCCGTGCAGTCCCTGCTCAAGACCAACGAACCCATCGGTCGGCTGCGTGGCCGCGTGCACCAGTACGAAGGCGTGCCGGTGATCGTCACCTACCACCCCGCCTACCTGCTGCGCACACCCGCCGACAAAGGCAAGGCCTGGGCCGACCTGTGCCTGGCCATGGAGACGGTGCAGCCCGGCTGAGCCAGGCCACAAGATCCGGTGCAGGGCCGCCCCCAGCCGGATCAGCTCCCTCGGGGGGCAGCGACCCGCGCAGCGGTGGAGCGTGGGGGCCACAAGATCCGGCGCCGGGCCGCCCCCAGCCGGATCAACCCCCTCGGGGGGCAGCGACCCGCGCAGCGGTGGAGCGTGGGGGCCACAGCACCGCGGCAATCGCCACCATCACCAGCGCCACCGCGGCCCAGTCCTGCCAGTGCAGCACCTCGCCCAGCCACCAGGCCCCGGTGAAGACGCCCAGCACGGGAATGAACATCACCGACACCGTGGAGGCGATCGGCGGCAGTTCGCGCGCCAGCGAGAGCCAGGCCACTTGCGCGAAAGCGAAGATGCCCACAGCGTTGTAGACGATGGCCCACCAGATGCCGGTTGAAGGCCAGATCCAGGCGTGGCGCTCGAACACCACCGAGAGCACCGTCATCCACACCGTGGTGATGGCGGTGAGCCAGAAGGAAATGGTCAGCGTGGGTTGCGGAATGCGGGTGTGGCGCATCATCTGCGTGCCCAGCGCCCAGGTGGCCGCCGCCACCAGCATCATCAGCACGCCCACCGGTTTGCCACTGAGGTTCGTGAGCTCGTACCAGAGCAACAGCAGCACGGCCAGCGCAGCAGCAGCCACACCGATCCACGCACGACCAGCCAACCGCTGGCCAAACCACCACGCGCCCACCAGCGCCGAAAACACGGGCATGGTGTAGCCCAGAATGGCCGCCCGCCCGCTGGAGAGCGTCTGGATCGCCAGGATGGCCAGCGTGTGCCAGAAGAGCATGTTGAACACGGTGAGCCAGACCAGCGCAGGCCAATGCTCGCGCCCGATGCGAAACGGCACGCGCCGCCACCACAGGAACAGCCCCAGCACGGGCAGGCCGATCCACATGCACAGGGTGCGGAAGGTCAGCGCCGGGAACCCCGTCACGCCGAACTTCATGATGGGCCAGTTCGTGCCCCACACCAGCGTGATGAGAACCAGCATGATCAGTTGTTGTCGGGTCAGGGTGTGCATGCCAACGATCTTAGGCGGGCATGGCGGGAGCCTTCGTCGCCAGGGCGCCAAGGCTGCGCGGCGGGGCGCCAACTAAAATCGCGCCATGACCTTTCTCGACATGCTGCGCAACGCCGAGCGCGTGAACCGTTCCCTGCTGTGCGTGGGCCTGGACCCGGACCCCGCCCGTTTCCCAGCGCACCTCAAAGGCGACGCCTCCCGCATCTACGACTTCTGCGCCGCCATCGTCGAGGCCACGGCCGACACGGCCATTGCCTTCAAGCCGCAGATCGCGTACTTCGCCGCGCACCGCGCAGAAGAACAGCTGGAGCGCCTCATGGCGCACATGCGCCGCACCGCTCCGCAGGTGCCCGTGATCCTGGACGCCAAGCGCGGCGACATCGGCAGCACCGCGCAGCAATACGCCATTGAAGCCTTCGAGCGCTACGGAGCCGACGCGGTCACGCTCTCGCCCTTCATGGGCTTCGACTCGGTAGAGCCCTACCTGAAGTACCACGGCAAGGGCGCCTTTCTGCTGTGCCGCACCTCCAACCCCGGCGGCGACGACCTGCAGAACCAGCGCCTGGCCACCATCAGCGGCGAGCCGCGCCTCTATGAACACGTGGCGCGGCTGGCGCAAGGCCCGTGGAACCTCAACGGCCAGCTCGGCCTGGTGGTGGGCGCCACCTACCCCGCCGAGATCGAGCGCGTGCGCGAGATCGCGCCCACCTTGCCGCTGCTCATCCCCGGCGTGGGCGCCCAGGGTGGCGACGCCGTGGCCACCGTGAAAGCCGGCCTGCGCGCCTCGGGCACAGAGACCTCCGGCCCCATCATCGTGAACTCTTCGCGCGCCATTCTTTACGCCTCCGCAGGCACCGACTTTGCCGATGCGGCGCGCCGCGTGGCGCAACAAACGCGAGACGAACTGCACGCTGCGCGCAGCTGAATTTCGACGAATGGCTGCCGGAATACCCCCCGGCGGTATGGCCGTCGGGCGGATGCAGTGGCCGCGCCACAGGCACTTGTAACGACTTGAAATTCGGCCCGATCCGTTGAAGGCCACTCCCTACACTCGCGCTCGTCGAACCGAGGAGGGATCGCCATGACGGACATCGAAGCGCCAGACATCACCGCCGACACGCCTGCGGCCGAAGCACACCCGGCCCCCGTTGCGCCAGCGCAGGGCGCAGCATCGTCGCCCGCTCACGCACTCACGCCGCTGGCAGCTGCGGCGCTGCTCGCCGCCTGCGGCGGTGGCGGAGGCGGCGACAGCGGCAGCACCGCCGAGGCGCCACCCCCGGTGGGCGTGGTCGACTTCTCCACCGCCGGCTTCAGCCACCCCGCGGCCGCGACCAACGAAGACGCCGCGCGCTTTCTCCAGCAGGCGCAGTTTTCCTCCACCACCGCCGAGATCAACGAGCTGCGCGGCATGAGCTACGCGCAGTGGCTGGCCAACCAGTTCGTGCGCTACCAAGGCATCACCGGCTGGAACTGGCTGGAGGCGCGGGGCTATGGCGCCGTGGACACCAACAGCTATTTCTTCAACCACTACCCCGCGGACTTCATGATCTGGAGCCAGCTCCTCAGCGGCCCCGACATGATGCGCAAGCGCATCGCGCTGGCGCTCTCGGAGTTCTTCGTGTCGTCCCTGGCCTCGGCCGAATTCACCTGGCGCGCCCACGCCTACGCCAGCTGGTGGGACATGCTGATGCGCAACGCCTTCGGCAGCTACCGCACCCTGCTGGAAGACGTGACGCTGCACCCGGCCATGGGGTACTTCCTCAACACCAAGGGAAACCAGAAAGAGAACAGCGCTGGCCGCGTGCCCGATGAAAATTACGCGCGTGAAGTGATGCAGCTCTTCACCCTCGGGGTGTACGAGCTCAACCTCGACGGCACCGTGAAAACCAGTGGCGGCGTGCCGCTGGAGACCTACACCCAGGCCGACGTGACCGGGCTGGCGCGCGTGTTCACGGGCTACGACTTCGACACCTCCGATGGTGTGCGCCACACACCGCCCGGGCAGAGCTACACCATCGAGTCGCGCGCCTTCGCGAACAAGCGCATGTCGTTCAACGCCAGCCGCCATTCGATGCTGGAAGCGCGCTTTCTGGGCACCACGGTGCCGGCCAACACGGCGGGCGCCACGGCGCTCAAGATGGCGCTGGACACGCTGTTCAACCACCCCAACGCGGGCCCCTTCTTCGCGCGCCAGATGATCCAGCGGCTGGTCACCAGCAACCCCAGCCCCGCCTACGTCGCCCGTGTGGCGGCGCGCTTCAACGACAACGGCGCTGGCGTGCGCGGCGACCTCAAGGCCGTGTGGGTCGCCATCCTGCTCGACGACGAGGCGCGCGGCCAAGCCTCACTGCAGAGCACCACCTTCGGCAAGCTGCGCGAACCCATGCTGCGCTTCATTCAGTGGGCGCGCACCTTTGGCGTCACGTCGGCCGCCGGCAGCTGGAAGATCTTCGAGCTCAACAACGCCGCCACGCAGCTCGGGCAAAGCCCGCTGCGCTCGCCTTCGGTGTTCAACTTCTTCCGACCGGGCTATGTGCCGCCGGGCACGGCGCTCTCGGCCTCGGGCGCCACCGCACCGGAGTTCCAGCTGGTCAACGAGACCACGGTAGGCGGCTACCTCAACTTCATGCAGGGCGTGATCGAGCGCGGCATCAACTGCCCCAACCCGGCCGTGCCCCAAGCCGCCTGGGACAACTACGCCTACGACGTGCAGGCCAACTACGCCACCGAACTCTCGCTGGTGGCCGACGCCACCGCGCTGGTCAATCACGTGTGCCTGGTGCTCGGTGCCGGCCAGATATCAGGCGCGTCGCGCAGCACCATGGTGGCGGCACTCAACGCCACCCCCGTGACCACCGCCAGCACCCAGACCGTGAAGCTGCGCCGCGTGTGGGCTGCGATCCTCATGGTCATGGCCTCGGCCGAATACCTGATCCAGAAGTAAGGGGCCCACCATGCACTTCCTCCAGCCCGACAAGCACACCCGCCGCGCCTTCCTGCGCCGCGCCGGCCAGCTCGCTTTCACCGGTGCGGCCCTGCCCACCGCGCTCAACCTCGCCGCCATGGGCGAGGCCGCGGCCTTCAACGCCACCGACTACAAGGCCCTGGTCTGCGTGTTCCTCAACGGGGGCAACGACTACGCCAACACCGTCATCAACTACGACAACGCCAGCTACGACCAGTACAGCGCCATTCGGGGTGGCGGCGCGGGCCGCACCGCTGGCGGCATTGCGCTGGCGCAGGCCGCGCTCACCCCCACGCGGCTGGTGCCCACGGTGGCGCTGCCCAACGGACGCGAATACGCCCTGCACCCGTCCATGACCGGCCTGGCGAACCTGTTCAACAGCGGGCAGGCGGCGGTGCAACTCAACGTGGGACCGCTGGTGGTGCCGCTCACGCGCCAGCAGTACAACAGCAACAACGCGGCCTATCCCAAACCGCCCAAGCTGTTCTCGCACAACGACCAGCAGTCGGTGTGGCAATCGTCCCAACCCGAAGGCGCCACCACCGGCTGGGGCGGACACATCGGCGATCTCGCGCTCTCCAGCAACACCAACCGGGTGCTCACCTGTGTGTCCGTGACGGGCAACACCGTGTTCCTCTCGGGCGACCAGGCGCTCTCCTACCAGGTGAGCACCGGCGGCGCGGTGAAAATCAACGCTCTCAACAACAACGTCTACAACTCGGCCAGCGTGCGCGCCGCCATCACGCAGTTGGCGCTGCAGACGCGCACCCACGTGCTGGAGAACGAATACAACCTCGTGACCGCACGCGCCGTGGGTGCCGAAAGCGCGATCACCTCGGCGCTGACCACCTGGCCCGCCACGCACGCCGCCTTCAGCAGCTTCCCCACCGGCAATAACCTGGCCGACCAGCTCAAGATGGTCGCGCGCCTCATTGCCGCTCGCGACGACCTGGGCAACCGCCGGCAGGTGTTCTTTGTCTCCATGGGCGGCTTCGACCTGCACGACAACCTCATCAACGGCCAGGCCACGCTGATGACGCGCCTGAGCACCGCGCTCACCGCCTTCTACGAAGCCACGGCCGCGCTGGGCATCGCAGACAAGGTGACCACCTTCACCGCCTCGGACTTCGGCCGCACGCTCACCTCCAACGGCGACGGCTCGGACCACGGCTGGGGCAGCCACCACTTCATGGTGGGTGGCGCGGTGCAGGGCAAGGCCTTCTATGGTAAGGCGCCACCGGTGAGCGTGGGCAACTCCACCACCGACGCCAACGACCAGTGGCACGTGGGCCAGGGCCGCCTGCTGCCCAGCACCTCGGTCGACCAGTACGCCGGGACGATGGCCACGTGGTTTGGCGTGCAGGGCGCCGAGATGAACGGCATCCTGCCCAACCTGGTGAACTTCAACAGCGCGGACTACCCGACCAACCTGGGCTTCATGGCCTGAGCGAGCGCGACCCGGCGCCGGGGAACATCGCGCCGGATCCAGGCAACAACATCGCCATCACCAGGCAATCCGCGCGCGCGGGGCATTCATAGACTGGGCTTCTGGCGCTCGCCGCCAGACGCGGAGACCACCACCGTTGCCGAACCCGAACCGCTGAGTCGAGCGCAAGACAGCGGGCACATCACGGGTTGGGCCCCACCCAGGAGACACGACATGCCGTTTTATACCGACGCCCAACGCAACGTCCAGGAACAGTTCGAATGCCGCCCGCTGGCAGATGCCGTGGAGAAAGCCATCGTCACCGACGAACTGGATGAAAACCACATTGCCTTCATTCAGTCGCGAGACTATTTCTTTCTCAGCACGGTCAATGCGGCCGGCGAGCCGACCGTTTCCTACAAGGGCGGTAACCCCGGCATCGTGAAGATTCTGGACAAGCACCACATTGCCTTTCCGGCCTACGACGGCAACGGGATGATGCTCTCGCTGGGCAACATCCATGACACGGCAAAAATCGGCCTGCTGTTCATGGACTTCGAAACGCCCAACCGCATTCGCATGCAAGCCACGGCGACGCTGCACGCAGACGATGAGCTGCTGGCCCAGTATCCGGGCGCCTTCATGGTGGTGCGCGCCAGGGTCGACCGCGTGTTCCTGAACTGCGCCCGGTACATCCACCCGCATCGCCGCCTGCACACGTCGAAGTACGTTCCGGCGGCCGATGGCAGCCAGCCCTACCCCGCCTGGAAGCGCATCGACGCACTGCAAGGTTCATTGCGGCCGGCCGACGAAGGCCTTGCGATGAAAAACGGTGGGCTGATCACCCAGGAGCAGTATGGCGAAGCGCTCATGAAGGGCGAATCCTGATCTCGCGACCTCTCACCCTGTAGCGCCGCACCGCGCCAGCATCCCGCCCACGCGGGCTCCGCGGTGTTCCCGATCTGACAGCCCGCTCGGCGGGTGTGCCCTCACAATGGCCCACCTCTCCAGCGGGCCTCTGCATGATCGATCTCCATACCGCCGCCACGCCCAACGGGCACAAGGTGTCCATTGCGCTCGAAGAACTGGGGCTGCCCTATGCGCTGAAGGTGCTCAACCTCACGGAAGGCGAACAGCGGCACCCCGACTTCCTGAAGATCAACCCCAACGGCCGGATTCCGGCGATCGTGGACCATGAAGCCGACGGCTTTGCGGTGTTTGAGTCCGGCGCCTGCCTGATCTACCTGGCCGAGAAAACCGGGCGGCTGATGCCCACGGATGCCAAGGGCCGCTCGCGCGTGCTGCAGTGGCTCATGTTCCAGATGGGCGGCATCGGTCCGATGATGGGCCAGGCCAATGTGTTCTTCCGCTACTTCCCCGAGAAGATTCCTGCCGCCATCGACCGCTACCAGGGCGAGTGCAAACGCCTCTTCCGCGTGCTCGACGGCCACCTCGCCGACCACGAATACCTGGCCGGCGACTACTCCATCGCCGACATCGCCAACTGGGCCTGGGTGCGCACGCACCGCTGGTCCGGCGTCGAGGTCGACGACCTGCCCCACCTCAAGCGCTGGCGCGACGCCATCCGCGCGCGGCCGGCGGTGCAGCGCGGCATCGAGCAACCCGCGTCCAAGGTGGATCTCTCGCGCGATGGCGACGCCGCTGCGCAGCGCTTCTCGGTGGAAGCACGGCGCCTGATGGAAACCGGCCAGAGCCTGCAGGCCGGCAAGGGGGCGGCATGAAGCTGTACGTGTCGCCACGCGCGCCCAACCCGCGGCGCGTGCTCATGTTCCTCGTCGAAAAAAACATCAACGGGCTGGAGCTGGTCAATGTCGACCTCAATGCCCAGGAGCACAAGAGCGCCGACTACCGCGCCAAAAGCCCGCTGGCGCGCGTGCCTGCGCTGGAGCTGGACGACGGGCGCGTGCTCACCGAAACGCGTGCGATCTGCACCTGGATGGAAGGCCGCTACCCCACACCCAACCTGATGGGGCACAACGCCGAGGAGCGCGCGTTCATCGAGATGGCCGACCGGCGCATGGAGTGGTATTTCATGCTGCCCATGGCCAACGCCATTCGCCACACGCACCCCGGTCTGGCGCCGCTGGAGCAGCCGCAGTTCGCAGACTTCGGCCACTCGCAGGTGGCCAAGGCGCGCGACACCGCCGCCTGGCTGGACGCCGAACTGCAGCGCCAGCCCTGGGTGGCTGGCGAGCGCTTCACCATCGCGGACATCACCGCGTTCTGCACGGTGGAGTTCGCCCGCCTCATGCGCTTCAAGCCCGCAGAAGAAGGCTTTCATGCGCTGCAGGCCTGGCGCGACCGCGTGGCCGCCCGGCCCAGCGCGCTGGTCTGAGGCAGCGCGGGTCAGCGCCAGGGTGTGGGTGTGCGCAGCAGCGCGCGCTCCAGCCCGGGCAGCGCCAGCAAGGCGGCATCGAGCTGCTGCGCCAGGTCCGCCTGCCAGTGGGCCACCCAGCCGTCGGCCAGGCCGGCCGGTACACGGGCCAGCAGGCTCTGGGCCGTGCTCAGGTCATTGAGCTGCCCGAGCAGTTCCTGTGCATCGGCCAGCATGGCCGCGCTGCGCGCGCGCCGCCGGGGTGGCAACACGCTGGCCAGGAAGGACTGGGCATAGCGCAGCTTCTTCAGCGCGATGCGCAGCTGGTGCCGGCCTTCGGCGCCCATGCGCTGCGCCCGCCGCGCCTCCTGGCGCAGCGCCGCATGGCGCGCGCGCAAGGTGGTGCACGCCCATCCGGCGAGGTCTGCGGTGTGGGTGGCGGGCACGGGCAGTGCCAGCACCGCGCGCGTGAAGGCCAGCAGGCGCAGCGCATGCGCAGACCGGCTCACGGCCTCGGCCGCACGCTGGTGGGCGGCACGGCGCTGTTCAACCAGCCAATTCACCAGGGCCTGCGAAGGGGCCGCCGTGTGGGGCACCTCGTGCGCGTCCGGGCCCCATTGGGGCAGGCGCTCGGTGGCGAACACGTCCCAGTCGCGCGCCGGCCCCAGCTCGGCAGCGAGCGCTTTCCACTCGCCAGCCCAGTGCGTGGCAAAGCGCGGCGGCAGGTGCGGGCGAAACAGCCGCAAGCCGGTGCGCAGCCGGCGCAGCGCCACGCGCGCCTGGTGCACAAACTCGGGGTCGGGGGTGGCGCCATCGGCGCCGCGCTGCCGCACACCCGCTTCGTTGGCCTGCAGGTGGGTCAGGCAGCTGAGTGCCGCCGCCTGAAACGCCTGCACGGGATGCCATGACGCATCGAGCGTGAGCTCGGCGGCCTTGAGGGGGCGCAGCCGCTCGCCGGTGAACAGGGCATAGCCGCGCTCGGCCTTGCTCTGCTGCGCAGGCAGCAGGCGCAACGCGCTGCTGGCCCGGCCCTGCGGCCCCAGTGCAAGGGTGTGCGCCAGGTCCAGCAGCGCATCCACCGGGCCACTGAGCAACTCCAGTTCCATCTCCAGGATGCCTTGGCGGTGGTTGCCCTGCGCATTGCCGGTGGTGATGGCGCCCGCGTCCAGCGCCACCTCCACCACCGCGCCACCGTGGCGCAGCTGCCAGCTGCGGCGCGTGAAGTCGGTGCGAAACACCGGCACCAGTTGCCAGGCCACGCGGGTGAGTTGCTGCGCCAGGGCTTCGTCGTCGACCAGGGCCGCAAAGTCGAATTGGCCCGGGCGGCACGCCGCCTCCCACTCGCCGCGACGCGAGAGCCCACCCACGGAGGTGCCGGCGGTCTTCACCGTGAGCAAGGTGCGCCGGCCCACGCGGCGTTCGCGCACGGCCATGCGCTGCGCGCGCAAGGCCAGCGTCGAGGTGTCGAAGTAGGTGTTGAACAGCCGCTCGCGCCGTGGCGGCTGTGCACTGAGCAGCGGGTGCGCGAGCAGCCGGGGCAGGTCCTCGGGGTGCAGTTCGAGCTTGAGTTCGGTTTCCTGGGGCATGGAGAAAGAAGATCACGGGCGCGGAAGAAGCGGCGAGTCTGCCAGCTCACACCGGATTCATCTACCGCGCCGGGCGCGCCGCAGCGCATGCGCGCGGTTACAGCCCGTAACGCGCAACCCTCCACCCAGGCCCAGAATCACCGCTCGCCTGCGACGCCCGCCTCACGCCCATCAAGACCCTCTGAAAAAGCCCCATGACATCTCCTTCTCGCGCGCTCGCGCCATGCCTGTTGATGGCCTTCGCCTTGCTGGGCGCCCTGCCGGCCCAGGCGGAGAAACCCGACTGGGCCGGCAAGCCTGGTCGCCAGCACGAAAAACACGAGAAGTACGACAAGCACGATCGGCGCGATGACGACCGCCGGGCCGATGACCGACGCGGTGACGACCGCTACGACCGCGATGACCGTCGTGAGCGCCCGCGTGCCACGCCGTCGACGAACGTGTCGGTGAACATCCAGATTGGCGGCTACTTCGCCGAGCCCCAGCGCCACGCCGCATACGCGTACTACGAGCCGCGCTTCAAGGCCGGCAACTGCCCGCCTGGCCTGGCCAGGAAACACAACGGCTGCATGCCACCGGGGCAGGCGAAGAAGTGGCGCATGGGCCACGCGCTGCCGCGCGATGTCGTCTACTACCCCGTGCCCAACAGCGTGTCGGTGCAGATCGGCCTGCCGCCTCAGGGCTATCAGTACGTGCGCGTGGCCGCCGACATCCTCATGATCGCCGTGGGCACCCGGCTGGTGGTGGACGCCATCGAGGACCTGGGGCGGTTCTGACGCTCACCACGGAGAGCGCGTCTGGCGGGCGCGCTCAGTCGCTCGTGATGTCCAGCAAGCGCCGCAGGTAGCGCCCCGTGTGGCTCCCGGCGTGTGCCGCGATGGTCTCGGGCGTGCCTTGGGCCACCACCGTGCCACCGCCCGCGCCGCCCTCCGGGCCCATGTCGATGACCCAGTCGGCCGTCTTGATGACATCGAGGTTGTGCTCGATCACCACGATGGTGTTGCCGGCATCGCGCAGCTGGTGCAGCACCTTGAGCAGCAGCTCGATATCGGCAAAGTGCAGGCCGGTGGTGGGTTCGTCGAGGATGTAGAGCGTGCGGCCGGTGTCGCGCTTGGAAAGCTCCAGCGCGAGCTTGACGCGCTGCGCCTCGCCGCCCGAGAGCGTGGTCGCACTCTGCCCGAGCTGGATGTAGGTCAGGCCCACATCCATCAGGGTCTGCAGCTTGCGGTGCAGTGTCGGCACCGCACTGAAGAACGCATAGGCCTGCTCCACCGTCATGTCGAGGATCTGCGCGATGTTGCGGCCCTTGTACTGCACGTCGAGCGTTTCACGGTTGTAGCGCTGCCCATGGCAGACCTCACACGGCACGTACACGTCAGGCAGAAAGTGCATCTCCACCTTCACCACGCCATCGCCCTGGCAGGCCTCGCAGCGGCCACCGGCCACGTTGAAGCTGAAGCGGCCCGGGCCGTAGCCGCGCTCGCGCGCGGTCGGCATCTCGGCCATGAGCTCGCGGATGCCGGTGAACAGGCCCGTGTAGGTGGCGGGGTTGCTGCGTGGCGTGCGGCCGATCGGCGACTGGTCCACGTTGATGACCTTGTCGAAGTGCTCGATGCCTTCGATGGCGTCGTGCTCGGCGGGCTCGTCGTGCGAGCGGTAGAGCGTGCGCGCCACGGCGGCGTAGAGCGTGTCGTTGACCAGGGTGGATTTGCCGGAGCCGGAGACACCGGTCACGCAGGTGAGCAACCCCACCGGGAACGCCACGCTGGCGCCCTTGAGGTTGTGCCCCGTGGCGTTGACCACGCGGATCTCCTGCAGCGTGCCCAGCGTGGCCTGGTGCGCGGCTTCGCGAGCAGCGCGGCGTTCGGCCGCAGGACTGGGCGCCACGCGCGGCTTGAACGCTGCGGCTTTTGCCGCCTCTGCCGCCTTGTTCACCGGCAGCCAGGGCGTACGGCGCTCGGGCACCGCGATCCGGCGCGCACCGCTGAGGTACTGCCCGGTGAGCGAATCCGGCGACGCCAGCACTTCTTCGCAGGTGCCTTGCGCCATCACGCGCCCGCCATGCACGCCAGCGCCGGGGCCCATGTCGATCACATGGTCGGCGGTACGGATCATGTCTTCGTCGTGCTCGACGACCAGCACGGTGTTGCCCAGGTCGCGCAGGTGCTGCAGCGTGGCGATGAGGCGGTCGTTGTCGCGCTGGTGCAGGCCGATGCTGGGCTCGTCGAGCACATACATCACGCCCGTGAGGCCGCTGCCGATCTGGCTGGCCAGCCGGATGCGCTGCGCCTCGCCGCCCGAGAGCGTGTCGGCGCTGCGGTCCAAGCTGAGGTAGTTCAGGCCGACGTCGTTGAGGAACTTCAAGCGCTGGCGGATTTCGTTGATGACGCGCGCCGCAATGTCGCCCTTGGCGCCCTTGAGCTCCAGCTTCTGGAAGTAGGCCAGCGCTTCGCCCAGCGTCACATGGCTGATCTTGTAAATGGGTTGCTTCTGCTCGCCTTCGCCCACGAACACGTGGCGCGCTTCCCGGCGCAGCCGTGAGCCACCGCAGTCGGGGCAAGGCTGCACGGCGCGGTAGCGGGCCAGCTCTTCGCGCACTGCGGCGCTGTCGGTCTCGCGGTAGCGGCGCTCGAAGTTGCGGATGATGCCTTCGAAGGGGTGCTTCTTGCTCACCTTCTTGCCCGCGCGCTCACCGGATTCGAGCGCGTAGCTGAACTTCACCTCTTCTTCGCCCGAGCCGTAGAGCAGCACCTGCTGCACGGGCGCGCTCAGGCTGTCCCAAGGTGCTTCGGCATCAAAGCGGTAGTGGGCGGCCAGGCTTTCGATCATGGCGAAGTAGTAGCCGTTGCGACGGTCCCAGCCCTTGATGGCGCCGCTGGCCAGGCTCAGCGTGGGAAAGGCGACCACGCGCGCCGGATCAAAAAACTCGGTGTGCCCCAGGCCATCACAGGTGGGGCAGGCGCCCATGGGCGAGTTGAACGAGAAAAGCCGCGGCTCGAGCTCGCCCACGGTGTAGTGGCACAGCGGACAGGCGAACCGCGCAGAGAAACCGTGCTCGTGCGGCGTGGCGCCGGGCGCGTCGTCGGCGTCCATCTCCATGGCAATGGCGCGGCCATCCGCCAGGCGCAGCGCGGCCTCAAAACTCTCGGCCAGGCGCTGGCGCAGCGGGTTCACACCCTCCTCTTCGGCATCCGCGCGCACCTTGATGCGGTCGATCACCACGTCGATGTTGTGCTTCTCGGTTTTCTTGAGCGCAGGCAACGCCTCTGCCTCCAGCACCGTGCCGTCGACGCGAAAGCGCACGTAGCCTTGTGCCTGCATGTCGGCGAAGAGGTCAGTGAACTCGCCCTTTTTTTCGCGGGCCACAGGCGCCAGGATCATCAGGCGCGTGCCCTCGGGCATCGCCAGCACGGCATCCACCATCTGGGAAACGCTTTGCGAGGTCAGCGCCAGCCCGTGATCGGGGCAATGCGGCGTGCCGGCCCGGGCAAACAACAGGCGCAGGTAGTCATGAATTTCCGTCACCGTGCCCACGGTCGAGCGCGGGTTGTGGCTGGTGGCCTTCTGCTCGATGGCAATTGCGGGCGAGAGGCCTTCGATCAGGTCGACATCGGGCTTGTCCATGAGCTGCAGGAACTGCCGCGCATACGCCGACAGACTCTCGACATAGCGGCGCTGACCTTCGGCATACAGTGTGTCAAACGCAAGGCTGGACTTGCCCGATCCTGACAGCCCGGTGATCACCACCAGCGCGTGCTTCGGGATGTCCAGGTCGATGTTCTTGAGGTTGTGCGTGCGCGCACCCCGCACCGACAGGAACGTGCTCGGCGCCCGTGCGCCGTGCGCCGGATGGCCAGCCCGCACATCGCCCTCGGGGGGCAAAGAGGGTGTGTCGGCGCCGGTCGATCCAGGCAGTTTCAGGTCCGGGGGCAGGTTCTGGTTCAAGGCTCGGCACGCGTGTTCAGGGCAACCCGACATGATAAGCCGCCACGCGGTTTTGCGCCCCTCCGCCCGGCGGGCATTCCGCTTTCGCGGACAATACCCCTCCCCGTACCGCCCCACTGGCCCGCGCCCCGTGTCCACCCTGAGCCCCACCTCCAACCTCCCCACGAGCACCCCGGACGACGACGCCCGCATGACGCCGGCCGAGCGCCGCGCCAGTGCGTCGCTGGCGCTGGTGTTCTCGTTGCGCATGCTGGGGCTGTTCATCGTCCTGCCCGTGTTTGCGCTGGAGGCGGCGCGCCTGCCCGGCGGCGATGACGCAGCCCGGGTCGGGCTGGCCATGGGGATGTACGGGCTGACGCAGGCGTTCCTGCAGATCCCGCTGGGCCTGGCTTCCGACCGCTTTGGCCGCAAGCCCGTCATCGTGGCGGGCCTGCTGGTGTTCGCGCTGGGCAGCGGTATCGCGGCCTGGGCGCCCGACCTCACCTGGCTGGCCATCGGCCGGGCCGTGCAGGGTGCCGGTGCCATTTCCGCGGCTGTCACGGCGTTCCTTGCCGATGTGACCCGCGACTCGGTGCGCACCAAGTCGATGGCGCTGGTGGGCGGCAGCATCGCCCTCATGTTCGCGTTGTCGCTGATATTCGCACCTGCGCTGGCGGGCTGGGTGGGTCTCTCGGGCATCTTTGCGCTCACGGGCCTGCTGGCGCTGCTGGCCATTGCCATGGTGATATGGGTCGCGCCGGCCGAGCCACAGGAGCACCGGCCGTCGGACATGCAACACCTGAGGGCCGGCATGGCCGAGGTGCTGCGCCACCGCGGTTTGATGCGCCTGAATCTGGGTGTGTTTGTGCTGCACGCCGTGCAACTGGCCATGTGGATGGCGCTGCCCGCGATGCTGGTCAGCGCGGGCCTGGCCAAGGCCAGCCACGGACACCTCTACCTGCCCGCCGTGGCGGCTTCGCTGGTGGTGATGGGTGGTGTGCTGTTTCCCATGGAACGGCGAGGCCGGCTGCGCGCAGCGTTCTTGCTGGCTGTTGCGCTGATCGGCGCGGTGCAGCTTGCGCTGTGGGCCCTGGCCGATGCGAGCCCGGGGCTGTGGGCGATGGGCTTGTTGCTGTTCGTGTTCTTCATCGGCTTCAACACCCTTGAAGCCACCCTGCCCAGCCTGGTCTCCCGGCTGGCACCCGCCCACGCCCGAGGCGCCGCGCTGGGGGTCTACAACACGCTGCAGTCGGTCGGCTTGTTTGTCGGTGGTGTGGTGGGTGGATGGCTGGCCCATGCACACGGCGCGCAAGGGCTCTTTGCGGTGTGCAGCGTGGCCATGCTGGTGTGGCTCGTTGTGGCCTGGCCCATGCAGGCGCCTTCGTCAGCGGCCCGGCGCTGAGCCGTCCCTGCCCGGTGCATCCTGCGCTGGCGCACCCTCCCGAATGGACCGCATCATCAGCTGCGACATGGTGCTGTAGAGCGGCCGGCTGATCATGCGCGAGACCAGGCTGGCCAGCAGCGCGCAGGCCATGAGGCTGAGCACCATGCTGTGCCCATCGGTCATTTCCATCACGATGATCATGGCGGTGATCGGTGTCTGCGTGACAGCCGCCAAAAAGCCGCACATGCCCAGCGCGATCAGGGCCGCGCCATGCGGCGAGTTGAGCAGCCAGGCCACGTCCGCCCCCACCCCGGCACCCAGCGACAGGCTGGGGCCAAAAATGCCCCCGGGCACGCCCGCCCACGCCGAGAGCCAGGACGCCACGAACTTCAGGCCGGTGAACAACAGCGGCTGATGCTCGGCACCGACGGCCCCGGCGTGGTCCAGCAAGCCCTTGGTGTGCTCGTGCCCCACCCCCACCGCCGCGCCATCGCTGACCACGGCGATCACCGCCACGACGAAGCCGCAGAGGGCAGCAAAGGTCACGGGGCGCTTGCGGCGGTAGGCACAAAAGCGGTCCGGCAGGCCCGTGAAAGACGCCAGCATGAGGCGCGAGAGCAGACCGCCCAGCAGGCCGGTGGCCAATGCCACCAGCGCGCCGGGCAGAAGCAGGCTCCACGACAACACCTCGGCGCGCACCCGGCCGAAATAGGACAGATTGCCAAACGCCGAGACCGCCACCAGCCCGGCGATCACGATGGCCGCCAGCATCAGTCCACTGCTGCGGTCCTGCAGCCGACGCGAAAGCTCTTCGATGGCGAACACAATCCCGCCGAGCGGCGTGTTGAACGCCGCCGCAATGCCGGCCGCGCCTCCGGCCACCAGCAGTTCGCGGTGGCTGATGCCGGAGGCCGGCGAGAGCCAGCGGCGCGCATGCAGCATCACCCCGGCCGCCACCTGAACCGATGGCCCTTGACGCCCAATCGACAACCCCGCGAGCATGCCCCCCGACACCGCCAGTATCTTGACCACGCTCAGGCGCAACGAGACAAAGCGCGATCGCTCGCGCAGCGGTGTGGCGGGGTCGAGTGCCGTCAGCACCTGAGGCACGCCCGACCCGGCAGCCCCTGGCGCCCAGCGGCGGATCGCCCACACCACCAGCGCCGTGACCGCGGGCGTCCACAGCAGCGGCGCCCACCACCACCCGCCGCGAAGCTGGCTGTACAGTGCAAACGCGCCATCGGCCAGCAAGGTGAACACCACCACCGCCAGACCGGCGAGCACGGCGTACACCATGACGATGGCCCGGTCCAGCCATTGCCTGCCGCCGCCCATTTCGTCGCGCAGGTTCTGCAGGAAGTCGGGTTCGCCTTTCATGAGCGGCCAGTGTATCGGCCCAACCCGCTCCCCATGTTCGCCAGGCCGCATGGCGGAACAGTTGCGGCACAATGTCGGACCGTCTCGCGGCCGCGCGCGGGCACGCCCCCGGGCTCTCTCTTCAGGACATCACCACCATGGCATCCGTCAACAAAGTCATCCTCGTCGGCAACTGCGGCCGCGACCCCGAAATCCGCTACCTGCCCTCCGGCCAGGCAGTGGCCAATGTGAGCGTGGCCACCTCCAGCCGGCGCAAGGACAAGAACAGCGGCGAGATGATCGAAGACACCCAGTGGCACCGCGTGACCTTCTACGACCGTCTCGCCGAGATCGCGGGCGAATACGTCAAGAAGGGCCGCCCGATCTACGTGGAGGGCCGCCTCAAGTACGGCAAATACACCGACCAGTCCGGCGTCGAGAAAAACACCGTCGACATCATTGCCACCGAGCTGCAATTGCTGGGCGGCCGTGAAGGCATGGGTGGGAGTGATGAAGGCGGTGGGGGTGGCGGTTACTCGCGCCCTGCGGCCTCGCCACGCGCACCCGCGCCCGCTGCACGCCAGGCACCCGCTGCAGCACCGGCCCGCCAGTCCAGCGGTTTTGACGACATGGACGACGACATTCCGTTCTAAGTTCGTCTCTGCGGCCGTCTTCAACGAAGATGGCCTTGCTCCCCCGGTTCTGAATGCCGCCAGGACGCATGCGTTGTTCGCGGCAGGAAATCCCGGGTCGAGTTGTTCGGGCCACGCTCCTTTCACCACCGTCGCCTGGGTCGCAAGTTCAACGCTTTAGTTGCAATTTGTTACTCGATCAACACTTTGTTGGAGGCATGATGATTTATCCCTCCCCCGGTTGATGCACATGGTCAAAGTCGTCGTTGCTGAAGATCACGCCCTGGTCCGGCAGGGCATTGGTCTGCTTCTGGGTGCCAGCGGAGGCTTCGAGCTCGTGGCGGAAACGGCCATGGGAAGCGAAGTCGAATTGCTGGTGCAACACCACCGACCCGACCTTCTCCTGCTCGACCTCGCCTTGAGCGACAGCTCCGGCATTGAGGTGGCGCGGAAGGTCAAACGCGCAGAACCTCGAACCCGCATCCTGGTTGTGACGGGCAACGTGTATCCCGGTTCGGTGGCAAACGCATTTGCAGCAGGCGCAGACGGGTTCGTGCTCAAACACGAGCAGGGCGCTGATTTGCTCGAAGCCATTTACACCGTGCTCGCGGGCCGTCG
This sequence comes from Hydrogenophaga sp., assembly GCF_019264445.1. Lineage (GTDB taxonomy): Bacteria > Pseudomonadota > Gammaproteobacteria > Burkholderiales > Burkholderiaceae_C > Hydrogenophaga. Next base: position 54,223 of record NZ_JAHVAB010000055.1, read on the forward strand.
TTACATCAGCCCGCAGGTCGCCAAAGCGTTGGGCCCGTCCACCAACCGTCAATCCTTGGGCTCGGACACATCGCAAAGCCTGACGGGTCGCGAACAGCAGATCGTCCGGATGATTGCCAAAGGCGGCAGCAATCAAGACATTGCAGACGCACTGCACATCAGCGTTCTCACAGCACGCAAACACAGGCAGAACGTGATGCTCAAGCTCGGCCTGCACAACGGTGCAGAGATCGCCGCCTATGCGATCAAGTCGGGGCTGGCAGAGGCGCCGGACGTCGGCAGCAACCTGTAGGCGATTCGGCGCAAGGCGCTTGAATTTGCTGGGGCTTTTTCGCCTCCCAGCAAAATAGTGCTCATGCATTATGGAGACCAACTCCCTGCAAACCGATACTTTCCTCACGGTGATTGCGAGGGTTCTGGCGAAATAAGTCCGGACTTTGCAATAGATGTCAACGCAGTCGAATGAGGTCCATCATGAGCATGCATGCAGTGACGCAAGAGGTCATCAAACGCCTTGGGTTCAAGCAGCCCACCCCCATGCGTGCCGACGACCAGGATATCGACTCGGAGATGAATCCCAGCTCCATCCCCGACGACTACAAGGAGCTCATCGCGCAGTGCTTCTGCCTGATGGGGCTGCCTGCCGATCAGATCAGCATCCAGGTCAGACCGGTGGGCGTGCGGTCTTCTGGCCTTGAGGTCTACGCAGCCTTCATCAAGGTGACGCGGTGGGATGAGGCCGTGATCAGCGTGCTCAGCAAAATGCCCTTGATCGAGAAGAAGATCGATCGCCTCATCAAGCAAAGCAGCATGGCGCGCTACAGCAGCTTCGCAGGGCTCTGGTTTCGCTCGCCGCCGTCACAAGACAGAATTGTGATCAACATGCATTGACCGCCACACGGAAGAACACGGCACGAGCGGGTGATTTCGTCGATGGACCACCGTCAGCGCAACCCGAACTGCTCAGGCAACTGCAGCGCCATCGCGTACATCGCAGCGCGCGCCACACAAGCATCCGACTCGCGCCGCAGCAATTCATTGCGCAGCCCCACCAGATCGAACAGTGCTTGTGCAAATGCCCCGACGGCGCGCGCACCGACACGGAACTGCGCTTCGGCAATCTGGCGCGCACTGCGAGCCCTGGCCACGCGAGCCTTTGCCAGTTCCCACGCCATTTCGGCCTGCAAGTACGCCTCTCTGGCCTGCGAAAACCGACCGATGGCCTGGCTGCGAGCCTGGTGCAGCAAAAAGATCCAAGCCGACAACTCATCCGCCGTCGGGACCACCTGGTCTGGCGAGGCGTCGCGCCGGCGTGCGCCTTCCAGCGCCAGCTGCTTCAAGTGGGCCTGCGTGTTCGGGCAGGCCAGAAGACTGGCCTGCGCCAATCGATCGATTTCCGCGGCGTCGACCGCGACAAACCCCTCAACACAGTCATCCAGCTGCGAGGGGAGGAAGCGCGTCAACCGCGTGAAATGGCGACTGGCGGTTTCCCATTCGTCTGTGGCGAGTTCCACCGCACGACCGGAAGAGGCCAGCCCGTCAGCCAACTGCCGTTGCTCTGCAGAGCCTGACAAACCGGCACCTGCCCGTGCCCCTACGATGTGCGACACGTTCTCGAGCTTCTTTCGGGTGTTCAGCGTGTTCAGCAATTGGCGCCTGGCGACGTCCACGCCATGGCACGCCGCCACGGCCGCGAGAAGCTGCTCATTGAGGCGCCAGGGATCGGTGGGCACGCCAGTCACACCCACCGACTCTCGTTGGCGGATGTGCTGCAACACATCGCGAACGGCGACACGCGGCGGAGCGCCCATCGCCGCAAATACCCTGGGTGGGGGCGTTCGAACCGACGGCCAGAGCGCTTCGACGGGCTCTCGCACCATGGCTCTCACAGCACCCCTGCTCCCAACATTGCCGAACACCCCAAGCATGCCGACGCCTCTCTGTAGACAATCTGTTATTCGAGCTGCTGGCACCGGTACCGGCCGTCATCGGTCTTCACGCGCAGCTGTCCGGCGTTCATTCAGATCGATGCCTGGCAAGGCATGCAGTGCCTCTCCCACCAGAAGTTTCGAAGCGCCGGCCCGCGATACCAATAACACCATTGCACTATTTTCTGGAATAGCGCCAGCGCCCTCCTGTTGGAGATACGTACTTTTTAACGACCGCAGCGAAGGTTGCCGGCATTGGCCACCGGCGGGCTGCGCGAGCGGGGGGGGGCAGCGTTGACGCCCATGGCCGACATCCCCTGGACATACCTTCCTGGCATGGCTGCGGAGGTGCGGCCCGATGGCTCTGTGGCTCAGGCCACCGCCGCATTTTCAGAACGGCTGGGAAGCGCTGTGACGGTGTCAGGCCGCTGGCTGGAAAAAATCGACACTGTCTCCAGGACCCGTTTCCTTGACGCCCTCGCGCGGCGACAGAACTTCGAGCTTCCACTCGCGGTGGGTTGCACATCGCCAGAGCAGCGAGAGGTTGCGCTGATGTGCGCTGGCTGGTGGACACCCGACACCGGGTGCTACACCTGCTTCTTCGCAGAAACGAGTCCTGTCGAGGCTTCCCGACGCGCAGCGGTCGCTTCTTGCCAGCGGCTGGAGCTGGCGTTTGAGCATTTGCCTGTGATGGTCGCGTACCACGGCCCTGGCGCGTTTGGAGAATGCCTGTTCGCCAATCGCCGCTACGCCGAGCTGTTCGGTCTGGACCCGCAAGCCATCGTTGGCATGTCGGCACGCCGGATTCTGGGCAATGCGCGGATGCGGGATGTCTTGCGGGACGCCAGACCCCTGTTCGAGCGCGGGGTGGCCGTGGTTCAGTCGTGTGACCTGCGCAGGCAGGATGGGACCTGGATGCGCCTGGAGGTCTCACTGGTTCCGGGGATGGAGCGTGAGCGCGGACACGAGGGTACCTTCGTCCTGGTGATGGACATCACGGAGCGACATGCAGCCGAACGCGAGCTTCGCGAGTCCGAGGTCCGTTTGTCCAAATTCATGCAGGCGACGGCAGAGGGGCTGGTGTTTCACGAGGACGGGATCGTCACCGACATCAATCCAGTGACATGCGAGATGCTTGGACGCACGTCCGAACAGATCAAGGGCAGGACGTTCGTGGATCTCCTCACCCCCGAGCACCGCTCGTCGGTCGAAGCTGTGCTCCGCCAGCAGGGAGGTGGGGCATGCGAGAGCGAACTGATGAACGCCCATGGCGAGAGGATTGCGGTGGAGGTGACGGGTCGCACGATGCTGCGCAACGGTGAACGGCTGCGCATGGTGGTGCTGCGCGACATCCGCGACCGCCTCCAGGCTCAGGCCCGCATCGACGAACTCATCGCCGGCC
>NZ_JAHVAB010000069.1 GCF_019264445.1 Hydrogenophaga sp.
GAGCGCAATGGCGGTTTCGGCATCGGGCACACGCAGCAAGGCTTCGGCCAGCCGCATCAAGGCCAGGCCCTCGGCGCTGGAAATCGGGTATTCCTTCAGCAGACTCTCCATCGCCCAGAACGGCGGCGGGTTGTCGCGCACCGAGCGCACCCACGGCGCTGCTTGCGCCGCCGCGGCCATCCAGTCGAGCGCCCCCTGCAAAGCCTGGAGCCGGTGGGCAAGCACCCCGGCTTCGGGGCGATAAGGGAAGGGCAAACGGTCCTGAGGGCGGGGCATGATGAACTCCAGGCGGCATCAAGTTGGTGAATTCACGCATCGTGCCGCCAAAACGAACGAGTTTTTCACCAAATATCCATTCCATGACTGGATAATCCTCGGCCATGCCGGACAACCCCGAACCCGACCGCATCGACCTGAAGATCCTGCAGCTGCTGCAGGCCGATGGCCGACTGACCAACCTCAAGCTCGCCGAAGCGGTGGCCCTCTCGCCCACCGCCGTGCTCGCCCGCACCCAGCGGCTGCAGCGCGACGGCTACATCCTGGGCTACGAGGCGCGCCTCAATCCGCTGAAACTGGGGCGCGGCATGATGGTCTTCGTCGAAGTGCTGCTCGACCGCACCACCCCCAACGTGTTCAATGAGTTCAAGGCGGCGGTGCAGGTGCGCGACGAAATCATGGAATGCCACATGGTCGCCGGCGGCTTCGACTACCTGCTCAAGACCCGCATGGCCGACATGGCCGCCTACCGCGACTTCGCCGGCAGCGTGCTCTGGCAACTGCCCGGCGTGCGCGAGACGCGCACCTACGCGGTGATGGAAGAAGTGAAGAACAGTTCGCGGCTGCCGTTGTGACGCATTGCCACCTGCGTTGACAGTCGCCTCCGGCTTCGCACAATGGCCCCATCACCATCAGGAGCCGCCATGCCACCCCACATCAACACCATCCTCCTGCTCGGCGGTCTCACCTTGAGCCTCGGTGCCCACGCCCAGAGCATCAAGCCGGGCCTGTGGGAGATGAACCAGAAGATGGGGGGCAATGCCGAGATGGACCAGGCGATGGCCCAGATGCAGAAGCAGATGGCAAGCATGCCGCCCGCCCAACGCAAGCAGATGGAAGACATGCTCGCCAAACAGGGCATGAGCATGCCCACCGCGGGCGCTGGTGGCGGCATGGCCATGAAGGTGTGCATCACGCCGGAGATGGCCGCTAAGCAGGAGATGCCGATGCAGAACGAAGGCGATTGCACCACCCGCATCACTTCGCGCAGCGCCAGCGCCATGAAGATGAGCTTCGTCTGCAAGAACCCGCCTTCGTCCGGCGAAGGCACCTACACCTTCAGCGGCGACACCGCGTACACCATGAAGATGGTGATGAACAGCACGCACCAGGGCAAGCCACAAACCACCACCCTGGACGGTCAGGGCAAGTGGCTCGCCGCCAGCTGCGGTTCGGTCAAGCCGGTGAAGTGAGCTTGGCGGGGCGCCCGCCAAACACGGCTCGGCCCACGCGCACCATGGTGGAGCCGGCGGCCACGGCGGCCTCCAGGTCGTCGCTCATGCCCATGGACAAGGTGTCCAGCGCAAAGCCTGCTGCGTTGAGCCGATCGAACACGGCCCGGGCCTGCTCGAACACCGCGCGCTGGGCATCGAAGCCCTCGGCCGGTTCGGGAATGCACATCAGGCCACGCAGCTTCAGCCTCGGCAGGCCCGCCACCGCCTGGGCCAGCGCGGGCAGCGCGTCGGGCGTCACGCCGGCCTTGGTCAGACCTCCGTCCACATTGACCTGCAGGCACACCTGCAGAGGCGGCAGGTGATCGGGGCGCTGTTCGCTCAGGCGCTCGGCAATCTTCAAGCGGTCCACCGACTGCACCCAGTCGAAGTGCGCGGCGACCAACCGGGTCTTGTTGCTCTGCAGCGGGCCGATGCAGTGCCATTCCATCGGCATCGACGCAACAGATGCATCGCGCAGCGCCAGAATTTTCTCGACGCCTTCCTGCACGTAGTTTTCGCCGAAACACCGCTGGCCGGCGGCCAAGGCCTGACGAACGGCATCTGGTCCGAAGGTCTTGGAAACAGCGAGCAAAACGACCTCGTCTTCATGGCGGCCTGCGCGTGAACAAGCACTCGAAATGCGCGCCTTCAGCCCTTGGAGATTGCATTCAATGGTCGTCATAATCTGCCGTCATACCTCAACACCGCACGGGACCCCGGGATGGATATCACCCAATTGCTCGCCTTCAGCGTCAAGAACAAAGCATCCGATCTTCACCTCTCGGCCGGTCTTCCACCCATGATACGGGTGCATGGTGATGTGCGACGCATCAACGTCGAACCGCTGGACCACAAGCAGGTCCACGGCATGGTGTACGACATCATGAACGACAGCCAGCGCAAGCAGTACGAAGAGTTTCTCGAGTGCGACTTCTCGTTCGAAATCGAAGGCCTGGCGCGTTTCCGTGTGAATGCGTTCAACCACAACCGCGGCGCTGGCGCGGTGTTCCGCACCATCCCGAGCAAGATCCTCACGCTGGAACAGCTCAACGCGCCCAAGATCTTCGGCGACCTCGCCTTGCGGCCCCGCGGCCTCGTGCTGGTGACCGGCCCCACGGGCTCGGGCAAGTCGACCACGCTCGCCGGCATGGTCAACCACCTCAACGAAACCGAGTACGGCCACATCCTCACGGTGGAAGACCCGGTGGAATTCGTGCACGAATCCAAGAAGTGCCTGGTGAACCAGCGCGAGGTTGGCCCGCACACGCTGAGCTTCTCCAACGCCCTGCGCTCGGCGTTGCGCGAAGACCCGGACGCGATTCTGGTCGGTGAAATGCGCGACCTCGAAACCATCCGCCTGGCCATGACGGCGGCGGAAACCGGCCACCTGGTGTTCGGCACGCTGCACACGTCGAGTGCGGCCAAAACCATTGACCGCATCATCGACGTGTTCCCCGCCGAAGAAAAAGACATGGTGCGCGCCATGTTGTCCGAGTCGCTGGTGGCCGTGATCTCGCAGACGCTGTGCAAGACCAAGGACGGCTCGGGCCGCGTGGCGGCGCACGAGATCATGCTGGGCACCAGCGCGATCCGAAACCTGATCCGGGAGGCCAAGGTGGCGCAGATGTATTCGGCGATCCAAACCGGCAACAGCGTGGGCATGCAGACGCTCGACCAGAACCTCTCCGAGCTGGTCAAGCGCAACGTGATCAGCCCTGCAGAAGCGCGCGGCAAGGCGAAGATCCCCGAAAACTTCCCCGGCTGAACCCGACAGGACCATCGAGGCAGGACACATGGAACGCGACCAGGCATCCAAATTCATCAACGACCTGCTGCGCCTGATGCTCAGCCGCACAGGCAGCGACCTGTTCCTCACGGCGGATTTCCCGCCCGCGATCAAGGTCGATGGCTCGGTGGTGAAGGTGTCGCCCCAGCCGCTGAACGCCTCGCACACGCTGGCCCTGGCGCGCGCGATCATGAACGACAAGCAGGCCGCCGAGTTCGAACGCACGAAGGAATGCAACTTCGCCATCTCGCCGCCCGCCATCGGACGCTTTCGCGTGAGCGCCTTCATCCAGCAAGGCAAGGTGGGCATGGTGTTGCGGACCATCCCGGCCGTGCTGCCCACCATCGACAAGCTGGGCCTGCCGCAGGTGCTCAAGGACGTGGCGCTGTCCAAGCGCGGCCTGTGCATCCTGGTGGGTGCCACGGGCTCGGGCAAGTCCACCTCGCTCGCGGCCATGGTGGACTGGCGCAACGAGAACACGCACGGTCACATCATCACCATTGAAGACCCGGTGGAGTTTGTGCACCCGCACAAGAACTGTGTGGTGACGCAGCGCGAAGTGGGACTGGACACCGACAGCTGGGAAGCGGCACTGAAGAACACGCTGCGACAGGCGCCTGATGTAATCCTGATGGGCGAGATCCGCGACCGCGAGACCATGGAGCATGCGATCCAGTTCTCCGAGACCGGCCACCTCTGCCTGGCCACGCTGCACGCCAACAGCGCCAACCAGGCGCTGGACCGCATCATCAACTTCTTCCCGGAAGAACGTCGCGCCCAGCTGCTGATGGACCTCTCGCTGAACTTGCGCGCCCTGGTGTCCCAGCGGCTGGTGCCACGCCAGGACAACAAGGGCCGGCACGCGGCGGTGGAGATCATGCTGAACTCGCCACTGATCTCTGACCTGATCTTCAAAGGCGATGTCGCCGAGATCAAGGAGATCATGAAGAAGAGCACCCAGCTGGGCATGCAGACCTTCGACCAGGCGCTGTTCAACGCCTTCGAGGCCAACCTCATCACGCTCGAAGACGCGCTGCGCAACGCCGACTCGCTCAACGATCTGCGCTTGCAGATCAAGCTCAACAGCCAGCGCGCCAAGTCACTGGACCTCGCTGCGGGCACCGAGCACCTCACGATAATGTGATTTCCCCCGCGCCGCGCCTGCGGCGCGTACCCCCCAGGGGGCAATGCCTGCGGCCTGGCAAAGCCAGTTCTGCGGCATTCTTGAACACCCAACAGAGAGCACTTCATGAGCAGCATTGCCGAACGCACCTACGAATCCACTCCCGCCCGCAAAGTGGCCTTCATTGGCCTGGGTGTCATGGGCTATCCCATGGCGGGCCATCTGGCGCGCGCCGGGCACACCGTGACGGTCTACAACCGCTCCACCGCCAAGGCGGCCGCCTGGGCTGCCGAGTTTGGCGGTGCGCACAAACCCACACCACGTGAAGCGGCGCAGGGCGCCGAGATCGTGTTCGCCTGCGTGGGCAACGACGACGACCTGCGCTCGGTCACGCTGGGCGCTGACGGCGCGTTCGCCGGCATGTCGCCAGGCGCGGTGTTCGTGGACCACACCACTGCATCGGCGGACGTGGCGCGCGAGCTCTATGGCGCGGCCAAGGCGCTGGGCATCGCCTTCGTTGACGCGCCGGTGTCCGGCGGTCAGGCGGGCGCGCAGAACGGCGCGCTCACCGTGATGTGTGGTGGCGACGACGCGGCCTTCAATGCCGTCAAACCGGTGGGCGTGGCGTTTTCACGCGCGTTCACGCTCATGGGCACCAGCGGCGCAGGTCAACTCACCAAGATGGTCAACCAGATCTGCATTGCTGGTCTGGTGCAGGGCTTGTCAGAAGCGATCGCCTTCGGGCAGAAGGCCGGGCTGGACATGAACCAGGTGCTGGATGTCATCGGCAAGGGCGCTGCGCAGAGCTGGCAGCTCGACAACCGTGGCAAAACCATGGTGGCCGACAAGTTCGACTTCGGCTTTGCCGTGGACTGGATGCGCAAAGACCTCGGCCTGGTGCTCGATGAAGCCAAGCGCAACGGCGCCCGGCTGCCGGTGACGGCACTGGTGGACCAGTTCTATGCCGACGTGCAGGCCATGGGTGGCCAGCGCTTCGACACCTCAAGCCTCATCAAGCGCCTGAAGTAGGCGCCCCCCGCGCACGCAGCAACTTACTGTTTCTGCGTGGCGATGTTGGCGAGTTCCTGCTCGCTGATGACCTCCAGCACCCGCACCACGCGCGCCACGCCCTGCGTGTTGCGGGCGATGTCGGTGGCGCGGTCGGCTTCGCGCTGGGTCACACGGCCCATGAGGTACACGGCGCCCCGCTCGGTCACGACCTTGAAGGCGCTGGCCGACAGGTCTTTGGCGTCCACCAGCGACGCCTTCACACGGCCGGTGATGAGCGTGTCGCTCGCGCGCTCCTTGAGCGAAGGGCTGCTGGTCACACCCAGCTCATTGATGACTTCCCGGACATTCTCGACACCCGAGACGAGTTGCGTGATCTGCGTCTTGATGGCCTCGTTGGACGCCTCGCCCGTGATCAACACGCGGCGGTTGTAACTGGAAATCGAGAAGCGCGCGCGCGCATCGCCGATTTCGTCCTTGATGCGGTTGCTGGCGCGCAGCTCGATGCCCTGGTCGTCCAGTTGGGCGCCGGAGGTGCGCCGGTCCACCGCCACCAGTGCGGTGACCGCAGCGCCGCCCACTACCAGTGGGGCACACGCGCTCAGCGTGGCACCCAGTGCGGCCACCGCGAGGGTGGCGGCAGCGATGCGTTGAAAGGAAGCTGTTTTCGAAGGGGTCATGGGGCACTCTCCATAGGGGTGTTGGATTCATCGGGCAGGCCCAGCAACTGGGCGTCCACACCGTCGCAAATGCAGTGCAACACCAGGTGATGCACTTCGAGGATGCGCGCCGGCAATTCATGCGGCACACACAGGTGGACGTCGGTGTCGCGCAGCTGCATGGCCAGGCGACCACCGCGCGCGCCGGTCAGCGCCACCACAGTCATTTCACGTTCGTGCGCCGCATCCACGGCCGCGAGCACGTTGGCCGAGTTGCCACTGGTCGACAAGGCCAGCAACACGTCGCCGGCCTGCCCCAGCGCGCGGACCTGGCGGGCAAACACCGCGCGGGCATCGAAGTCGTTGGCGATGCCGGTGAGCACCGCCGCGTCGGAAGACAGGGAGAAGGCAGCGAGCTCGGGCCGCTCGCGTTCGTAGCGACCCACGAAGCTGGCCGCAAAGTGCTGGGCACCCGCAGCCGATGCACCGTTGCCACAGGCCAGCACCTTGCCACCGCCCGTGACGCTGGCCAGCACGGCGCTGATGGCCGACTCGACCTGCGGTGCCAGCGATTGGGCGCACTGGTACTTCAGGTCGGCACTGTCGATGAACTGTTGCTGGATGCGTTGCAGAAGCATGGGGCGATCATAGCGGTGAGGGGTGTATCAAAATGCGCCAGATGCATCGAAGGCCGCGCGCAGCCAGTCGATGCGCGGACCATCGGGAGCGTCCAACGCTCCCTCGAGCAACACCACATCGAATCGGCATGGAGGCTCTGAGCCCAGCCGCAGCAAAAAGTGCCGCGCAGCAAACACGATGCGCCGTTGCTTCACGCCCGTGATGCTCGCGCCGGCCCCACCCCGGCTCGCACTGGCGCGCTGTCGCACCTCGACGAAGACCAGCGTGCCATCGGGCTCGCGCATAATCAAATCGACCTCGCCGCCACCCCGGCCCGGCGTCTTGAAGTTGCGATGGACCAGCGTCAGGCCATGGCGCCTGAGGTGCGCCAGGGCCGCATCTTCTGCGGCATCGCCCCGGACCTTGGTGGTCTGCCTTGCGGCACCGTTGGCGGCGCTCGCTCCCTGTTTTCTGGATGTCCACATTGTCTGCAAGCACTCCATCCCTGTTGGCGGCCGCCCGTGACGCGGCGACGCATCAGCATTATCCGCAGGGTGCCCTCTACATGGTCGCCACGCCCATCGGCAACCTGGCCGATATCGGGCTGCGTGCACTGCACGTGCTCTCGATCGCCGACACCGTGGCCTGCGAAGACACCCGCCACACCGCCGGGTTGCTGCAGGGGTACGGTTTGCACAAACCGCTGCTCGCGCTGCACGAGCACAACGAGACCGAGGCCGCACAGACGGTGGTGCAACGCCTGCAGGCGGGCCAGCGCGTGGCCTATGTGAGCGACGCCGGCACACCCGGTGTGAGCGACCCCGGTGCGCGGCTGGTGGCGGCCGTTGCCGCCGCGGGCCTGCGCAGCGTGCCCATTCCGGGCGCCAGCAGCATCACGGCACTGCTGAGCGTGGCCGGCCATGTGGGCTGGAGCGGGCAGTTTGTCTTCAACGGATTCCTGTCGCCCAAAGCGGCCGAGCGGCAGCGCGAGGTGCAGCAGATCGGCGCCGATGCGCGGGCCTGCGTGCTGCTGGAGGCGCCTCACCGCATCGAAGCCTTGGCCAGGGACCTGGCCTCGCTCGGGCCCCGCACCGTGACCGTGGGACGCGAGCTCACCAAACAGTTCGAAGAGGTCGCGCAACTCCCGGCGCACGGTCTTCCAGACTGGCTGCAAGGCGGCGCCCACCGCACGCGCGGCGAGTTCGTGCTGATGGTGCATCCGCTCTCGGCAGACGCCACGAGCGCGGGCGAGCTCGATGCCACGGCCCTGCGCACGCTGGACCTTCTGCTGGCCGAACTGCCTTTGAAAACGGCGGTGCGCCTGTGCGCCGAGATCAGTGGGCAGCCTCGCAATGCGTTGTACGACGCGGCGCTCGCCCGCCGCAAGGGCAACGACGAGGCGTGAGACCTCAGCGGACGACGCGCGCCATGTGATCAGGACCCGAGCGCGGTGCGGGAGCCGGCTTGTCGGTCACGTCTGTCGCTTCCACATCCACCACATCGCCCATGGGCCGACGCACAGCGCCCGGCCAGACGCCCTGCGTGTAGCGCTGTGAGGTCTGACGAAAGCGGCTGAACACCACCGCTGGCGCAGGCTTGCGTCCGGTCACCAGAGCCCAGAGAGAGAGGCCCAACACCACCACCAGCGAAGCCAGGAGCAAGCTGAGCACAAACACCAGCGCAGCCACGGCCAGCACCAGCCTGAGCACAGCGCGCAGCACGCGGCCAAAGAAATCGAAAAGTGCGTTCATGGATGAAAGAGCCCGCGGGCTCCGTGGAGTTCCGGAACTGGCACGAGCGCCAGACGTGCGGCCCGGCATCGGGCGTGCAACGGGCAGATGGGGCCATTGTCGGCGTTTGCAAGCACCCGGCTGATATGCTCCCGCGAGATGGCAGGCGACCGGCCTGCGGCAACCTTCAGAGCCCCATGAAACCGATTTACCAGTACTTCTTCCGCGGCCTGATCACCTTCCTGCCGGTCGCGATCACGGTCTACGTGCTGTACCTGTTCATCGCCTGGCTGGAGTCCATCGCCATGTGGGCCGTCCGCCCGCTCATTGGGGATTACTACCTGCCCGGGCTGGGCATCGTGATCGGCGCGGCCATGATCTTCGGGTTGGGCTTCCTTATCTCGCAGCCGGTCGCGGCGCGCTTGCTGTCGTGGCTGGAGTTGCCCTTCACCAACCTGCCGGTGGTCAAGAGCATTTACTCCTCCCTCAAGAGTTTTGCCGACTACTTCTCGCCCAGCAAAGGCGAAGCGCAGCAGCAGGTGGTGATGCTGAAGATGCCGGGCAACGAAATGACCATCGTCGGCCTGGTGACCCGCCAGAGCATGGCCGGCCTGCCTCCGGCGCTGGCCGAGCTCGATCACGTGGCGGTGTACCTGCCCATGGGTTACATGATCGGCGGCTACACCGTGTTTGTGCCGCGCAGCTGGACCACGCCCATCGAGATGTCGGTGGAAGAAGCCATGCGCGCGTCGCTGCTGGCGTGGATGGGGACGAAGTAGGTCCCCCCCCTGCGCCGCCTGCGGCGTCACCCCCCGAGGGGGGCAACACCTGCGGCCCGGCGGAGCCGGTTCCGCGGTGTTCTGGATCTGGAACTTGCGCGCCGGATGCTCTTCCAACAGGGCCCTGTCGCCTGGAGTGTTTCATGCCTGTTCTGCCTCGCCGTCGCCTTCTTCTGGCCGGTGCCGCCGCCGTCGCCGTCGCCGCGCCAGCCTGGCTCACGCCGGCTTTGGCGCAGGGGCCGGCGCTGCGGCCCACGCCGCGCCAGACCGAAGGACCTTTCTACCCCGTCACACTGCCGGCCGACAGCGACGCCGATTTGCTGAAAAACGGTCAGGTGGTCTATGGCCGGGGGCAGCCGGCCTGGGTGGAGGGCACGGTCACGGATCTGGCGGGTGTGCCGGTCTCGGGCGCGGTGGTGGAAATCTGGCAGTGCGACCACCAGGGCCACTACCACCACCCGGGCGACGGCGACCGGGCCGACCCCGCGTTTCAGGGCTTCGGACGCGTGAGCGTGGGGCGTGACGGGCGCTACCGCTTTCGCACGCTCAAACCCGTGCCCTACACCGGCCGCACGCCTCACATTCACGTCAAGGTGCGGCTGGAGCGCCGCGAGCTGCTCACCACACAGCTCTATGTGGCGGGCGATCCGGGCAACGAGCGCGACGGCATCTGGCGCCGGCTGGACGAGCAGGCGCGCGCCGCCGTCACGGTGCCGTTCACGCCCGGCAGCGATGGTTTGCGGGCGCTGTTTCCCATCGCAGTGCAGGCCTGACGCGGCGCACTGCAGCTAAGCTCGCGCCATGGATTCATTGACGCAAATTGCGCTGGGCTCGGCCGTGGGCGTGGCCGTGATGGGGCGGCGCACCGCCGCGTGGAAAGCCGCGCTCTGGGGCGCCGTGGCCGGCACCCTGCCCGACCTCGATGCCTTCATCGACCACGGTGATGCCATCCTCAACATGACGCGCCACCGGGCTGAAAGCCACGCGCTCTTCGTGCTCACCCTGGCCGCCCCCGTGCTGGCCTGGATCGTTTCGCGCCTGCATGGCGAAAGCGCCTTGTTCAAGCGATGGTGGCTGGCGCTGTGGCTCGCCCTCATCACGCACCCGCTGCTCGACACCATGACGGTGTACGGCACGCAACTGCTGCAACCGTTCAGCGACCACCCGTTTGGTGTGGGCAGCGTCTTCATCATCGACCCGGCCTACACCGTGCCGCTGATCGTGGGCGTGATCGCGGCGTTGCGGTTGAAGTCCACGCGCGGTCTGGCGTGGAACACCGCAGGCCTGGTGCTCAGCACGCTCTACCTGGTCTGGAGCGTGGGAGCACAGCAGCACGTGACACAGATCGCGCGCGCTTCATTGCAGCAAGACGGCGTGGCGCCCGACGGGCTGCTGGTCACGCCCGCCCCTTTCAACACGTTGCTCTGGCGGCTGGTGGCCACCACGCCCACACAGTATCTGGAGGGCCACTACTCGCTGCTGGACGACTCGAAGCGCATCGTCTGGACAGTGCACGCGCGCGGCGCCGAGCTGATCGAGAAACACCGCGACGACCCCTACATCGCGCGCATGGCGGCGTTCACCCATGGCTTCTACAGCGTGTCGGCCGCCGATGGCCGCCTGTTCGTGACCGACCTGCGCATGGGGCAGGAGCCCACCTACACCTTCCGGTTTGACCTGGGCACCGACGCCGCGCGCGCCAGTGGCGCCCACCGACCCACGCGCAGCGTGATGTCGCCCGACCTGCGCCAGGCCCTGCCGTGGCTGTGGCGCCGTTTGCAGGGTGAGCGCATGGCCCCCCCGGGTGTGCCACCTGCCACGCCGAGACTGGGCGCGGCGCCCGCCTGAAACCTGGGCCTCAGCCCATCAGCAGCGTGACGACGATGATGGCGATGCCGATGCACAGGTTGACGAACACCCAGGTGCGGATCGACGCCATCGCCGCGCTCGCAGCGGGCCAGTCACTCGCCTCCAGGGTGCGCGTGAAGCGCTTGAACAGCGCGAAGCGGATATGGCCGAAGATGGCGATCATCACGATGCCCAGCGTGGCCATGATGGTCCAGTCCAGCGGCATGTTGAACGCGAGACCGGCCTGCACGGTCTCCTTGGCCACGCGGCCGATCATCCACAGGCCGGTGACCAGCACCACCAGCGACGCCACCAACACCGCCGAGAAGAAGCGCTTCATCACCGCGTGCAGCAGCCGCAGGCGCACCGGCGCTTCCAGCGTCTGCACCGACGGGCGCAGGAAGAAGTGCGCGAACGCCATGCCGCCCACCCACAGGATGACGGCCAGCACGTGAATGAGTTTGAGGGCGGAGAAGATCATGGGCGTGTGGCTTTCGGGTGGGGGAATGGACTTCAGGCGTCGGTGAGCACACCGTCGACGCGGCGCTGCAGCCGGTAGGGCGGCAAGCCCTTGAGCATGCGCCGGCCGTAGGACTGGCGCAGCAGCCGGGCATCGTAACAAACGACCACCGCTTCGTCGGTCTCGGTGCGCAGGGCGCGACCGGTCCATTGCAGCAGGCGGGCACCCGTGGCGGGCACCACCAGTTCGCTGAACGGATCGCGGCCCTGGCTCTTGAGCCAGTCGGCGCGCGCCTGGCCCACCGGGTCGCTGGGCGAAGCAAACGGCAGCTTGGTGATGAACACCCATTCGCACAGCTCACCGGGCAGGTCGAGCCCTTCGCCAAACGACTGCAGGCCAAACAGCACCGAGGGCTGGCCGTCGGCCACGCGCTCGGCGTGGCGGCGCAGCAGCACGGTGCGCGAGGCTTCGCCCTGCACCAGCACGCGCTCGCGCAGGGCGCCGTGTTCACCGCGCTCCAGCAAGGCCTGCGCCTGGCGCATCTGCGCGCGCGAGGTGAACAGCACCAGCGCGCCGCGCGACACCTCGCGCAGGTCGACCAGCAGCGCGGCGAGCATCTCGCGGGTGTAGGCGTCCACGTCTTTCGGGTCGGCCGCGGTCTGCACCACCACCAGGCGGCCCTGGCGCGCGTGGTCAAACGGGCTCTGCACTTCGCGCGCGGCCACCGCGCCATCGAAGGCCAGGCCCGACTCGTGCAGGAAGTGATCGAAGCTGCCGCAGGTGGTCAGCGAGGCCGAGGTGACCACCGCCGCGCGCACCTGGTTCCACAGGTGGTTGCGCAGCAGGCTGCCGGGCTGCAGCGGGCAGGCGTGCGCAGTGAGCGTGACCAGCCCGTGGCTCACGCCCGCCTCCAGCCACTTGGCCAGCGGCGGGCGGCCTTCGCCCGCGTCCTGCATCCAGTAGGTCGCGGTTTCCTGAGCGCTTTGCAGGCGCGGCGCGAGCGCACCCAGGCGGCTGTAGAGCTTGGCGCAGCGCGCGGCGTCACCGGGGTTTTCGCGGGCGGTGGCCTTGAGCTGCGTGGCCAGTGCCTCGAACACTTTGAGCAGGCTGCTGGCGTGGGCGTGCATGCGGGTCACCACCTCGCGCCAGTCGGCGGGCAACACACCCCCCTCGAAGCGCTCCACCACGGGTGCGCCCTCGGCACGGCGTTCGGGTGCAACCAGCCGGTGAGCGGGGCGCTCAGCGCCGGTGAGCTGCGCCCACGCCGGCAGCGCGCCGATGCGCTGCATCGCCAGGCGGGCCAGCTCGCTCTGCGCGCTCTTGAGTTCCTTGGCAAACGAGGCCACGTCGATGGTGGGCCGGTACTCGATCGCACTGGCCACCTCGTCCACCGCGCGCGGCAGCTTGTCGAGCCACTGGCTGCGCATGAGGTCCATGGACGCCGTGAACTGGCCTTGTGCGACCGAGCCGAGGTGATGCGCCTCGTCGAACACGAGGTAGCAGTCTTGCGGCGCGGGCAGCGCGTGCAGGCCCAGCGTGGAGAGCAGCAGGTCATGGTTGACCACGATCACCTTGGCCTGGGCCAGCCGCGCGCGCGCCTGGTAGTAGCTGCAGCTGTTGTAGCTCGGGCAATGGCGCGCGGTGCAGGTGTGGCGCTCGGCCGCCACGGGCGCCCACAGGCCGCCCTCGGGCGGTTCGTCGAGGCGGTCGCGGTCGCCGTCCCAGGTGCCGCCGTCCAGCGCCTCGGCCCAGCGGGCGTACTGCACGCCGCGCTCCTGCCAGCGCGCGGCCGCAGCCGCCGTGGCCACGGCCTGGGCGGCCACGCCGGCTGCGCTGGTGTCGGTGGCGCTGTCGTCGGCGTCGAACAGGTCGGCGCTGGCCGCGTCGCCACCGCTGAGCTGGTCGAGCTTGAGGCGGCACACATAGCGCCCGCGCCCTTTGGCGAGTGCAAACGTGAAAGGCTCCGGCAAGGCGCTGGCCAGCGCCGGCAGGTCTTTGGCGATCAGCTGCTCCTGCAGCGCCACGGTGGCGGTGCTGATGATCACGCGCTTTTGTTGCGCCAGCGCCAGCGGAATCACCGTGGACGCGTACGCCGCCGATTTGCCCACGCCGGTACCGGCCTGCACCACCGCAATACCGCGCGCGGGCAACGCCGCGTCGCTGGCCACGGCACCGTCGCCCAGCGTCACGCCCGAGAGCGTGTGGGCGATGTGGGCCGCCATCTCGCGCTGGCCTGCGCGCGCGCGGTAGCCGGGCGCGTGCGACACCACATGGTCGAAAGCCGCCAGCGCCAGGGCTTCGCGCGCCAGCGGGCCGGACACCGGCGGTGCGGCGCCTGCGTCGGTGGCAGAGGGTTCGTCGAGAAGGGGGGAGGACATGCGCAGCGCGAAGGCAAAGCGCGATTGTCCCAGACGGTGCAAGCCCTCGCCGAGTCATGGTGCAATGCAGCAAGCCGTTCCCGGAGAACCCCGCCATGCCCACCCGCCCAAGCCCCAAACCCACCGCGCGCAGCCGCCCCGGCAAGCACCCGATCGACCTCGCCCTGCAGGGCGGTGGCTCGCACGGCGCCTTCACCTGGGGCGTGCTCGACCGGCTGCTGGAAGACGAGACACTGGAAATCTCCGCCATCAGCGGCACCAGCGCGGGCGCCATGAACGCCGTGGCGCTGGCCGCCGGCCTGATGGAGGGCGGGCGCGAAGGCGCGCAGCGCGTGCTGCGCCAGTTCTGGACGCGGGTGGCCGAACTCTCGCCTTTCCACCGCCTGCAGACCAGCCCGCTGGGCGCCCTGCTCGGCCCCGCCGAGGCACTGATGGAACCCTGGCTGGCGCCGATCAAGCAATTCAACGAAGCCCTGGGCAGCCAGCTCTCGCCCTCGCAGCTCAACCCGCTCAACCTGAACCCCCTGCGCGACATCCTGCTGGAAACGGTGGACTTCGAGCGCGTGTGCCAATGCCACAAGACGCAGCTCTTCATTGCCGCCACACAGGTGCGCACCGGCGCCCTGCGCGTGTTTGGGCAGCACGAGCTCACGGCCGACATGGTGATGGCCTCGGCCTGCCTGCCCATGCTGTTCCAGGCGGTGGAGATCGACGGCGAGGCGTACTGGGACGGTGGCTACGCGGGCAACCCCTCGCTCATGCCGCTCATCACCGACTCGCCCGCGCACGACATGCTGCTGGTGCAGATCAACCCCACGCAGCGCGACACGGTGCCCACCAGCACGCAGGAGATTGCCGACCGCATCAACGAGGTGACCTTCAACGCCAGCCTCATCAAGGAGCTGCGCACGCTCGCGCTGATGAAGCAGCTCATTGGCGACGCGCCCGCCAAGGGCAGCCCCGAGCTGTTCCAGCGCGTGCAGCAGCTTCGCGTGCACTTCATCGACGGCGGCACCGCGCTGGCCGACCTGGGCGCGGGCAGCAAGACCCACACGCAATGGACCTTTCTCTCGCGCCTGCACGAGCTCGGGCGAGACGCCGCCGCCCAGTGGCTCAAGCAGCACCGGCGCGACCTGGGCCAGCGCAGCAGCTTCGATTTGAACCAGGTGCTGCAGGGGTGATAGCCTGAAGGCCTTGTTCAACGTCCCGCCAGGCCTGCGAAGGAGCCCCTGCATGCAACCCTCCATCGAACACGAAGAAGCCGGATCGCGCGGCGCGTTTCGCATTCAACGCGACGGCCGGCGCGTGGCCGAGATGACCTACAGCCGCACCAACCCGTCACTGGTGGTGGTGGACCACACCTTTGTGGACCCCAGCCTGCGCGGTGGCGGCGTGGCGCGCCAGCTGCTCGACGCCATGGTGGCCTGGGCCCGCGAGACGCACACGCGGGTGGTGCCCCTGTGTTCCTACGTGCAGGTGCAATTCGACCGCGACCCCTCCACGCGCGACGTGCAGGCCTGATCCCCACCCCCCACCGGAGACCCCATGACCCACCCCATCCAGCAGCAGGAAACCGAATCGCGCGGCGCCTTTGTGTTTCTGCACGAAGGCCGGCGCCTGGCCGAGATGACCTACAGCCGCACCAACGCATCGCTGATCGTCATCGACCACACCGAAGTGGACGAAAGCCTCAAGGGACAAGGCGTGGGCCGGCAACTGCTGGACGCGCTGGTGGCCTGGGCGCGCGAGACCCACACGAAAGTGATCGCGCTGTGCCCGTTTGCCAAGGCGCAGTTCGACAAGGACCCGTCGATCCGCGACGTGCTGAAGTGAATTCGGCGCTCACGCCGATCGGTGCATCGCCCGCGACAAGGTCGACGGCCCGGCGTAACCGGTTTCACGCGCCACGCGCTTGAGCCCCATGCCCGTGGCCACCATGCGGTGGGCCATGGCGAGACGCAGGTTCTCCAGGTACTTGCCCGGTGGCACGCGCATCACCGCCTTGAAGTGGTTGGCAAACGAGGTGCGCGACATGCCGGCTGCCTGCGCCAGTGTGGTCAGCGTCCAGGGGCTGGCCGGCGCGGCATGCATGGCCACGAGCGTGCGCGCAATGCGCGGGTCGGCCAGTCCATTGAACAAACCGAAGGCGCCCTGCGGCGCCGACACGAGGTGGCGCAGCAAACCGATCAGCAAGATGTCGCCCGCGCGGTTCATCAACAAGGGCTGACCGCAGCGCCGCGTCTGCATCTCCGAGGCCATCAGGTGGACGATCTGCACCAGCGACGGATCGGCTTGCGCCAGGCCGATCTCCAGCGGCTGCTTGAACTCGTCCAGAAACAGCGGGCCCACAGGGCCGTCGAAAGCGACTTCGAAACTCATCCAGACCGACAGGCCTCGGGCCTGCACGGCCATGGCATCCAGCGCCTGGCCTGGCGGGTTCACCCACAGCATCAACGCCGCCAGCGCGGGCGGCGCACCCTCTGCGCTGCCGCTGCGCACGATGTGCAGCGTGAGCTCGCGGCTGCCGCTGGAAGACCACACACGGGGCGCAAGCCCTTCGAGCAAGGCCGAGAGGCGGTCCAGGCGAAGTTCGGTCATTTCTGTACGGAAGGCTAACAAAAGTGGGGCGATTGTTGCACCAAGTCATACAGAATGGGCGACTTCCCACCCCAAGCCCTCGCCCATGCTGCTTCAGATCGCCGGAATCACGCTGCCCATTCTGGTGATCGTGCTCATCGGTTTCTTCTACGGCCGCGCGGTGCGCCCCGACTTGGGCGGTGCCAACAAACTGGTGGTGGACATCGCGCTGCCGCTGCTCATCTTCACCTCGCTCTCGACCAAGCAGTTCGATGCGCAGACCGCCTTGGCCTTCACCGGGGCTTCGGTGCTCTTGATGCTGGCGAGCGGGCTGCTGGCCTGGCCGCTGAGCCGCGTCGTGGGGGCATCGGCCAGGGCCTTCGTGCCCAGCACCATGTTTGCCAATGTGGGGCCGGTCGGCATTCCGCTCACCGTGCTCACCTACGGGCCGGACGGCCTCGCGCCGGCGGTGATCCTGCTGGTGCTGTCCAACCTGCTGCACTTTTCGCTGGGCTCGGGGATTATGAGCGGGCGCGTGGACTGGCGCATGGTGTACGCCAACCCGCTGGTCTGGTCCACGCTGCTGGGCGTGGTGTTCTCGCGCATGGCGTGGGGCCTGCCCGAGTGGCTCGCCACGCCACTGACCATGGTGGGCAGTGTGCTGGTGCCGATGATGCTGCTGGCGCTGGGCGTGCGGCTGGCCACGGCGCAGGTGGGCGATGTGCGCGTGGGCGCCGTGGGGGCGGTGGTGGCCATGCTGGTTCGCCTGGTGGCATGCGGCCTGGTGCTGTGGGCGATCCCGCTGCAAGGTGTGGAGCGCGGCGCGCTCATCCTCTTCGCGTGCCTGCCACCCGCCGTTTTCAATTTCATGCTGGCCGACCGCTACCAGGTCGAGCCCGGCAAGGTCGCTTCCGTGGTCATCATCGGCCACCTCGCGGGCCTGGCCTTTTTGCCGCTGGGCATCTGGCTGGCCTTCCTCCCCTGACCGGCAAGGTCCATCCATGAAAGGCATTGCGCCGTGATCCGCTTCTATTTCCACCCATCGCCCAACCCGCTGAAGATTGCGCTGTACCTGGAAGAAACCGGGCTGCCCTACGAGGCTGTGGCGGTGGACACGCGAAAAGGTGACCAGCATCTGCCGGCATTCCGTGCCATCAACCCCAACGGCAAAACACCCGCCCTGCTCGATGGCGACATCCGCGTGTTCGACAGCAACGCCATGCTGCTCTACCTGGCCGAGAAGTGTGGCCAGTTTGTGCCGGCCAACACCCCGGCCGCGCGCGCCGAAATGCACTCGTGGCTCATGTTTGTGGCCACCGGCATCGGCCCGTACTGCGGGCAGGCGGTGCACTTCAAGCATTTCGCACCCGAGCCCAAGTCGTATGCCGTCAACCGCTACGACTTCGAAGCCTGGCGCCACTGGAGCATCGTCAACGAGCACCTGGCCAACCAGCCCTACATGCTGGGCGACACCTACACCTTTGTCGACATGGCCGTCTGGGGCTGGGCGCGCGTGATCCCGTTCGTGCTGGGCGCCGATGCCTGGGAAACGCTGCCCCACGTCAAGCGCCTGCTCGACGAGATCAACGCACGCCCCGCTGCGCAGCGGGCCGAAACGCTGAAGACGCGCTTCACGTTCAAGGCCGAGGTGGACGAAGACGCGCGCAAGGCGCTCTTCCCGCAAAACGCGCGCCTGGTCAGCTGACCTGCAGCAGCCCGCGCAGCAGCTCGCTCACCCCGTCCCACACGATCTGCACACCCAGGCACAGCAGGATGAACGCCGAGAGCCGCAGGAAGATCACGGTGCCGGCTTCGCCCAGGGGCTTGAGCAGGCGCTGCGCGTAGCGAAACGCCAGGTACAGCAGCACGCCGATGGCCAGCAGCGCCAGAATGCCGCCGCTGATGCGCGCCAGCGAGAGCGCGAGCTGCGCGTCGTGCAGCGCCACGCCCACCGTGATGGCCGCGGCAATCGAACCCGGCCCACAGCTGATCGGAAAGGTGAGCGGGTAAAACGCTTGCCGGCGCGCCTGCTCGGGTGTGAAGGCCTCGGCGAGTTCGGTGCGGCTGTCTTGCGTGGCATGCCCGGCGTTGAGCAGGCGCCACGCCGAGGCCGCCACGATGAGCCCGCCGCCCACGCGCACGATCGGCAGCGAGATGCCGAAGAAGTCGAGCACGTAGGAGCCCACCAGCATGGAGCCGACCATGAGCGCAAACATGTTGCGCGCGATGCGCCGCGCCAGCAGCTTGCGGGTCGACGCCGATGCCCCCTCGGTAAGCCCGAGGAAGATCGGCGCCGTGGCCGCCGGGTTCAGGATCGGCAGGATCGCCGCGAAGACAAAGAGAAAACTCTTGCCAAACGCCAGCGCAAACTCAGGGCTCATGGGCGCTGCGCGGTGCCGTCACTTCAGGGCTTCGCGCATGCGGCGGCGCAAGGCCTTTTCGCGCTGCTGTTCTTCTTCGTGGTCGTCGCGCACGCCGCGCCACAGGGCCACGGCCATCAGCACGATCACCACCGCAAAGGGCAGCGCAAACACGATGGTCGCGGTCTGCACGGCTTTGAGCCCGCCGGCCAGCAACAGGCTGATGGCAATGCCGGAGACGAGCACACCCCAGATGATCTTCACGCGGGCGCCGGGGTTTTCCTGGCCGCCCGTGCTCATCATGCCCAGCACGAGGGTGGCCGAGTCGCCCGAGGTGACGAAGAACAGCAACACCAGGAGCGTGGCCACACCCGACAGCAGCGAGGCCATGGGCAAGGCATCGAACATGGTGAACAAAGCCGTGGAGACATCTGCACTGACAGCGTCGGCAATGGGCAGGTTTTGCATGATCTGCAGGTTCAGGGCCGTGCCACCAAACACGGAGAACCACACGAACGCGGCCAGCGTGGGCGCCAGCATGGTGCCCATGATGAACTCACGGATGCTGCGGCCGCGCGACACACGCGCGATGAACAAGCCCACAAACGGCGACCAGCTCACCCACCAGGCCCAGTAAAAAACGGTCCAGCCGCCCACCCAGCCGCTGTCGCGGAACGGGGTCATGCGCAGGCTCATGCGCACAAACTCGCTCACATAGCTGCCCAGCGTGGTGGTGAAGGTGTCGATGATGGCCACCGTCGGGCCGAACACAAAGACCGCCAGCGTGAGCAGCGCGGCCAGCACCAGGTTGGTGTTGGACAACCACTTGATGCCCTTGGTGACACCCGTGACGGCCGAGATCAGGAACAGCACGGTGGTGACCACGATGATGCCCACCTGCGAGGTTTCGCTCACGGGAAGGCCCAGCACGGCATTGAGGCCGCTGTTGATCTGCAGCGCGCCCATGCCCAATGAGGCAGCAACGCCAAAGGCCGTAGCGATGACGGCCAGCACGTTGACCACGGGTCCGATCTTTTTGAGCGGCGCCCAGGGCAAGGACTCCACCGCCGTGCTCACCAGCGCCGAGCCGCCCTTGCGGAACTGGAAGAACGCGATCGCCAGCGCCACGATGCTGTAGACCGCCCAGGGGTGCAGGCCCCAGTGGAAGAAGCTGTAGCGCATGGCGGCGTTGGCCGCTTCGGGTGTGTTGGGCGCGATGCCGGGGGGCGGTGCGCCGTAGTGGGAAATGGGTTCGGCCACGCCCCAGAACACCAGGCCGATGCCCATGCCGGCGGCAAACAGCATGGCGAACCAGGTGCCCATCGAGAACTCCGGCTCATCGTCTTCTCCGCCCAGCTTGAGGTCGCCGTAGCGGCTGAACGCCAGCACCAGGGCGAACACCACGAGGCCCAGCACCACCCACAGGTAGAACCAGCCGAAGTCGCGCGTGATGACGGCCAGCGCCGTGTCAAACACGGATGCCAGTCCATCGGGCGCGACAACGCCCCACAAGACAATGGCCAGGATCAACCCGGCCGAGACGATGAGCTGCATGGAAAACTCCTCCAGATGCATGGCTGGCAATGGCTCCGCGCCACCGGCCCATCGCATGGGGATGGTCCGGGGTGGCCGGCCCGCGGTCAAGGCGCGGGACTGGGTAGGGGCGAAGGCACCAGCTCGGTGGTGAAAGACAAGACGGCGGCGGTGGCCCGATGTGTCAGGGTTCCCCACCCGGCACACGAGGTGGACCGGGCTTGAAAAACCACCCGGGGCGGGTGGCTGGTGTTGGGGCTGTCAGCAAGGGCCGGCACCGCCAGCGCGTCGTGTTGCGCGCCAGTTGCTGCCGTCAGAAGAGCCAATATTGTGCCTTGCCTTGAGGCCATTCATGGGTCCAATGTGCGGCGTGCGCGCAGGCCCAAAGCACGCGCTCACTCACCGCCATCCTGCGTCGGCGGCGACTGCGGCCGCGCATCCACCATGCCCGCGACCTTCGACTGCAGGGTGTCGAGCATCGCGTCGAGCTGCCGGCGCTGCGACAAGCTCAACCCCGATGTGAGCTCGCGGTTGATGGCGGCCACGCGCGGAAAGATCTGCTCATACAAGCGCCGCCCTGCCTCGCTCAAATACACATGCACCTCCCGCCGGTCAGACGGCCGGGGCTGCCGCACCACGAGCTTCTTGGTCGCCAGCGAAGTGAGCGTGCGCGAGGTGCGGGCGCGGTCCAGCATGGCGTGCTCGGCCAGCTGCGACGACAGCGCGCCTTCCCGCTCGGCCAGGAACGACAGGATGCGCCACTCGCGCCGCGTGATGCCGAACTCGCTCTCGCACAGGTGCACCACCATGCGGCCGGCGGTGGTGTGGATGCGGTAGAGGCGATAGAGCAGCAGATCGGCCTGGTGCTGCGGCTCGCTCATCCGGTCGGAAGGGCTCATGGATCGAGGCTCAGGGAAAACACCCGCAATGATTGATTTCTGCAATTGATTGTCCCTGCATAGCATGAAGGACTGCACCGGGAAACACCGGAGCCCTCTCAGGAGACACCCCATGACCACCCGCCGCCAACTCTTGTCCTTCACCGCCACGATGGCCGCCGCCGTGGCACTGCCCACGCTGGCCCAAGCGCAAGAAGGGCCCCTGCGCATCGTGGTGCCCTACGCACCGGGCGGCTCCACCGACCGCGTGGCGCGCTTGGTGGCCGACAAACTGGGGCCCAAGCTGAACACCACCGTGGTGGTGGAAAACCGCACCGGCGCGGGCGGGCGCCTGGCCGCCCAGCAGCTGCGCGGCGCACCCGCCAGCCAGAACGTGCTGCTGATGGCCAACCCGGCGGTGATGCTGGTGGCCCCGCTGGTTTTCAAGGACGCGGGCTACGACCCCGAGAAAGACTTTGTGGCCGTGTCGCAAGCCAACAGCTACGAGTTCGGCGTGGCCGTGGGCGCCGGCGTGCCCGTGCGCGAACTCAACCACCTGCTGGCCTGGCTGCGCGCCAACCCGCTGCAGGCCAACTTTGGCGTGCCGGCCACCGGCAGCCTGCCGCACTTCTTCGGGCTGATGGTGGGCGAGAAGGCCGGCGTGAAGGCGCAGGTGGTCGGCTACCGCGGCTCCGGCCCGCTGGCCACCGACCTCATGGGCGGCCAGGTGCCGGTGGCCTTTGACACCTTCGACACGCTGCTGCCCCTGCACGAAGCCGGCAAGATCCGCG
This sequence comes from Hydrogenophaga sp., assembly GCF_019264445.1. GTDB lineage: Bacteria > Pseudomonadota > Gammaproteobacteria > Burkholderiales > Burkholderiaceae_C > Hydrogenophaga. Next base: position 22,019 of record NZ_JAHVAB010000069.1, read on the forward strand.
TCCTGGCCGTCTCCAGCGCGCGCCGCTCGCCGTTCGCGCCGGCCATCCCCACCTTCCGCGAAGCCGGGCTGGACATCAGCGCCGACGGCTGGAACACCTTCTTCGCGCCAGCCAGCACGCCCACCGCGCGGGTGGAACAGCTGGGCCAGGCCATCCGCGAGGTGATGCAGGACCCCGACACGGTCAAGCGCTTCCAGGACGCGCGCATGCGCCCGGTGGCCAGCACGCCCGCGCAGACCCGCGCCTCGCTCGCGGCCTACCGCGCGCAGTGGGCGCCGGTGGTGCAGACCTCGGGCTACCAGCCTTGAATTTTTTTCTTTCTCTTGTTCCCCGACCCTTCATGAAACGCACCGCTTTCCGTCTCGCCCTCGCCCTCATCGCGGCCACCGCCGCGCACCTGGCCACGGCCCAGGACACCTACCCGAACAAGCCCGTTCGCTTCGTCAACAACTTCCCCGCAGGCGGCCCGTCGGACCTGCTGGCGCGTTCGGTCGCCGCTGTGCTGCAGGAATCGCTCAAGCAAGCCTTCGTGGTGGACAACAAGGCCGGTGTGGCCGGCAACATCGGTGCCACGGAAGTGGCGCGTGCCCCGGCCGATGGCTACACCGTGCTGTTCGGTATCGACACCACGTTCACGGTGAACCCCCACCTGTACGCGAACATGCCGTTCAAGCGCACCGATCTCAAGCCCCTGGTGGTGATGGCCTCGTCGGGCCTGCTGGTTGGCGTGAACCCGTCCACCGGCATCAAGACCCTGGCGGCCATGGTGGACGCCGGCAAGACCAGGGGTTTGAACTTCAGCTCCGCCGGCAGTGGCAGCCCCGGCCACCTGGCCATCGAGGTGATCAAGGAATCGACCCAGGCCAAGCTCACGCACATCCCCTACCGCGGCAACACGCCCGCGGTCACCGCCGTGCTCGCGGGCGAGGTGGACGGCGGCGTGCTCGCCACGCCCGGCATGCTGCCGCATGTGCAGACCGGCAAGATCACGGCGCTAGCCGTCACCAGCCGCCAGCGCTCACGCCTCGCCCCCGAACTGCCCACGGTGGCCGAAGCGGGCCTCAAGAGCCTGGAGCAGGAGGTGCTCTATATCGTCATGGTCCCCGCCGCCACGCCCGACGCGGTGGTGCAGACCCTGCAAAAGCACATCGTCGACGCGCTCAAACGCCCCGAGGTGCAAGCCCGCATGAACAACCTCGACCTGTTCTTCGAAGGCCTCACCGGCGCACCGGCCGCGCAACGCATCGACGCGCTGTACCACCGCTACGGCCCCATCGTGAAAGCCACCGGCATGAAGGTGGAGTGAGCACCCCATGAAGCAACGCCCCAACCTCATCTACATCGTCTGTGACGACCTCGGCTACGCCGACTTGGGCTGCTACGGCGGCCGCGAAGCCGAGTTCGGCGCCGTCTCGCCGAACATCGACCGACTCGCCGCCGGCGGCGTGAAGTTCACGCAGGGCTACGCCAACTCGCCGGTGTGCTCGCCCACGCGCTTTGCCCTCATCACCATGCGCTACCAGTACCGGCTGCGCGGTGCGATGGAAGAGCCGATCAACAGCCGCAGCAAAGGCAGCACCACGCTGGGCCTGCCACCCGAAGTGCCCACGCTGCCCTCGCTGCTGAAGAAGGCGGGGTACCACACCGCGCTCATCGGCAAGTGGCACCTGGGCTACCCGCCGTCGTTCGGGCCGCGCCGCTCGGGCTACGACGAGTTCTTCGGCATCATGGCCGGTGGGGTCGACTACTTCACCCACTGCTCCTCCAGCGGCGAGCACGACCTCTACATCGACGAAGACGAGCACCACGAGGTGGGCTACCTCACCGACGTGCTCTCGCAGCGAGCGGTGGACCACGTGCACCAGCGCGCGGCCGACGCGAAAGCCGGCAAGCCCTTCCTGCTCAGCCTGCACTACACCGCGCCGCACTGGCCCTGGGAAACGCGCGACGACGCGCATGTGGCCAGCGACGTGGCGAAGAACCTCTTTCACCTGCACGGTGGCGATGTGAACACCTACCGCCGCATGATCCACCACATGGACGAAGGCATCGGCAAGCTGATGGCCGCGCTGCGCGAAGAGGGCCTGGAAGAGAACACGCTGGTCGTCTTCACCAGCGACAACGGCGGTGAACGCTTCTCCGACAACTGGCCGCTGGTGGGCGGCAAGATGGACCTCACCGAAGGCGGCATCCGCGTGCCATGGATCGCGCACTGGCCCGCCGCCATCCCGGCCGGCACGGTGAGCACCCAGCACTGCATGACGATGGACTGGTCCGCCACGATGCTCGAAGCCGGCGGCGGCCAGGCCGACCCGGACTGGCCGCTGGACGGCGTGAGCTTGCTCAACGTGTTGCGCGAGCCCGCGCAGCGCTTCGAGCGCGCGCTGTACTGGCGCATGAACCACCGCGGCCAGCGCGCGCTGCGCGAGGGCGACTGGAAGTACCTGCAGGTGGACGGCCACGAGTACCTCTTCAACATCGCGAAGGACGAGCGCGAGCGCGCCAACCTGGCCACGCGCGAGCCCGAGCGGCTGCAGCGCATGCGCGCGCAGTGGGAAGCGTGGAATGAGAGCGTGCCGCCGATTCCGGTCGACGCCACAGTGAGCCTGGGTTACTCCGCCAAGGACATGCCGGGAAGGTGAACTCCCCCCTGCGCCGCTGTGCGGCTTCCCCCCTCTGTGGCGCGCCTTCGGCGCTTCGAGGGGGGACGGCATCTCGGGCCGGCTGAGCCGGACCCTGGATGCCTCTGGTCGTGCGCGCTTCTCCTGCATGCCCAAGCCCCCGCTACGATCGCCCCATGAGCCGAATTAGACGCATGCTGCCATTTCTTGCCTGGCCTCGGCCCGACGCTGCCTTGCTGCGCGGCGAGGCCATGGCCGGCCTCACCGTGGGGCTGATGGTGATTCCGCAAGGTGTGGCCTATGCGGCGCTGGCGGGCATGCCGCTGGTCACGGGCATTTACGCCTCGCTGCTGCCGGCACTGATTGCCGTGTTGTTCAGTGCCTCGCCCCGGCTTTCGGTGGGACCCACCGCCCTCACCTGTCTGCTCGTGGGTGCATCGCTCACGGGGTTGGCGCAGCCCGGCAGCCAGCGCTGGATCGAACTCGCGGTGTGGCTCGCACTGCTCACGGGCCTGCTGCAGATCGTGCTGGGCTATGCGCGGTTTGGCTGGCTGCTCAACCTGGTCAACTCGCCCGTGCTCATGGCCTTCACGCAGGCCGCTGCGGTGCTCATCATTGCCTCGCAGCTGCCAGCCCTGCTCGGCTTTTCCGCCTGGGACACCCTGCTCACGCAGCCCTTTGTGCACTGGCCTTCACTGGCCTTTGGCCTGGGCAGCTTCGCGCTGCTGGTGCTGGCGCGCCGCTGGCGCCCGGGCTTTCCCACGGTGCTCACGGTGGTGGTGGCCAGTGCCGCCATCAGCTGGGCCGTGGGCTTTGAAGGGCGCGGCGGAGCGGTGATTGGGGCCCTGCCGCAGGGCCTGCCCATGCCGTACTGGCCCGGCTGGCCCGGCTGGGCCACGATGGGCCAACTGCTGGTGCCCACACTGGTCATCACCCTGGTGAGCTTTCTGGAAACGGCTTCCAGCGCCAAGGTGGACAACGGGCAACGCGGCCAGCGCTGGGACCAGGACCAGGACCTGATTGGCCAGGGACTGGCCAAGCTGGCCTCGGCCATCAGCGGCGCGTTTCCCACCAGCTCGTCGTTCTCGCGCTCGGCGCTCAACCTCTACGCCGGCGCCAAGACCGGCTGGGCCACCGTGTTCTCGGTGGCGGTGGTGCTGATCACGCTGCTGCTGTTCATACCGGTGCTGCACCACGTGCCGCTGGCGGTGCTGGCGGCCATCGTGCTGGTGGCGGTGATGGGCCTGATCAAGCCGCGCGCCTTCGTGCACCTGTGGAAGCTCTCGCGGGTGGAAGCGGTGATTGCCGGCATCACTTTTGCGGTGACCGTGCTGGCCGCGCCGCGCCTCTACTGGGGCGTGCTGGCCGGCGTGCTCATGGCGCTGTCGCACTTTCTGTACCTGCGGCTGCACCCGCGCATCATCGAAGTGGGCCTGCACCCCGATGGCAGCCTGCGCGACCGCCACCTCTGGAAGCTGCCCCCGCTGGCGCCCGACCTCTTTGCCCTGCGCATGGACGCCGCGCTGGACTTCGCCACCGCCAACGGCTTCGAACGCGCGGTGTCCGAGCACATCGCCGCGCACCCGGGCACGCGCCACGTGATGTGGATCGCACACCCCATCAACTGGATCGACGCCACCGGCGCCGAAGCCTTCGCGCGATTGCGCGCGCAGCTGGACGACCAGCGCATCGAGCTGCACCTGGTGGGCATCAAGCTGCCGGTGGAGAACCTGCTGCGCGCAGCCGGCCACCTCGACGACAGCCCACGCCTGCACCTCTACCGCACGGAAGCCGAAGGCCTGCGCGCGGCGTCGAGGCTGATACCGGAAGAGCCGTCGATCTGACGCAGCCTTACTGCAGTTCGATCGTCTGCTTGACGAGTTCTTCGCGCGTGAGGCGCGGGAACATTTCGGCGTACATGTAGCTATAGCCCTCGTTCTGCCACTTGGCGAGATCGATCACGGCGGCAGGCACCACGGTCACGACGTCGTAAAACTCATCGGGCTTGTAGCCGCGCGAACGGGCTGCATTGCTGCACACGCGAATGGTCACGCCCGCTTCCTTCAATGCCTTGAGTTCTTCGTACATGTCGGGGTAGGCCGCGCGGTTCAGCCGGGAGAACGCATGCAGCTCGTTGCCGTGCGCGACGATGACGATGTGCGACTTGGCGGGGTCGCCGTATTCCTTGATCGCGCGCAGGTGGTTCTTCACATAGCCAAACGCGGCCTTGCCCTCCAGGGGCTTGGCGAAGTTGAAGTCGTACAGCGCTTTCTGAGGCGCATAGCGCGTGCCATCAAACGGCGATGGGTCGGCGGGGCCGGCCCATGCGGCGGCGCTCATCAGGCAGGCAACGGTCAAACCAAGCAGGCGGGTCATGGTGGTGTTTTCCGGGTGGGGGTTGCAGGAAGGAGGGGCACGTGAGCGCCCGAGATTAACTTGAACATCCAGATATTCGCAATCGGTTTTTCTTGGCCGTCAAAATCCGGCCACCGACCTCCATCCATTCCCTCCCACCACCGCACACCCCATGGAACTCCCCCGCCACCAACTCAGCATGACCGTGCTGATGACACCCGACACCGCCAACTTCTCCGGCAAGGTGCACGGCGGCAGCGTGCTCAAGCTGCTGGACCAGGTGGCGTTTGCCTGCGCCAGCCGCTACGCGTCGTCCTATGTGGTCACACTCAGCGTGGACCAGGTCATGTTCCGCCAGCCCATCCATGTGGGTGAACTCGTCACGTTTCTGGCAGCGGTGAACCACACCGGCAACTCGTCGATGGAGGTGGGCATCAAGGTGATTGCGGAGAACATCCGCACGCAGGTGCAGCGGCACGTCAACAGCTGCTTCTTCACCATGATTGCGGTGGACGACAGCGGCAAGCCGCAGGCCGTGCCGGCGCTGGACCCGGGCACACCCGACGAGCACCGCCGCCACGCGGCTGCCACGATGCGCAAGACCATGCGCCAGGAAATGGAGCAGCGCTACGCCGCGATCCGCTGAGGATCAGGTGCGGACCTTGCCGTCGCCGGTGAGCATGGAGAGCTCGGCGTAGCGTGAGGCCACGTGGTTGCTCGCGCTGAGCGACACCTGAAACCCGCCCAGCGAGGTTTCGCCGATGGCCTCCATGCCGCTGATGAAGCTCTCGCGCGTGGCGCGCGAACCTGCACGGCGCAGGCCTTCGGCAAACAGCTTGGCGGCCAGAAAGCCTTCCATGCTGGAGAAGTTGGGCTGCACCTTGTTGCCGCCCTTGCCGATGGTGTCGATGAACTCGCGCGTGATCGGGCGCGAGGCGCTATAGGGCGTGGGCACCACCTGCGACACCACCACGCCGGCACCGTCCTTGCCGAGCTCGTCGGCCAGGGCCTGCGTGCCCACGAAGGACACGTTGTAGAAGGTGCCGCCGTAACCCGCGGCTCGCGCCGCGCGGATGTAGGCCGCGCACGATTTGTAGGCGCTGATCTGCACCACCGCGTCGGGCTTGGCCGCGGTGATGGAGGCCACAGCCGCCGCCACGTCCACCGAGTTGCGCTCCACCGTGGCCGTGGCCACCGGCTGCAGGTTGCGCGAGGTGAGCGCGAGCACGGTGCCGTCGAGCCCGGCCTTGCCGTAGGCGTCGTTCTGGTGGAACACGGCCACCTTGTTCAGGCCCAGGTTGGTGAGCTGGCGCACGATGAGTGCGGTTTCGTCGTTGTAGGACGCGCGCAGGTGAAAGGCCAGTTTGTTGAACGGCGTGCGCAGGCCCATGGCACCGGTGAAGGGGGCGAAGAACGGCGTCTGCGCCTTGGTGGCCAGCGGCAGCGCCGCCAGGCTGGTGGGTGTGCCGATGTAGCCGAACAGCGCGAACACTTCGCTGTTGAGCAGCTTGTTGGTGTTTTCCACGCAGCGGTCGGGCTCGTAGCCGTCGTCGAGCTGCGCGATCTCCACGCGCTGGCCATTGACACCGCCCTGCGCGTTGAGCTGATCAAAGAACAGCCGCGCACCCGCATGAAACTGGATGCCCAGCTGGGCCGCCGCACCGGTGAACGCGGCCGACTGACCCAGCACGATCCGGTTGCCCGACTGCGCGCGCAGGCTGGGTGCGCCCACCAGGGCGGCACCGGCCACGAGGCCGTTGAAATGGCGGCGCGAGATGCCGGACTCGGATTTCAGTGGATTCATGCAGGCTCCAGCGCAAGGAAAAGATCCAACGCCACACTGCGTGTGACGAAAGGTTTCCATGCTATCGGCTACCCCCCTGGGGTATGCCTTCACTGGGCGCGCAGATTCAACCGCTCATCGATCCGGAATCGCTCTGCCCTCCCCGCCCAGACTGGGCAACCCATCGACGCGACCCACAGAACCCCGCCGGCGTCCTCCGTGGCGGCGGTCCGCTTTCTCGGGCAACGGTTTGGACTTGACCAGCTCGTCCGCTGCATGGGTCAACTTGGTCAAGGCTTTGTCGAAGGTCGCGCGCTCCGACGCGCTCAACGTTGACAGCACCAGGTTGTTGAGGCGCACCGACTCCGGAAAGAACTCGGCGTGCAGTGCGCGCCCGCGCGCGGTGATGTCCACCCAGGCGCGGCGGCGGTCCTCGGAGTCGCCCACGCGCGCGAAGAGTTTCTTGTTCACCAGGTCGGACACGTGGCGCGAGACACGCGGGCGCTCGAGGTGCGAGCGCTCGGCCAGTTGCGAGGGGGACATGGCGCCGTGGTCGACCAGGATGCAGATCAGCCGCCATTCACGTCGGGTGATGCCATAACGTCCTTCGCAGATCCGCGTGACCAGCGCACCACTGCTGGCCAGCAGGCGGCTGAGCCGGTAGTTCAGCAAGTCGTCGACGGTGGCGGGTTGGGCGAAGGACATGGTCTGATAACTGCAAGAACGAGGCCAAGCCAGTGTGTACGGCGGGCCTCCGCCTGGCAAGCGGACCGCGAGATAGTTGTATAGAAGAACTACGGCATTCGATCCTAGACTGGTTTTCGACGACCCACTCTGGAGCCCTTGAATGACACAGCAGTTGCCCTCGCAGGGCATGAAGATCGCCGACTCGGATGTGTTCGACCTCAACATGTCCTGGCGCGGCCTGCGCATCAACACCATGTGCAACGCGCTCTCGGATCCCGCCAACCGCGAAGCCTGCAAAGCCGATGAAGAAGCCTTCATGGAACGTTTCGAACTGACGGAATCCGAGAAGCAGCTGGTGCGGGCGCGCGACTTCAGCGGCCTGCTCGCTGCGGGCGGCAACATCTATTTCCTGCTCAAGCTGGGCGTGGTCACGGGCAATGGCCTCTACCGGATGGGTGCCTCCATGCGCGGGGAAACGCACGAGCAATTCCTGGCCACCCGCAACGACAGCGGGGCGGTGTGATGGGCGGAAAGATCATCGCCGGCATCGGCACCTCCCACGTCCCATCCATCGGTGGCGCCTACGACCGCGGCCGCACACAGACACCCGCGTGGAAGCCCTTGTTCGACGCCTACGTGCCGGTGCGCGAATGGCTTCAGGACATCAAACCCGACGTGGCCATCATGGTCTACAACGACCACGGCGCGGACTTCTTCTTCGACAAGTACCCGACCTTCGCCGTAGGCTGTGCAGACCGGTACGCCATCGCCGACGAAGGCTTCGGCACGCGGCCGCTGCCGGCCATTCCGGGTGACCTCGCCTTTTCGCAGCACCTGTGCCGCGCGCTGGTGTACGACGAGTTCGACATCACGGTGTGCCAGAAGATGGCCGTGGAGCATGGGTTCCTCGTGCCCATGCACCTGTGCTTCGACCACGACAAAGGCACCTGGCCCGTGGCCTCGGTGCCGATTGCGGTCAACGTGCTGCAGCACCCACTGCCGACGGCACGCCGCTGCTTCCGGCTGGGGCAGGCGATCCGCCGCGCGGTGGAGAGCTATGAAGATCGCGACCTGCGCGTGGCCATCATCGGCACCGGCGGCATGTCGCACCAGCTCACCGGCAAACACTTCGGTGACATGCAGCGGGACAACGATCTTGATTTTCTGGACCGCATCGAGAACGACCCGCAGAGCCTGACCGGGCTGACGCACCAGACGCTCATGGAGAGGTTCGGCGTGGAAGGCATCGAGCTGATCATGTGGTTGGTGATGCGCGGGGCGCTCTCGAACCAGGTGAAGCGGGTGCACCGCCACTACTACGCACCCATGACCACCGGCATGGGCCTGATCACGCTCGAGGAGACCGTCTGATGCGCACACAAGTCGGCATCATCGGTGCGGGCCCGGCGGGGCTGATGCTCTCGCACATGCTGCACCTCGAGGGCATCTCGTCCGTGATCATTGAACGCTCGGCACAGGAGCATGTGCAGAGCCGGCTGCGCGCCGGTGTGCTCGAGCAAGGCACTGTGGAGATGATGCGTTCGCTCGGTCTGGGTGAGCGCATCGGGCAGCTCGGCCTGGAACAGCACAGCATCGACTTCCGTTTCGGCGGTGAATCGCACCCGATCAACTTCCACGAAGCCACGGGCGGGCGCAGTGCCTGGGTGTATCCGCAACACGAAGTGGTCAAGGACCTGATGACGGCGCGCAGCGCCGCCGGTGCCCGGATGCTGTTCGAAACCCCGGTCACGGCCCTTGAGGGCATCGACGGGCCGACCCCGGTGGTGCGCTTCGAGAAAGACGGCGTTGCCGGCGAATTGCACTGTGACTTCGTGGTCGGCTGCGACGGTTTTCGCGGCATCAGCCGTCACGCCATTCCGGCGCAAAAAGCGCAGGTGCACGACCGCATCTATCCCTTTGGCTGGTTGGGCATCCTGGCCGAGGCGCGGCCCGCCATCAAGGACATCACCTGGGGCTGCCACGAGGACGGCTTCGCGATGATGAGCATCCGCACGCCATCGATCACGCGCCTGTATCTGCAGTGCGAACCCGATGACAGCCCCGACAACTGGTCAGACGACCGCATCTGGGCCGCACTGCACAAGCGGCTCGACGTGCCAGGCCTGCCGACGATCAACGAAGGTCGCATCACGCAGAAGGGCGTGACGGCCATGCGCAGTTTTCTGTTCGAGCCCATGCAGCACGGGCGACTGTTCCTCGCGGGCGACGCCGCGCACATCGTGCCGCCCACCGGCGCCAAGGGTCTGAACTCGGCGATGGCCGACGTGAAGGTGCTGGCGCGCGCGATCGAACGGCATTACAAGCGCGGCGCCGACGAGCTGCTGGAGCGCTATTCGGCCACCTGCCTGAAGCGCATGTGGCTGGTGCAGCGTTTCTCCGCCGGCCTTTGCACGATGGTTCACAGCTTCGCGGGCGACAGCTCGTTCGTGCGGCGCCTGCAACGCGCCGACCTGGAATACATGACCGGCACGCATGCAGGCCGCCTGCAGTTTTCCGAGAATTTCACCGGCCTTCCCGTCGACGCTTGAAGGAGCTACCCATGAAGAAAACACCCTCGACTTCTTCGGTCTGCCGCCGCGCCCTGCTGACCTGCGCCAGCACCGCCATGGCGTTGCTGGCCTGGCCCTCCACCGCGCTGGCCCAAGCCGGCGCATGGCCGTCCAAACCCATTCGCGTGGTGGTCAATTTCCCGCCGGGAAGCTCGCCGGATGTGCTCGCGCGCGCGGTGTCACAGCCGCTGCAACAAGCGCTGGGCCAGCCCGTCATCATCGAGAACCGCGCGGGTGCCAGCGGCATGATCGGTGCAGAGGTGGTGGCCAAGTCACCGGCCGACGGCCACACGCTGCTGATGACGGCAGGCAGTGCCATCACCACCAACCCGTTCATCTATGCGTCGATGCCGTACGACAGCGACAAGGACCTTGTTCCTGTCGCGGCAGCGGCCCGGATCACGCTGTTCCTCGTGGCCCGAGCCGACCTGCCGGTGAAGAACGCCCAGGAGTTTCTGGCGTACCTGAAAGCCAACCCCGGCAAGCTCAGCTACGCATCAGCTGGCAACGCCACTGGCCTGCATCTGGCGGGCGAGATGCTCAAGAGCCAGGCGGGTGTGTACGCGCTGCACGTGCCCTACCGCGGATCGACGCCCGCGCTGCAGGACTTGCTCGCGGGGCAGGTGGACTTTCTCTTCGACCCCGGCATCAGCCTGGCCCACGTGCGCAGTGGCAAGCTGCGCCTGCTCGCGGTGGCCGGCATGCGCCGCTCGCCCGCATTCCCCGACGTGCCCACACTCAACGAGGTGGGGCTCAAGGGCTTCGATGCAGGCCAAACGCACGGTTTCTACGCACCCGCGGGCACACCTGCGACCGTGGTTGAACGCCTCAACAGCGAGATCAACCGCATCCTGGTCATGCCGTCGGTCAAGGCGCAGATGGACACCCTGGCCGCCGAGGCCACGCCACTGACGGTGGCTCAGTTCGCTGCGGTGATGGCAGAAGACAGCAAGCGATACGGCGCGATCATCAAGGAACGCAAGATCAAGGCCGACTGAACGAATGCGTCAGCGCCGATTGAAGCCGCCGCCGAAGAAGCGAACCACACCCATGACGATCAGTTCGATCGCCACGATGTGGTCCGGCACGCGCGGCATCACCACGAGAGGATGCCGACGATCTGGGCTGACGCAGGCCGGTGCTCAGGGCGGGCAGGTGTTCGCCGGGTTCGCGGCAATGCCCGCGCGCAAGGCCGGCACCGGCGCGCCATCGTCAGGTCCCAGCGTGTTGTTGGTGAACGTGCAGCCGTAAGAAGACGCGGCCACGGTGGCCGGCGTGATCACATCGTCACCGGCTGGCCGGGGTCCGCCTTGCTCCCACGCCACCATGTCGGTGAACGCCTGCACCTGTTCAGCCACGGTGAAGTCGCAATGGCTGGCGCCCCGGATCGCGCGCTGCACGAGCCAGCTGCTGTTGCCCTTGGCGGCCGTGCGCTGCTGATACACCTGCTGCATGCTGAAGGGCACAAACAGGTCGCCCAGCGTGTGGATGGACACCACAGGCACCTTGAACTCGCCGTTGATGACAGGGACCCAGCGCAGACCGTCGCGACGCAGGCGGTTGGCATCGGGCGCCGCCGTGAGTTTGGGCGTCGTGGCGTTGAGCGTGGCCGAGCCGGGCGCATCACCGTCGATCACATAGGTGAGCGCGTTGGTGTCGAGCACGTTGCGGTTGAGGATGCCGGTGACGGTGCCGTCGCTCCCAAAGGTGCCATACGCCGAGGGGAAGCTGCCGCCGAAGCCAATGCCTTCGTTGAACATGGGGCGCTGGCCGCCGGTGAGGTTCTTGACCACCGAGAGGTACTTCTGCCCTTGGGCGGTGGGCACGCTCGGAAAGGTGGTGAACAAGGTGTTCGTTACCAGCCCCACGATCTCCGACCACTTGTCGGTCGGGTAGCTGGGCACGCCCGCCAGCGTTTGCGCCGTGACCTGCATGCCCGCAAAGCGGTTGAACAGCTCGACGTCGCCCATCACGCCGCACATGGGCACCGCGCCGTGGTACTGCACCTTGTTGCGGGCGGTGGCATAGGTTTCGGCTTCGATGGCCGCTCCGGTGACGTGGCCGCCCATTGAATGGCCGGTGATGTACAGCCGGGTGGGGATCGGCAGGGGACGGCCCCGCGCAGCAGCGATCTGGTTGAACGCGAGCGCGAGCGCGTTGGTGTCTTCCACACCGGCACGCACGTCATAGAAGTTGGTCGAGTAGCTCGATGCCGCCCACGCGTAGCCGTTTTCAATGAGGTAGCGGCGGATGGATGGGTTGGACACCGTGAGCGATGCGCCCTCACCCCGGAAGCCATGCGCGTACATCACCAGGCGGCCGTTCCAGTTGGCGGGCACCTCGATGCGGTATGCCGCGCCACCGAGCACACCGGCCCAGCGGTCGGTGCCGGCGACCACGCCCGACATGGCCGCGAACGTGGTGGCGCTCGGGTCGGCGGGTGTGAAGACGCGGCGGTCTTGCGCGCGGGTTTCTTCCGGCACCGTGGGCGTGGCGGCCACGGGCGGGCTGTCCCCGCCGCCGCCGCAGGCGGCGAGCCACGCGGTCGCCGCCAATACCGCCAAACGAAGTCTGTGAGGTGTTTTCAAGCTGGTCTCCTGTCGTTGTGGGAAATCGCGTCCTGCCCCGCCAAGCGTGAACAGGGTCACGGTTATGCGACTGGAGATCGCAGAGAAGCACCGGGATTACCCGGAAGAAGTCACGCAGGCGACGCGGCGCCAGACGGACGGCGCATCGGCCTCGCCCTGACCGCGCCACGCCACCACCTGGTCCGGCCGCACGAGCAACAGCCCTTCATCCAGCAGGTCACCCACCTCGTCTGCCGACAGCGCCAGCACGCTCACCGTCAACCCCGCAGAGCGCCCCGCCTGCGCCAGCCGAGCGGCCTCTGCGGCCAGCGCGGGTGGCGCCAGCACCGTCCACTCGAAGCCCAGCAAGTCGTAGAGCGAACGCGCGCCAGGCAGCCAGCGGTGGGGCAGCCGACCGCCTGGCACGGTGCTGGGCACGTAGGCATTGGCCTGGTCGGGCGGGACCAGGGCGGGCTCGCTGAAGACGAGGGGCGATGCGTCCACCCGCTCACCGAAGGTGACGCCCGGAATGTTGAACTCGCGCCGCACATGGGCGTTGAGCACCTCGCTGGCTTGCGTGCGCAGGCTGTCACCGGCGCCGCCTTCGGCCTCCAGCGCGGGCGTCACTTCAAAGAGGCCCACCGAGTCGGCGAAGTCGCGCGCATAGGCGGTGTTGCGCAGGCCGATGGGGCGGCGTTCCTGCTCATAAGTGTCCAGCAGCAAGGGCTGAGCCTGGCCCTTGACCACGGCCGCGAGCTTCCAGCCCAGGTTCACCGCGTCGCCCACCGCCGTGTTGTAGCCCAGCCCCCCGGTGGGTGTGAACAGGTGTGCCGCATCGCCGGCGATGAACACGCAGCCGCGCTGGTAGCGCTCGGCCACGAGCGAGTGTCCGGCGATCCAGATGCTGGTGGAGAGGATCTCGATGTCGATGTCCATGCCGCTGGCCTCGGCAAAGATGCGGCGCGCATCGGCGTGGGTCCAGTCTTCGGGCGTTTCACCGGGGTGTACGGCGGCATGGAAGGCGAACTCGCCGCGCCCGTCGACCGAGGCCATGAACACCCGCCGCTCGTGGTTGACGGACACGTACATCCACGCAATGTCGTGCGGGAAGCGCTCGTAGAACGCCGGCGCGCGCAGGTAGATGGCGAACATCTTGCCGCCCATGAACTGGCGCTGCAGGCCGGTGGCACCCGCCAGTTCAAGGCCCAGCGCGGTGCGCACAGCGCTGCGCGCGCCATCGGCGCCCACGAGGTAGCGCGCGCGCACCGTCACCGGCTCGCCGCCTGCCGCAGGCACCACCTGCGCCACCACGCCTTCGCCCGTGTCGTCAAAGGTTTGCAGTCGCCAGCCAAACGCAATGGCGCGGCCCGTGCGCTGCTCGGCGTGCTCGCGCAGCACCGCTTCCACGTACTTTTGCGACACGCGGTGCGGCAGCTCGGCCGCGCTCCAGGAGCCCGACATCGTCTTGATCTGCTCCGTCGCCTGCGCGGCCGTGGGCAGGCGCAGGCGCGCGAGTTCGTGCCGGGCGAAGCGGGTGAAGTAGGCGATGTCGGTGGGGTGGTCGCCCGGCAGGCCCAGCGCTCGGATCTGGTGCGCGATGCCGATGCGGCGAAAGTGCTCCATCGTGCGCGCCTGCGTGGCATTGGCCTGCGGGTTGAAGGCGGTGGTGGCTTTGGGATCGACCACCAGGCACGTTACATTGCGCAAGCCCAGTTCGTTGGCCAGCATCAGCCCGCACGGGCCGGCACCGGCGATCAGCACATCCACGCACACGTCGCGCCCTGCGGACTGTGCCTGCTCCAGCGTCAAGACTTCATTCACGCCCGTCTCCGTTTTTCAATTTGATTAGGCTACCTAAGCAAATTCATTGTACGCATGAACGCCAAAGCCTCCAAACCCCGAGCCGCCGCCGACGCCTGGCGCCTGGGCAACGCCGGCCGCGTGCTGGGCAACGCCGTCACGCGCTTCGAATCGCGCGTGCTCGAACTCATGGCCACGGCCGGCCATGCCGACACGCGGCTCTCGCACGTGAACCTCACGCGCCACCTGGACCTGGAAGGCACGCGCATCACCGAGCTGGCGCGCCGCGCCCGCATGACCAATGCGGCCATGACCGAGCTGATCGACCAGTGCGAGGCCATGGGACTGGTGGTGCGCGAGCCCGACCCGAACGACAAACGCGCCCGCACGGTGCGGTTCACCGAGGGCGGGCGCGAATGGCTGCGGGCGTTTGGTCAGGCCGTGAAGAAGGCCGAACGCGAGCTGATCAAGGAGATCGGCGAGGACGCCGCCGATGTGCTGCTGCAGGGGCTGGCGCGCTACGCGGGCACTGTGGAATCGATCCGCGTGGCAGGCCCTTGAGGCGGTGCGCCGCCCCACCTCACTCGATGGTGACGTTCGCGTCCTTCACCAGCTTGCCGAACTTCTCGGTTTCCGCCTTGATGGTCGCGGCCATTTGCTCCTGCGTGTCGCCAATGGGGTCGGCACCGATGTCGGCCATGCGCAGGCGGAACTCGGGCGACTTGAGGATCTTCACCATCTCGGTGTTCAGGCGCGCCTGGATGTCCTTGGGGGTGGCCACGGGCGCGAGCACGCCGAACCAGGTGCCGATGTTGAAGCCCTTCAGGCCGGCCTCGTCCAGCGTCGGCACATCGGGCAGGGCCGGTGAGCGCGTGGCAGTGGTCACGGCCAGCGGCCGCAGCTTGCCGGCCTTGATGTGCGGCAGCACCGGCGTGATGGTGTCAAACGACATGAGCACCTGGCCGCCCAGCAGGTCGGTGGCCAGCGGCCCGCTGCCCTTGTAGGCGATGTGGGTGATCTTGGTGCCGGTGTTGTTCTGGAACTGCGTGCCGATCAGGTGCTGGGCGGTGCCGTTGCCGTTGGAGCCGTAGTTGGCTTTCGCGGGCTCTGCCTTGAGCAGGGCCACGAGTTCATTCACGTTCCTGGCCGGCGTGTTGGCGTTGACCACCAGCACGTTGGGCACCATGGCGATGGTGGTGATCGGGGCCAGGTCTTTCTGGAAGTCGTAGGGCAGCTTCTTGTAGACGCTGGTGGCGATGGTGTGGTGCACCGCACCCACAAGCAAGGTGTAGCCATCGGGCTTGGCCTTGGCCACGAAGTCCGCACCGATGGTGGCGCCAGCCCCCGGCTTGCTCTCGATCACCACCGGCTGCCCCAGGCTCTGCTGCAGCCGCTCGCCCAGCGCGCGGGCCAGCACATCGGTGGTGCCGCCCGCCGCAAACGGCACGATGAGCGTGATCGGGCGGCTGGGCCAGGCCTGGGCCATGGCGCCGGAGGCGGTCAGGGCGGCGGCCAGGGCGACGCCCTGAAGCACAAGGCGGCGAGAGAACGGGCGGACGAGGTTCATGAGGGTCTCCTGTGGCACGGTGTGCCTGTGTGGCGCCGGGCGAACTGCCCGGTCGTTGGCGCGGAATGCGCAAAAGGGGCGCAAAAGGGGCGCAGGGATCAGGCGGCCTTGCGTTGCAGGCTGGCGCCCAGCAGGTCGCACACGGCTTGCGTGACCTGCGCGGTGGTGGCCTTGCCCCCGAGGTCGCCGGTGTGCAGTGCCGGGTTGGCGGTGACCTGCTCGATGGCCTGCATGAGGCGCTGCGCGGCGTCGAACTCACCCAGGTGTTCGAGCAGCATCACGCAGCTCCAGAACGTGCCCACCGGATTGGCCAGGCCCTTGCCCATGATGTCGAACGCCGAACCGTGGATGGGCTCGAACATCGAGGGATAGCGGTGCTCGGGGTCGATGTTGCCGGTGGGGGCAATGCCCAGGCTGCCCGCAAGTGCGGCGGCCAGGTCGCTGAGGATGTCGGCGTGCAGGTTCGTCGCCACGATGGTGTCGAGCGTGGCGGGGCGGTTCACCATGCGCGCGGTGGCCGCGTCCACGAGCTCCTTGTCCCACTTCACGTCGGGGAACTCCTGGGCGATCTGCACAGCGATCTCGTCCCACATCACCATGGCGTGGCGCTGCGCGTTGCTCTTGGTGATCACGGTCAGCAGTTTGCGGGGCCGCGACTGCGCCAGCTTGAAGGCGTAGCGCATGATGCGCTCCACCCCCACGCGGGTCATCATGCTCACGTCGGTGGCCGCTTCGATCGGGTGCCCCTGGTGCACCCGGCCGCCCACGCCGGCGTATTCGCCCTCTGAGTTCTCGCGCACGATCACCCAGTTCAGGTCTTCGGCCTTGCAGCGCTTGAGCGGTGCGTCGATGCCGGGCAGGATGCGCGTGGGCCGCACGTTGGCGTACTGGTCAAAGCCTTGGCAGATCTTCAGGCGCAAGCCCCACAGCGTGATGTGGTCCGGGATGTGCGGATCGCCTGCGGAGCCAAACAGGATCGCGTCCTTGTCGCGCAGCGCATCCAGGCCGTCGGCCGGCATCATCACGCCATGCTCGCGGTAGTGGTCACCACCCCAGTCGAAGTCTTCGAACTGGAAACGGAAAGCGCGGTCGCCGGCGGCCAGCGCTTCCAGCACCTGCTGGCCCGCAGGCACGACTTCCTTGCCGATGCCGTCTCCGGGAATGGTCGCGATGGCGTAGGTTTTCATGGGTTCACTCAGAGGGTTGGGGAGGGATGCATGGACTGTAGAAAGTCGACAGGCCATGCAAACGCCGATAAAGTGAATCCATCGTTAACCTGAATTCAACAATGGAAATGCCATGGGTTCTGCCATCCAGCCCGCCGATCTCGGCTTCTTTTCCGTGCTCGCCAGCGCTGGCAGCCTGAGCGCTGCCGCACGGGAACTCGGTATCACCACACCGGCCGTGAGCAAGCACCTCGCGCTGATGGAGTCGCGCGTGGGCGTGGCGCTGGTCAACCGCACCACGCGGCGCATGAGCCTCACACCGGAAGGCGAGGTCTACCTCGAACACGCGCGCCGCATCCTGGGCGAGATCGACGGCATGGAGGAGCTGCTGGGCGTATCGCGCTCCACGCCCACGGGCCTGCTGCGCGTCAATGCCACGCTGGGCTTTGGCCGCAGCCATGTGGCGCCCCTCATTTCGCGCTTCGTGCGCAAACACCCGAAGGTGGAGGTGCAGCTGCAGCTGTCGGTGAACCCGCCACCGCTCACAGAGGACGCCTTCGACGTCTGCATCCGCTTCGGGGCACCGCCCGACTCGCGCATGATCGCGCGCCAGATCGCACCCAACCGGCGGCTGCTCTGCGCCTCGCCCGCGTACCTCGCCAGGCACGGCATGCCCAAGGTGCCCAACGACCTGGTGCGGCACAACTGCATCGGCATCCGGCAGGGCGAAGAGGCCTACGGCGTGTGGCGCCTGTCCAGCGGGCGCGGCAAGTCGGTGACCACGGAAGCGGTCAAGACGCGCGGCAACCTCACCACCAACGACGGCGAGATCGCGGTGAACTGGGCCCTCGACGGACACGGCATCCTCATGCGCGCCGAATGGGACATCGAGCGCTACCTGCGCAACGGGCGCCTGGTGCAGGTGCTGCCCCAGTACTTCACGCCTGACGCGTCCATCCACGCCGTGTACCCGCAGCGCCACCAGCTCGCGGCACGCGTGCGCGCCTTTGTGGATTTCGTGTCGCTGTCGTTCACGCAGCAGGCGGCCAGCAAGTGAAGCAGGCTAGCCGCTGCCGCGGCGGATTGTGTCGTTGAGGTTAACGGCATATTAACTTTCGGGTCGGTCTTTCACCCGACGGTTCCCTACAGTCGCGCGGTGTGGCCGTTCTGGCCAGACACCTCAACCACCATGGAGACCACACCGGTGCCATTCACGACGGGCCGCACGAGCGCGCAATACGTCCCCGACATTCCTGCGCCCGTGGCCGCCACCCGCACACCCGCCGTGCGCCTCCCCGCAGGCGCGTGCGACAGCCACGCCCACATCTTTGGCCCGCCCGAGCCCGAACGCCTGCAGCCCAACACGCACTTTCGCCCGCACGAGACGCCCCTGCCTGACTACCTTCGCATGCTCGGCGTGCTCGGTGTGCAGCGCGCGGTGCTGGTGCAGCCCAGCGTGTACGGCAGCGACAACAGCCTGATTGCCGAGGCCCTGCGCAGCCATCCTTCCAGCCTGCGCGGGGTGGCCGTGGTGGCACCCGACATCGCACAGCACGAGCTGGAGGCGATGCACCAGCTGGGTTTTCGTGGCGTCCGCATCAACACCGCGTCGGCCACACCCGGCCTGCAACTGGCCGACGTGCCCGCGCTGGCCCGGCGCATCCAGCCGCTGGGCTGGCACCTGCAGTTCTTCGTGGACCTGCAACGCCAGCCCGAACTGGCCGACGACATTGCCGCGCTGGACATCCCTGTCGTCATCGACCACTTCGGCAAGGTGCCCGTGAGCGGCGGCCTGGAGTCGCCGGCGGCGCGCGCCTTGCTGCGCGTGCTGGCCCGGCCGCATTGCTGGGCCAAGCTCATGGGGCCGTATTTCGTCTCGCGCGACTTTCCACGGCACCGCGACGTGGACGCGCTCGCTCAAGCCATGGTGGCCACGGCACCCGATCGCCTGCTGTGGGGAACCGACTGGCCACACCCCAGCGCACGCGAGCAGATGCCCAACGACGGAGACCTGGCCGACATGCTCGCGCGCTGGGCGCCCGACGAAGTCACACGCCACCGCATCCTGGTGGACAACCCGGCACGGCTGTACGGGTTCTGACACGTCCCCGCCGCAGGGACACGCCGCCTGCCTTCAACACAACAGGAGACCTCATGAAACTCATCCGCGCCATTGCCTTCGCATCCTTCAGTCTGCTGGCCTTGTCCGCTGCCTCGGCGCAAGACAAGTTTCCGTCCAAGCCCATCAAACTGGTGGTGGGCTTCCCGCCGGGCGGGGGCGCCGACGTGGTGGCCCGCCTGGTGGGCACGCATCTGGGAGAGGCGCTGGGCCAGCCCTTCGTGATCGAAAACAAGGGCGGCGCATCGGGCTTCATTGCCGGCTCGGCGGTGGCGCAGTCGGCGCCCGATGGCTACACCCTGCTGCTCGGGCACGTGAATGCCCTGGCCATCGCACCGCCCGCATCAAGCAAGCCTCCGTACGACGCCCTCAAGGATTTCACCCCCATCGGTTACATCGGCTTTGCGCCCAACGTGCTGGTGGTGAACCCGAAGGTCACGCCGGTCAAGACACTCAAAGAGCTCACCGACCTCGCCCGTGCGAAGCCGGGTGAGCTGACCTTCGCATCGCCCGGCGTGGGCAGCGCCAACCAGATCGCGGGGGTGATGTTCATGAACGCCACCAGGATCAACATGACGCACGTGCCCTACCGGGGCAGCGGTCCGGCCATCAACGACCTGCTGGGCGGACAGGTCTCCATGAACTTCGACGCCATGACATCGGTGACCGGCTACATCAAGGAAGGCAAGATGCAGCCGCTGGCGGTCACCACGCGCGAGCGCAATGCACAGCTGCCCGACGTGCCCACCATGCAGGAGCTGGGTGTGAAGGATTTCGATGTGTCGATCTGGTACACGCTGATGGGCCCGGCCGGCCTGCCCAAGGCCACGACCGCGCTGCTCAATGACAAGCTCAACGAAGTGCTGCGCAAGCCCGAGCTCCGGGACCGCCTGCTGTCGCTCGGCGTCACCAGCAAGGCCATGTCACCCGAGCAGGTGACCGAGATGCTGCGCACCGACATTGCCCGCTACGCCACGGTGGTCAAGCAGAACCACATCCGCATGGACTGAGCCCGCCGCATGTTGCACAGCCCTGAAACGCAGATCGTCCGCTTCTTTCACTTCCTGGACGCGCGTCGCTACGAAGCCCTGCTCGACCTCATGACACCCGACGCGCTGTGGCTGCGACAGAACCAGATGCACCACGGCCGCGCCGAAGCACTGGCCACGCTGCAATCGCGGCACCCCGGCATGCGCGTGCGGCACGCGGTGAGCAACGTGGTGCGAGATGAACCCGACCCCGTCTGGCGCGACCATGCACAGGCCATGGCGCCGCGCGGGGCATCGGAGGAAGTGTTCGTCTCCAACTACCTCACCGCCTACCGCTTCGATGACCCCGGCCACCAGCCAGCGCCCTGGCGCGTCCGGGGTCCGCACAAGTTCTCGGTGGTGCACACGCGCTTCGTGCGGCTGGGCGACACCTGGCAGATCGCGGCGCAGCTGATGCTGCCGGAGTTCGTCTTCGAGGAGTGAGCGCGGCCAGGCAGCGCCTGCGCCCTCAGCGCACGGGGCGGTGTTGCAGGTCGTGCTTGTTGTGGGCGATGCGGCGGCTGGCCTTGTCTTGCGCGCGCTCCATGCGCAGCGCTTCCTTGCCGGTCACTTTGCCGTCCGCCTCCATGCGGTGTTCCATGCGCGTGATGTGGGCCTGCTGCGCATCGAGCCGCGCCGTCTCGCGGCGGGTGAGCTCACCGGACGCCACACCCTGATCGATGCGCGCTTCCTGCCGGTCCTGCCGGTTGTCCACGCGCGCTGCCTGACGCTCACCCATCGTGACGCCCTGGGCGTGTGCGGCGGTGGCGCCCAGACTGGCCAGCGCGAGGAGGCTGGCCGCCAGCAGACGCGAAGGGGCCAGGGGTCGGGAAGTGTGTGACATGTGAATTCCTTGAGAAATGCGGTGCCGGACAAATGGACCGGTGACGCTTGAACCCGCTGGCACACGCAGCGCTTACGCCCCGGCCGCCATACCCGCAGAAAACGCTCGGGATTGCAGCTTGCAGCGTAAGAGAGCACCGCGCGCCGGGTTCAACCGGCACACTCCATGCTCATGCCTGCCCACACGCCATGAACCCCGCATCCGCCCAAGCCTTGGCCTCGCACCGTTTCGGACTGAGCCAGATCAGCCTGGCCAGCGTGGGCGCCGACCCGCGCGCCTGGGTCATGGGCCAACTGCAGCGCCCCGCGCTGCTCGACACACGCGACCTGCCCGACAGCACCAGCGTGACCGAGACCACCCGGCGGCTGCGGCAGATGCCCGAGCCCGACGGCGAAGTGCGGCAACGCCTGCGCGAGGGCAACCAGCAGGCGCTGCGCCTTCGCTGGCAGCACCAGATCGAAACGCCCACGCCGGTGTACGAGCGCTGGGTGATGTTCTGGGCCAACCACTTCACCGTGGCCGCCACCAAGGGCGCCACGCTGGGCATGGTGTGGCCGTTCGAGAACGAGGCCATTCGCCCCCACGCCACGGGCCGCTTCGCCACGCTGCTGCGCGCGGCCACCGTGCACCCCGGCATGCTGCTCTACCTGGACAACGCACAGTCGATCGGCCCGCAATCGCGGCAGGGCCAGCGGCGCGGGCGCGGCCTCAATGAAAACCTGGCGCGCGAGCTGCTGGAGCTGCACACCGTGGGCGTGCGCGCGGGCTACACCCAAACCGACGTGCGCGAACTGGCCCGCCTGCTCACCGGCTGGACGGTGGGCAACGAGCAACGGCCCGCGCCCGGGTTTGTGGCCGCGTTGCACGAACCCGGCGTGAAGCAGGTGATGGGCCGCAGCTACGGCGAAGGCCCGCAGGCGCTGGACGAGGTACTGACCGACCTCGCGCGCCACCCGGCCACCGCCGAGCACCTGGCCCACAAACTGGTGCAGCACTTCGTGGCCGACGAGCCCCCCGCTGCCCTCACGAAAGCCGTGGCCCGGCGCTACCAGGACACCGACGGCGACCTGCTGCAGGTGGCCGATGCCCTGTTCGGCCACGAGCAGGCCTGGGCCCTGCACCCGCCCGGCAAGGTGCGCCGCCCCGAAGAACTCATGCTCAGCGCGCACCGCCTGCTGCAGATGCCCATGGGGCGGCCCGAGCGCGCGCTCGCCGACCTCACCGCCATGGGCCAGGCGGTGGGGCGCGCGCCGTCGCCACAAGGCTGGCCCGACCGCCAGGACGACTGGCTTGGCCCCGATGCGCTGCTCAAGCGCGTGGAGTGGGCCATGTCGATGGGCCGCGGCGCCGGCAACCTGGCCGACGCACGCCAGCTGGCCGACCTGGCCTGGGGGCCCGCGCTGTCCACCGACACGCGGCAGCAGATCGCCCGCGCCGAAAGCGGCGCGCAGGCGCTCACCCTGCTGCTGGCCAGCCCCGAGTTCCAGCGCCGCTGAGCGCGCACCTGTTGCGGATCCGTTCATGACACCCCTGCCCTCCTCGCCCTCTTCCCTGCCGCAGGCTTCGCGCTGGCGCCGCCGCGAGTGGTTGCAAGCCGCTGGCGCGCTGGCGCTGCTCGCCAGCCCCGGCGTGCGCTCGGCCTTCGCGGCCATCCCGCAGGCCCGCGGCAAGCTCGTGGTCGTGATGCTGCGCGGCGCGCTCGACGGTCTGGCCGCCGTGCCCGCCACCGGCGATCCGCAATGGGCCGCGCTGCGCGCCTCAACCGAAGCTGCGGCCGGCAGCGCGCCGCTGCCGCTGGACGCGATGTTCGGGCTGCACCCCGCGCTGCCCGAGCTGCACCGCTGGTACGGCCAGGGGCAGCTGCTCGTGGTGCACGCGGTGGCCAGCCCCTACCGCGAACGCTCGCACTTCGACGCGCAGCAGCTGCTGGAGAGCGGCGGCCAGCGCCCGTTCGAACTCAACACCGGCTGGCTGGGCCGCGCGCTCGATGCCAGCGGGCAGCGCGGCGTGGCGCTCAGCCCTGCCATGCCCGTGGCCCTGCGCGGTGCGCGCGGCGCCAGCACCTGGACACCCGCACGCAGCGCCTCGCCCGACGCCGACCTCATGGCGCGCATCGCGCAGACCTACCAGAACGATCCCGCGCTCAGCGGCCTGCTGGAGCAGGCGTTGTCGCAGCGCGGCACGCTCGGTGCCGGCGTGCGCGAAGCGGGCATGGGCGCAGGCACCGGCAGCGCAGGCGCCTTCGTGGGCCTGGCCCGGCAGGCGGGCCGCTTCCTCGCCGAGCCGGGCGGCCCCGATGTGGCCTGGCTGGACTTCGACGGCTGGGACACCCACACACAACAAAACGGGCGGCTGCAGCGCCAGTTCACCGCGCTCGACAGCGGACTGGCCGCGCTGCGCGAATCGCTGGGCGAGCGCTGGGCCGACACCACCGTGCTGGTCATGACCGAGTTCGGCCGCTCGGTCGCGCTCAATGGCAGCGGGGGCACCGACCACGGCACCGGCGGCGTGGCGTTTCTCGCCGGCGGTGCGGTGGCCGGCGGCCGCGTGCTCGCCGACTGGCCCGGTCTGGCCAGCCGCGACCTGCTCGACGGGCGCGACCTGCGGCCCACGCGCGACGTGCGCAGCCTGCTCGCCCCGCTGCTGCAACGCCACCTCGGCGTGGGCCAGGCGGCCATGGGGCGCGTGTTGCCCGGCGCGCCGCCCGCCGCACCCGACCTCTGGAGAACCTGATGCCCACGCGCTCCCTCCTCGGCACCCTTGGCGCCCTGGCCCTGCTGCTGGCGTGGACCTGCCCGGCGCAGGCCACACCCCAGGTGCCCGACCCCCAGGCCTGGGCCCAGCTCACACCGCAGCAGCAGGCGCAGCGGCGCGAAGCTCTGCAGCGCGAGCTGGACGCGGCCACGCCCGCCGAACGCCAGGCCTTCCGGGCCCGGCTGCGCCAGCGGCTGGAAACGCTCTCACCCGCCGAGCGCAAGGCACTCGTGGGCCAGACGCGCGAGCGCTGGCAGGCGCTGTCGCCTGAAGAGCGCCAGGACCTGGCCGAACAACGCCGCGCGCGCATCCAGGCCATGACGCCCCAGGAGCGCCGGCAGTTGCTGGAGCAACGCCGCGACATGCTCTCGCGCCTGAGCCCCGAAGAACGGGCCGCCCTGCGCGAAAAACTGCCCACCCGCTGAGGCCCCCATGCTGCACACCCTCACCCTGCCCGGTGCACCGCACCCCTTGCGCACCACGCTCACGCTGACGCTGGGCCTGCTGGAGACCACACGCCGCGTGGCGCGGCGCTGGCGCGCACCGCGTGAAGACGGCTGGGCGCTCTGGCAGCGCGCCTGCGAAGGCGACCCCGGCAGCGCGCGCTCGCTGGTGCAGCTGCTCACACCCACCGCGCTGGCCCTGGCGCGCCAGATGCTGGGCAAGCCCGAAGACGCCGAAGATGCGGTGCAGGAGTCGTTTCTGCGCCTGTGGAGCGCGCGCCCCGAAGACCTGCACGGCGCGCAGCTCTCCACCTACTTCAACACCATCGTGCTCAACCGCTGCCGCACGCAACTGGTGCGCCGGCGCGAACTCACCATGGCGCCTGACGACCTCGTCGTGCTGCAAGACCTGCAACAGGCCCACACCGACGCGGCGGACACGCCACCCTGGGACACCGTGACACCGCAGCAACTGCTCGACACGCTGGCGAAGCTGCCTGCCCGGCAACGCCTGGCACTGGCCATGTGGGCCTATGCCGACGCCAGCGCTGCCGACATCGCGCAGGCGCTGGAGATCGACGCCAACAGCGCGCACCAGCTGCTGCACCGCGCGCGGGCCGGTCTGCGCCAGGCGCTCAAGGGAGCGGCGACATGACACACCCGCTGACCGACAACCCCCTGCGCGCGCGGCTGCGCGCCGGACTGAACGCCGCTTCAGCGCACGACAGCCAGCACCTGGAAGAGCGCGTGATGGCGCAATGGCAGCAACGCCACGCCAGCGCCCAGGCCGGGCTCGCTGCGGCCGGTGGCGCGGCCTTGCGCGCGCCGGGCACGGGCCGCCGTGCGCTGCGGCTGGCCACCGGCGTGGTGCTGGTGGCGGCGTTGCTGGTGACCGCCTCCACCTGGCGTTCGCGCGACGCCGGCGTGGACGAGCTCATGCAGCTGGACGTGCTCTCCGAGATGGCACTGGGCGAGATGTGAGCGCCTAGGCCGCAGGGGCGATCACCACCGGCAGCGACACCTCTGGCGGCGCCTCCCGCGTGGCCAGCACCTTGTCGATGGTGCGCCCGTCCATGTCGACGATCTCCAGGCGCCAGCCTTCCCACGACACGCTGTCGCCCTCGCGCGGCAACCGCCCGGTGAGCAGCATCATCAGGCCGCTGAGCGTGTGGTAGCGGCCACGCTCTTCGTCGGGCACGCTGTCCAGCGCCAGCCGGTCCTTGAGCTCGGGCACGGGAATGTGCCCATCCAGCCACCAGCTGCCGTCCTCGCGCAGCAGGGCCCACGAGGTCTCGGGATCGCGCGGGCTGAACTCGCCCGTGATGGCTTCGATGAGGTCCTGCAGCGTCACGATGCCCTGCACCTCGCCGTACTCGTCGATCACGAACGCCATGTGCACATCGGACTGGCGGAAGTTGTCGAGCAGCTCCATGCCGGTGATGGTCTCGGGCACGTACAGCGGCGCCTGCAGCGGCTGCGCCTGCAGCTCGCGCTGGCCACCGCGCAGCGCCTGCGACAGCCACTGGCGCGCATTCACCACACCCACCACGTTGCCCAGGCTGCCGCGCACCACCGGGAAGCGCGCGTGGTCAGACGCATCGACGCGCGCCATGTTCACTTCAAACGACTGGTCGATGTCGAGCGCCACCACATCGCTGCGCGGCACCATGAGCGAGCCGATCTGGCGGTCGTCCAGGCGGAACACATTGCGCACCATGGTGTGCTCGTGCGACTCGATCACACCCGCCGTGGTGCCCTCGGCCAGCATGGCGTGGATCTCTTCCTCGGTCACGGCGCTGGCGCTGTTTTCCTTGATGCCGAGCAGCTTCATGAGCGCGCGCGTGGACACCGAAAGCAGCAGCACAAACGGCTTGGTGGCGATGGCCAGCCAGTTGATCGGCCGCGCCACCAGCCGCGCCAGCGTCTCAGGATGCGACTGGCCCAGCCGCTTGGGCACGAGCTCGCCGACCACGATGGAGAAGTAGGTGATGAGCACCACCACCAGCCCGGTGGCGGCGTAACCGCTGTAGGGCGCCGGCACGCCCAGGCCCGCCAGCCAGAGCGCCAGGGGTGCGGCCAGCGCGGCCTCCCCGACGATGCCGTTGAGCACGCCGATGGAGGTGATGCCGATCTGGATGGTGGAGAGGAAACGGGTGGGATCTTCGCCGAGCTTGACGGCAGCGGCCGCAGCGCCGTCGCCTTCGTCGATGAGTTTTTGCAGCCGCACCTTGCGGGCGGTGACCAGCGCGATCTCTGACATGGCAAACACGCCATTGAGCAGGATCAGCGCGAACAGTAAGGCAATTTCCATGGGGGTGGGGTCACCCGGGGTTGACCGGGTCTCGCTGGATGAGGAATGAAACGGAAACGGCAAAGCCCCGGCAGGACGCCGGTGGCTTCACACGCAGGGGGAACCGTTATTCCTCGCGGCCGCCGGCAATGCCGAGCAGGGCCAGCAGGCTCTGGAACACGTTGAACAGGCTCAGGTACACGCCCAGGGTGGCGCTGATGTAGTTGGTTTCTTCGCCGTCGCGCACGCGCTTGAGGTCGTACAGGATGAAGGCCGAGAAGATGCCGACCGCCAGCACGGAGAGCGTGATCATCAGCGCGCCCGACTGGATGAACACGTTGGCGATGCCCGCCACCACCAGCATGATCATGCCGATGAAGAGGAACTTGCCCATGTTGCCCAGGTCGCGCTTGATGACGGTGGACAGCGTGGCCATGCCGAAGAAGATCAGGCCCGTGCCGGCGAAGGCCGTCATGATCAGGCCGGCCCCGTTGGCCAGACCCAGCACCGAGCCGATCAGGCGCGAGAGCATGAGGCCCATGAAGAACGTGAAGGCCAGCAGCACGGGCACGCCCGCGGCGGAGTTCTTCGTCTTCTCGATGGCGAACATGAACCCGAACGCGCCGCCCAGGAAGACGACGATGCCGAGGAAGCCGGTGAGCGGCGCGGTGATGCCGGTGGCCACGCCGAACCAGGCGCCCAACACCGTGGGAATCATGGACAGTGCCAGCAACCAGTAGGTGTTGCGCAGCACGCGGTTGCGTTCAACGGCCACGGCCTGGCCGGCAGCGGCGGGGGACGAAAGATCAAGATGCGGGTTCATGCGGGGTCCTCAAAAAAAAGCGTTGTGAAATGAAAAGGGGTGCGCCGCGAAAGCTGCGGGCCTGGCCTGCCGGCATCGGCCGCAGGTGCTGCAAGGGGGTGGGTGTGCCGTCGCCGGGGCGGCGCAAGACCGGTCCGGGACCGGCCAGGGCGCGCTCAGGCGAGCACGGGCAGGCCGCGTGGCGGGCGCTGCGGCCCGTCGAGAACGGGCGACGTCAGGTCGCGCGCCACGGGGGGCGATGGGGCGCGCAAGGACTCGTGCGCGGTGGATGCAGCCATGGGCGCGTCCAGGCACTCGGGGAAATCGGGTTGGGCGTCGGTCAGCCCGTGGTCTTGCGCCGGGCCCGCGGGGAGCGATGTGTCGCCGGGAGCGACCTGGGCCGACGCTGGCGTGAGCGCCTGCGCCACCAGCGCCTGCGCCTGGCTTGGGGGCGGCGTGGCGCCTGGCAGGCTGCCAAAAGCGAACGCGCCCACACTCACAAAGAAGTGCAGGGCAAAAACGGCAACAAGCCAGCGGCGCATGGTGGGGCCAGTATACCGGTACCCCTCTCGCGCCGCTGCCGCCGGCGGTCCGGCCAGGGGACGGGCCGGACCCACCGCCAGGTCAGCGTTTGATCTTGGCCAGGAGCTGCGAAGCCTCTTCCCGACGGCCGGCATCGGCCATCGGGCGCCCCGGGCGGGCCGGGGCCTGCAGGGCGCGCTCGAGGTAGGCCACCGCCTCTTCGGACTTCTTGTTTTCAACCAGGTACTCGGCGTAGAAGAAGTTCGCATCGATGCCCTTGGGGTTGATGGTCAACGCCTTTTGCAGCAGCTCGCGCGCCTTGTCCTTGTCGCCAAAGCCCACAGGCCAGCCCGGCACCTTGTAATACAGCACACCCAGGCTGTTGTAGGCCGAACCATCGAGCACGTTGCCATCGATGCGGATGGCCGTCTCATACAGCGCCTTGGCCTTCTTCACCATCGAGAGCGCGCCCAGGCCGCCTTTTTCACCGGCCCAGGAGCTGACGATGATGCCCTCCCACACCAGCGGCTCGGCCCGCCCGGGGAAGGTTTCGCTGGCTTTGTGCGCCTTGGCCGAGAGTTCTTCGAAGCGCTTTTCGCGCTCGCTGGCCGGCGCCTGGTAGCGGATCACTTCCCAGTCGTGCTGCAGCTCGGCCACGGCATCGTCCACGGGCGCGGCCTGCGCCGCAGGGGCGAACGCCAGGAAAGACAGCGCCGACAGGGCACCAGCCAGCCAGCGGCGGCGCGCGGCAGATGCAGGAAAGCGGGAAGCGGGAAGGGACAGGGTGAAAATCATGGGAGAAGCTCCGGTGTCGTTGAACAGGGAAGTCAAGAAAGAGGGGCGGGCTAGACCGCAGCGGACGCGCGGGAGGCGCCGCCCGGCAAGCTCTGGCGGTGGCGCTTGAAGCTGCCGTCGAGCAGCGTGGGTGCCAGGCTGTTCAGGCGCAGCGCGACCGATTCGGGGAAACCGAAGAAGCGCTCGGCGGCTTCGCTCTGCAGGAGCGTCAACAGCTCGTGTGCCACGCGCTCGGGCGGGTCCATGGCGGTGCCGGTGGCGCGGTTGTAGGCCGTCACGCTGTCGCCGTTGAACGGCGTGTCGGTGCTGCGCGGCCCGAGGTACTGCACCTTCACCGGGGAGTCCTTCAACTCGCGCCGAAGCGATTCGGCAAAGCCGCGCAGGCCGAACTTGCTGGCGCTGTACACGCTGAAGCCCGGCAGGCCGATGCGACCCAGCGCAGAGCCCACGCAGATCACCTGGGCCATGCGCTGCTGCTGCAGATGGCCCAGCAGCGCCTGGGTGAGCAGCATGGGTGCGATCAGGTTGAGCTGCATCACGGCCTGCAGCTGGTCGGGGTCCTGGTGCTGCAAGGCGCCAAAGGCCGGCAGGCCCGCGTTGTGCACGACGACGTTACAGCGCCAGTTTTGCGCCTCGCCCGCCAGCCGGGTGATGTGACCCACGCGCGCGAGGTCGGCTTCTCGCCATGCGATGCGCGATGCGGCCGCGCCCGTTTGCGCTGCCAGCTCGACCGCCTGCTGGTCCAGCCGCTCGGGTGAGCGGCCCACCAGCATCACGGCGGCGCCGGCCTTGAGCAGTTCGCGCGCCACGTGCTGGCCAATGCCGCCACCCGCGCCGGTGAGCAGCACGCGTGCCGCCAGCGGCTTCATGCCAGGGCTCCAGCGGTGCGCTGCTGCGCGGCGACAGCCACTTGCGGCAGCGGCAGGTTGCGGAACACATCGCCATACAGGCGGAAGAAGGCGCGCGCCGCGTGCACGATGTCGGCCTGGTCCCGGGGGTCGGTGATGCGCTCCATGAGCAGCTCGAAGTGCGCGGTGTGCTCCTGGTCGAGCGTGCCGTGCGAGCGCAGGTAGCTGAAGGCGGCATCAGGCAGGTTCAGCGGCTTCTGGATGTTGTCGGCGGCCAGCA
The DNA here is from genome assembly GCF_019264445.1 of Hydrogenophaga sp. Taxonomy (GTDB): domain Bacteria; phylum Pseudomonadota; class Gammaproteobacteria; order Burkholderiales; family Burkholderiaceae_C; genus Hydrogenophaga. The sequence goes on from NZ_JAHVAB010000069.1 coordinate 51,860, forward strand.
GCGCGAGCGACACGCTGGTGCCCTCCAGCACATGCACCATGCCGAAGAAGCCCAGCGGGTTGCGCCGTGCGATCGTGTCGTAGGCGTAGGCCACCATCACTTCGGCCGCGTGACCGGGCTTGCCATGGCGCACCGCCTCGGCATCGGCCCCGCAAGCGCGGATGTCGTTGAGGATCCACTCGTCGTGGCCCGTTTCTTCTTCCACGTATTCGTCCATCGCGTCGTAGAGCCAGACGTGGTGCGCCGGCAGCGCGGCCTTGCAGGCGCGCAGCAGGGGCACGGTGTGGCTGACGTGGTGGTAAGCCTCGGTGAGGAAGGCCACATAGCTGGGCAACGAGACCTGGCCCTGCAGGCAGCCCTGAATGATCGGTGCCGAGAGCAGGCCCATGCGGGCTTCCTGCGTTTGCTGAACGAGCTGGGTGTGAAAACTCATGGGAGGGGTCCTTGGTTCAATGGGTGCCGATCGCCGGTGCGGCGAGTGCATCGGCATGGAGGTGGAAAACGGCTTCGCGCTGCGGGCGACCGTTGGCGGTGGACATGCCCGCTTCGGCGCTGAAGGGCGCGCTGGCGCGCACCCAGTGATGCACCTGGGCGTAGTCGGGCAGCGTGGCATTGGCGCGCTCGACCGCGGCGGCCAGCGCGCTGTCGGGCAGCTCGGCGCGGGTGGGCCAGAGCACGGCGCTCAGCGCCGGCTGCGCCTCGCCAAACACCACGGCTTGCGCCACGGCGGGTTCGCCGCGCAGCGCGGTCTCCACCCATTCGGGCGAGACGTTGCGGCCAAAGGCGGTGATGAGCACGTGCTTGCGGCGGCCGCGCACGTGCACGAAGCCGTCGGCGTCGATGTGGCCGAGGTCGCCCGTGGGCCACCACGCCGGTGGCGCGGCCGCATCGCCGAGGTAGCCCTTGAAAAGGCTCCCCGCCACTTCGATCTCGCCCTCGGCGCTCACGCGCACACGTGCATGCGGCAGGGGCTTGCCGGCGCTGCCGGGGCGGTCTGCACCGGGCAGGTTGAGCGTTTGCACCGAAGCGCCTTCCGACAGGCCATAGCCCTCGAAGGCCGGAATGCCCACGGCGCGCGCGGCCTCGACCAGCGGCGTGCCCACCGAGGCGCCGCCCACCGCCACCATGCGCAAGGAAGCGGGCGCACGCTCGCCGGTGTGGGCCAGCCAGGCGGCCCAGGCGCGCAGCATTTGCGGCAGCAGGATCATGCTGTGGGGCTGGTGGCGCACCACGGCGGCCTGCAGCCGGGCGGGATCAAAACTCGACGAGCCGACCAGTCCCACGTCCTGCAGCGGCAGCACGATGCACTCGGCACCGTGCGCCAGCGGCGCCATGAGACCCGCCACGTTCTCCAGCAGCACGGCCAGGGGCAGCGCGCAGAGGTGACGGCGGATGTCCAGCGGTGCCAGGGCCTGAACGAGGCCGCGGGTGATGGCCTGCAAAGCCTCCCCATCCAGGCACACGCCCTTGGGTGTGCCGGTGGTGCCCGAGGTGAAGGTGATCTTGGCGGTGCCGGCTGGCAGGGCCACGGGAAGCATGGGCAGGCGCTGCAGGCACAGCGCCTGGCCCGCCACCTCGCAGTCCTGCGTGGGCGCGCCGGGCCAGCGGGCCGCGAGTGCCCAAGGCCCGAGCACGGTGTCCACCCCTGCCGCCTGCAGCGCGTGACCGATCTGCTGGGCCGTGAAAAAGACGGGCAGTGGCACATGCACGAGGCCGGCCTGCGCAGCGGCGAGATCGGCCATCACCCAGGCGGGGCCGTTGTCCATCAGGGTGGCGATCACCCGCGTGCCCTGCGCGCGCAGCACATCGGCCAGGGCATTCACCTCGGCATCGAGTTCAGCGCGGCTGAACGATTGCCGCCCGTTGGAGAGCAGCGGGGCTGGTGCGGCGTTCATGGCAGGGTCTCCCGACGCGGCTGGCGCCGTGCCAGCAGGCGAAGCGCCTGCCGCAGATGGCCCGCGAGCACCACAGGGCGGTGGTCGTAGTAGCTGCCCCACTGCGCCACGTCGGTGCCGAGCACGGCGGGGTCGGCGCGGCCCAGCGCCAGCGGCGCGATGCCCAGGCGCACAAAGAGGTGGCGCAGCTCTTCGGTGAGCGTGCTCACCACCCACTGCGCGCCTTCGGCGGCCAGGTGGGGGCCGAGCAGGAAGATGAGGCGCCGGCCCTCGCCCGCGCGGTCGGCCGCCAGGTGGCCCACTTCAAAGATGCCGTCGCGGCGGGCCATCGGTGCGCCCGACTGTGCCGCGAGCAGCGTCTCCACCGGTGCATCGAGGTAACGCTCCAGAAAGAGCGGACTCTGCCGGGCCGAGCGGTACCCCGCTGCGGCGAGGATGCTGCCGTCCAGCGGGTCGCGCAGGCTCACCAGCGTGGGCGCGAAAGACCGCACCTGGGCGCCAAACCGGCGCGCATACACGCGGCCGATGAACGCCTCCACCTCGGCGCGCTGCGCGTCGTCTTCGTCGTGCACAACCAGGCGGGGGCCTGGCCATGGCTCGTTGTTCGGCAGGGGGCTTTGGCCCTGCACATATCGGGTCACCATCAAGATGCTCACTCCTTGCAGAAGCTCCTCGCCACGTGGGGGAGCTCATCTGGGGCGGATGTTGATGGCCGTGGATTAACGGCAAATTAACCCGGACACCGCTCATCGGCGGACACGGGCGACCAGCGGAAATGGCCTGAAAACACCAGCCTTACAAGGCCTTCGGGCGTGGCGCAGGGCGCTGCAGCAGGGCCATCGAGACCGCCGCGCTCGCCGAGAGCGCGAGCATCAGCCAGCCCAGGTTCACCGCGCCGTCGTGCGGCACCAGCCCCACCACGAAGCCGCCCACCGCACCCATGAGCTGCTGCATGAGCCCCGCCACGGCGGCGGCCGCGCCGGCCAGCGCGGGCAGCAGGCCCACCGTGCCGATCAGCGTGGGCGGCACCAGCAGGCCATGCCCCAGGCCCAGCAACAGCAGTGGCAGCGACAGCGCCAGCGCGGTGTCCACACCCGCCAGCGCGAGCGCGAGCATGAGCGCAATGCCCACCAGCGCACAGGCCTGCCCCACGCGCATCACCCGGCGCTCGCCCACGCGGTGCACCAGGTGCGTGGTGAGGTAGTTGCCCACGATGTAGGACAGCGGCACCACCATGATGTGGTACCCGATGCCTGCCGGCCCCACGCCATAGCTGCCCAGCACGATGGGTGCACCGGCCAGGAAGGCATAGAAGGTGGCGGTGGTCATGGAGAGCAGCGCCACGTACAGCAGGAAGCTGGGCTCGCGCGCCAGTCGCGCATACGACGAGGCCATGTCGCGCAGCCAGTGCGTCTGTTGCGGCTCGGTGCGTGCGGGGTGATCGGGCAGGCCGCGCCAGGCCGCCACGAACATCACCACCGACAACACCGTGAGCAACACGAAGTTGGCCTGCCAGCCCACGCGCACATGCAGCTGCCCGCCCAGGATGGTGGCCAGCGGCGGCACCAGCCCCATGGCCATGCCGATGTAGGCCATCACGCGGGTGCGCTCGGGGCCATCGAAGAGGTCCTGCACCATCGCGCGGCCCACCACCATGCCGGCCGCGCAGCCTGCGCCCTGCAGCACGCGCGCGGCGGTGAGCAGGGTGAGGTCGGTGGCCAGCGCGGCCAGCAGAGAGCCCAGGCCACCCAGCGCGATGCCCAGCAACAGGATCTTCTTGCGCCCGAGCCGGTCCGACAGCGGCCCGTACAGCAGCTGCAACCCGCCATACGCCACCACATAGCCGCTGAAGGTGAGCTGCACCGCCGCCTGCGTGGAACCGAAGATCGCGCCCCATTCCTGCATCGACGGAATGCAGATGGTCATGGCGAGCAAGCCGAAGGCGAGCTGGGCAACGAGGTTGGCGATCAGGGGTCCGTGGCGGGGCGATGACATGGGGCGTGAGGTGAAAGCGAGCGGCGCATCCTGCCACAGATGACGCCCTTCGAACCATCGCTGCGGAACCCCCGGGGGGTATGCGCACTCATGCCACTAAACTCGAACGCCCATGCATGTGTCCCTGATCTTCCTTGTCGCCCTGCCTTTCGTGGGCAGCCTGCTTGCAGCGCTGCTGCCCGCGAACGCGCGCAACACCGAATCCACACTCGCTGGCGCCATCGCACTGTTCTGCGCCGTGCAGGCCGCGATGTACTTCCCCGAAGTGGCCAACGGTGGCGTGATCCGGCAGGAATTCGTCTGGCTGCCTTCGCTCGGTTTGAACTTCGTGCTGCGCATGGACGGCTTTGCGTGGATGTTCTCCATGCTGGTGCTGGGCATCGGTTCGCTGGTGGTGCTGTACGCGCGCTACTACATGTCGCCCGACGACCCGGTGCCGCGCTTCTTCTCGTTCCTGCTGGCCTTCATGGGCGCCATGAGCGGCGTGGTGCTCTCGGGCAACCTCGTGCAGCTGGTGCTGTTCTGGGAGCTCACCAGCCTGTTCTCGTTCCTGCTGATCGGCTACTGGCACCACCGGCGCGACGCGCGCCGCGGTGCGCGCATGGCGCTGACCGTGACCGGCGCGGGCGGCCTGTGCCTGCTGGCCGGCGTGCTGGTGCTCGGGCACATCGTGGGCAGCTACGACCTGGACGTGGTGCTGCGGGCGGGCGATGTGGTGCGCGCCCATCCGCTCTACAGCACGGCGCTGATCCTCATCCTGCTGGGTGCACTCACCAAGAGCGCGCAGTTCCCGTTCCACTTCTGGCTGCCACACGCCATGGCCGCGCCCACACCGGTCTCGGCCTACCTGCACTCGGCCACCATGGTGAAGGCGGGCGTGTTCCTGCTCGCGCGGCTGTGGCCCGTGCTCGCCGGCACAGACGAGTGGTTCTGGATCGTCACCTGCTCGGGCCTGGTCACGCTGCTCATTGGCGGCTTCGCGGCGATCTTCCAGAACGACCTCAAGGGCCTGCTGGCGTACTCCACCATTTCGCACCTCGGCCTGATCACCACCCTGCTGGGCATGAACAGCCCGCTGGCCGCCGTGGCCGCCGTCTTCCACATCATCAACCACGCCACCTTCAAGGCCTCGCTGTTCATGGCCGTGGGCATCATCGACCACGAGGCCGGTACGCGCGACATCCGGCGCCTCTCGGGTCTGGCGCGCTACATGCCCGTGACGGCCACGCTCACCATGGTGGCCGGTGCCGCCATGGCCGGCGTGCCGCTGCTCAACGGCTTCATCTCCAAGGAGATGTTCTTCACCGAAGCGGTGTTCGTGAGCGCGGCGCCCTGGTTCCAGAAAGTGCTGCCCACGGCAGCGGTGGTGGCGGGCATGTTCAGCGTGGCGTACTCGCTGCGCTTCACCGCGCGCGTGTTCTTCGGCCCCGACACCTGCGCCAGCCTGCCGCGCGTGCCCCACGAGCCGCCGCACTGGATGCGCGTGCCCATCGAGGTGCTGGTGCTGGCCTGCCTGGTGGTGGGCATCGTGCCGCAGTGGTCGATCCAGCACATCCTGGGCACGGCGGCACTGCCGGTGGTGGGTGGCGCACTGCCCGAGTTCGACCTCGCGGTGTGGCACGGCTTCAACCTCCCGCTGTGGATGAGCTTTCTCGCGCTGGCCGGCGGCATCGTGCTGTACCTGATGCTGCGCCGCCCGATCCAGAGCGGGCGCATCCAGCGCACGCCGCTGGTGGGCCTGCTCAATGGCAAGCGCATGTTCCTGCACACCATGGCCCGCCTGACGGCCGCCAGCCGCAGCGCCCTGCGTCTGCTGGGCACGCGGCGCCTGCAGCCCCAGCTCTTCCTGCTGGTGCTGGTGACGGTGGTGGCCGCCGTGGTGGCCTTCCGCACGGCCGTGCCCGACCCCGCGCTCACGCTGGGAGACCGCACGCTGCTGACGTTCTCGCCGATGTTCGCGCTGCTGTGGGTGGTGGGCGTGGGCGCGGCGGTGGGCGCGGTGTGGCAGGCCAAGTACCACCGGCTCACGGCGCTGGCGCTCATGAGCGTGTCGGGCCTCACCACCGTGATCACCTTTGCCTGGTTCTCCGCACCCGACCTGGCGCTCACGCAGCTTTCGGTGGAGGCCGTGACCACCGTGCTCATCCTGCTGGGCCTGCGCTGGCTGCCCAAGCGGCTCGAAGTGCAGGACCAGCGTGAACCGCTGTGGGAGCGTGCGAAAGCGCGCACACGGCGCACCCGCGACCTGCTGCTGGCGCTGGGCGCCGGTGGCGGCATGGCCCTGCTGTCGTATGCCGTGATGACGCGCAACTTCCCGCAGAGCATCTCGCCGTTTTTCCTCGAGCGCGCACTGCCCGAGGGCGGTGGCACCAACGTGGTCAACGTGATGCTGGTGGACTTCCGCGGCTTTGACACGCTGGGCGAAATCACCGTGCTGGGCATCGTGGCGCTCACGGTGTATGCGCTGCTGCGCCGCTTCCGCCCCGCGCCCGAAAGCGCGGAGCTCACCGCCCAGCAAAAGGCCCTGCCGGCCGACCTGGACACCGACCTGGTGAACCCGCAGCTGGCCGAAGACACCGCCATGGGCTACCTCATGGTGCCCGCCGTGCTGGTGCGCCTGCTGCTGCCCATTGCCGCCGTGATCGCGGTGTACCTGTTCATGCGCGGCCACAACGAACCCGGCGGCGGCTTCGTGGCCGGTCTGGTGCTCTCCACCGCCTTCATCCTGCAGTACATTGTCTCGGGCACGCAGTGGGTCGAGGCCCACATGCAGCTCATGCCGCAGCGCTGGATTGCCGCAGGCCTGCTGATCGCCACCGCCACCGGCCTGGGGGCGTTCTGGTTCGGTTATCCGTTCCTCACCACCCACACAGCCCACCTGGACCTGCCGCTGCTCGGCGAGATTCACGTGGCCAGCGCGCTGTTCTACGACATCGGCGTCTTCACCCTGGTGGTGGGCGCCACCCTGCTCATCCTCACTGCGCTGGGCCACCAGTCGGTGCGCGGCCACCGCCGTGCCAAGGCGGCCGAGCAGGACACCGCACAAGAAGGAGCTGCCTGATGGAACTCGTCATGGCCCTGGCCATCGGGGCCCTCACCGCCTGCGGCGTGTGGCTGATGCTGCGCCCGCGCACCTACCAGGTCATCATGGGCCTGTGCCTGCTGAGCTACGGCGTCAACCTGTTCATCTTCAGCATGGGCCGCCTCTCGGTCGACAGCGAGCCGGTGCTCACCCCGGGCCTGGAAGCCACGCTCATGCAGTACGACGACCCGATGCCGCAGGCGCTGGTGCTCACCGCCATCGTCATCGGCTTTGCCATGACGGCACTCTTCCTCGTCGTGCTGCTCGCGCAGCGCGGCTTCTTCGGCAATGACCATGTGGACGGACAGGGGGACGCCGAGTGAGTGGAGGACCGATGCAGTCGATCACCGCGGCGCTCATGCCGCACCTGATGATCGCCCCCATCCTGGTGCCGCTGATCACGGCCTGCCTGATGCTGTTCCTGCGCGAAGGCAAGCACCGCACCAAGGCCACGCTGAGTCTGTCGGCCGCGGTGCTCAACCTCGTGATCGCGGTGGCGCTGCTGCTGTGGGGCAAGCAAAGCGATGGCCCCAGTGCGTTTGGCGTGTACCTGCCCTCGAACTGGGACGTGCCCTACGGCATCGTGCTGGTGCTGGACCGCTTCTCGGCGCTGATGCTGCTGGTGGCCGCCATCGTCACCCTCATGGCATTGCTGTTTGCGCTGGCGCGCTGGCACAAGGCCGGTGCGCACTTTCACCCGCTCATCCAGATCCAGATCATGGGCCTGAACGGTGCTTTCCTCACCGGGGACCTGTTCAACCTGTTCGTGTTCTTCGAGGTCATGCTGGCCGCCTCCTATGGCCTGCTGCTGCATGGCTCGGGCCCTTCGCGCGTCAAGTCGGGCCTGCAGTACATCGCGATCAACCTCGCGGCGTCCTCGCTGTTCCTGGTGGGCGCGTCCATGATCTACGGCGTCACGGGCACGCTCAACATGGCCGACCTCGCCGCGCGCATTCCGCAGGTGGCCGCGGCCGACCGCGCGCTGCTGCACACGGCCTGCGCCATCCTGGCCGTGGCTTTCCTGGCCAAGGCCGCCATGTGGCCGCTCAACTTCTGGCTGGTGCCCGCCTACTCGAGCGCGAGCGCGCCTTCGGCCGCGGTGTTTGCGTTGCTCACCAAGGTCGGCGTGTATGTGCTGCTGCGGCTCTCCACCCTGCTCTTTCCGCCCGAGGCCGGCAGCTCCGCCGGCTTTGGCAGCCAGTGGCTGCTGTGGGGCGGCATGGCCACGCTCGCCTTTGGCGCCATCGGGCTGCTGGCCTCGCAGCGGCCGGCGCGCCTGGCGGGCTACGCGGTCATCGTGTCTTCGGGCACGCTGCTGGCGGTGGTGGGCTTTGCACGGCCCGAGCTCACGGCGGCCGCGCTGTATTACCTGCCCAGCTCCACGCTGGCGGTGGCGGCGTTCTTCCTGCTGGGCGAGATCATGGAACGCTCGCGCACCGATCCCCACAGCCAGCGCGCACCGGAAGACGAAGAAGACCACCTGCCGTTCGCCCTGGCCGATCTGGAGATCGCCCGCACCGCCAACCTCGATGAAGACGAAGAGGTGCTGATCGGCCGCGCCATCCCCGCCTCCACCGCGCTGCTGGGCCTGGCCTTCATCTGCTGCACCGTGCTGGTGGCAGGCCTGCCGCCGCTCTCGGGCTTCATTGGCAAGTTCGCCATGCTCTCGGCCCTGCTGCCGCTGCCTGTGGAAGCCCCGCGTGTCGGCCTGGCCAGCTGGACCCTGCTGGTGCTGGTGATCGTCTCCGGCCTGTTTGCACTGGTCGCGCTCTCGCGCACCGGCATCCGCTTTTTCTGGGCCCCCATGGAGCGCGGCGGCCACCTGCTGCGCGTGGCCGAGTTCGTGCCGATCGCCGTGCTGATCGCCGCCTGTGTGCTGTTCACCGTGCGGGGCGAGGCCCTGATGCGCTACGCACAGGCCACCGCCACGTCGCTCTACCAGCCGCGCGGCTACATCGACGCGGTGTTCTCCACCAAACCCCTGCCCACCCCCACCAACGCCGAGCGCCTGGGCGTGCCGGTTTCGGAGACACGGCCATGATGCGGCGCCTCTTCCCTGCCCCGCTGCTGTCGCTGGCGCTGGTCGCGCTGTGGCTGGTGCTCAACAACCCCTACAGCCTGGGCCAGTGGCTCATGGCGCTGCTGCTGGGCGTGGTGGTGCCCTTGCTCACGCAATCGCTGCGCCCCACCCGCGCGCGCTTTCGCCATCCCTGGGTGGCCTTCAAGCTGTTCATGCACGTGGGTATGGACGTGATCGTGTGGAACTGGCGCGTGCTGCGCGGCACGCTGGGCCGGGGCCAGCGCATGCCCCAGGGTGGGTTCGTCACCGTGCCGCTGGACCTGCGCGACCCCAGCGGCCTGGCGGTGCTCGCCGCGATCATGTGCGTGATCCCGGGCACCATCTGGTCGGAACTCGCGCTCGACCGCAGCGCGCTGCTGGTGCACATGTTCGACCTCGAAGACGCGCAAGGCGAAATCGAGCTCATCAAGCACCGCTACGAGCGCCCTTTGATGGAGATCTTCGAATGAGCCCCTTCCTGTTCGGCGCCATCGTCTTCACGCTGGCCTGCTATGTGCTCGCCATGGCGCTGGCGCTCCTGCGCCTGTACCGCGGCCCGTCGGCCCAGGACCGCGTGCTGGCCATGGACCTGATCTACACCATCGGCATGCTCGTGCTGATGGTGCTGGCCATCCGCTACCGCAGTGCGATGTATTTCGAGGCCGCACTGCTGATTTCCGTCTTCGGCTTCGTGAGCTCGGCGGCCATGGCCAAATTCCTGCTGCGCGGCGAGGTGATCGAATGATGATGCCCGCCGGCGTGTCCCTCTGGGCCGAGATTCCCGTGGCGCTGCTGCTGGTGCTCAGCGGCCTGTTCACGCTCACCGCCGCCATTGGCGTGGTGCGCTTCAAGACCTTCTTCCAGCGCATGCACCCGCCGGCGCTGGCCTTCAGCTTCTCGGCCTGGTGCGTCACGCTGGCCAGCATCATTTACTTTTCGGCGCAAGACGAGCGGCTCTCGCTGCACGCCTGGCTGATCATCATCTTCCTCGCGCTGACGGTGCCCGTCACCACCATCCTGCTGGCGCGCACCGAGCTGTTCCGCCGCCGCAATGGCCACCCCGGCACGGACGACATCCCGCCCTCGATCACCCAGGTGAAGCCGCCGCCGGCCCGCGCCGCCGACGACGCCACGCCGGAGACACGCTGAGGCCGCACCACCCCGCTGGCCGGGGCGGCGCCGAACGGCTCAGCGAGCCAGGTGCGCCAGGAGCAGGCGCGCGAATTCGGCCGGCCGTTCCACCGGGGGAAAGTGCCCGCAGTCCAGCAGCACCGCTTGGGCCGACGGCAGCGCATCGGCCAGTGCGTGCTGTTTCTCGGGTGGGCACAGCGGGTCGTCCTGCCCGGCCACCACCATGGTGGGGGCGCGCACATGCGCCAGCCGGTCTGTCAGGTCCGCATCGCGCAGCACGGCCACCGCACCCGCGTAGCCCACCGGGCTCATGGTCTCGAACACCTCGCGCAGCGTCGCCACCATCGGGTCGGCGCGCTCGCGGAAGGCCGCACTGAACATGCGCTCGACCATGGGCCCGGCCAGCGGCGCCATGCCCGACTGCAGCGCGGCCTGACGCCGCCCGTCCCAGCCGTTGGGCGGCGGCGCCACGCGCGGCGCACTTGAGCTCACCACGACGCGGTTCACGCGCTCGCCCGCACGCGCCGCCACCGCCAGGGCCACCATGCCGCCCAGCGACACCCCGCACAGGTCAAAACTCGCCAGGCCGTGGGCATCGGCCACGGCCAGCAGATCGTCGGCGAGCTGATCGATGTCGTAGTCCCCGGGCGTCACCGCGCTGGCGCCGTGGCCCCGCAGGTCGCAGCGCAGCACCGGCATGCGCCCTTGCAGGTGCGGCAGCAGCGGGTCCCAGAAGCGCAGCGAGGCGCCAATGGGGTGCACCAGCACGAGTGCGCGGCCCGGGCCAGGCGTGGTTTCGCTGTGCAGGTGGGGGGTCGGGTCGGTCACGGGGGTCTCCTCAGTGTTGAAGTTGGGGGTATTCGCGAAGCTGCGCGGTGAACGCCGCCAGAAAGGTGCGGGCCGCTTCGGTGGTGTGTGTGCCTTTGCGGGACAGCGCGTAGAAGTCCAGCGGCACTTCGGGATCGGTCATCACGGACACATGCACCGCATAACGGCTGCAGGCACCCTGCACAAAGGCGGGCATCACCGCAGCGCCATAGCCGGCCTCGACCATCGCCACCACGCTGTGCAGGTGGTTGAAGGTGGTGCGCGCTTCGTTGGCCCGGCCCATCTCGCGCAGCCGCAGGTCGATCAGTTGCTGGATCGGGTTGCCCACGGGCAGCCCGATCAGGGGCACCTCGGCCAGGTCGGACCAGCTCACGCGGCTGCGCTGAAGGCGCCTGGGCGCACCGCCTGCGACAGGCCATTCGCGCGGGCTCACGCACACCAGCGGCAACGAGAGCAGCCGCTGCCGCCGCATGCCCGAGCCCGCCTTGAACTGGATGCCCAGCGCCATGTCGACCTCGCCCGAGAGCACCAGCGCCTCGATCTGGCTTCGGTCCACATCGCGCACCTGCACCCGAATGCCGGGCTGCGAGGCTTGCAGGTTGCCGAGCACCACCGGCATGACGCTGGAGCACACCAGGGGCGTGGCCGCCACCGTGAGCGAGCGCGCCACATCCACCGAAAGCTTGTCGAGCCGGCCGGCGATGTCGGACCACTCGCGCAGCATGCGCTCGGCCACCGGTACCAGCTGGCGACCGCCTTCGGTGAGCGTCACCGAGCGGGTAGTGCGGTCAAACAGACGCAACCCCAGCTGCGTTTCCATTTCGCGCAGCAGCAGGCTCAGCCCGGCCTGCGACAGGTGGACCTGCTCGGCCGCTCGGGTCACGCTTTGCAGGCGCGCCACGGCCAGAAACGCCTGCAGTTGTCGGGTGCTCACATTCATAAGCGATGCAAATCAATCCATTTCATAAACCAACTTCCCCTATGGACGTCATGGTGGTGCAATTCGGTTGATGTTGCAACCATATCAAGAAAGTTCAGGAACCATGGACCGAAAGACCCGCATCGCCATCTCCGGCGCCGGCATCGGCGGGCTCACCGCAGCGCTGGCCCTGCTGCAGCGCGGCTTCGAGGTGGAGGTGTTTGAACAGGCGCGCGCGTTTGGCGAGGTGGGTGCAGGCATCCAGATCAGCGCCAACGGCACGCGCTGCCTGTTTGCGCTCGGCCTGCAGCAGGACATCCTGCGGTGCGCGAGCCAGCCCAGCGCCAAAGAAATCCGGCACTGGAACAGCGGCAACACCTGGCGCCTGTTCGACCTGGGTGCCGAGTCGGTCGAGCGCTACGGCTCGCCCTACCTCATGATGCACCGCGCCGACCTGCACAGCGTGCTGGTGCGCGCCATCCAGGCCCTGCGGCCCGAGGCGCTGCACCTGGGCGCGCGCCTCACCGACTTCACACAAGACGCCGACGGCGTGGCCCTGCGCTTTGAAGACGGATCGGCACGCCGGGCGCACGCCCTGATCGGTGCCGACGGTGTGCACTCGCGCGTGCGCCAGCGGCTGCACGGCGACGACGACCCGCAGTACACCGGCTGCATGGCCTGGCGCGGCGTGATCCCGGCCGAGGCATTGCCCGCACACCTGCGGCGCCCGGTCGGCACCAACTGGGTCGGGCCGGGCGCGCACGTCATCACCTACCCGCTGCGCAACGGCGAGCTGATGAACTTTGTGGGCATCGTCGAGCGCGCGGCCTGGCAAAAGGAGTCGTGGACCGAGCAGGGCACGATGGACGAATGCCTGGCCGACTTCAATGGCTGGCACGCCGATGTGCTGGGCATGATCGAGCGCCTGGGCCGGCCCTTCAAATGGGCGCTGATGGGCCGCGATCCCCTGCCCCGCTGGGGAATGGCGCGCGTCACGCTGCTGGGGGATGCCTGCCACCCCACCCTGCCCTTCCTGGCGCAGGGCGCCATGATGGCCATCGAGGACGGCGTGGTGCTGGCGCGCTGCATCGACGGCTGCCCCGATGACGTGGCCACGGCGCTGCAGCGCTACGAACGGCTGCGCCAGACCCGCACCGCCGCCATCGTGCTGAAGTCCGCCGAGAACGCGCGGCGATTCCACAACCCCGCGCTCGCCTCCACGCAGGGTGCGGACACCTACATCGAGACCGAATGGGCACCCGAGAAGGTGCGTGCCCGCTACGACTGGCTGTTCGAGTACGACGCGCTGTCGGTGGATGTGGGCGCACAGGCGCTGGCAGAGGCGGCATGACAAATAGCACCTGTCCGCCACCTCGTCAAGGGAGCTTCCGCTAAGTTGCAACGTCAACTCAATACTGGCATCGTTCCCATCTGAGTTGCTATTGCAACCAAATTGACTGAAGGCCGACCCAGAATCGACCGCAGTGCGACCGGTACCGAAGACACCGTTTCATCCACCACAGGAGACAGACATGATTCAACGACGCACCCTGCTCAAGACGGGCACGGCCATCGCCCTGGGCACCCCCGCCTTTCTTTCCCACGCGCAGCAGGTCGTGACGCTGAAGTTCCACACCTTCATGGCGCCCACGTCCAACGTCTGGCTGCTCATGCTCAAGCCCTGGATGGAGAAGGTGGAGAAGGAGTCGGGCGGCCGCATCAAGTTCGAGGGCTACCCGGCCATGCAGCTGGGCGGCACGCCACCCCAGCTCTACGACCAGGCCCGCGATGGCGTGGCCGACATCATCTGGACCCTGCCCGGCTACTCGGCAGGCCGCTTCCCGCGCGGCGAGGTGTTCGAAATGCCGTTCATGATGACCGAGGCCAAAGCCACCTCGCGCGCCTACTGGGAGTACATCCAGACCAACGCGCCCGACGAGTTCAAGGACACCAAGGTGCTGGCGTTGCATGTGCACGGGCGGGGGGTGTTCCACAGTGCCGACAAGCTCATCAAGTCGCCCGCCGACCTCAAGGGCATGAAGGTGCGTGCGCCCAGCCGCCCGGTGACCAGCATGCTCGCTTCGCTGGGCGCCACACCCGTGCCGCTGCCGCTGCCCGCCACCCCGGATGCGCTGTCCAAAGGCGTGATCACCGGCCTGGCCATGCCGTGGGACGTGGTGCCATCGGTCAAGGTGCACGAGCTCACCAAGTTCCACAGCGAGTTCCCGGCCAGCAGCCCCGCGCTCTACACCGGCACCTTCGTGATGGCCATGAACCGGGCGAAGTACGACAGCCTGCCGCCCGATCTGAAGCAGGTGATCGACGCGAACTCCGGTATCGAAACCTCGGCACTGTTTGGCAAGACCACGCAGGACAGCGACGCGATCGGCCTCAAGGCCGCGAAGGACCGGGGCAACACGATCATCACCATCGGCGCGGCCGAGACGCAGGAGTTCATCAAGCTGTCGTCGCACGTGGAAGAAGCGTGGGTGGCCGACATGAACAAGCGCGGCTTTGACGGCCCCAAGCTGCTGGCCTCGGCCAAGTCGCTGATCGCCAAGCATTCCAAGAGCGGCGCGTAACACGCCGCGGCATCCCAAGAGAGACAGGAGACCCCCATGTTCGTCCTCAACACCTGGTACATCGCCGCCTGGAGCGAAGATGTGGCCGACAAGCCTTTCCCGCGCCGCATCTGCAACGAGGCCATCGTGTTCTTCCGCGACAAGCACAGCGGCAAGATCGCCGCGCTGGCCGACATGTGCTGCCACCGCGGCGCCCCGCTCTCGCTGGGCACGGTGGTCGAGGAGGGCCTGGAGTGCGGCTACCACGGCGTGGTGCACGACTGCTCGGGCAAATGTGTGCACATCCCGGGGCAGGACCGCATTCCCGAGAAGGCCCGCGTGCGCGCCTACCCGGTGGTGGAGAAGAACGAGTTCATCTGGATCTGGATGGGCGACCCGGCACTGGCCGACGAGAGCCTGATCGTCGACTACCCGTACAACGACGACCACAAGAACTGGCCCCACAAGCACGGCTTCTATCACATCAAGTCGGGCTACATGCTGATGGTCGACAACCTGATGGACCTCACCCACCTGGGCTATGTGCACAAGACCACCATCGGCGGCAACCCGATGACGCACGTGAAGGCCGAGATGGACGTCACACGCGACGAGAAGAGCCTGAAGTACGTGCGCTGGATGATCAACTCCGTGCCGCCACCCACCTACACCAAGGCGGTGGACTTCGGCGGCAGCAACGTCGACCGCTGGCAGGAGTTCGCGTTCTCCGCGCCGAGCAACATCCTGCAGTGGAGCGGCGCGGTCAAGACCGGCACCGGCGCGCGCGAGCACAACCGCCGCGAGGGCGGCTTCTCGCTGCGCATCTTCCACGGCCTCACGCCCGAGACCGAGAACACCTGCTTCTACTTCTTCACGCCGGCCAACGGCTACAAGCAGGACGATCCGCAGGCCACCGAGCTGCTGTTCGACCACATCGCCGAAGCGTTCATGGAAGACAAGATCTTCTGCGAGGGGCAGCAGGCGAACATCGACGAGAAGGGCGAGGCCCACTTGGTCGACATGGTGTGCGATGCCACGCGCGTGCAGCTGCGCCGCATCATCAAGCGCATGTTCGACGAAGAACAGACCCAGGCCGTGCCCGTGAGCGCCCCCACGCGCCACGAGATTCCCATCAGCGTGGCCAAGTGATCCGGCGGGCCTGGATGCCCGCCCACCCTTCATGACGCTTCTTGACCTTCAGATCACCGAGCGGCGCGTGGTGGCGCAGGGCATCGTGAGCCTGGAGCTGCGCGACCCGCAGCGCCGGCCGCTGCCCGCGTTCACCGCAGGCGCGCACATCGACGTGCACATCACCCCCGTGATCACGCGCCAGTACTCGCTGTGCAACGCGCCCACCGACACCGACCGCTATGTGCTGGGCATCCTGCTGGAGCCCAACTCCCGCGGCGGCTCGGCGGCCATGCACCAGCGCTTTGCGCAGGGCGACACGATCACCGTGGGCACACCGCGCAACCTCTTTGCGCTCGCCCCGGCCCGGCGCACGCTGCTGTTTGCCGGGGGCATCGGCATCACGCCCATGCTGAGCATGGCCGAGGCGCTGTGGCAGACGCACGAGGACTTCGAGCTCATCTACTGCGCGCGCTCGGCCCGCCACGCCGCCTTTCTGGACCAGCTCACCGTGGCGCCGTACGCCGCACGCACGCGGCTGCACCTGGACGACGGCGCCCCCGAACAACGCCTGCAGATGGACCGCCTCGCGCAGGAAGACCCGGCCGGCACGCACCTGTATGTGTGCGGCCCCAAGGGCTTCATCGAGCATGTCTGCCAGGCCGCCCGCGCACACGGCTGGCCCGAAGCCCACCTCCACGTCGAGCACTTCTCGGCTGTGTCTGCGGCCTCGGGCCAAGCCTTTTGCGTGGAGATTGCCTCGACCGGTCAGCGCATCGAGATCGGCCCGCAGGCGTCGATCACCAGCGCGCTGGAGCGCCATGGCGTTTGCATTCCCGTGTCGTGTGAACAAGGCATCTGCGGCACCTGTGTCACGCGCGTGGTCTCGGGGGACATCGAGCACCGCGACAGTTTCCTCACAGCTTCCGAGCGCAGCCGGGGTGACCAGATCACGCCGTGCTGTTCGCGCGGTCGCGGCACGCTGGTGCTGGACCTCTGACCACAGGGCAGCGCCTTGAAAGCCGGCGGGCGCTCCTCAGGCCTTCTTCTTGCGCGCGACGGGGCTCTGCGCCTCGGCAGGTGGCTCGTACTCGTTGACGAAGGGGATGTTGGCCGTCGTGCGCACCAGCAGGTTCAGCAGCGTCTCGACTTCTTCGGCCGACAAGCCCTTGAGCAGGCGGCGCTCGCGCTCCAGCGCCGTGCGGATGATTTCGTCGTGAATCGCATAACCCTGCGGCGTGAGCTCCAGCGTGCGCCGGCGGGTGCTCTCGGGGTCTTCGTCGATGGAGAGGTAGCCCTTGGCTTCGAGCTTGCGCATCTCGCGGCTCACCGCCCCTTTGTCCAGGCCAATGATCTGGCAGATGCGCACTGGCGAGATGCGGGGCTCCACCGCCAGCATGGCCATGACGCGCCACTCGATGATGCCGATGTCGTAACGCTTGAGGTACAGGCGGGACGCCCCACTGGAGAGCTTGTTGGCCAGCACCGTGAAATAGAAGGTGACGTACCCCGAGAGGTTGAGCACCTTGCGCCCTTGTCGCACCGCCGTGTTGCCGCGCCGTGTCGCCATCGTGAATCCACTTTCCGGGAGATTGAAACAGGCCGCTACTTTACCTGTTGCCACTGCAACCCGGGCTCCTCCAGCGCCTTACAACGCCTGCGCGAAGGCCCGCAGATCGGCGCCCAGCAGGTCGGGCGCTTCGTACCCGGGAAAGTGCCCGCCGTGCGCGTAGTCGCTCCAGCGCTCCACGCGGTACACGCGCTCCACCAGCGAGCGCGGCGGCGCGGGAAAGGCCGGGTCGCGCATGGCGGCAATGGCCACCGGCACGTTCACCCGCCCGCCCTGCGGAAAGCCCGGTGCGCCCTCCACCGCCAGCCCCCGGTAGATCAGCGTGGCGGACGCTGCGGTACCGCTCACCAGCTGCAGCCAGGTGTTGAGCACGAGGCGGTCTTTCCAGGCGGGCTGGGCGATCTTCTCGCTGGCGCTGCCCAGGGCCGGGTCGGACCAGGCCATGAACTTCTCGGCCTGCCAGGCCATCAAGCCCACCGGACTGTCGGCCAGCAAGAAGGCCAGCGTGTGCGGCCGCGACGTCTGCTGGCGGAAGTACGCGCCGTCGTCCTCGAAGCGTTCACGAAAGCCGGCCAGCCATTGCTGCTCCTCGGGGCCCTGCACCGCGCCCGCCACGAAGCGCGGGCTGATCATGCTCATGTGAATGCCCGCCACCTCGGCCGGGAAGTCGTTGCCCAGCCAGCTCGCGAGGATGGACCCCCAGTCGGAGCCGTGCGCCACATAGCGGGTGTAGCCCAGCACCCCGGTCATGAGCGCGTGCACCGCGTGCGCCATCGCGCGCGGGCCCATCAGCGTGGCGGTCTGTTCAGAAAACCCCGTGTTGGGCAACGACACCACCACCACGTCGTGGTCCCGCGCGAGCGCTTCGGCCACGTCCAGGTACTCCAGGTAGCTGCTGGGCCAGCCGTGCAGCAGCACCAGCGGAAGCCCCCGGTCGCCCTGGCCCCGGTGGTGCACAAAGTGCAGGCCGACGCCGCCGGCCTGCGCGCGGTACTGCGGCTGGCGGTTGAGCCGCTGCAGCTGGGCGGCGGCGTCAAAGCCATGCAGCCAATGGTCCACCAGCCCACGCAGGCCGGCCTCGTCCATGCCCATCTTCCAGGGCTCACCGCCCGGCAGGCGCGGCCATTCGTAGCCTTCAAGCCGCTGGGTGATGCGGTCGGTCATGGCCTGCGGCACGTCTATCTGAAATGCATCGGCTTGCGTCATGGTGTCTCCTCGGTCTTTGGCGGAAATGCCCACATTGTTGACATGACAACCCGTGAACACAAGTCAGTCAAAACACGGTTGACATGGCAACTCACAATCGTTAGGCTTTGAGTTGATACTGCAACTCAAAGGCAGAAATCGAACCACGATGAACCCCGACGGAGACGACACATGACCTCTTCCACCACCCCGCACCGCGTGATGCACACCATGATCCGCGTGCGCGACCTCGACGCCTCGCTCGACTTCTACACGCGCCTGCTCGGCATGAAGCTGCTGCGCCGCAAGGACTACCCCGAGGGCCGTTTCTCGCTGGCCTTCGTGGGCTACGGCGCCGAGATCGACCACGCCGTGATCGAGCTCACCCACAACTGGGACCAGCCCACCGACTACGACCTGGGCAACGGCTACGGCCACATCGCCATCGCCGTGGAAGACATCTACAAGGTGTGCGACGAGCTCAAGGCCAAAGGCGCCAAGGTCATCCGCGAGGCGGGCCCCATGAAGAACGACACCCTGGTGCTGGCCTTTCTGCAAGACCCTGATGGCTACAAGATCGAGCTGATCGACGCCAAGACCGTGGCCGCCTGAGGAGCCCCGACATGATCGACTTCTACACCTGGCCAGGCCCCAACAGCCGCAAGGCGCAGATCATGCTGGAGGAAGCCGGCGCCGAGTACACGGTGCGCACCGTGGACATCACGAAGGGCGAGCAGTTCGCGCCCGCCTTCCTGAAGATCTCGCCCAACAACAAGATCCCGGCCATCGTCGACCACACGCCCACCGGGCCGGTGGCGGTGTTCGAAACCGCCGCCATCCTGCTCTACCTGGCCGAGGCATCGGGGCGCCTGCTGCCCACCGAGCCCGCCGCGCGCGCCAACACCATGGCGTGGCTCATCTGGGGCACCAGCAGCCTGGGCGGTGCGCTGCCACAGCTGCACCACTTTGTGGACGCACCCGAGCAGCTGCCCTCGGCCATCGAGCGCTTCACCAGCGACTGCGTGCGCATGTTCAAGGTGCAGGAAAAGCGCCTGTCGGAAGTCGAATTCCTGGCGGGCAACTACTCCGTGGCCGACATCCCGTCGTTCTGCTCCACCGCCGGTTGGCTCAAACGCGTGAAAGACCTCTCCCGAGGCGCGCTGGGCGACACCCCTGCCACCGACCGCTGGCTCAAGGCCGTGGGCGAGCGCGCGGCGGTGCGCAAGGTGATGGCAGGCGGCTGAGCAAGGCAGCGCCGCGTTATCTGGCGCACTGCTTCAGTTTCTCGATCACCGGCGCGGCGCTGTGCCATTGGAGGTCCAACAGCAGTTTCCCGTTGTCGGACAACCTGAATCTTTGCGTGTCGCTCATGCCATTGAGCATGGCGATCAGCCCGGGCACAGCAAACATGATCGTGCCCACCTCCCTGGACTCCCGGTAATTGAACACCTGCAGGGTCTGGGCAGGTTCCTCGTCCTGCTGAAGGGTGATCCGGATCTTCTCGACTTGGGGTGACTTGGGCAGCCCCACACCATGAAAAATCAGCCATGCATCGGGCTTGGGGTTCTGGAATCCCATGATGGTTACGAGCCCGCCATGCTCCGGCTTGTACTCCCGGTATTCGAAGGTGTATTTGGAGAACACCGCCGCGCACAGATTCCCTTCTGGTGTGGGCAGGGATTCGACCGCCCAGACGCCCTGCGCAAGCACCTTCCTTTTTTCCTCTTTTTCTTTTTCCCGCTGCTTCATGTTCTCGTCGAGTTTGCGCGCCTGCTCGGCGGTGAGCGGCGGGCCGGAAGGCTGACGATGGGACCCAATGGCCTCGATGGCCGCCCGCCGGTCGCGCATCAAGTCCCAGCCGGTGTACTCGTACGGGGGGCTGCAGCCGTTTCCGTTGAACTGCATGCCGATGGGGCACGCGACGGCGGCCAGCGGCCAGCACAGGCCCGCCAAAGACAGCGTTACTGGACATTTCATGTGGCGTGTTCCTGAAGGGCTCGGCTCATCCGCGTTTCTGGTGGGACGGCCTCGCTGCTGTCTGATCAACGCAGTATAAAAACCGGGGGCAACGGCAGGACCCGACTCAAGTCGGGTGTGCCAGCGGCGAGAAGCCTGACCATGAGACCCCGGCGGCGGAACTTCGGGGCCCACATCACGTCCGATCGGCATGAAGACACCCCCCACCTGCGCACCTGCGCTTTTCGCACCCGGCCGACGGCACTGGCTGGGCGGCGCACTCGGTGCCGCTGCACTGACCATCGCTTGGCCGATGGTGTCGAACGCGCAAGCCACCGCGGGTGGCCTGATCACCCGCCGCATCCCCTCCAGCGGCGAAGCCCTGCCGGTGGTGGGCCTGGGCAGCTGGATCACCTTCAACGTGGGCAACGACGCGCGGGCGCGCGATGCCTGCGCGGAGGTGGTGCGCGCCTTCTTCGAGGCGGGTGGGCGTCTCATCGACAGCTCGCCCATGTACGGCTCGTCGCAACCGACCATCGGCCACGCGCTGGCCAAACTGCAGCAGCCCGCCACGCTGTTTTCCGCCGAGAAGGTCTGGGTGGGCGACGCGGCGCGCGGTGCCGCGCAGATGGAAGCCTCGCGCGGCTTCTGGGGCGTGCCCCGGTTCGACCTGATGCAGGTGCACAACCTGCTGGCCTGGGAGGCGCACCTGCCGCGCCTGTTCGACATGAAGGCCCGTGGCCGCCTGCGGTATGTGGGCATCAGCACCTCAGAGGGGCGGCGCCATGCCGAGCTCGAACGCATCATGCGCACGCAGCCCATCGACTTCGTGCAGCTCTCCTACAACCTGCTGGACCGCGAGGCCGAGCAGCGCCTGCTGCCGCTGGCGCAGGAGCGCGGCATCGCGGTGCTGGTGAACCGCCCGTTTCGCGAAGGCGCCCTGCTCGACCAGCTGGCGCGCCACCCGCTGCCGGGCTGGGCGAAAAACCTCGGCTGCGAACACTGGGCGCAGGTGGCGCTGAAGTTTGTGGTGTCGCACCCGGGCGTGACCTGCGCCATTCCGGCCACCAGCCAGGTGGCCCACCTGCGGCAAAACATGGCCGCCGCGCGCGGCCCCCTGCCCGACGCCGCGCTGCGCGCACGCATGGCGCGCGATGTGGCCGCGCTGTAGGCCCGCGCCATGAGCGAGTGGTGGACCTACCGGCCTTCTGACTTTCTGATGTTCGCGCCGCGCACGTACTGGCGGCTGTTCGAACTGCACAACGAAGCGTGGTGGCCGGCGCAGGCGATCTTCTGCGCGCTGACAGCGCTGCTGGTCGTGGGGGTGTGGCGGCGCCACGGGCCGACGCTGCGGGTGGGGGTGTTCGCCGCTGCGGCGGCATGGGTGTTCGTGGCGTGGGCTTTCATGTGGCAGCGGTACGCGCCCATCAACTGGGCCGCCAGTGGCTTCGCGTGGGGCTTTGCCGCGCAGGCGCTGGGGCTGCTGGCGCTGTCGTCGCGCAGCGCGTTGCACGCCGCGCCGTCGCGCGGGCGCCGCGCCGGTGGGCTGGCCCTGCTGCTGTGGGCGCTGCTCGCGCACCCCGCGCTGGGCCTGCTGTTTGGGCGGCCCTGGTCGCAGGCCGAGGTGATCGGCCTGGCGCCCGACCCGACCGCCATCGCCACGCTGGGCCTCTTGTTGTGCGTGGGCGGCGGGCCGCGCGTGTGGCAAGGCTTGCTCGTGGCAGGCGCCATGGCCTGGCTCGCGGTGAGCGCGGCCACGCTGGCCACCATGGGCTCGGCGCAGGCGGCCGTGCCTGCGGCCGCTGCGCTGCTGGCGGGCGCTGCGCTGTGGCGCGGCCGCGCGGCTCAGTGAGCGCCCAGGTACGCCTTGGCCAGCGACGCGTCGGCCGCGATCTCGGCCGAGCTGCCCTGGGCCACGATGTGGCCACTCTCCATCACGTAGGCGCGGTCGGCCAGCGCGAGCGCCAGGCCCGCCATCTGGTCCACCAGCAGCAGGGTCATGCCTTCGCTGCGCAGGCGGTCGAGCGAGGCAAACAGCTCTTCGATCACCTTGGGGGCCAACCCCAGCGAGGGCTCGTCGAGCAACAGGATGCGCGGTCGCGACATGAGCGCGCGCGCAATCGCCAGCATCTGCTGTTCACCGCCTGAGAGCAGGCCCGCCCTCTGGTGCAGCCGCTCGCGCAGGCGCGGGAAGCGCTGCAACATCTCTTCCACCCGCGCCTCTCGGCCTTCGGGGTGCAGGAAGGCGCCCAGGCGGATGTTGTCGAGCACGCTCAGCTCGGGGAACACCTGTCGGCCTTCGGGCACCAGCACCATGCCGCGCGCCACGATGGCTTCGGTGCCGGCCTGCGACAGGTCTTCACCCTCCAGGTGAATGCCACCGCCCGACAGCGGCCGGTGCAGCCCGCTGAGCGCGCGCATCAGCGTGGACTTGCCCGCGCCATTGGCGCCCAGCAAGGCCACGGCCTCGCCCCGCCGCACCGCCAGCGAAATGCCATGCAGCACCGGCTCCGCGCCATAGCCCGCCACCAGCTGCCCCACACCCAGCATCTCCACTTTGATCGGCTCCGACGCAGCGTGGGGGTCAGCGGGCCAGCCGCCGGGCCGCCCCAAGGCAGGCCCAGCCCCCTCGGGGGGCAGCGACCCGCGCAGCGGCGGAGCGTGGGGGCAATACCCTCCAGGGCCAGCCGCCGGGCCGCCCCAAGGCAGGCCCAGCCCCCTCGGGGGCAGCGACCCGCGCAGCGGCGGAGCGTGGGGGCTACTGGAACAGCGGCTTGACGTTCCAGATCTCGCTGGCGTATTCGCGGATGGTGCGGTCCGACGAGAAGGCGCCCATGCCCGCCACGTTCATCACGGCGTGTCGGGTCCACTCAGCAGGGTTGCGGTAGAGCGCGTCGACCTTGTGTTGCGTGGCCAGGTAGTCGGTGTAGTCGGCCAGCAGCAGGTAGTAGTCGGACTCCAGCAGCGTGTGCGTGATGTCGTGAAAGCGGCCAGGTTCTTCGGGGCTGAACGCGCCCTCGGCGATGCGGTCGATGGCGGTCTTGAGGTCGTAGTTGTGGTCGTAGTAGCGGCGCGGGTTGTAGCCGCTGGCGCGCAGGGCGGCCACCTGTTCGGTGCGGTGGCCGAAGATGAAGATGTGCTCCAGCCCCACGTGTTCGGCGATCTCGATGTTGGCGCCGTCCCAGGTGCCGATGGTGAGCGCTCCGTTGAGCGCGAACTTCATGTTGCCGGTGCCCGAGGCCTCGGTGCCGGCGGTGGAAATCTGCTCGGACAGGTCGGCCGCGGGGATGATCACCTCGGCCAGCGACACGCGGTAGTTGGGGATGAACACCACCTTGAGCTTGTCGCCTATGCGCTTGTCGTGGTTGACCACGCGCGCCACGTCGTTGATGAGCTTGATCACCAGCTTGGCCATGTAATAGGCCGAGGCCGCCTTGCCGGCAAACACCACCGTGCGCGGCACCCAGTCGGCGTTCGGATTCGCCAGGATCTGCTGGTAGCGCGTAACCACGTGCAGTACGTTGAGCAGCTGGCGCTTGTACTCGTGCATGCGTTTGATCTGCACGTCGAACAGGCTGTTGGGGTTGACGATCACGCCGGTCTCGGCGCCGATGCGCTCGGCCAGCCGGCGCTTGTTCTGCGCCTTGGCGTCCTGGAAGGCGCTGACGAATTCGGGGTCGGTGGCGAACGCGCGCAACTGCGAGAGCTCGTCGAGGTTGCGCCGCCAGGTGGTGCCGATGCGCGCATCGACCAGGGCGGCCAGCGGCCGGTTGGCCTGCGAGAGCCAGCGCCGGGGCGTGATGCCGTTGGTCTTGTTGCAGAAGCGCTCGGGGTAGAGACGCGCGAAGTCGGCAAAGATGGTCTGCACCATGAGCTGGCTGTGCAGGGCCGACACGCCATTGACCTTGTGGCTGGCGAGCACCGACAGGTACGCCATGCGCACGCGGCGCTGGCCGCGTTCGTCGATCAGCGACACGCGGCGCAGCAGGTCGTTTTCGCCGGGAAAACGCGCGTGCACCTCGGCCAGGAAGTTGGCGTTGAGGTCGTAAATGATGCGCAGGTGGCGCGGCAGCAGGCGGCCCATCAGATCGACCGGCCAGGTCTCCAGCGCTTCCTGCATCAGGGTGTGGTTGGTGTAGCTGAACACCCGTTTGCAGATGTCCCAGGCGGTGTCCCATTCCAGGCCTTGCTCGTCGACCAGCAGGCGCATGAGCTCGGGCACGGCCAGTGCCGGGTGCGTGTCGTTGAGGTGG
Source organism: Hydrogenophaga sp. (assembly GCF_019264445.1). Lineage (GTDB taxonomy): Bacteria > Pseudomonadota > Gammaproteobacteria > Burkholderiales > Burkholderiaceae_C > Hydrogenophaga. Next base: position 76,422 of record NZ_JAHVAB010000069.1, read on the forward strand.
ATCGCCACGCGGTCGGCAAAGATCGCGAAGTCGCCCTGGTGCCGCTTGAAGCGGCGCACGATGTCTTGCAGCGAGGCGCTGACGAAGAAGTACTCCTGGCGCAGGCGCAGCTCCTTGCCGTGGTCGGTGCTGTCGTCCGGGTAGAGCACGCGCGAGACGTTTTCCGAGGCGTTCTTCGCCTCCACGGCGCGCATGTAGTCGCCCTTGTTGAAGGCGTCGAGGTTGATGCCGCTGGTGGCGCGCGCGGTCCACAGCCGCATGGTGGCCACGCTGCTGAGCTCGTGGCCGGGCACGCCGGTGTCGTACGCGGTGGCGATCACGTCGTCGGTTTCGACCCAGCGCACCTGGTCGGCCGACTGCACCAGGCGCCCGCCGAACTGCACCGTGTAGCTGAACTCGGGGCGCATGAATTCCCAGGGGTTGCCGTTCATCAGCCAGTAGTCGGGCTCTTCCACCTGCCGGCCGTCCACGATGCGCTGGGCAAACATGCCGTAGTCGTAGCGGATGCCGTAGCCCATGCCGGGCACGCCCACCGTGGCCATGGAGTCGAGGAAACACGCGGCCAGGCGGCCCAGGCCGCCGTTGCCCAGGCCGGCATCGGTTTCCAGATCGATCAGCGCATCGAAGTCGGCGCCCAGCTGGGTGCAGGCGGTGCGGGCGTCGTCCAGGATGCCCACCGAGAGCATCGCGTTGGTGAGCGCGCGGCCGGTGAGGAATTCCATCGAGAGGTAGTACACACGCTTGGCGTCGCTGTCCTGTGCGGTGGCGAGCGTCTCGCGCCAGCGGTGCATCATGCGGTCGCGCACGGCGTGGAACAGGGCAAAGAGCCAGTCGCGCCGGGTGGCCGAGCGCGGATCGCGGCCCACCGAGTAGATCAAGCGGTTGGCGATCGACTTTCGCAAGGCGTCCACGCTGTTGTCCAGGTGGTCGTATTCGAACGGGACGGGATCGTGGGTGGGCGTGGTGTCGGACATGGCGGTGGGGATGCGGGTGGGTGCGAAAGGCAGAAGCAATAAACGTGCTGACCGCTCAGGCGCGGGCTGGGGCGGGCATCGCGGCGCGGTAGACGCTCAGGTACTCGGCGGCCGCGCGCGCCCAGTCAAAGCGCAGCGCCATGGCGTGCTGCTGCACGGCAAGCCATTCGGCCGGGCGGCGCTGCAACGCGAAGGCGCGCTTCACGGCCGCCGTCAGCCCGGGCACGTCGAGGTCGCGGAAGACGAAGCCGCTGGCGCTGCCATCGGCCAGGTTTTCCAGGCTGCAGTCGACCACGGTGTCGGCCAGCCCGCCCACGGCGCGCACCAGAGGGAGCGTGCCGTAGCGCAGGCCGTAGAGCTGGGTGAGGCCACAGGGCTCGAAGCGCGAGGGCAGCAGGATCACGTCGGCGCCAGCGATCACGCTGTGCGCCAGCGCCTCGTCGTACCCCACGGTGAGGGCGACCTGTTCGGGGTGGCGCTGGGCACAGGCGCGCAGCGCCTGCTCGATGGCCGCATCGCCCGAGCCCAGCACCGCGAGTTGCCCGCCGCGACCCACCAGTTCGTCGACCACCGCGGGCAGCAGGTGCAGGCCCTTTTGCTCGGTGAGTCGGCTCACCACCGAGAACAGCAGCGCATCAGGCCGCGGCTGCAGGCCCAGGCGTTGTTGCAGCCGGGCCTTGGCCTGGGCCTTGCCCTCCATGTGCCCGGCCTCAAAGCCCGGTTGCACCAGTGGGTCGGTTTGTGGGTTCCACACCGCGTCGTCCACGCCGTTCAGGATGCCGTGCAGCTGCGCCTGCCGCTGGCGCAACACGCCGTCAAGCCCGCAGCCCTGCTCGGGGCCGGTGATCTCGCGCGCATAGGTCGGGCTCACGGTGGTGATGGCGTCGCTGTACTTCAGCCCCGCCTTCATGAAGCTGATGTGGCCGTGGAACTCCAGCCCCTGCAGGTGGAAGAGGCTGTCGGGCAGCCCCAGGCGCGGGCGCAGGCTGGCGTTGAACACGCCCTGGTACGCGAGGTTGTGCACGGTGAAGACGGTGGCCGGGCGGTGCTCCGCCGTGCGCGCCAGCTCGCGCAGGTAGGCGAACGCCAGGCCGGTGTGCCAGTCGTGGCCGTGCACCACGTCGGGTCGCCAGGCGGCGCTCAGCCCGGTACCGAGCAGGGCTGCGGCCCAGCCCAGCCAGGCGAATTGCTCCGCGCTGTCGGGCCAGGGCTGGCCCGAGGCGTCCAGGTAGGGGTTGCCGCTGCGCTCGTAGAGCCCGGGCGCGTGCAGCAGCCACACCGGCACGCCGCTGTCGGTGATGCGCCCGGCGCGCAGCCAGGGCGTGGGCCCGTGGGCCGACGTGGCCTGCGGGCCGAGACCTGAAGGCAGGCCCGGGCTGCCCCCGGCGGGCACGAGCAGCGTGGGGCCTTCGGGCGTGACGCCTGCGACCACGCCGGGGAAGGCCGGCAGCAATAGGCGCACGTCGGCGCCCAGGGCCCGCAGGGCGGGCGGCAAGCCTGCGCTCACATCGGCCAGCCCGCCGGTCTTGAGCAGCGGGAACACCTCGGAGCAGACGTAGAGGATCTTGGGGTTCATTCCAGTTTGTCGAGCATGGCGCGGGTGACGAGCACCACGCCGTTGTCGGTGCGGAAGAAGCGCCGCGCGTCTTCTGCCGCGTCCACGCCGATCTTCATGCCATCGGGGATCACACAGCCGTTGTCGATCACCACCTTGCGCAGTTCGCAGCTGCGTCCGATGTCGACCTCGGGCAGGATCACGGATTCTTCCACGGTGGCGAACGAGTGGACGCGAACCTTGGAAAACAGCACCGAGCGGCGCACCAGCGCGCCCGAGATGATGCAGCCACCCGAGACCAGCGAGTCCACCGCACAGCCCCGGCGGCCGTCGTCATCAAACACGAACTTGGCCGGTGGCAGCTGCTCCTGGTAGGTCCAGATCGGCCATTCGCGGTCGTACATGTCGAGCTCGGGAATCGTGCCCGTGAGGTCGAGGTTGGCCGCCCAGTAGGCGTCGACCGTGCCCACATCGCGCCAGTAGGCTGGCGCCTCGGGCGAACTCTTCACGCACGACATGCCGAAGGGGTGGGCCACCGCCTCGCCGGCGGCCACCATGGCCGGGATGATGTCCTTGCCGAAATCGCGGCTGGAGCCGGCGGTGCCCGAGTCGCGCTGGAGCGCCTCGAACAGGTGCTCGGTGTTGAACACGTACACGCCCATGCTGGCCAGCGCGGTGTCGGGCTTGCCCGGCATGGGCGGCGGCTGGGCCGGCTTCTCCAGGAAGCGCACGATGTGGCGGTTGGCGTCGATGTCCATGACGCCGAAGGCCGTGGCCTCGGCCAGGGGCACCTCGATGCAGGCCACGGTGCACTTCTTGCCCATGGCCACGTGGTCGGCGATCAGGTCGGCGTAGTCCATCTTGTAGATGTGGTCGCCTGCGAGCACGAGGATGTAGTCGGGCTTGTGGGCGCGCAGGATGTCCAGGTTCTGGTAGACCGCGTCGGCCGTGCCCAGGTACCAGCTCTCGTCGTCCATGCGCTGCTGGGCGGGCAGCAGGTCGATGAATTCGTTGAACTCATTGCGCAGGAAGCTCCATCCGCGTTGCAGGTGGCGCAGCAGGCTGTGCGACTTGTACTGCGTGAGCACGCCGATGCGGCGCACGCCCGAGTTCAGGCAGTTGGAGAGCGCGAAGTCGACGATGCGGAACTTGCCGCCGAAGTAGACGGCGGGCTTGGCGCGCCGGTCGGTCAGGGCGTGCAGGCGCGAGCCGCGTCCGCCCGCCAGCACCAGGGCAATGGTGCGTTTGGCCAGTTGCTGGGGCGAGTTCTTTTCCATGCGTGTCTCCGGTGGGGGTGGTGGGTGTGCGTCTTGGTGCGCAGTGGAAATGGTGGAAGGGGTGCGGGGCGTTCAGGGTATTCGGCCGTGTGCCCGCACCATGGCCAGCAGGCGCTCGGCCGGGCGGTGGTCGATCTGGCGCCAGTCGAAGCGCCACTCCCAGCAGCCGGTGGCCTGTCCGGGTGTGTTCATGCGGTGTTTGCCATCCAGGCCCAGGACATCCTGGAACGGCAGCACCACGGTGTGTGCCACCGTCTGCGACAGCGCGTGGATCAGCGTCCAGTGCGGCTCGGTGTCCACCGCCGGGCCGAGGTAGGCGCGTGCGGTGGCCTTGTCGTGGCTGGACGCGGTGCGCCACCAGCCCAGCGTGGTGTCGTTGTCGTGCGTGCCGGTGTAGGCCACGCAGTTGGGCTCGAGGTTGTGCGGCAGGTAGGGGTTGCCCGGGCCACCGCCAAAGGCGAACTGCAGGATGCGCATGCCGGGGTAGCCGCAGGCCTCGCGCAGCGCGTTCACCTCGGGCGTGATCAGGCCCAGGTCTTCCGCGATGATGGCCAGCGGCCCCAGCTCTTGCTGCAGCTCGGCAAAGAACGGCAGGCCCGGGCCGGTTTGCCACTGCCCGGCCACGGCGGTGGGTTCGCTGGCCGGGATTTCCCAGTGCGCCTCGAAGCCGCGGAAGTGGTCCAGCCGCACCACATCGACCTGCTTGAAGAGGTGCGCCACGCGGTCCTTCCACCAGCGGTAGCCGTTCTGCGCCATCGCTGGCCAGTTGTAGAGCGGGTTGCCCCAGCGCTGGCCGGTGGCGCTGAAGTAGTCGGGCGGCACGCCGGCCACCACCTGGGGCTCGAAGTCGTCATCGAGCAGGAACTGGCCTGCGTGGGCCCACACATCCGCGCTGTGGTGCGCCACAAAGATGGGCGCGTCGCCCACGATCTGCACACCCCGGCTGTGCGCGTAGCCGCGCAGCGCCTGCCACTGCACCCAGAAGCGCCACTGCACGAACTGCCAGAACCCGAGCGCCTTGGGCGATTGCTGCCGCACCTCGTCCAGCGCCTGCGCGTCGCGCCGGGCCAGCGGTGCGGGCCACTGCGGCCAGCTGCCGACATGTCGTTCGCTGAGCACCATGAAGAGGGCGTAGTCGTCGAGCCAGTGGGCGTGTTCGGTGCAGAAGTCGGCCAGCGCCGCGCGGCTCTCGGGCGTGGCGCGCAGGTTGAAGCCGTCCCAGGCCTTGCGCAGGCTGGCCATGCGCCAGGGTGCCACGCGCTCGAAATCGCAGCGGTGGTGGTCGAAGCCCTGCGTGGGCATCCAGGGCAGCCAGCCCATCTGCACCAGGTCTTCGAGGTCGACGAGGAGCGGACTGCCGGCAAAGGCCGAGACGCTCTGGTACGGCGAGTTGCCCGGGCCGGCGGGCGACAGCGGCAGGATCTGCCACAGCGACTGGCCGGCGGACACCAGCCAGTCCACGAAATGGCGCGCACCCACGCCGAAGTCGCCCGAGCCGTGGGGGCCGGGCAGGCTGGTGATGTGCAGCAGCACACCGCTGGTGCGGCGCGAAAGCAGGGGGTGGACGGTGGTGTTCATGAACGGCCGGGGGAATGACCCTCGGGCACATGCAAGCCTTGGACCAGCACGCGCACGCCGGTCTCGTTGAGCGTGGTGTGGCCGGCTTCGGTGGCGGGGTGGTCGAGGTTCACGGCGGCGTCTGCGCTGTCCATCACCACGGTCCATTTCCCGCCGGGGAGCGGCAAGGTGATGGTGCCGGGACCGGCATGCCAGACCACGCACAGGCGTTCCGTGGGCGCGGCTCCGTCGTCGCCCACGGTGATGAGGGCCGTCAGGGTGCGGCGGTCGTGGGCCTGCCAGGCCTCGGGCGTCATGGGATGGCCGTCGGTGTCGAGCCAGGCGATGTCGGGCGGGGCGGTGTGGGGCGGGGCGGTGTGGGGGGCGTCGCCCGGGCCTTCAAACCAACACGCGTGGCGCAGGCCCGGGTGCTGGCGCCGCAGTGCGGCCAGGCCGGCCACGAAACCGGTCAGCGAGGCGTCGGCCTGTGCCCAGTCCAGCCAGGTGATGGCGTTGTCCTGGCAATACACATTGTTGTTGCCCTGCTGGCTGTGGCCGAGCTCGTCGCCGGCCAGCAGCTGGGGCGTGCCCTGTGCGCAGAAGAGCGTGGCCAGGAGGGCGCGCCGCCAGAGGGCGCGGCGGTGCAGCACGGCAGGGTCGTCGGTGGTGCCTTCCACGCCGCCGTTGGCGCTCAGGTTGTGGCCGTGGCCGTCGCGGTTGTCCTCGCCGTTGGCGGCGTTGTGCTTGTGCTGGTAGGCGGTGAGGTCGGCGAGGTTGAAGCCGTCGTGCGCGGTGACCATGTTCACGCTGGCGGTGGGCAGGCGGCCCTGGCGGTGGAACAGGTCGGCGCTGGCGCAGGTGCGGGTGGCGAGCTCGCCGCGCGTGCCCGCGTGGCCGAGCCAGAAGGCGCGCACGCCGTCGCGAAAGCGGTCGTTCCACTCCAGCCAGCCAGCGTCGAACCCGCCGGTGTGGTAGCCGCCCGGGCCCACGTCCCACGGCTCGGCGATGAGTCGCACGCTGCGCAGAACCGGGTCTTGCGCCATGGCGCTGAGCAGGGCGCTGCGCGGGTTGAACGCATGGCCAAGGGCTGCGTCGCGGCCGAGCGAGACGGCGAGGTCAAACCGGAAACCGTCTACACCGAAGGCCTGTACCCACCAGCGCAGGCTGTCCATCACCCACTGCAGCACGCGCGGTTCGCTGAACGCCAGGCTGTTGCCGGTGCCGCTGAAGTTGTGCGGCACGCCGCGCTCGCCCATGGCGTACCAGCGGTTCTGAGCGAGGCCGCGCCAGCTCAGCGTGGGGCCATTCAGATCGCTTTCGGCGGTGTGGTTGAACACCACGTCGAGCACCACCTCGATGCCGGCGCGGTGCAGGGTGTCGACCATGTGGCGGAACTCGGCGCGCACGGCGGCGGGGTCGTCGGCTGGGGCGGCCGCGTAGGCCGGCTCGGGGGCGAACGCGTTGAGCGTGTTGTAGCCCCAGTGGTTGCTCAAGCCCCGTTCGAGCAGGTGGCGCTCGCTGATGTGCTGGTGCACCGGCAGCAAGCACACGGTGGTGATGCCCAGGCGCTGCAGGTGCTGCACCACGGCTGGGTGCGCCAGCGCGGCGTAGGTGCCGCGCTGCTCCTCAGGCACCTCAGGGTGCAGGCGGGTGAGGGCTTTCACATGCGCCTCGTAGATCACCACGCGGTCACGGGCAATGGCGGGGCGGGGCGCGATGCGCTGCGCGGCGCTCAGCTCGGCCTGCGCGTCCACCACCACGCAGCGCGGCATGTGGGCGGCGTTGTCGGCCGGGTCGGGCTGGTGCTCGCCCCAGGGCTGCGTGGGGTGCAGCGGATCGGCGCAGGCATGGCCGGTCTGCAAGGCCAGGCGTTCGGTGTCGCCCACCAGCGCCAGCGCCCAGGGGTCGAGCAGCAGGCGCGCCGGGTTGAAGCGGTGGCCCGCCTCGGGCTGCCACGGGCCGCTGGCGCGCAGGCCGTAGTGCTGGCCGGCGGCCAGGCCGGGCACGAAGGCCGCCCAGAGGCCGTCGCCCGCTGGCCGCAGGGCCACGCGCCGGCTTTCGCTGGCTGCGCCGGGTTCGAAGAGGCACAGGTCGATGCCGTGCGCATCGGGGGCCCACACCGAGAAGTTCACGCCGTCGATGCCGGCCTGCTGGCGCAGATGGGCACCGAGGGCCGGCGCGGTGCCGGCGGTCATGCACCCACCTCCGGTTGCAGCCAGAGCACGCCGAGCGGTGGCAGCGTGAAGCTGGCCGACCAGCGCTGCCCGTGTTGCGCGTTGTCTTCAGCTTGCACGCGGCCGTGGTTGCCCACGTTGCTGCCGCCGTAGTGGCTGGAGTCGGTGTTGAGCCGCTCCTGCCAGTGCCCGCCGTGCGGCAGGCCCACGCGGTAGCCGTGGCGCACCAGGGGCGTGAGGTTGGCAATGACCACCACCGTGTCTTCGAGCGCGTGGCCGTAGCGCGCGAAGGCCAGCACCGAGTGGTCCGCGTCGTCCACCACCAGCCACTGGAAGCTGTGGGGGTCGGTGTCGCGTGCGTGCAGGGCCGGGGCGCTGCGGTAGACGTGGTTGAGGTCGCGCACGAGGTGCTGCATGCCGGCGTGCGCCGGCTCCTGCAACAGGTGCCAGGGCAGCTCGGCGTCGTGGTTCCACTCGGTGGGCTGGGCCAGCTCGGCGCCCATGAAGAGCAGCTTCTTGCCCGGGTGCGCGTACATCCAGGCGTACAGCGCGCGCAGGTTGGCCAGCTGTTGCCAGCGGTCGCCGGCCATCTTGTGGAGCAGGGAGCCCTTGCCGTGCACCACCTCGTCGTGCGAGAGCGGCAGCACGTAGTTTTCGGTGTGCGCGTACATCATCGCGAAGGTGAGCTTGTGGTGATGCCAGCGGCGGTGGACCGGGTCGAGCGCGAAGTACGACAGCGTGTCGTGCATCCAGCCCATGTTCCATTTGTGGTCGAAGCCCAGGCCGCCTTCGGACAGGGCGCCGGTCACGCGCGGGAAGGCGGTGGACTCTTCGGCGCAGGTGATGGCACGCGGGGCCTGCTGGTGCAGCACCTCGTGCACCTCGCGCAGGAAGGCGATGGCCTCCAGGTTTTCGCGCCCGCCGTGCGCGTTGGGCACCCACTCGCCGGCCGGGCGGCTGTAGTCGCGGTAGAGCATGGAGGCCACCGCGTCCACCCGCAGGCCGTCGATGCCGTACTGCTCCACCCAGAACAGCGCGTTGCCCACCAGGAAGTTGCGCACTTCAAAGCGGCCGAAGTTGTAGATGAGGGTGTTCCAGTCGCGGTGGAAGCCTTCGCGCGGGTCGGCGTGTTCGTACAGCGCCGTGCCGTCGAAGCGGGCCAGGGCGTGTTCGTCGGTGGGGAAGTGCGCGGGCACCCAGTCCAGGATGAGCTTCAGGCCGGCGGTGTGTGCCGTCTCTACGAAGCGGCGAAACGATTCGGGTGAGCCGTGGCGCGCGGTGGGGGCGTACAGGCCGGTGGGCTGGTAGCCCCACGAGGCGTAGAACGGGTGTTCGCTCACCGGCATCAGTTCGATGTGGGTGAACCCCATCTCCACCACATAGGGCACGAGGTGCGTGCTGAGTTCGTCCCAGGTGGGGACGGTGTGCGGCCCGCCGGGCCGGCGCCAGGAGCCGGCGTGCACCTCGTAGATGGCCATGGGCAGGTCAGGCCGCTCATGGGCAGCGCTGCCTCGCTCGGGCGTTGGACGCAAGGGCTCGCACACGCGCGCCGCGTTGCCCGGCGGCAGCTCGGTTTCGCGGGCGTAGGGGTCGGTCTTGAAGACGTGGCGGCCGTCGCTGCCCTGCACCTCGAATTTGTACCAGTCGCCCACCGCCGCGCCGGGCACGAACAGCTCCCACACCCCGCACTCGGGGCGCAGGCGCATGGGCTGCGCGCGCCATTGGTTGAAGTCGCCCACCAGCGCCACCTGGCGCGCGTGCGGCGCCCAGACGGCAAAGGCGGTGCCGCGCTGCCCGTCCAGCGTGGTGGCGTGGGCGCCCAGCTTCTGCCAGGGGCGCAGGTGCTTGCCCTCGGCCAACAGCCAGACATCGGTCTCGCCCAGCCAGAAGCTGTGGGAGGGGCTTTCAGGGGGGTGGGGTGTGGGTGTCATGTGCGCGGCCTGTCGGGTCATTCTGGCACTGCTTGCACAGGATCGCCTCTGGCCTTCAGCTTCAGGCAAGGGAGGTGCATGACAATCCAGGCATGACCCCTGCCCAAGCGCGACGCCTGACCCCCCAACGCCTGCTCATGGCGTCGGTGGTGGTCGCCCTGCTGACCATCGCACTCAAAACAGGCGCCTGGCTCATCACCGACTCGGTGGGGCTGTTGTCGGACGCGATGGAGTCGCTGGTGAACCTGGCCAGCGCGATCTTCGGCCTGGTGATGGTGACCATCGCCGCCCGCCCGGCCGACGAAGACCACCCCTACGGTCACCACAAGGCGGAGTATTTCTCGTCGGGCTTCGAGGGCATCCTCATCATTGCGGCGGCGCTGGGCATCATCTGGGTGGCCGGGCACCGGCTGCTGGACCCTCAACCGATCGAGCAGGTGGGCTGGGGCCTGGCGCTGTCGGTGCTGAGCTCCGCGCTCAACGGCCTGCTGGCCTGGGTGATGTTTCGTGCGGCGCGCGAGCACCGCTCCATCGCGCTGGAGGCCGACGGCAAACACCTGGTCACCGACGTCTGGACCTCGGTCGGTGTGGTGGTCGGCATCGCCCTGGTGCACTTCACGGGCTGGCTCTGGCTCGACCCCCTGGTGGCCATGGCGGTGGCGGCGAACATCCTCAAGGAAGGTTTTCACCTCATGTGGCGTTCCTCACAAGGCCTGATGGACGAGGCGCTGGAGCCCGAGGTGATCGCCTCCATCCAGCAGACGCTGGACGGCTTTGCGTCCGCCGAGGGTGAAGCCAGCATCATCCGTTTCGACCACGTCAGCACGCGCAAGGCCGGCCAGCGGCGCTTTGTCGACCTGCACATGCATATGCCGGCGAGCTGGTCGCTGGGCCGCGCGGCCGCCGTGCGCACCAGCGTGGAGCAGGCGCTCATGAGCGCGGTGCCGGGCTTGCGCGCCACCATCCAGCTGCTGCCCAGCGATGTGGAAGCGCACTTCGACGATGAAAAGGACCTGATTTGATTGCCCTGTTGCAGCGGGTGGCCCAGGCACGCGTGGAGATCGCCGGGGAGGTGGTGGGGCAGATCGGAGCGGGCCTGCTGGTGCTGTTGTGTGCCGAACCCGATGACACCGAAGCGGTGGGCGAGAAGGTGCTCGCCAAGATCCTCAAGTTGCGCATCTTCGGCGACGCCGCCGGCAAGATGAACCTGAGCTTGCAGGACACCGCAGGCGGCTTGTTGATCGTGAGCCAGTTCACCCTGGCCGCCGACACGAAGAGCGGCAACCGGCCCGGCTTTACGGGGGCGGCCCCTCCCGCGCTGGGCGAGGCGCTTTACGACGCCTTCGTGAAGGCCGCGCGCGCGGCGCACCCGGTGGTGCACACCGGCCGCTTTGGTGCCGACATGCAGGTGCACCTCGTCAACGACGGACCGGTGACGATCCCTCTGCGGATCACCGCCTGACGCCGAACGGGGGTGCTCAGGCGTAGGGATTCGGCTGACCGAGGCCCGCGAGGATCTCGGTCTCGCGCGCTTCCATTTCCTCGGCATCGGCCTCGCTGGTTTCGTGGTCCCAGCCCTGGGCGTGCAGGGTGCCGTGCACCAGCAGGTGCGCGTAGTGCTGCGCCAGCGGCTTCTTGAGCTCGGCGGCTTCGCGGGCCACCACGGGCGCGCAGAGCACCAGGTCGGCCATCACCAGCGGTTCGGTGGCGTAGTCGAAGGTGAGCACGTTGGTGGCGTAGTCGCGCTGGCGGTAGTCGCGGTTGAGCGCCTGGCCTTCTTCGGCGTCGACGATGCGCACGGTGATTTCGGCGTCCGCGTCGAGCGCGTGGCGGATGCAGCGCGCGACGAAGTGGCGCGGCAGCGCGGCGCGGTGCGGTGCGGCGTCGGTGAGCTCACCGAACTGCAGGGACAGACTGAGGGCGTGCAGGGGCATCAGCGCTTGGCCGGTTGGGCAAAACAGTTGGACATCAGGATCTGGTCTTGCGCGTTCGCGTCGGCAGCGATGGCGCTCAGCTCGCCCTTCATGCCCTGGGTGTACCAGCTCAGGCGCGACTGGTCGTCCAGCGCAAAGAAGCGCACGCCAGTGGTGGCGCGGCGGCCCTGCAGCAGCAGCGTGCGGTCGTTGTGGTGCAGCGCCGCGAAGGTGGTGCCGTTGCTCAGGTTGAGGTAGGCCAGCTCGATCTCGCTGCCGCCGTCGCACTTGTAGCGCACCGCCTGGCTGCTGAAGATGAGCTGCGGTGCCGGTGCGGCCGAAGGCGCGGGCGTGGTGGCGACCTGGGCGGTGGCTCCGAAGGCCAGCAGCGTGGCCAGGCTGGCCAGCAGACAGCGAGCGGGTGAGGGCATCGGCAGGGGCATGTCAGGTGGGGCTGCGGCGCGCGCGCTTGACCGGCGCCACCGCGTCGTCGATGGCCGGGGAGCGGGCTTCGTAGGCGTCCACGATGCGCGCGACCAGCGGGTGGCGCACCACGTCGGCACTGGAGAGGCGGGTGATGGCGATGCCCTGCACGCGCTTGAGCACGCGCTCGGCGTCGATCAGGCCGCTGAGCTGTGTGCGCGGCAGGTCGATCTGGCTCACGTCGCCGGTGATGACGGCCTTGGCGCCAAAGCCGATGCGGGTGAGGAACATCTTCATCTGCTCGACCGTGGTGTTCTGCGCTTCGTCGAGGATCACGAACGCGTGGTTGAGCGTTCGCCCGCGCATGAAGGCCAGTGGGGCAATTTCGATCTGCTGCCGCTCGAAGGCCTTCTGCACCTTGTCGGCGCCCATCAGGTCGTAGAGCGCGTCGTACAGCGGGCGCAGGTACGGGTCCACCTTCTGACCCAGGTCGCCGGGCAGAAAGCCGAGCTTCTCGCCGGCCTCCACGGCCGGGCGCGTGAGCACGATGCGCTGCACCGCGCTGCGCTCCAGCGCATCCACCGCGCAGGCCACGGCGAGGTACGTCTTGCCGGTACCCGCCGGGCCGATGCCGAAGGTGATGTCGTGGGTGGCCATGTTCTCCAGGTAGCGCGCCTGGTTGGGCGTGCGCCCGCGCACCTCGCCGCGCCGCGTCTGCATGGCCAGGGCGCCGTCGCCCGGGTCGGCCAGCGCGGTGTCGCCACTGAGCATGAGCTGCACCTGCTCGGCGGGGATCGGCTTCCTCGCCATTTCGTACAGCGCCTGCAGCGCTTCCAGCGCCTGCGTGGCCTTGGCCTTCGGGCCTTCGATGCGGAACTGCTCGAAACGGTGGGCCACCTTCACCTGCAGGGCGGCCTCGATGCTGCGGATGTGGCTGTCCATCGGCCCGCAGAGGTGCGCCATGCGCGTGTTGTCGGGCGGAGAGAAAGTGTGTCTGAGAATCAAGCCGATAATTCCTCGAAAAGGATCCCTCGATGATAGGCAAGTTGACCGGTACGCTGCTGGAGAAAAACCCACCCCAGATCCTGCTGGACTGCCACGGCGTCGGTTATGAGGTGGACGTGCCCATGAGCACGTTTTACAACCTGCCTGCCACCGGTGAAAAGGTGGCCCTGCTCACCCACTTCGTGGTGCGCGAAGACGCCCAGATTCTCTATGGCTTTGGCACCGCACCCGAGCGTGAGGCCTTTCGCCAGCTCATCAAGATCAGCGGCGTGGGCCCGCGCACCGCGCTCTCCGTGCTCTCGGGCATGAGCGTGACCGATCTGTCACAGGCCATCAGCGCGCAGGACAGCGGGCGCATCATCAAGGTGCCCGGTATCGGAAAGAAGACCGCCGAGCGCCTGCTGCTCGAACTCAAGGGCAAGCTCGGTGCCGACCTCAACCTGCCGGGCGCGACCGCCGCGCAGGGCGACGCAGCGGGTGATATCCAGCAGGCTTTGGTGGCATTGGGCTACAGCGAGAAAGACGCCGCCGCAGCGCTCAAGGCCCTGCCCAAGGATGTGGGTGTCAGCGACGGCATCAAGCTCGCGCTGAAAGCATTGGCCAAGTAAATGACGATCCAGACCGACGACTTCGCCCCCGCGCCCCGCATGGTGTCGGCCGCGCCCGCTTCGCCCAAGGAAGAGGCCATCGAGCGCGCGCTGCGCCCCAAGCTGCTCGACGAGTACGTGGGCCAGGTGAAGGTGCGCGAGCAACTGGAGATCTTCATTGGCGCGGCCAGGAAGCGCAGCGAAGCGCTGGACCACGTGCTGCTGTTTGGCCCACCCGGCCTGGGCAAGACCACGCTCAGCCACATCATTGCGCAAGAGCTCGGCGTGAACCTGCGCCAGACCAGCGGGCCGGTGCTGGAGAAGCCCAAAGACCTGGCCGCGCTGCTGACCAACCTCGAAGCCAACGACGTGCTCTTCATCGACGAGATCCACCGGCTCAGCCCGGTCGTCGAGGAAATCCTGTACCCCGCGCTGGAGGACTACCAGATCGACATCATGATTGGCGAAGGGCCGGCGGCGCGCAGCATCAAGCTGGACCTGCAGCCCTTCACGCTGGTCGGTGCGACCACGCGCGCGGGCATGCTCACCAACCCGCTGCGCGACCGCTTCGGCATCGTGGCGCGGCTGGAGTTCTATACCTCGGAAGAGCTGGCGCGCATCGTCACGCGCAGCGCCGGGCTGCTCAACGCGCCGATGGACGCCGAAGGCGGCTTCGAGATCGCGCGGCGCTCACGCGGCACGCCGCGCATTGCCAACCGGCTGCTGCGCCGCGTGCGCGACTTTGCCGACGTGAAGGGCACGGGCACCATCACCAAAGACATCGCCAACCGCGCGCTCGCCATGCTCGACGTGGACCCGCAAGGCTTCGACCTGATGGACCGCAAGCTGCTCGAAGCCGTGATCCACCGCTTTGACGGCGGGCCGGTGGGGCTGGACAACATTGCAGCGAGCATTGGCGAGGAGCGCGACACGATCGAAGACGTGATCGAGCCCTACCTGATCCAGCAGGGCTTTCTGCAGCGCACGCCGCGCGGGCGCATCGCCACACTGGCGGCCTACCGGCACCTGGGCGTGGCGCCACCGGCACCGGATGGCGCGCTGTTCGGCGAGTAGCCTCGCAACACCCCCACCACGATCAGCACCTGCGCCGCGTAGTAGGTGCCCAGCACCCAGACCTGCGACATCGGCAACGGCGATACGAAGCGGTTAATCGCCAGCAGGGTGTCGCTGAGCATGAAGAAGCCCGCGCCCAGTGCTACCGCGAACGACGCGCCGTCGCGCAGCAGGGTGGCGCGGCCAATGGCCTGCGCGGCCATGAGGGCGATCACCAGCACGTAGGCCGCCACCGGCGCACGCAAGCCGGCCGGCAGACCGCCCTGCCAGAGGAAGGCGTACATGGCCACGCCGATGCCCACTGTGGCGGCCAGCGCGCGCCGGCTCGGGAACCACGGCAGGCCCTGGCGGAACAGCGCGATGTAGGCCAGGTGCGCCAGCAGGAAGGAAACCAATCCGGGGATGAAGTAGCCCGGGAACATCAGGAAGGCGTCTCCGGCCAGCGACAGCGCGAGCGCGCCCATCAGCAGCCCATCGGCGCGCCGAAGGCCGCCGCGACCCGAGGCGTGTGCCGCGACCACGGCCAGGGCGATCAGCATGGTCAGCGGTTTGAACACGCGGTGCAGCTCGGTGGCGCCCAGCGCGGCGGTGGCCATGGCGAGCGCGCCGCTCTCGATCATGAGCGCCTCGCCCATGGAAATGCGGCCCTGCATCACCGCACCGATGGCCCACAGCGCCACCACCAGCACGGCGAACACCACCGCGCTGCGCGAGAGTGGCCAGCCATCGGTGAACCACAGGAAGCCGGCCACGCCGGCCAGCAGCAGCGCGAACTGCGCGGCGGCAAACGCCTGCACGCCGCGGCTCATGGGGGGCGCATACCGCTGCACGTGGCCGATGTCGAAGGCGGGAGAAGGAAAGCGCGCCGCCACATCGGCGGGGCGCCAGCCGGGCGGCTTGAACCACACGCGCAGCTTGTCGGCCCAGCGGCGCGTGTGCCAACTGTCCTTGAGCAGGCCCCAGTACACCTCGCCGTTGGCCCAGAGCGGGTCCCAGCTGTTCAGGGGTTTGCGGGTGCCGTAGACGCAGGTGTCGTCTTCCTCCTTGAAGCTGCCGAAGAGCCGGTCCCACACGATCAGGATGCCGCCGTAGTTGCGGTCCAGGTAGTGGTCGTTCACGGCGTGGTGCACGCGGTGGTTGGACGGGCTGCAGAACCAGCGGTCAAACCAGCCGAGCTTGCCCACCTGCTGCGTGTGCACCCAGAACTGGTAGAGCAGGTCGACGAGGGCGACCACGCCGAACACCAGCGGCGGCACCCCCGCCACGGCCATGGGCAGGTAGAACACCCAGCCGACCAGTGCGCCCGAGCTCGTCTGGCGCAGGGCGGTGGAGAGGTTGTAGTCCTGGCTCTGGTGGTGCACCACGTGTGCCGCCCAGAAGAGGGCGCTCTCGTGCCCGGCGCGGTGCAGCCAGTAGTAGCAGAAGTCGTAGAACACCAGCGCCGTGAGCCAGCCGGTCCAGGTGGTCCAGAAGGGATGGTCGGGCCAGATCGCCACCGCCGAATACACCGCGGTGTAAATGCCCACGCGCAGCAGCCGGGTGAACACCGCGCTGATCTGGCTGAGCATGCCCAGGCCGATGCTGCTGATGGCGTCGTCCAGCCGGTAGGTGTTGCGCTGGCGCTTGAGGCCGATGGCGTATTCCACCGCGATGAGCACGAAGAACACCGGCGTGGCCAGCACGATGATCTGGCTCGGGCTCATGGGTGCACGCAAGGGGTGGACAAACGCATGCCGGCATTGTGGGCAGAACACCCGGCCAGCGCCCTTGGCAACAACCCGCATGCCCGTGCCAGAATCGCGGCCATGCCCGCCCCCTCGCCGCCCGCCGCGACCGCCCCCGAGAGTGCCACCACCGCGCTGTACCGCGCGGCGCTGGGCCCGGTGCACACCGCGCACTACCTGGCCGTGTTCGAGCGCTTTGACGAAGCGGGCCGCGCCAGCCCTGTGTGGAATCCTGTGGCGGGCCTGCTCACGCTGAACTGGATGGCGTTTCGCCAGCTTTGGGGCGCGGCGCTGGTGTACCTGGCCTGCGCCGAGGGCCTGGCCTTGCTGGTGCTGGCCCTGAGCCGGCGCTTTCTGCACTGGCCGCCTTCCGTGGAATGGGGGGTGTTGCTGGCGCTGCTGCTGTTGAGCGTGGCGATTCCCGGTGCCTATGGCAACGCCTGGCTGCATGCCGACACCCGCCGGCGCATGACGCGCGCGGTGCGCGAAGCCCGCACGGTGCGCGAGGCCTGCACCGCGCTGGAGGAGCAGGCCAGTTCGAAGCGGCGCCTGTGGGGCCTGGTGCTGATCAATGCGTTGCTGGTGGCGGGCGCCGTGGGGCTGTACCTCGGGCTCAGGCCGGCCACGTTCTCTGGGTGGGCGCCCACACCGCAAGCGGTCGTGCCCGCCGAGCCTGCCCTGAAGGAGGCCGCGCCGGTGTCTGCTGCTGAACCTGCAACGGTGGCGGCCGAGCCCGTGTCCGTGGCCTCGGCGCCAGGGCCCGCCGCCGCTTCGGCGACACCCGAGCCGGTGCGTGAGCCTGCGCCGGTCATCGTGTCGCCGCCGGTGGTGGCCGCGCTGGAACCCGCTGCGCCCCCGGCGCCCGAGCCAGTCGCCTCCATCCTGCGGGAAGACCCGCCTCCCCGCGAAGAGCCGCCGCGTGCCAGCCAGGCGGTGCCCGCCGCGCCGGCCAAGACGCGCGCGCCGAAGGAGGCGGCTGTGGCGGCGCCGCAGGCACACGGCATCAATGTGGGTTTGTTCGCCGACCCCGCCAATGCCGAGAAGGCGCATGCGCGGCTGGTCGAGGCCGGTTTCCCGGCCATCCTGCAGAAGGTGGAGTCGCCCAGGGGCGAGCGCACCCGGGTGCGCGTGGGACCGTTTGCGGGCCGTGCGCAGGCCGACGAGGCCGCAGCGCGCATTCGCGCCATGGGGCTGGACGCGGTGGTGTTCGCGCCCTGAAGGCCGGGCCGCTCAGCCCAGCGCGCCGCGCGTGTCCACGCGGATCAGGCGCTCCACCGTGCCCGTCGACAAGCCGCCGCGCACGCCCAGCATCACATCGTGCAGGTTGACCGTGGGGTCGCAGTGGCCCGGCACGAGCCACACCGTGTCGCCCAGGTTGGGCAGCGGGTGGCCGGCGTGGGCGGCGCGCAGCAGGCCGTGCTCGTCACCGCCGTTGGCAAACACCAGGCCCGAGGGGCTCCACACGGCGGGCAGGCCGCTGTCGATGGCGTGGCTCTTGTGGCCGGCGTCGCACACGGCATGCTGGGTGCTGCGGCTCATCACCTGCGTCTTGACGAACAGCGCGTGCTCGAACACCGGCGCCAGTGGCGCGCTCTCGTTGCGCGCGTAGTCCGCGTCCATGAACAGGTAGGAACCCACCTGCACCTCGCCCCAGATGCGGCTGGCGGTTTCCAGCGCAAAGGTGCCCGTGCCCGCGCCCGTGATCAGGGGCACGGCAAAGCCGGCGGCTTGCAGGCGCTCGCGCGTGAGCGCGGCGGCCCAGGCCGCCTCGCCGATGGCCCTGGCGCGCTCGCCCGGGTCGCGCAGGTGCTGGGCGCGCCCGTGGTAGGCCTGCAGGCCGGCAAACCGCAGCACCGGGTGCTGCGCAATGAGCCGCGCCAGGTCCACCGCCGGTTCGCCGGGGGGCACGCCGCATCGGCCATGGCCCACATCGACTTCCACATACACATCCATGCGCTCTTGCCCGCCCACACCGGCGGCCTCCAGCGCGTGCGCCAGGCGCAGCACGCCCGCGGCGCTGTCCACGGCGATGCCAAAGCGCGTGTCGGGCAGCGTGAGCACCGCCTGCGCCAGGCGCTGCAGCTTGGCGGGCGCGATCACTTCGTTGCTGATGTAGATGTCGGTCACGCCGCCACGGGCCAGCACCAGCGCTTCGTCCGTCTTCTGCACGCACACGCCCACCGCGCCGTGCGCCATCTGCAGGCGCGCGAGTTCGGCGCTCTTGTGCATCTTGGCGTGGGGCCGCAGGCGCAGGCCGTGCGCGCGCGCATAGGCCGCCATGTGCGCGAGGTTGCGCTCCATCGCGTCCAGATCGATCACCAGCGCGGGCGTGTCGATGGCGGCCACGCTCTGGCCGATCAGCGCCTGCGCGTGGTGCCAGTGCGCGGGCAAAGGGGCATCAGACGCTGCGTTCATCCAGCGGTTCTCCGGTTTGCAGATGGTTCGTGTCCGCCCAGCCGACCAGGCTCAACCCCTCGGGCGACCAGAGCAGGCGGTTGATGGCGGTGTTGGGCAGTTCCCAGCTGCGCGGGGCGTTGAGCTCCAGGCGCATGGCGGCGCGGTAGAGCATGTCCATCACCCCGCCGTGCGCCACCATCAGCACCTGCTCGCCCGGGTGGCGCGAGGCGAGTTCGATCACGGTGGGAATCACGCGGCGCTGCAGCTGTTCCAGCGACTCACCGCCTTCCGGCGCGAAGTCGGGCATGCGCTTGCGCCAGGCCAGCGCTTCGGTGGGCCAGCGCTGCTCCAGCTCGGCCCAGGTGCGGCCCTCGAAGCGGCCGAAATGGCGCTCGCGCAGGCCTTTGTGCGGGGTGACCTCCATGCCCTTGACGCGGGCCACCGCCTGCGCGGTCTCGAATGCGCGGCCCAGGTCGCTCGCGTACACGGCGGCGATGGGTTCGTCCTGCAGCGCCTGGGCGAGCTGCGCCGCCTGCCAGCGGCCGCGCTCATTGAGGGCGATGTCGGTGTGGCCCTGGATGCGGGTGTCGCGGTTCCAGGCGGTTTCACCATGGCGCACGGCCAGGATGCGGGTGACTTGCAAAGCGGGTCCTTGAACTCGGGCAGAAGACCGCAACTGTACCGGTGCCGCCACTCCCGCACACGTTGGGAGGCCGCGAAATCAAGGCTTTGCGACACAATCTGCGCCATGACCTCGCCACCGTCGCCCGCCGATGGAGACTTCTCCACCCTCTTCAATTTCCTGCCGATCGGGGCGTACCGCAGCTCGCCCGACGGCCGGATGCTGCGGGCCAACCAGGCGCTGGTCAGGCTCAACGGCTATGACACCGAAGAGGAACTGCTGGCAGCGGTGAACGACATCGCGCTGGAGTGGTACGTGGAGCCGGCGCGCCGGGCCGAGTTCAAGCGGCTGCTGGAGAGCCAGGGCTATGTGCGTGGCTTTGTCTCCGAGATCCACCGGCACCGCACACGCGAACGCGTGTGGATCAGCGAGAACGCGCACGGCGTGCGCGACGCCTCGGGCGTGCTGCGCTATTACGAAGGTACCGTGGAGGACATCACCGAGCGCATGCGCGGCCAGAAGGCGTTGCGCGACAGCGAAGAACAGTTGCGCCTGATCACCTCGCAGGTGCCCGGCGCGGTGTTCTCGGTGCATGTGCGGCGCGATGGCGAGCGCGAGTACCGTTTTCTCAGCGCAGGCGTTCGCGATATCTACGGCTTCGAGGCCGAAGACCTGATGCGCACGCCCTCGCTGCTGGCGCGCCACTTTCACCCGGAAGACCAGGCCCTGCTGGAGCAGGACCGCCAGGCCATCCTCGCGGGGCAGGGCAACCTGGAGACCGAGTTCCGCGTCGTGCAGCCCGATGGGACCATCAAGTGGGTCAGCAACCGCTCCAGCGCGGTGTCCTCCGACGCCGAGGGCTTCCTGCGCGTGGGCATGCTGCTCGACATCACCGACCGCAAAGCCGCCGAGACCGCGCTGCATGCCAGCGAGGCGCTGTGGAAGCTCGCGCTGGAAAGCGCGGGAGACGGCGTGTGGGACTGGAACCTCGCGACCGGCGAGGAGTTTTTCTCGCGCGGCATCAAGTCCATGTTTGGCTATGACGAGGAAGACATCCCCAATCTTTCGGCCGAGATGGATGCGCGCACCCACCCGGACGACGTGCCCCAGATGGTGGCCGATCGGCAAGCCCATTTCGAAGGGCGCACGCCCGTGTACCGCAACGAGCACCGCATTCTCTGCAAGGACGGGCGCTGGAAGTGGGTGTTGTCGCGCGGCATGGTGATCGCGCGCGATGAAGACGGCAAGCCGCTGCGCATGGTGGGCACGCACACCGACATCACCGAACACAAACTGGGCGAGGCGCAGCAGCGCGCGCTGGAGACGCAGCTGCGGGAGTCGCAGAAGATGGAAGCTATCGGCACGCTGGCCGGTGGCGTGGCGCACGACTTCAACAACCTGCTGGCCGCGATTCTGGGCAACCTGGTGCTGGCGCGCGAAGACGTGGGCGAGCACCACCCGGCGCAGGAAAGCCTGACCGAGATCAGCCGCGCGGCGATTCGCGCCCGCCAGCTGGTGCAGCAGATCCTGACCTTCAGCCGCCGCCAGACGCAGGAAATGCTGCGCCAGCCGCTCACGCCGCTGGTGGAGGAAGCGCTGGGTCTGATGCGCTCCCTGCTGCCGGCCAGCATCAAGCTCAACGTGAGGCTGTCGGCGGCTTCGCTGCCGGTGCTGGCCGATGCGACCCAGATGCAGCAGGTGCTCATGAACCTGTGCACCAACGCTTGGCAGGCCATGGAGGGCCGTTCCGGCGAGATCACGGTGGCGCTGCGCGAGGTGACGCTCGATGCCTCACAGGGCCTGCGGCTGGGCGGGCTGGCCAGTGGCTCCTATGCCTGTCTGAGCGTGGCCGACAACGGCCCGGGCATGGACGACGCCACGCAGCAGCGCATCTTTGAACCCTTCTTCACCACCAAGGCGCCGGGCGCGGGCACCGGGCTGGGGCTGGCCGTGGTGCACGGGATCGTCAAGGCCCACCGCGGCACGATCGCACTGAACAGCCGCCCTGGCGAGGGTGCGCGTTTCGACGTCTACCTGCCCCTGGCTTCCGGCAGCGACGCGATGCCGCCCACGCTCGCTGAGGCACCGGCCGCGCCGGCTGCGGCCCCGCAGGGCAAGCATGTGATCTACATCGACGATTACGAGGCGCTGGTGTTTCTCGTCGGGCGGCTGCTGCGCAAGCAGGGCTACCGGGCCAGCACGTTCGAGTCGGGCGAGGCCGCGGTGCAGTGGCTGCGCGACCACCCCGGCGAGCCGGTGGACCTGGTCGTGACCGACCAGAACATGCCCGGCATGTCGGGCGTGGATGTGGCGCGGGAGGTGCGGCAACTGCGGCCGGACCTGCGCGTGGCCATCGTCTCGGGCCACGTCAACGACAAGTTGATGAACGACGCCCACGACGCAGGCGTGAGCGACGTGCTGGGCAAGCAGGACAGCATGGACGCGCTGGGCGAATCCATTCGCGGGCTGCTCGAGCGCGAGGCGCGCTGAAGCGCCGCTGCGCTCAGCGCGGCACTTCGATGTTGACCTGGCGCACGCCTTCGGGCGGTGCAGGGAAATCGCGCAGCGCAGCGTCCAGCATGGCCGACCACAGGCCGTTGGAGCTGTTCCAGCGGCCGTCGTGCGCGGCGCGGGTTTCGTACACCACCTTGCCACTGGCGGCGTGGCGAATCACCAGCG
Source organism: Hydrogenophaga sp. (assembly GCF_019264445.1). Classification (GTDB taxonomy): domain Bacteria; phylum Pseudomonadota; class Gammaproteobacteria; order Burkholderiales; family Burkholderiaceae_C; genus Hydrogenophaga. The sequence goes on from NZ_JAHVAB010000069.1 coordinate 98,314, forward strand.
TGACCTCGCGCTTGTAGTAGGGCGTCTCGATGCGGGGGAACACGGGCATCCATACGACCTGGCCGTTGCCCGTCACGATGTAGTCGCGCCCGGGCATGGCATAGCCGTAGCCGGGCCCGAAACCGCCGTAGCCGCCCCAGAAGTTGTCGTAGGGGCTCTCCCAGGGGGCGCGCGGCAGGCGCAGCGTGCTCGCGTCGACCTGCACCAGCCAGGGGGAGGCGGTGCCGTCGGCCGCGCGCGTCCAGCCCACCTTGGCCAGCGCGAGCGCCGCCAGGGTTTCGAGCTGGTCCTGGCCGGTGCCGCTGCGGCCGTCGCGCTGCGAGGGCAGGCGGTCAAAGCGGAAGATTTGCGGCGCCTGGGGCACCGCCACGGGGGTGCCCGGTTTGGCGGCCTGGTCGGCCCAGCGCGGGAAGCTCTGCACCTGGTTGTCGACCAGGTACACGGTGGCACAGCCGCTGAGGGCGAGCGCCGCCAGGGCGGCACCCAGAACGCGCGCGGAGCGCAAGAGCATTTGAATGGTCATGAGGCCTCCTGGGTGGATTGCGGCCGCCGCACCTGGGTGGCTCAGTGGGCGGCTGCGATCGGTATGACTGCTTTGGGCATGCCGGCGTTCCCTTCTTCGGTGGGCCACGCCGTCGCCGCCGCCACCGGGGCCTGGGTGCCGGGCAGTGGCTCGTCGTCAAAGGCCTTGTCGCCGTCTTCGCTGGCCTCGCCGGTGGCCCGAATGGTTTCAAAAGGAAACAGCGAACGGTCCATCAAGTGGCTGGGCACGATGTTCTGCAGCGCGGAGAACATGTTTTCCACGCGGCCGGGGAAGCGCTTTTCCCAGTCCTTGAGCATCAGACCCACCTGCTTGCGCTGCAGGTTTTCCTGGCTGCCGCACAGGGTGCAGGGAATGATGGGGAACTGGCGCAGCTCGGCCCAGCGGGTCAGGTCGGTCTCTGCCACGTAGGCCATGGGGCGGATCACCACATGCTGGCCGTCGTCGCTCACCAGCTTCGGGGGCATGCCCTTGAGCTTGGCGCCAAAGAACATGTTGAGCAGCAGGGTTTGCAGGATGTCGTCGCGGTGGTGGCCCAGCGCGATCTTGGTAGCACCGAGCTCGCCGGCCACGCGGTAGAGGATGCCCCGGCGCAGCCGGCTGCACAGGCTGCACATCGTCTTGCCTTCAGGAATGACGCGCTTGACGATGGAGTAGGTGTCCTGGTTCTCGATGTGGAACTTCACGCCCAGCTTGGTGAGGTACGCGGGCAGGATGTCGGCCGGAAAACCGGGCTGCTTCTGGTCGAGGTTGACGACGATGAGCTCGAAGCTGATGGGCGCGCGCGCCTGCAGTTTCTGCAGGATGTCCAGCATGCCGTAGCTGTCCTTGCCGCCCGAGAGGCAGACCATCACGCGGTCGCCTTCTTCAATCATGTTGTAGTCCACGATCGCGCGACCGACCTCGCGGCACAGGCGCTTTTCGAGTTTGTGGTTTTCGAGTTCGATGTTCATGAGGGTGTCCTTACCACTGCCCGCTTTCCATGCGGATGGCCACTTCGCAGTCGTCGAAGATTTCCAGCTTGGCGATCTTCACGCGCACGCCGATCACGCCCGGGAGCAGCATCAGCCGGCGCGTGAGCTTGCCGATCAGGCTCTCCAGCAGGTTGACGTGCTCGGCGGTGCACTCGTCAATGATGATCTGGCGCACTTTGCGGTAGTCCAGCACGTGGCTGATGTCGTCGTCGTGCGGCAGCAGCGGTTGTGTGCCCTGGTGGAGTTCGGCGTCGACCTGGATCGGCTGCGGCGCCGACTTCTCGTGGTCGAGGATGCCCAGGTTGGCGTTGAAGCGCAGGCCCGTGAGGGTGAGGATCTGGTTGCCGGCGGCGGTGGCGTTCATGGTGGGCGTGCGCTGGATCACATCAGCGAAAAATCGCGCTCGAAGCGCATCAGGTGCTGGCCGCCATCGACCAGCAGGGTGGTGCCGGTGATGGATCGGTTATCCAGCGCGAAGGCCACCGTGGCGGCCACGTCCTGCGGGGTCGAGGAGCGGCCCAGTGGCGACTGGCGGTGCAGCTCGGCGAACTTGTCGTCGCTGAGCATGTGGCTGGTGAGCGTGAGGCCGGGGGCCACGCCCACCACGCGCACGCGCGGCGCCAGCGCCAGCGCCAGCATGGTGTTGGCGGCTTCCAGCGCGGCCTTGGAGAGCGTGTAGCTGAAGAAGTCCGGGTTCATGTTCCAGAGCTTCTGGTCGAGCAGGTTCACCACCGCGCCGTCGGCGCCGCGGGCGTCGGTGTGGGCGTGCAGCGCCTGGGCCAGCAGCACGGCCGCGCCGGTGTTGGCGCGCAGGTGCTGTTCGAGCGCAGCAAAGCCGAAGGTGGCTGCGCTGTCGTGTTCGAAGGTGGAGGCGCTGTTGACCACGGCGTCCACCTGGCCATAGTGCGCCACCACGGCGGGCAGCAGGGCGCGCACGCTGGCCTCGTCGCCCAGGTCGGCAAAGAAGGGCTGGGCGCTGCCGCTGCGGCCGGTGCGGGCGTCGCAGTCGGCGGCGGTTTGCTGTGCGTCGGCCACGGAGTGGCGGTGGTGCACCGCCACGTTCCAGCCGGCCTGCGCCAGCGTGAGTGCGATTTCGCGGCCCAGGCGCTTGCCCGCGCCGGTGACGAGCACGGTGCGCGGGGCGCTGCGGGCGGCGGACGTGGGGCTGGGCATGAAGGACAATCCGGGGGTGCGGACCCCCATGGCAACAGAACACGAGAGTTTAACGAGCCCCCTTCTGGCGCGGGTGCGCGAGGCCATCGCGCAAGCCGGCGGCTGGCTGCCTTTTGACCGCTTCATGGCCCTGGCCCTGTACGAGCCCGGGCTGGGGTACTACGCCAACGCCACGCCCAAATTCGGGGCCTTGCCGCAAGGCGGCAGCGACTTCGTGACCGCCCCGGAGCTCACGCCCCTGTTCGGCCAGGCGCTGGCGCGCCAGGTGGCACAGGCGCTGGTGGCCACCGGCACCGACGAGGTGTGGGAGTTCGGCGCGGGCACCGGCGCACTCGCGCTGCAGGTGATCGAGGCGCTGGCCGAGCTGGGCCAACCGGTGCGGCGCTACACCATCGTGGACCTTTCGGGCAGCCTGCGCGAACGCCAGCGCGCCACGCTGGGCGCGCATGCGCAGCGGGTGCACTGGGCCGACGCCCTGCCACCGCAGATGCAGGGCGTGGTGCTGGGCAACGAGGTGCTCGATGCCATGCCGGTGCAGCTGTTGGCGCGCCGGGGCGGTGTGTGGCACGAGCGCGGGGTGGCCATGACCGAAGCGGGTGCGCTGGCCTGGGCGGACCGCGCCACCGCGCTGCGCCCACCGCTGGAGGTGGACGGTGAACACGACTACGTGACCGAAATCCACCCGCAGGCCGAGGCCTTCGTGCGCACGCTGGCCGACCGGCTGCTGCGCGGTGCGGCCTTCCTGCTCGATTACGGTTTTCCCGAAGCCGAGTACTACCACCCGCAGCGCGCCATGGGCACGCTGATCTGCCACCGGGCGCACCGCAGCGACAGCGACCCGCTGAGCGATCTGGGCCTCAAGGACATCACCGCACACGTGAATTTCACCGGCATCGCCCTGGCCGCGCAAGACGCCGGGCTGGAGGTGCTGGGCTACACCAGCCAGGGCCGCTTTCTGCTGAACTGCGGGCTGCTGGAGCTGGCGCAGCGCGCCGACGCGCGCCAGAACGCGATGATGCAGAAGCTCGTGAACGAGCACGAGATGGGCGAGCTGTTCAAGGTGATCGCGCTGGCGCCGACGGCGGGCACCGCCTGGGTGCCCATCGGCTTTGCGGCGGGCGACCGCACACACCGGCTGTAGGAGCGCGCTTGATCCGCTGGATGATCGTCATCTTCCTGGCCCTGCTGCTCATCAGCTGGTTCACGCCCATGCTGCGCAAACTGGGCTTTGGCCGGCTGCCGGGCGATGTGCGCTTCAAGGCCTTTGGGCGCGACTGGAACCTGCCCTTTGCCACCACCATCGTGCTGAGCATGCTCGCCAGCCTGATCGGGTACCTGATCTGATCGTTTCGCGGTGGGGCCAGACCGGGTAAGGTGTGGCCGATGAGCGAGACCACGAACCCGACCGCCCCATCCTCCCACGCTGGCCGGCTGCTGGCCGATGTGGGCGGCACCCACGCCCGACTGGCCTGGCAGGCCGGTGCCGACGCCCCTGTTGAACATGTGCAGGTGCTGCCGGTGGCGGCCCACGCGAGCCTGCGCGATGCCATCCGTGTTTACCTCTCCGGCATCGGCCGGCAGCCGCGCGAAGCGGCCATTGCGATGGCCAACCCTGTCACCGGCGACCTGGTGCGCATGACCAACCACCATTGGTCGTTCTCGCAGGCGGCGCTGCGCGACGAGCTGGGCCTGACCCGGCTTCGCGTGCTCAACGACTTCACCGCGCTGGCCCTGGCCCTGCCGCACCTGGCGCCGGGGGAGCGCCGCCAGGTCGGCGGCGGCGCGCCGGTGGCCGATGCCGCCATCGCCCTGCTCGGGGCGGGCACGGGCCTGGGCGTGTCGGGCTTGTTGCCGGATGGGCAGGGCGGCTGGGCGCCCATTGCCGGCGAGGGCGGGCACGTCACGTTGCCAGCCGCCACCGCGCGGGAGCGGCTGGTGATGGACGCGCTGGTGCGCCGCCACGGCCATGCCTCGGCCGAGCGCGTGGCCAGCGGCACCGGCTTGCTGGACACCTGCCTCATCCTGTGCGAGGCCGATGGCGTGGATGCCCACGCGTTTGACAGCGCCGCCGCGGTGAGTGAGGCCGCTCTGAGCGGGTCGCACCCGCAGGCGCTGGAGGCCTTGCAGATGTTCTGTGGCGTGCTCGGCTCGGTGGCGGGCAACCTGGCGCTGACCCTGGGCGCGCGCGGGGGCGTGTACATCGGCGGTGGCGTGGTGCCGCGGCTCGGCACCTGGTTCGATACCTCGCCGTTTCGCGGGCGCTTTGAGGCCAAGGGCCGCTTCGAGAACTACCTGCGCGACATTCCTGTGTGGGTGATCACCTCGGCACAGTCGCCCGCGCTGCTGGGCGCTGCCCGTGCGCTGGACGCGCGCTGATCAGCCGTCTTCCAGGTTCCACCGAAAGCCGCAGCGCTTGCAGCACACCGGCACCCAGTTCGCCTGGGGGCGGTGCCGGGCTTCTTCGAGCTGCAGCAGCCCGTAGGCCTTGCACTGCTGGCAGTTGGCCTGATTGGCCATTTCTTCGGCGTGCATGAGCAGGTAGAGATAGCGCCGCAGCGACCAGAGCGCGATCACGCCGCAGACCACCACGAACGCCACATCCATCAGCTTCTCGCTGGCGGTGCCCCCGCCCAGCGCTTCCAGGCTGGCGAGCACCGCCACCACCGAGAGCAGCGCCAGCAGCATGTGCGCGTGGCTCGAGAGCAGCTCGCGCTCGTACCACTTGCGAAAACCCACCCGGCGAATGCCGTCCGCCAGCGTGCGGTTGAGGGGGTTTCTGGCCGGCATGGTGGTGTGTCGTGTGGGTGGCGCATCGTGGCACAAGCGCCTGTGGCCACCAACCCGCCACGCCGATATCCCACGGCGGCCGTGGGATTCCTCAGCTTTCCTGCAACTGCCGCAGGGCAAAGGCGGGGGCTTTTCCGTCCCGGTCCTGCCCGGCGTACACCGTCATGTGCGGGTACGGAATCTCGATGCCCTTGGCGTCGAAGGCCGACTTCAGGCGGCGCAGGTATTCGCGCTTGACGCCCCACTGCTCAATGGGCAGTGTGCGGATGCGGCAGCGAATGACCACCGCCGAGTCGCCCCAGCTGTCCACGCCAGCGATTTCGAGGTCGGCCAGTATCTTGCTGCCGTAGGCCGGTTGGGCGCGCATTTGCGCGGCCACGTCGCGCATCACGGCCATCACATCGTCCACGTTCTCGCGGTAGGCCACGCCAATATCCATCACCGCGTTGCTGAAGCCGCGCGTCATGTTGATCACGGTGGTGATGGTGCTGTTGGGCACATAGTGCACGTTGCCGCTGTAGTCGCGCAGCTGCACATAGCGCAGGGTCACTTCTTCGACCGAGCCGGAGTGGTTGCCCAGTTGCACGACATCACCCTGGCGGATCTGGTTTTCCAGCAGCAGAAAGAAGCCCGTGAAATAGTCTTTGACGAGGCTCTGTGCGCCAAAGCCGACGGCCAGGCCCACCACGCCAGCGGCGCCAAGAATGGGTGCCACCGACACGCCCAGTTCCGACAGGACGAGCATCGCCGTGATGAGGCTGATGACCACAGCGATCAGATAGCGCACCACCCGCCCCAGCGTTTCAGCGCGCTGGGAGGATTCCCTGTCGTCCATGCGGCTGGCGATGCGCTCGCGCAGCCGGCGCACGGCGCGCTGCAACAGCCCGGTGATCACCCAGGCTGCAACGACGATCACCGTGATGCGGATCGCCACCATGGCAAAGCCGCCGAAAACGCCCCACCAGCGGGTGGCCATCTCCAGGTATTGGTCATTCATGTACTTCTCCTAAGAAAACGAAAAGGCAGGCCAGGCCGCAAGGGCCCGCACCTGCCTTGAGAGGGATCAGTTGTTGGGGATGGCCGCGAGGGCGGCCAGGAAGCGCTCGCGCCACCAGTGCACGTCGTGCTCGCGTATGCCCTGCAGCAGGGCCTGGTGGCGGCGCTGGCGTTCTTCCAGCGGCATCTGCAGCGCACGCTGCATGGTCTCGGCGGTGCGCGTGGTGTCGTAGGGGTTCACCAGCAGGGCCTCGCGCATCTGCTCGGCCGCGCCCGCAAACCGCGAGAGCACGAGCACGCCCGGGTCTTCCGGGTCTTGCGCGGCGATGAACTCCTTGGCCACCAGGTTCATGCCGTCGCGCAGCGGAGTGACCAGTGCCACGCTGGCCGCACGGTACAGGCCGGGCAGGCGCTTGCGCGCCACGCTGCGGTGGATGTAGCGCACGGGCATCCAGTCGAGTTCACCGAAGTTGCCGTTGATGCCGCCGCACAGGCTCTCGAGCTCCAGGCGCAGGCTGGCGTACGCGTCCACCGACTCGCGGCTGGGTGCGGCGATCTGGATCAGCGTGGCGCTGCCGAGGTTTTCCGGGTAGTTCTGCAGCAACTGCCGGAAGGACTTGAGCCGCTGCGGCAGGCCCTTGGAGTAGTCCATGCGCTCCACACCCAGCAGCAGCCGGCGGCGCGAATACTCGTTGCGCATCTGCTCGAACATGTCTTGCGATTCGCGGGCCTGGCCCAGGCCGATGAACTCGTCCACGTCGATGCCGATCGGGAAGGCCTGCACCTGCAGCGTCTTGCCGAAGGCGCGGAACTCGTGCTCGCCCAGAATGTCGGCCGTTGTTTCGGTGCCCACGTAGCGCGAGAAGTGCGACACGTCGGCTTCGCTCTGGAAGCCGACCAGGTCGTACGCGAACAGCGAACGGATCAGCCAGTCGTGCTCGGGCACGGCGGCCAGCATCAGCGGCGGTGGCAGCGGGATGTGCAGGAAGAACCCCATGCGCTGCTGGCAGCCCATGGCGCGCAGCTCGGCGGCCAGCGGGATCAGGTGGTAGTCGTGCACCCAGATGATGTCGTCGGGCTTGAGCAGGCTGGCCAGCTTGTGCGCAAACATCTGGTTGACGCGCCGGTAGCCCGCGATGTAGCCGGCGTCGAAGTCGGCCAGGTCGAGGCGGTAATGGAACACCGGCCACAGCACGCCGTTGCTGTAGCCCAGGTAGTAGCTGTCGTGGTCTTCGCGGCTGAGGTCCACCGTGGCCAGCTGCACCTTGCCCGAGGTCTGCAGGTGCAGGTCGCCTTCGCCGGGTGTGCCGTCTTCCACGACCTTGCCGCTCCAGCCGAACCACAGCCCGCCCGAGGCTTCGAGCGCTTGCCCCAGTGCCACGGCGAGCCCGCCAGAGGCCGGCTTGCGCGGATCGGCGATCCGGTTGGAAATGACGACGAGGCGGCTCATGCAATGACCTTTGCGTGCGGGTGCGCTGTCCAGGGACACCGCAGAACCGGCTTTGCCGGGCTGCAGGTGTCGCCCCTTGAGGGGTAGCGCCGAAGGCGATGCGGGGGGAGCTTCATATCACCGTATCCCAGCGGGCCGAGAGGCGCACCGCAGCGTTGATGATGCCCACCATCGAATAGGTTTGCGGGTAGTTGCCCCACATTTCGCCGGTGGTGGCGTGGGTGTCTTCCGACAGCATGCCCAGCGGGTTGCGTGCCGCGAGCATGGTCTCGAAGATGGCGCGCGCTTCGTCGGCGCGGCCGGTGCGCGCGAGCGCGTCGATGCGCCAGAAGGTGCAGATGTTGAACGCGGTCTCGGGTTTGCCGAAGTCGTCGGCCGCTTCGTAGCGGCGCATGTAGGGGCCGTCGCACAGGTGCTTTTCGAGCGCGGCCAGTGTGGCGATGAAGCGCGGGTCCATCGGGTCGATCATGCCGACCTCCACCATCAGCAGCACGCTGGCGTCGAGGTCGCGCCCGCCGAAACTCTCGGCAAAGGCCTGGCGCTCTTCGCTCCACGATTCGCGCAGGATGCGCTCGCGCATGGTGGCGGCGCGCTCGGCCCAGTGCGTGGCCCGGTCGGGCAGCTCCAGCGTGTGGGCGATCTTGGCCAGCCGGTCGCACGCGGCCCAGCACATGAGCGCCGAGCTGGTGTGCACGCGTGCGCGGGTGCGCAGTTCCCACATGCCGGCATCGGGCTGGTCGTAGATGCTGGCCGCGCGCTCGCCCACCGCTTCGAGCTGTTCGAACTCGGCGCGCCCGGCGCGGTGCAGCAGGCGTTGGTCGTGAAAGGCCTGCGCAGCCGCCAGCACCACGTTGCCGTACACGTCGTGCTGAAAATGCTCCTGCGCCTGGTTGCCCACGCGCACCGGGCCCATGCCCCGGTAGCCGGGCAGGGTGTCGCAGATGCTTTCGGGCAGTTCGCGCTCCAGGCCAATGCCGTGCAGCGGCTGAATGTGGCCGCCACGGGCACCCATCACCACGTTGGACAGCCAGCGCAGGTAGTCTTCCATGGTGCCGACTTCGGACAGGCTGTTGAGTGCGCGCACCACAAAGAACGCGTCGCGCAGCCAGCAGTAGCGGTAGTCCCAGTTGCGCTGGGTGCCCGGCGCCTCGGGAATGCTGGTGGTCATGGCCGCGATGATCGCGCCGGTGTCCTCGTACAGCGAGAGCTTGAGCGTGATGGCCGCGCGGATCACCGCGTCCTGCCACTCCAGTGGCACCGCCAGGCGCTGGCTCCAGCCGCGCCAGTAGGACAGCGTTTCCTGCTCGAAGTGGCGCGCGGTGTCGCCAATGCCGCTTTCCAGCGTCTCGTCGGGGCCGAGCATGAAGTTGTGTTCGCGCACGAGCAGAAAGGGCTCGCGCGCCAGCACGTGGCTGATGGAGGCGTCGGTGTGCAGGCGCAGCGTCTGCTGCTCGCCCACATAGCGGATGTGGTTGCTGCCGGAGGTGATGGTGGGTGCGGAGCGGCCCCAGTCGAACCGGGGCAGCACGCTCACGCGCACGCGCGGCGCGCCTTTGAGCGGGCGCACGCGGCGCACCAGCTGGGTGGGCCTGAAGTAGCGCCCGCGCGAAAGAAAGCGCGGCGCAAAGTCGGTGATGGACAGGCCATTGCCGTGCCGGTCCCAGAGCTCGGTGACGAGCACCGCGGTGTTGGGTTCGTAGCGCTGGCGGGCTTCGGCCAGGTCTTCGATCTCGATGGCGAACGCACCTTGCTCGGCATCGTCGCCGCCCAGCAGCGCGTGGAACACCGGGTCGCCATCAAAGCGCGGCAGGCAGCTCCACACGACGCGGCCGTGGGGGTCAATCAGGGCGCTGAAGGCGCAGTTGCCGACCACGCCCAGCGAGAGCGATGCAGCAGCGGGCGGCGCGAAGCCTTGGGCGGGCATGTTCATGTCGGCGAGCTGGAGAGATGCAAGGCGTTGCCGAGCCATTCGCGCAGCGCCTGCGGGTGGGGGCAGCGGTGGCGGGCGCGCGTGGCGCCATCGCCCACCTTGATGCCGTCGCCGCCCAGGCGCTGCACCACGTCAAAGCCGGCTTCGTCGGTCACGTCGTCGCCCGCAAAAATCGGCACTCGGCCCTTGAAGGGGGCTTCCTGCATGAAGGCTTCGATGGCGGTGCCTTTGTTCACGCCGGCCGACTTCACTTCCACCACGGCCTTGCCGCGCAGCAGCTGCAGCCCCGGCTCTTGTGCAATGGCGCGGGCCAGGGTGTCCACACACAAGGTTTCCAAGGTCGGCGCGAGCCGGTAGTGCAGGGCGATGGAGGTTTGTTTGCGCTCCAGCAGCAGCCCGCCGTGGCGTGCCACGAGGTGTTCGGCGGCCTGCACCGCGCGCGACAGGCCATCGGGGCGGGTGTTGGCGTTGTCGCCGTGGAGGGACAAACGCACCGCGCCGTGCTCGAACGCGGCGGGCCAGGGCCAGGGCGATGCCAGCAGGGGTTCGAGGTCGTCTCGCGCGCGGCCCGTGACCAGCGCGAGCGCGCCATCGAGCCGCTGGTACAGGCCGTGCAACAGGTCCACCAGCTCCGGGTGGACTTCAACCGCGTCGGGGCGCCGGGCCAGGTCGGCCAGCGTGCCGTCGAAGTCCAGAAACAGCGCGGACCGGTTGGTCAGCAGTTTTGGAAGGGTACTCATCTGCCGTTACCGTAACAGGCTGAGCGCCGCTGTGGGCATCCATGTCGATTTAACCCACCTCGTGGGTGAGAGACTTCGCGCCCGCTTGACGGACGGCGCAGCGCCTCAATCGCCAGCCACGGCGCGGCCTGCAGCGCCGCTGGCCTGCGCCACCGCCGCCACGCGCGCCTGGTGAATGCGCTCGCCCACGCGGGCACCGGCCAGCCCATCGGCCTGGGCCTGCGCGGCCACGGCGGCGGTGTCGACCGCCAGTGCCCAGCGCATGGCTTGGGCGAGCCGCTCGCGTTGTGGGTACGGCTGGGCGTGCAGGCCGAGCCGGCCCCGGGCGTCGCACTCGCAGGCCAGCAGCACGTCGTCGAAGCGAGCGGGTTTGCGCAGCGCATCGCAGCGTTCGAGCAGGCGCACCAGCGCGGCCGCGCCGAAGTCGCCGCTGCGGTGGATGTTGCCGTGCTCGCGTGCCACCACGTCGGCCAGTTCGCGGCAGTCCACCGGCACGCGCAGGCGTTCGCACACGCCCTTGAGCAGTTTCGCGCTGCGCTCTTCATGGCCAATGTGGCGCGGCAGCACGTCGGCCGGGGTGGTGCCCTTGCCCAGGTCGTGGCACAGGCAGGCAAAGCGCACGGGCAGCGGGGCTGCGAGCTGTGCGCTCATGTCCAGCACCATCAGCAGGTGCACGCCGGTGTCCACTTCGGGGTGGTAGTCGGCGCGCTGCGGCACGCCCCAGAGCCGGTCCACTTCGGGCAGCAGGCGCTGCAGCGCACCGCATTCGCGCAGCACCTCCAGCATGCGGCTCGGGCGTTGCTCCATCAGGCCGCGCGAGAGCTCTTGCCACACGCGCTCGGCCACGAGGTGATCCACCTCGCCGTCTTCCACCATCTGCCGCATCAGGGCCATGGTTTCCGGTGCCACCGAGAAGTCGGGGAAGCGCGCGGCAAAGCGTGCGAGCCGGAGGATGCGCACCGGGTCTTCGGCGAAGGCAGTGGTGACATGGCGCAGCACGCGTTCGCGCAGGTCGCGCCGGCCACCGTAAGGGTCCATCACCTCACCACGCGCCGGATCTTCCGATTGCTCGGCGGCCACGGCCATGGCGTTGATGGTGAGGTCGCGCCGCGCCAGATCGTCTTCCAGCGTGACGCCCGGGGCGGTGTGGAACGCAAAGCCGTGGTAGCCCGGTGCGGTTTTGCGCTCGGTGCGCGCCAGCGCGTATTCCTCGCGCGTTTGAGGGTGCAGGAACACCGGAAAGTCGCGCCCCACCGGCAGGAACCCGGCGTCGGCCATCGCCTGCGGCGTGGCACCCACAACGACCCAGTCGCGGTCCACGTGCGCAGGTGCAGGCGTGTCATCGGAAAGCGCCATGAGCGCATCGCGCACCGCCCCGCCCACAAGATAGGTTTTCATGCAGGCAAGTTTAGGTGCAGCGACCCGCGCAGCGGCGGGGCGTGGAGGCAAGGGCCAGCCGCCGGGCCGCCCCAAGGCAGGCCCAGCCCCCTAGGGGGGCAGCGACCCGCGCAGCGGTGGAGCGTGGGGGCAACGCGACCGGGCCAGCCGCCGGGCCGCCCCAAGGCAGGCCCAGCCCCCTCGGGGGGCAGCGACCCGCGCAGCGGCGGAGCGTGGGGGC
>NZ_JAHVAB010000070.1 GCF_019264445.1 Hydrogenophaga sp.
CCCCCCCCCCGCCGACCTGTTGGTGGAGCTGGCCGAGCTCACTGGCGTGCCGGTGATCCCCACGCTCATGGGCTGGGGCACGATCCCCGACGACCACCCGCTCATGGCCGGCATGGTCGGCCTGCAGACCAGCCACCGCTACGGCAACGCCACCCTGCTGGCCAGCGACTTTGTGCTGGGCATCGGCAACCGCTGGGCCAACCGGCACACCGGCTCGGTCGAGACCTACACCAGGGGACGCAAGTTCGTGCACGTGGACATTGAGCCCACGCAGATCGGGCGCGTGTTCGAGCCGGACTTCGGCATCGTCTCCGACGCCAGGGCCGCGCTGCAGCTGTTCGTGGAAGTGGCGCGCGAACGCAAGGCCGCTGGCCAGTGGCCGAGCTACGCCAGCTGGGCGGGTCGCTGTGCCGAGCGCAAGCGCACCATGTTGCGCCAGACGCACTTCGAGCAGATCCCGATGAAGCCGCACCGCGTGTACGAAGAGATGAACCAGGTGTTCGGCCGCGACACGGTGTACGTGAGCACCATCGGCCTGTCGCAGATCGCGGGGGCGCAGTTCCTGCATGTGTATGGGCCGCGCCAGTGGATCAACTGCGGGCAGGCCGGCCCGCTGGGCTGGACCTTGCCGGCCGCACTCGGCGTGGTCGCGTCCGATCCGACGAAGCAGGTGGTGGCGCTCTCGGGCGACTACGACTTCCAGTTCCTGATCGAAGAGCTGGCCGTGGGCGCGCAGTTTCGCCTGCCCTATGTGCATGTGCTGGTGAACAACTCGTACCTCGGCCTCATCCGCCAGAGCCAGCGCGGCTTCGACATGGACTACTGCGTGCAGCTCGCCTTTGACAACCAGAACGTGGAGGAGGGCGCGGGCGATCTGCGCGGCTATGGGGTGGACCATGTCGCCGTGGTCGAGGGCTTGGGGTGCAAGGCCTTGCGCGTGACCGATCCCGGGCAACTGCAGGGCGCGCTGCGCCAGGCGCAGCAGCTCGCCGCGCAGCACCGCGTGCCCGTGGTGGTGGAATGCATACTCGAACGCGTGACCAACATCGCCATGGGCACCGAGATCGACAAGATCAACGAATTCGAGGCCATCGATTGCCGTGCACCCCAGGGCCTGGAGACGGCCGGACTGCTCGACTGAACGCACCAGTACAAGACAAGGACACGCCCCATGCCCCAGTTCGCCGCCAACCTCTCGATGCTCTGGAACGAGCTGCCGTTTCTCGACCGCTTTGCCGCCGCCGCGCGCGCCGGCTTCACCGCGGTGGAGTTTCTGTTTCCCTACGAATTCGAGGCCGACGACATCGCGCAGCGCCTGAAAGACCACCGCCTGCAACTGGTGCTGCACAACCTGCCGCCGGGGGACTGGGCGGCGGGCGAACGCGGCACCGCGTGCTGGCCCGGCCGCGAAGACGAGTTCCGCGCTGGCGTGGCGCTTGCCCTGCAATACGCCGCCGTGCTGGGCACGCCGCAGCTGCACTGCATGGCCGGCATTCCCCCGCAGGGTGTGAGCGAGGCGCAGGCCCGCGCCACGCTGGTGGGCAACCTGCGCTTTGCCGCCACGGCAGCGCGGCAGCAGGGCGTGCGGCTCTTGCTGGAGCCCATCAACCGCTTCGACATGCCCGGTTTCTTTATCAACCGGCCGCGCCAGGCCATCGCCCTCATGGACGAGGTGGGCTCGGACAACCTGTTCCTGCAGTACGACATCTACCACGCGCAGCGCATGGAAGGTGAGCTGTGCAACACCATCCGCGAACTGCTGCCGCGCATCGCCCACATGCAACTGGCCGACACACCCGGCCGCCACGAGCCGGGCACCGGGGAAATCCATTACCGCCACCTGTTCGACTTCATTGATGCCCTGGGCTACCGCGGCCACATCGGCTGCGAATACAAGCCACGCGACGCCAGCCCGGGCGGCACCGACCGGGGATTGGCATGGGTGGCGGCACATGGCCAGACGCTGGCACAACGGCAAGGAGAGCCGGCATGACCCCGGGCGGACTCAAGGTCGGTTTCATTGGCCTGGGCATCATGGGCGCGCCCATGGCGCTGAACCTGCGCAAGGCCGGGCACACGCTGTTCGTGGCGAGCCGCAGCAAGGTGCCCCCGGCGTTTGCGGAAGCGGGCGCGACGATCTGCACCAACGCCACCGAGGTGGCCCGGCGCGCCGACATCGTCATCACCATGGTGCCCGACACGCCCCATGTGGAGGACGTGCTCTTTGGCGAGAACGGTGTGGCCAAGGGCCTCAAGCCCGGCCAGCTGGTGATCGACATGAGCTCCATCAGCCCGATGGCCACCAAGGCGTTTGCGCAGAAGATCAACGCCCTCGGGTGCGACTACCTCGACGCCCCCGTGAGCGGTGGCGAGGTGGGGGCCAAGGCAGCCAGCCTCACCATCATGGTGGGCGGCCCTGAAGCCGCGTTCGAGCGCGCCCGGCCGCTGTTGGCCGCCATGGGCAAGAACATCACGCTGGTGGGTGGCAACGGCGACGGGCAGACCACGAAGGTCGCCAACCAGATCATCGTGGCGCTCAACATCGAGGCCGTGGCCGAGGCCCTGCTCTTTGCCAGCAAGGCCGGCGCCGACCCGGCCAAGGTGCGGCAGGCGTTGATGGGGGGATTCGCGGCCAGCCGCATTCTGGAGGTGCATGGCGAGCGCATGATCCAGCGCGCGTTCAACCCGGGCTTTCGCATCGAGCTCCATCAGAAAGACCTGAACCTGGCGCTGCAGGGCGCGAAGGAACTGGGCGTGAGCCTGCCACACACCGCGAGCGCCGCCCAGCTCATGCAGAGCTGCGCAGCGCATGGCTTCGCCGGGCTGGACCATGCTGCGCTGTGCCGCAGCCTGGAGCTCATGGCCCGCCACGAGATTGCGCCCGCGCCGGGTTGAGCGCTGGCGTGTTACCGGCCTGTAACTTCTGCGCCCGGGGACTCGCTAGACTTCCTGCCCATGACCGAGCCGACCGCCTCCCCCAGCCTGAACGACCCCCGAGCCCTGTTGCGCCACCTGTACGACGTGGCGGTGCAGCGCGCGCTGCCCCTGCACAACACCGCCGCCAGCCTGCCCCCGCCGCCCAAGGGGCGCACGCTGGTGCTCGGTGCCGGCAAGGCCGGTGGTGCCATGGCGCAGGCGGTGGAAGCGCTGTGGCCGGCCGACGCACCGCTCAGCGGTCTGGTGGTCACGCGCTACCACCACACCCCCCCGCGCCCCGCCGGTGTGCCGCAGCGCATCGAGGTGGTGGAAGCCTCGCACCCCGTGCCCGATGCGGCGGGCCTGGCCGCTGCGCAGCGCATCCTTCAGCTCACGGAAGGCCTCACGGCAGACGACCTCGTGCTCTGCCTCATCTCGGGTGGTGGCTCGGCCCTGCTCACGCTGCCCTGCGAAGGCCTCACGCTGGAAGACAAGCAGCGCATCAACCGCCAGCTGCTGGAGAGCGGTGCGCACATCGGCGAAATGAACACCGTGCGCAAGCACCTCTCGGCCATCAAGGGTGGTCGCCTCGCGGCGGCCTGCGCACCCGCGCGCGTGGTCACGCTCACCATCAGCGACGTGCCCGGGGACGACGTGAGCGTGATCGCCAGCGGCCCCACCGTGGCCGATGCCTCCACCTGCGCCGAGGCGCTGGAGATCCTGCGGCGCTACGGCATCGACGTGCCGCCCGCCGTGCGTGCGCAACTGGAGAGCGGTGCCCTCGAGACGCCCAAACCCGGTGACGCCCGCCTGCAGGGGCATGCGGTGGAACTCATTGCCACGCCCCAGCAAAGCCTGGAAGCCGCTGCCGATGCGGCGCGCCAGCTCGGCCTGAACGTGGTGATCCTGAGCGACGAGATCGAAGGCGAGTCGCGCGAGGTGGGCAAGGTGCATGGCGCCCTGGCGCGCTCCACCGCGCTGGGCCGCAGCAGTTTTGCCAAGCCCTGCGTGATCCTCAGCGGCGGCGAGACCACCGTGACGGTGCGCCCGCGCACCGAGGGCCAGGCCCGGGGCCGGGGCGGTCGGGCGGGCGAGTTCTGCCTGGGCCTGGCACAGGCGCTGGGCGGGCAGGCCGGCGTGTGGGCCCTGGCGGCCGACACCGACGGCATCGATGGGGTGGAGGACAATGCGGGGGCGCTGGTGACGCCCGATACGCTCGCCCGTGCCGGTGAAAAGGGCCTGAAGGTCACCGACCACTTGGCCCGCAACGACGCCTACGGTTTCTTCGAGCCCATTGGCGATCTGGTCATCACCGGCCCGACGCACACCAATGTGAACGACTTCCGGGCCGTGCTGGTGGTGTGACACCGGCGCGCTCCGCGCGGCGGCTTCTCGCCGCCCGGAGCCACCCCGAAACACGACATGTCGATCGCGCCCGCCCCGCGGGTGCCAAGGAACCTCTTTTGCGCAGCCATTTCAACCGTTCTGCCCTGGTGCGCGAGCTCGCCAGCTGGCTGCCTGCGGCGGTGGAGCTGCCCCGCCAGGACCTGGCCGAGCGCCTGGGCGGCTGGTTGAACGTGGCCGATGCCATCGCGCTGCACGCCGCCCACCAGGCCTTGCCGGCGCTGGCGGTCGCGCGCCAGCGCGCGGCGCCCAAGGCAGCACCCGATGCCCGCGCCGCACTCGAACGCCTGCGCACCACGCTCACGCAGGCCATCTGCACGCCGCCATACCCGCCCACGGAACCCGACCACGCCGAGTTCGCGCCGCACCACCAGCGCTGCCTCGACCAGCAGCGTCGCATGGAAATGGGCATCGACGCCCTGCGAAACCACCTGCGCCAGACCCTGGCCGCCGCCTCGCCTTCGCTGGCACAACTCGCCGCGCTGGACGCCGCGCTCGACCAGATGCTCGGTGGGCGCGAGCAGCGCCTGCTCTCGGGTGTGCCGGCCTTCCTCAAGGCGCGCTTCGAGCACTGGCGGCAGGCCCAGCCCGACGCGTGGCCCGCCCACTTTGAACAGGACCTTCAGCACGCCTTGCTGGCCGAGCTGGACCTTCGGCTGCAGCCCCTCCTGGGCATGGTCGAAGCGCTGGAGCGCCATTGAATGGAAACCATGAACAGCCACTCCCTGAACCGATTGTTTTTCTTCACCGCACTGGCCCTGGGGCTGGCAGCCATCTTGTGGGTGGGCGCCGGTTTCGTGGGTTCCAGCGCCTTCGCCCTGGCCATGACCGTGCTCATTGGGGGTGTCTACCTGCTCGGCGCGCAGGAAGTCTGGCGCTACCGGCAGACCACCGCGTCGCTGGCGCAGGCGCTGGCCAACGTGCCGCAACCGCTGGCCACGCTGGGCGAGTGGCTGGAGCGTGTGCCCGCTGCCCTGCGCGATCCGGTGCGCCAGCGCATCGAAGGCGAGCGCGGTGCGCTGCCTGGCCTCTCGCTCACGCCGTACCTGATCGGCTTGCTGGTCATGCTCGGCATGCTGGGCACCTTCCTGGGCATGGTGGTCACCTTCAAAGGTGTGGTGTTCACGCTCGAAGGCTCGGCCGACCTGCAGGCCATTCGCGCGGCGCTGGCCGCGCCCATCAAAGGCCTGGGCCTGGCATTCGGCACCTCGGTGGTGGGGGTGGCCACTTCCGCCATGCTGGGGCTGATGTCGGCACTGAGCCGGCGCGAGCGCAGCGAGGTGGCGCGCCTGCTCGATGCGCACACCGCCACCGTGTTCCGCCCTTTCTCGCTGGCGCAGCAGCGCCAGGCCGCGTTCGATGCGCTGCAACAGCAGGCCGGCGCACTGCCGGCGGTGGCGGACCAGTTGCAGGCGCTCATGGGCCAGATCGATCGCCGGCACCAGCAGCTGGACGACCAGTTGCTGGCCCGACAGGCCGCCTTCCATGTGGAGGCGAACGAGTCCTACCGGCGGCTGGCGCAATCGGTGGAGCGCTCGCTCAAGGAGAGTCTGAGCGCCAGCGCGCGCGCGGCGGGCGAGAGCCTGCAGCCCGTGGTGGAAAAGGCCATGACGGCCCTTGCACAGGAATCCACGCGCCAGCACGAGCGGCTGAGCGCCACCGTGCAGGCGCAGCTCAGCGGGTTGTCGGCGCAATGGGGAGACAGCGCGCGCACCGTGTCCGAGACCTGGACCACCGCCTTGGAGCACCACAGCCGCAGCAGCGAGCAGCAGGTGCAGGGGCTGGACCGTGCGCTGGCGGGATTCACCGCCACCTTCGAGGAGCGCTGCGCCGCGCTGATCACGGGGCTGCAAGACAGCGCGGGCCGCGCGCACGCCGAACAGGCCCTGGCCAGCCAGCAGCAGCATGCCGCCTGGGCGCAGAGCCTGCAGACGCTGGGCGCGACGCTGCAGGGCGAATGGCAACAGCTGGGCGCGCAGACGCTGGCGCAGCAACAAGCCGCCGCCCACACGCTGGAGCAGACCGCCACCCTCTGGCGCGACGAGCTGGCGACGCTGCGCCTCGAAGAAGCCGCGCGTGCCGAGGCCAGCCAACAGCGCCTGAGCGGGTTGCAGGCTTCGTTGAACGAGCAGGTGTCGACCCACCTGGCCCAGCTTGGCAGCGCGCTCGAAGCGCCGATGGCGCGCCTGATCGACACCGCCGCCGAGGCGCCCAAGGCCGCTGCCGAGGTCATCGCCCAGCTGCGCCGCGACATGAGCCAGCTCACCGAACGCGACAACACCGCACTGCAGGAGCAGGCCGCGCTCATGGGCCACATCGACACCCTGTTGCAGAGCGTGCAGCAGGCCACGGGTGAGCAACGCACGGCGATTGAATCGCTCGTGACCTCGGCCGGCGCTGTGCTCGACCGGGTGGGCCAGCAGTTTGCCCAGACCGTGGGCGCGCAGGCCGTGCGTGCCGAAGACGTGGCCGCGCAAGTGAGCGGCAGCGCCATCGAGCTCGCCAGCCTGGGCGAAGCGTTCGCCCATGGCGTGCAGCTTTTCAGCACCACCAACGAAAAGCTCATCGACAGCCTGCAGCGCATCGAGAGCGCGGTCACGCAGTCCATGGCGCGCAGCGACGAGCAGCTGGCGTACTACGTGGCGCAGGCCCGTGAGGTGATCGACCTGAGCATCAGTTCGCAACAAGGCATCGTCGAAGACCTGCGCCGCCTGCGTGGCCCGGTGGGCGCAGCGGGCAAGGGAGCCGCGTGATGACGGGCCTGGACGAGCGTCCACTGGAAGACGACGACGGCACCGACCGCGCCGCGCCGGTGTGGGCCGTGTTCGGCGACCTCATGGCCGGTCTGGTGGGCGCGTTCGTGCTCATTCTGGTGGGTGTGCTGGTGGTGCAGATGGATCTGGTGGCCAGCCTGGAGGCCGAGGTGCAGAAGCGCCAGCAGGAAGAGCAGCGCCGCATGGCGCTGGAGAAGGCGCTGGCGATCCCGCTGCAAAACGGCCGCGTGACGCTGGACAACGGCCGCATCGGCATCAGCGGCAGCGTGCTGTTTGCGCTCAACTCCGACCAGCTGCGGCCCGAAGGCCGGCAAATCCTCCAGAGCCTGGTGCCGCCGCTGCAGGTGTACCTGGGCGAACGCGACGAAATGCTCATGGTCAGCGGCTTCACCGACGACCAGCCCGTGCAGTCCCGCAACCAGCGCTTTGCCGACAACCTGGAGCTCTCTGCCCAGCGTGCCCTCACGGTCACGCGTGCGCTCATCCAGGAAGGCATGCCGCCGCAACGCGTGTTCAGCGCCGCGTTTGGTGCCGAGCAGCCTGTGGCTTCCAATGCCGATGAAAAGGGCCGCGCGCTCAACCGCCGCGTGGAAATGGCGCCGGTGCCCAAGAGCAGCAACGGCACGGCGAAGGGCCGCTAGCGTGAGCCGCGACGCCGTGCACGCCCGCTATGTGGCCGCGCTGACGCGCCGCATGCAGGTCGCTGCGCCAGCGGTGCAGCGCGTGTTGCAAGCCAGACTCGCGCAGGCGCAGGCGCAGGCGCCGGACCCCGTGGCGCAAGAGGCACCGTCCGCGAGTTCAGCGGCCCCGCCCGCCCGGCCCCGCCCGAAGCGCCAGCCACTGAACCCGTCGCCGGCCTCACCACTCGCCCAGCTCAACCAGCATGTGGCCGCGATCAGCCAGGCACCGGCCGGTGCCCGCACCGAACTGCGCAGCGCCCAGGCTTTTCGCCATACCTGGTCGCGCATGCGCGCCGAAGACGAAGTGAGCGAGGCGGTGCAGCGCGGCCCGGACAATGCCGGCCCGCTCAACTCGCACATGCTGGTGCTGCGCACGCTCGGCCTGCTGCGCGAGCTCTCGCCGGACTACCTGCAGCGCTTCATGGCCCACGCAGAGACGCTGTTGTGGCTGGAGCAGGCGGGCAGCCGGCTCAAGCCGGCCGCGGGCAAAAACAAGCCCGCGCGAGGAAAAAAGTGAATTGTGCGGCCTCGCAATAGCCCCTTTTCACCACCAGAACGGGTGCAACCGCTGCGTCTGGCGCATACTCCCCCCTCGTCCGCGAAAAAATCGCGGGCGCAAGTCAGGTGATTGGTCAGTTTCGTGCGCTACGGCGTCACTCTCGGGTTTGTTGTGCTGTCGGGACCCCATCGCTTTGTTTTTGTATCTTTGAGGAGTCCTCCATGGGCAACAAACTTTACGTCGGCAACCTGCCGTACACCGTTCGCGACCAAGATCTGCAAGAGTCGTTCTCCGAGTTCGGTTCTGTCAACAGCGCCAAGGTGATGATGGAACGCGAAACCGGCCGCTCCAAAGGCTTCGGCTTCGTCGAAATGGGCAGCGATGCCGAGGCGCAAGCCGCCATTGCTGGCATGAATGGCCAGTCGCTGGGTGGCCGCAGCGTCACCGTGAACGAAGCCCGTCCGATGGAAGCCCGTCCCCCCCGCACTGGCGGCTATGGCGGTGGCGATCGCTCCGGCGGTGGCGGCTACGGCCGCGGCGGCTACTAAGCCCTGCCGCAGCGCACGCTCAGCCTTGCGCTGAGATTCGCAAAGAAAGCTTCAGCACCTCGGCGCTGAAGCTTTTTTTTCGTCTGGCCGATGCGCGTTCAGCGGCGCAGCTTGTACCCGGTCTTGAACACCCACCAGATGAAGCCCAGGCACAACGCCATGAACACCAGCGTCATGCCGGTGCTCACCGCGATGTGCACGTCGGCCACGCCATAGAAAGCCCAGCGGAAACCGCTGATGAGGTAGACCACCGGGTTGACCAGCGAGACCGTCTGCCACACGGGCGGCAGCATGTTGATGGAGTAGAACGCGCCGCCCAGGAAGGTCAGGGGCGTGACCACCAGCAGCGGAATCACCTGCAGCTTCTGGAAGCTGTCGGCCCACAGGCCGATGATGAAACCGAACAGGCTGAAGGTGATGGCGGTGAGCAGCAGGAAGCCGATCATCCAGACCGGGTGAGCGATGTGGTACGGCACAAACACCCGCGCCGTGAGCAGGATGAGCAGACCGAGCACCACCGACTTGGTGGCCGCCGCGCCCACATACCCCAGCAGCACTTCGATCCACGACACCGGCGCGGAAAGCAGCTCGTAAATGGTGCCGGACCACTTGGGCATGTAGATGCCGAAGGAGGCGTTGGAGATGCTCTCGCTCAACAGCGACAGCATGACCAGGCCGGGAATGATGAAGGCGCCGTAGGTGACACCGTCGATGTCGCCCATGCGCGACCCGATGGCGGTGCCGAAGACGATGAAGTACAGCGACGTGGTGAGGACGGGCGCGACAATGCTCTGCGTGAGCGTGCGGAAGGTGCGTGCCATCTCGAAACGGTAGATGGCCTGGATGCCGTGGAGGTTCATGCGCGTGCTTCCTGCTGGTTGTGCACGAGGCTCACGAAAATGTCTTCGAGCGAGCTCTCGCTGGACTGCAAGTCCTTGAAATCGATGCCCTGGCCCGCCAGGGCGCGCAACAGCTCGGCAATGCCGGTCTCTTCCTTTTGCGTGTCGAAGGTGTAGGTGAGCGTGAGGCCGTTGCCCGAGAGCTCGAGCGGCCAGCTGGCCAGCGCCTCTGGCAGGCGCTCCAGCGCGTGCTGCAGCGTGAGCGTGAGCTGCTTCTTGCCCAGCTTGCGCATCAGCACGTCCTTGTCTTCCACCACGATGAGCTCCCCCCGGCGGATCACGCCGATGCGGTCGGCCATGTCTTCGGCTTCCTCGATGTAGTGGGTGGTGAGGATGATGGTCGTGCCGTTCTCACGCAGCTCGCGCACCATGCGCCACATGTCGTGGCGCAACTCCACATCAACCCCTGCGCTGGGCTCGTCCAGAAAGAGGATCTTCGGCTCGTGGGAGAGCGCCTTGGCGATCAGCACGCGCCGTTTCATGCCGCCGGAGAGCGTCATGATCTTGTTGTCCTTCTTGTCCCACAGCGAGAGGTCGCGCAGCACCTTCTCGATGTAGACCGGATCGGGCGCCTTGCCAAACAGGCCGCGGCTGAAGTTCACCGTGGCCCACACCGACTCGAACGCATCGGTGTGCAGCTCCTGAGGCACCAGGCCGATGGCCGCTCGGGCCTCGCGGTAGTGGTGTTCGGTGTCAAAGCCGTCGGCCAGCACGGTGCCTGTGCTGGCGCGCGCAATGCCGCAGATGATGCTGATGAGCGTGGTCTTGCCCGCGCCGTTGGGGCCGAGCAGGGCGAAGATTTCGCCGCGCTGGATGTCGAGGTCGACGTGCTTGAGGGCCTGGAAACCGCCCGCGTAGGTCTTGCTCACGCCGCGCACGGACACGATGGGGTCGGCGGTGCGCACCGCCGTGGAAATCAAGGTCATGAACCCTCCTGAGACGCTGCACTCTAGCACTGTTTTTGTGTACAGTGGGTGGTCCATGCGAAGCGTCCACATTCCCATCCAGGCCATCAAGGGGCGAGGCATCGCGCACCTGCAGCCGCACCGCTTCGCAAGCGACGCACGCGAAGCGTTTGACGACGGCTGGGGCGCGCTGGACGACGCAGCGCAAGCGCGCGATGCCGCGCCGCCGCCCGCCACCGAGGTGCGCTGGGAAACGTGCAAGAGCGCGATCACCAGGAACGACTCGCCCGACGTGGGGTTTGCGCTGGGCCTCAACCCCTACCGCGGTTGCGAGCACGGCTGCGTGTACTGCTACGCACGGCCCACGCACAGCTATCTCAACCTCTCGCCCGGGCTCGATTTCGAGACCCGGCTCATTGCCAAGCGCCACCTCGCTCAAGTGCTGCAGCGCGAGCTTGCCAGCCCCCGCCACGTGCCCGGTTTGCTGGCCATCGGCACCGTGACCGATGCGTACCAGCCCGTCGAGCGCGAGCTGCGCCTCACGCGCGAGGCGCTCGCGGTGCTGGCACAGGCCAGGCATCCGCTGGCCATCGTCACCAAAGGCAGCGGGGTGGAGCGCGACATCGACATTCTTGCGCCCATGGCCGCGCAGGGGCTGGCGGCGGTTTACGTGACCATCACCACGCTGGACGCGAAGCTCGCGCGCGTGCTGGAGCCGCGCGCGGCCGCACCACACCGGCGCCTGCGCACCCTGCGCACGCTGGCCGAGGCGGGCATCCCCGTGGGGGTGAGCGTGTCGCCGCAGATCCCGTTCATCAACGAGGACATGGAGCGCGTGCTGGAAGCGGCTTGGGAGGCCGGCGCGCGCCGCGCCTTCTACACGGTGCTGCGCCTGCCTTGGGAGCTGAGCCCGATGTTTCGCCAGTGGCTGGAGCAGCACTACCCCGACCGCGCCCAGCGCGTGATGGCGCGGGTGCAGGACATGCGCGGCGGCAAGGACTACGACGCCGACTTTGCCCAGCGCATGCGCGGCAGCGGCGTCTGGGCCGACCTGCTGCGACAGCGATTTGACAAAACCTGCGCCCGCCTGGGTTACCACACCGAGCGCGAGCCGCTGGACACCTCGCAGTTCCGGCCGCAGGCCTTGCGCGCGCAGCAGGAGCTGTTCTGAGGCCTCAGGCCATGAGCGCCAGGGCCTCTTCGCGCCAGAAGTGCAGGGCGGCGTAGTAGCCCTCCCAGACGCATCCGTTGCAGCCGCGCCCGCAGCAGGTCTCGGGCTCGGGCGGCGGCAGGCGCAGGGCAGTGTCCAGGGAAATGCCCTGGCGTTGTGCGAGGCCGCGCAGGTGGGCTACGAGCGCCCGCGCCGTGGCGAGTTCGGCCAGCGGCACGAGTGCCGGGTCGTGCCGCACGAAGCGGGGTTGCTCGCGCCCTTCAAACACCGCCACCTCGGCAAACATGGCCGCTGGCCGCACCCACTGACCCCACCCGCCGTAGAGCGCGCGGTACAGCGTCATGCCCTGCAGGGTTTCGCTGCATCGCACGGTGTCCAGCACCTCGTACCAGCCGCCCTTGTAGTGACGGTACAGGCCGGTGGGCGTGGGGTGCAGCGGGGGCAGGTCGTCGTCGGTCATGGCGGGAGTTTAGGCGTCGGCCTTTTTCGAGATGGCGTCCACCGGCACATAAAACGCCCCACCCGCCGCCTTGAACTCGGCCGACTTCCCGGCCATGCCGCGTTCGGCGAAGTCGCGCACGTCCTGCGTGATCTTCATCGAGCAGAACTTCGGGCCGCACATGCTGCAGAAATGCGCCTCCTTGCTGCTGTCCTTGGGCAGGGTTTCGTCGTGGAAGTCGCGCGCGGTGTCCGGGTCCAGGCCGAGGTTGAACTGGTCGTGCCAGCGGAATTCAAAGCGGGCCTTGCTCATGGCGTCGTCGCGCGCGCGGGCACCGGGGTGGCCCTTGGCGATGTCGGCGGCGTGGGCCGCGATCTTGTAGGCGATCAACCCTTGCTTCACGTCGTCGCGGTCGGGCAGGCCCAGGTGTTCCTTGGGCGTCACGTAGCAGAGCATGGCCGTGCCCATCCAGCCGATCATGGCCGCGCCGATGGCGCTCGCGATGTGGTCGTAACCCGGCGCGATATCGATCGTGAGCGGCCCCAGCGTGTAGAACGGCGCTTCGTGGCAGTGCTTCAACTGCTCGTCCATGTTGGCCTGGATCAGGTGGATCGGCACGTGGCCCGGGCCTTCGATCATGGTCTGCACGTCGTGCTTCCAGGCGATCTGCGTGAGTTCGCCCAGCGTTTTCAGTTCGGCGAACTGCGCCTCGTCGTTGGCGTCGGCCGCGCTGCCGGGGCGCAGGCCATCGCCGAGCGAGAAGCTCACGTCGTAGGCCTTCATGATTTCGCAGATCTCGTCGAAGTGCGTGTACAGGAAACTCTCGCGGTGGTGCGTGATGCACCACTTGGCCATGATCGATCCACCGCGCGAGACGATGCCGGTGCGGCGGTTCGCCGTGAGATGAATGAACGGCAGGCGCAGGCCGGCGTGGATGGTGAAGTAGTCCACACCCTGTTCGGCTTGCTCGATCAGCGTGTCGCGGTAGATCGCCCAGGTCAGGTCTTCGGCCACGCCGCCCACCTTCTCCAGCGCCTGGTAGATCGGCACCGTGCCGATGGGCACCGGCGAGTTGCGCACGATCCAGTCGCGCGTGGTGTGGATGTTGCGGCCAGTGGACAGGTCCATCACGTTGTCCGCACCCCAGCGAATCGCCCACACCAGCTTGTCCACTTCCTCTTCGATGCTGGAGGTCACCGCCGAGTTGCCGATGTTGGCGTTGACCTTGACGAGGAAGTTGCGCCCGATGGCCATGGGCTCGACCTCGGGGTGGTTGATGTTGGCCGGGATGATCGCGCGCCCGCGCGCCACCTCGTCGCGCACGAACTCGGGCGTGATCACCGCGGGGATGCGCGCGCCCATCGGGTTGCCCCGCAGGCGGGCCTCGCGTGCGGCGTCGCCCAGGTACTCGGCCATCCACTCGCGTCGGCCGTTTTCGCGCACGGCCACGTATTCCATTTCCGGTGTGACGATGCCGCGCCGCGCGTAGTGCATCTGTGTCACGTTGGCGCCGTTGCGCGCGCGGCGCGGTGTGCGCTGCAGGCCGGCGGCTTGTGCGCGCAGCGCTTCGATGCGCTCGGCCTCGCGGGCCTCGTGCTTCGCGCCGTCGTCCTGCGCCTGGCGAATGCGGCCGGGGTAGTGTTCGGTGTCGCCCCGAGCGTCGATCCACGCGCCGCGCGCGTCCGGCAGTCCGCGCCGCACGTCGATCATGGCCGAGGGCTCGCTGTACGGGCCCGAGGTGTCGTAGACGGTGACGCGCTCGCCGTTGGTGAGCGTGATCTCGCGCATGGGCACGTGCACGCCCGGCTGCTGGGCGGGCACGTGGATCTTGCGGGAGGCGGGGAAGGGGACGCGGCTGAGCGCGAGGGACGCGGCGTTGGCGATGGGGTCGGGTGCATTCATGGTGGCGGTCTCCGGTTCCGGTGGATGGGCATGGACAAATGCTCCGGAGGACCGCCCCCACCACCGCGATGGCGAGCGCACCGCTTCCCGCCAGGGAAGGGCCACGCCCGCATGCCGCCATGGGGACATGCGCTCTTCTTTCGCCGGTACTAACCGGATCAAGTTCACGGGTTCGGCGTTCAAGCCGTCTCAGCGCCAGACCTTTGCAGGTCCGTGCACCCCGGAGCAGGGCAAAGTGTATGCGGTCTGGTACCAGGCTTGATGTTGGGTGCACACTGGGCACCATCGGCCAGCCTTGACCATGGAACCCGCCACACATGAGCCCGCTCACGCTTCACTTTCATCCGCTCTCCTCGTACTGCCACAAGGTGCTGATTGCGCTGGATGAGCTGGGGGTTGAGGTGGATCGGCGCCTGCTCAACCTCGGCGACCCCGCCGAGCGGCAGGCCTTCCTGGCCTTGTGGCCCCTGGGCAAGATGCCGTTGCTGGTCGATCAGGGGCGCCCCATCCCCGAGACGAGCATCATCATCGAACACGTGCAGCGCCACCATGCGGCGGGCGCTGCGGTCCTCATTCCTGAGGATGCCGACGAGGCCCTTGCGGTGCGCGCGTGGGACCGCTTCTTTGATCTTTATGTGATGACACCCATGCAGGCCTGCACCGCCGACCTGTTGCGCGCCGAAGCCGACCGCGATGCGCTGGGCGTGGCGCGTGCCCACGAAGCTCTTTTGTCCGCGTATGGTGTGATCGAGCGCCAGCTGCAAGGACGCGAATGGGTGGCCAGCGACGCGTTCAGCATGGCCGATTGCGCAGCGGCGCCTGCCCTGTTTTACGCGGTGACTTACGTGCCCTTACCCGCCACCCACGAACGGCTGGCGGCCTACTTTGAGCGCCTGGTCCACCGCCCTTCGGTGGCGCGCACGATTGAAGAGGCCCGGCCCTTTTTCAAGTTCTACCCCGGGCGCGCTGGCTTGAATGCGCGTTTTCTGGAAGCCGCTTGAAACCACTTGATGCGCCGCAGGCCTGCGGCACTGACACAGGAACACAGGATGAACAGTTTTGGCAAGCGCGCACAAGGCGAACGGCTGGAGCGCATGCGGGCGTCCGCGCTGTGGAACGGCGAGGGCTTTCGCAACCTGCACCCCATTGCGCCGGGGCTTCGCGACCTGAGCGTGCCCCGGCCCACGCTCAAGGAGTTTCTGGGCGCAGGCGACCGGCGCACACCCGCCGCGCCATTGCCCGCACACGACCCGCGCGAAGCCTGGAGCCAGCCGGCGCGCAGCGGCCTGCGGGCCACCTGGCTGGGGCATTCCACCGTGCTGATTGAAATCGACGGCCACCGCGTGCTGACCGACCCGGTGTGGGGCACGCGCGCCTCACCGTTTCGCCTGCTGGGCCCCAAGCGTTTTCAGCCGGTGCCGCTGCGGCTGCGGCAGATGCCCGAAGTGGACGTGGTGGTGATCTCTCACGACCACTACGACCACCTGGACTACCCGACCATCCGCGCACTGGCAAGGCACAGTGCCGTGCCCTTTGTCACCTCGCTCGGCGTGGGCGCCCACCTGCAGGCCTGGGGCGTGGCGCCCGAGCGCATCACCGAGCTCGACTGGTGGGAAAGCCACCGCGTGCCCGGCACGGGCCTGACCATCACGGCGGCGCCGTCGCAGCACTTTTCGGGGCGTGGTCTCAAAGACCGCAACGCCACCCTGTGGTCGTCCATGGTGGTGCAGTCCGAGCGCCACCGCGTGTTCTTCAGTGGCGACACGGGGTTGACCACCGAGTACGCCACCATCCGCGAGCGGCTCGGGCCGTTCGATCTCGTCATGCTCGAAGTGGGTGCCTTCCACCCTTCGTGGGGCGACATCCACCTGGGCCCTTTGAACGCCCTGAAAGCGCACGCACTGCTGGGCGGCGGTGCGTTTCTGCCAGTGCATTGGGGCACGTTCAGCCTGGCCATGCACGCCTGGGACGAGCCCGCAGAAACCTTGCTGCAGGCTGCGCAAGGCGCGGGCACGCCGCTGCTCATGCCCCGGCTGGGCGAGGCGGTGGAGCCCGCCGCCCTGAGGCCGGTGGTGCCGTGGTGGCGCACGCTCGACACCTCACAACCGATGGCCCCAACGCCAAGCGAGCCTCGCTCGCTTGAGCGCGACCTCCCCTGGCCGCTGGACTGAACGGAGCACACACATGAGCACGACCTTGCCCGGCCCCGATGGCCTTGAGCGCTGCCGCTGGTGTGCCGGTGCGCCCGGGTTTCTGGACTACCACGACCGGGAGTGGGGCTTCCCGGTGGACGACGACCGCCGCCTGTTCGAGAAGCTGTGTCTGGAGAGCTTTCAGTCGGGCCTGAGCTGGCGCACCATCCTGGCCAAACGCGAGAACTTCCGGGCTGCCTTCGCGGGGTTTGAATTTCACCGCATGGCGCGCTTCACAGAAAGCGATGTGGCGCGCCTGCTCGACGACACGGGCATCGTGCGCCATCGCGGCAAGATCGAAGCGGTCATCCACAACGCCGCGTGTGCGCAGGAGCTGGTGCAGCGCGAGGGCTCTCTGGCCGCGTACTTCTGGCGCCACGAGCCGACCGCCGACGCGCTGGGCGTGCCGCAGACGGCGTCGACGTCGGCCGCGTCTGTCCAGTTGTCGAAAGACCTGAAGCGGCGGGGCTGGAAGTTTGTGGGCCCCACCACCGTGTTTGCCTTCATGCAGGCGATGGGCCTGATCAACGACCACGCAGAGCGCTGCGTGGTGCGCGCGCAAGCCGAGAAGGCCCGCCTGCGCTTCAAACGGCCGGGTTAGATCGGGTCGGCCAGCAGCTTGGAAATGGCCGCGATGTTGGCCGCGCTGGGCACCTGCGGCTTCATTTCGTCTTCTTCGGCGGTGGCGTTTTCGTGCGCCTGGATGGCATTGACCATGCTGTACTGGTCTTCCCAGGACAGCGTCTTGCCTTCGGGGCAGAGGTCGCGCAGGGTGCCGAACCAGTAGTAGCCGTCCTTGCCACCAAACAGCGTGTCGATACCGCCGGCATAGCCGTTTTTGAGCCCGTGGGCGGCCAGGATGAGCTTGAGCTTGTGGTGGGAGACGGAGTAGTGCATGGAACAGGGTGCGGGTGGGGCGGGCCGCGATTCTACTGGCAGGGTGGGCTTGCCTACGTTTTGTCACACGTGGTTGCGCCAGCGGGGTTAGATTGCGGGCTTTCCAACAGGAGGCTTCTATGGACAAGTCAATGATGAAGGGTGTGGCCATCGGCGGTCTCGCCATGGTGGTGCTGGGTGCCGGCGCGGTGGGCGGTTACAAGACCTTCACAAAGCCCACGTTTGCCGATGTGGTGGCGGTCAAGGAGGTCACGCAGACGGTCGTGACGCCGCGCGAGCAGTGCGAGAACGTGGCGGTGCAGCGCCAGGCGCCGGTGAAGGACCAGAACCGCATTGCCGGCACGGTGATCGGCGGCGTGGCCGGCGGCCTGCTGGGCAGCACGATTGGCGGCGGCAGCGGCAAGACGCTGGCGACCGTGGCCGGTGCGGCGGCGGGCGGCTACGCCGGCAACCAGGTGCAGAAGAACATGCAGCAGAAGGACACGGTCACGACGACCGAGCAACGTTGCCGCACGGTGAACGAAAAGTCACAAAAGGTGATGGGTTACGACGTCACTTACCGGCTCGAGGGCAAGGACGGCACGGTGCGCACCACCTTCAAGCCGGGCGCCACGCTGCCGGTGAAGGACGGCCAGGTGGTCACCACGCCGCCGGCCGAAGCAAAGTCCTGATCAGTCCAGCAGCGAGCGCACCACCGATTCGCGCGTGCGCAGACGCGTGGTGCGCTGAAAGAACAGGCTGTTGGGCACGCGCAGGTACGAGGGCTCGGCGTCGGGCCCGGTGTCCTCGCGCAGCGTGGTGTAGATGAGGTTGATGTCCATCACCTCGCCTGCGAGCCCCGGTTTGTCACCGCCTTCGAGCAGCTCGATGCGGTCGCGCAGGCCAAAAGGGCGCGAGGTGAAGATCAGCACCGCGCAGAAGATGTTGGAGAGCACGCTCCACGCGGCAAAGAAGGCGATGGCACCCACCGCGGCAAAGCCGGTGAACGCGGTCCAGATCACCATGCCGGACACGCCCACACGGTCCAGCGCCAGCAGCAGGGCCGCGCCCAGCAACAGAAACGTGACCACCCGACGGCCGCCGATCGCGAATTCCAGCGGCAGTTGCTTGTCTTCCGAAATGCGGTTGATCAGCCGGTGCAGCATCGAGCGCAGCAGCAGCGCGACGAAGACGATCAGCGCGATCTGCAGGGCGATGGTGATGACATCGATGAACGGGTGGGCGTAGTCGGGGAGAAAGTCTTTCATGGGGCAGGCGTGGCGGGTGCAAAGGGGCCTAGCTTATCGGGCTCGCCCACGGTGCACCCTCGGTGCGCGGCCTGGGTGCCTCAGCCGCTCGCGGCCCGCAGCACCTCTTCGGCGGTGGCGGGTGCATTCATCATCCCGGGCTGACCGCCGGCCTGGCCCACCGCGTCGCGCAGCGCCTCGAACACGCTGATGGCCAGCATGAAAGGCGGCTCGCCCACGGCCTTGCTGCCGTGCACGTTGTCCTCGCGGTTGGGCTCGGGCCAGAGGTCGACCTTGAAGTGCTCGGGGATGTCGCCCGTGGCAGGGATCTTGTAGGTGCTGGGTGCGTGCGTGGCCAGCGTGCCCTTGCCGTTCCACACCAGCTGCTCGGTGGTGAGCCAGCCCATGCCCTGCACGAAACCGCCTTCGATCTGGCCGACGTCGATGGCCGGGTTGATGCTGCGGCCCACGTCGTGGAGGATGTCGACCTTGAGCACGCGGCTCTCGCCGGTGAGCGTGTCGATGGCCACTTCGGTCACGGCCGCGCCGTACGAGAAGTAGTAGAACGGCCGCCCCGTGAGCGTGGTCTTGTCATAGTGGATCTTGGGCGTGCGGTAGAAGCCGTCGCTCCAGAGCTGGATGCGGTTGGCGTAGGCCGCGTGCACCACGTCGTTGAAGCTGCGCGTGGTCTTGGGTGTGATCACCTGCCCGCCCTCGAAACGCACCGCGCCAGCGCCGCAGCCATCCAGCCCGGACACGAATGCCGCCAGGTTGTCGCGCACATGGCGCGCGGCAAACTGGGCCGCGCGGCCGTTGAGGTCGGTGCCGCTGGAGGCGGCGGTGGCGCTGGCGTTGGGCACCTTGCTGGTGTCGGCGGCGGTGGAGAGCACGCGCTCGAAAGGCACGCCAAGCTCGTCGGCCACGATGGCGGCCACCTTGGTGTTGAGGCCCTGGCCCATTTCGGTGCCGCCGTGGTTCACCTGCACGCTGCCGTCGGTGTACACATGCACGAGTGCACCGGCCTGGTTGAACAGCGTGGCCGTGAAGCTGATGCCGAACTTGACCGGCGTGAGCGAGATGCCTTTCTTGATGACAGGGCTCCTGGCGTTCCAGGCCGCGATCTGCTCGCGCCGCTGGCGGTACTGGCTGGTCTGCGCGAGCGTGGTCATCAGCGGTTCGAGGATGTTGTCCTCCACCGTCATCTGGTAGTGGGTGACGTTGCGGGTCTCGATGCCGTAGAGGTTGCGCAGGCGCACATCCAGCGGGTCGAGCCCCAGCGTGTGCGCGATGTCGCTGAGGATGCGCTCGATCACGATCACACCCTGCGGGCCGCCAAAGCCACGGAAGGCGGTGTGGCTCTGCGTGTTGGTCTTGCAGCGGTAGCTGGAGATCGACACGTCTTCCAGGAAGTAGGCGTTGTCGGCGTGGAAGATGGCGCGGTCGGCCACGGGGCCAGAGAGGTCGGCGCTGAAGCCGCAGTTGGCCAGCATCTCCAGGTCGAGGCCGCAGAGCAGGCCGCTGTCGTCAAAGCCCACGCGGTAGTGGTACGCAAACGGGTGGCGCTTGCCGGTGATCATGAAGTCGTCGTCGCGGTCCAGGCGCAGCTTGACGGCGCACTGCAGCTTGCGCGCGGCCACGGCCGCCCACACCGCCAGGTGCCCGGCCTGCGTTTCCTTGCCGCCAAAGCCGCCGCCCATGCGCCGGCACTCGACCGTGACGGCGTGGTTGTGGATGCCCAGCGCGTGCGACACCCAGTGCTGCACCTCGCCCGGGTGCTGGGTGCTGGAGTAGATCCACCACTGGTTCTGTTCCAGCGGCAGCGCGTAGGCGATCTGGCCTTCGAGGTAGAAATGCTCCTGGCCACCGACCTCGAACGTGCCTTCGAGCTGGTGCGGGGCGCGGGCCAGCGCGGCGGCAGCGTTGCCCCGCTTCACATGCACCGGCGGCAGCACGTAGCTTTGCAGCGCATGGGCCTCGTGCACCGAGAGCACGGCGGGCAGGGGCTCGATGTCGAGCTTGACCAGGCGCGCGGCGCGGCGCGCGGTCATCACGTCATCGGCCACCACCACCGCCACCACCTGGCCGGTGAACTGCACGGTGTCGCTGGCGAACACAGGTTCGTCGTGGGCAAAGGCGGCCAGCGTCGGGTCGCCCGGGATGTCGGCCGCGCCGAACACGCCGCGCACGCCGGGCATGGCGAGGGCGGCCGATGTGTCCATGCCGCGCAGCCGGCCGTGCGGCACGTTCGAGCACACGGGGGCGGCGTGCAGCGTGCCGCGCACTTCGGGGATGTCGTCGATGTAGGTGGCGGCGCCCGCCACTTGGGCGCGTGCGCTTTCGTGGAAGCGCGAGACGCCGGCGGCGCGGGTGTCGGTTTGGGCTGAACTTGTCGAAGCCGTGGCCGACAGGTGGGCCGGCCCTTCGACAGGCTCAGGGCGAACGGTCTGTTTGGGCTCAGGGCGAACGGTGTCGTTCTGGTCGCGCGCGTTCATGCCAGGGCCTCCAGGGTGGAAGGGGTCAGGCTTTCCAGGTTGATGTGTTGCAGGCCCTGGCTCTCCAGCCAGAAGCGCTGCAGCAGGTTGCCGAGCACGGTCTGGCGGTAGTGGGCGCTGGCGCGCATGTCGGAAATGGGCTGGAACTCGGCGCGCAGCGCGGCCACTGCCGCCATCACGGTGTCGGCCGTCCAGGGCTGGCCGCGCAGGGTGGCCTCGGTCTGGCGGGCGCGCACCGGGGTGGCGGCCACGCCGCCCGCGCCGATGGACGCAGCCTTCACCACGCCGTCTTCCACCGTCACCTGGATGGCCAGGCACACGGCCGAAATGTCGTCGTCAAACCGCTTGCTGATCTTGTAGACGCGCAGGGTCTGGCCGGCCGTGGGCCGGGGCACCTTGATCCAGGCGAGCAGCTCGTCGGGGCGCATCACGTTGGTGCGGTAGCCGGTGTAGAGGTCTTCCAGGCGCAGCTCGCGGTGGGCGATGGTGCCGCGCCGCGCGTCCCAGCGCATCAGCACCACGCTGGCCCCCAGGGCGATCAGCAGCGGCATGGAGTCGCCGATGGGCGAGCCATTGGCCACGTTGCCGCCCAGCGTGCCCGAGTTGCGCACCGGCAGGCCGGCAAAGCGCTGGGCGAAGGTCTTGAGCTGCGGGCGCTCGGCCACCAGGGCCGCGTAGGCGTCGGTCAGCGTCACGGCCGCACCGATAGCGATGTGGTGGGGGTAGGTCTCCACGCGCCGCAGCTCGCGCGCGGCGGTGACGTCGAGCACCTGGGCGAAGCGCTTGTGCATCTTGGTGACCCACAGGCCCACGTCGGTGCAGCCCGCCACCACTTGGGCTTTGGGATGCGCTGCGCGGGCCTGCAGCAGGGCAGCGAGGGTTTTGGGGCGCAGGTAGCCGGAGCCGCGAGCGGGGGCGATTTTCTTGAGGGCGGCCACCGTGGCGGCTTCGTTCACGGCGCAACCCGCCGGCAAGGGCAGGCTGCCCATCTGCTGCGCCGCCTCCAGGATGGGGCGGTAGCCCGTGCAGCGGCACAGGTTGCCGGAGAGGTCGGCCTGGGCCTGCGCGCGGTCAATGCCCTGGCCGCCTCGGGTGTTCTGGTACATCCCGAAGAGGCTCATGACGAAGCCCGGGGTGCAAAAACCGCACTGGCTGCCGTGGCACTGGACCATGGCTTCCTGCGCCGGATGAAGACGTGGGCCCCCACGCTCCTGCGCTGGCGCGGGTCGCTGCCCCCCGGGTGGGCTGCCCCCGCCTTGGGGCGGCCCGGCGGCGGGGTCGTCCTGCTCTGCAAGGTCTTCCACCGTCCACAGCGCCAGGCCGTCCACCGAGTGCGCCAGCCGGATGCAGCTGTTGATGGCCTTGTATTCGAGCTGGCCGTTGACCGCCTCGCCCAGCACCACGGTGCAGGCGCCGCAGTCGCCTTCGCCGCAGCCTTCTTTGGTGCCGGTGCAGTGCAGGTCTTCGCGCAGCACCTCCAGCAGGGTGCGGTCAGGGGCCACGTTGTGCAGCGTCACGGGTTGGCCGCGCCGCAGGAAGGTCAGGGTTTGTGCGGATAGGGGGGTGCTCATGCGTGCCAGCATAGCGCTGCCCCCATGGCACAACATATGCTCGGGCATATGGCCAGAATGCCCAAAACACCATCCAGCCGCATATGACAAGGGTTTGAAATACATGTCCATGTTCGACAAGATTGACCTGCACCTGATTCGCGTGCTCCACACCGTGCTCACCGAGCGCAGTGTGTCGCGCGCGGCGCTGCGCCTGGGCATGTACCAGCCTGCGGTCAGTGCAGCGCTCAAGCGCTTGCGCGAACTCGCCGGAGACCCCCTTCTGGTGCGCTCGGGCTCGGGCATGGTGCCCACCGTGGCCGGCCTGCGCATGATCGAGCCGGCCGCCGACATCCTGCGCAGCGCCGAGGTGCTGTTCTCCGACGCCCGCAGTTTTGACCCCGCCACCGCCCGCCACCGCTTCAGCCTGGCCGCCAGCGACTACCTCGACCCGCTCTTCCTGCCGCAGCTGGTGGCGCAGATCAAGAGCCAGGCGCCGCACTGCCTGATCGACATCCACCCGCTCTCGCGCGACTCCGACTACCGCAACCACCTGGCGCAGGGCGACGTGGACGTGGTGATCGGCAACTGGTCGCAGCCACCCGAAGACCTGCACCTGGGCCGCCTGTTTGGCGACGAGGTGGTCTGCCTGGTGTCCCAGCAGCACCCGGCGGCGCGCCGGGGCTGGGACGTGGAAGCCTGGCTGGGCGCCGAGCACATCGCGCCCACGCCCACGCACCCCGGCGCGCGCGGCTTCATCGACGACCACTTGGCCGCGCTCGGCCTGGCGCGCAACATCACCGCCCGTTGCCCGCACTTCGGCCTGATTCCGGCCATGGTGGCCGGCAGCCTGCTGGTGCTGACCACGGGTCGGCAATACTGCGACCGCTTCACCGGCGTGCTGCCCGTCAAGGTGTTGCCCAGCCCGGTGGAATTTCCGCGAATGATGTATTACCAGCTCTGGCACGAGCGCACCCACGCCGCGAAGGCCGGGCGCTGGCTGCGCGAGCAGATCAAGAGCGTGGCCGCGTCGCTCAAGCGACCCGACGCCGACCACTGACCGCCCCACAAAAAAGGAGACCCATGACCACGTCCCGACTACAACTCAGCGGCATCACCAAGCGATATCCGGGCGTGGTGGCCAACAGCGGTGTGTCGCTCACCGTGCAGCCCGGCGAGGTGCACGCCGTGCTGGGCGAGAACGGCGCGGGCAAGTCCACGCTGATGAAGATCATCTACGGCTCGGTCAAGCCCGATGAGGGTTCGGTCATGTTCAACGGCAAGCCGGTGCACATCCGCAACCCGCAGGAAGCGCGCGCGCTGGGCATCAGCATGGTGTTCCAGCACTTCAGCCTGTTCGACACGCTCACCGTGGCGGAAAACGTCTGGCTCGGGCTGGAGAAGTCGCTCACGCTGCCCGAGGTGAGCGCGAGCATCACCGCCAAGGCCACCGAGTACGGGCTGGACATCGACCCCTCGCGCCCGGTGCACACGCTCTCGGTGGGCGAGATGCAGCGGGTGGAGATCATCCGCGCGCTGCTCACCAACCCGCAGCTGCTCATCCTGGACGAGCCCACCTCGGTGCTCACGCCGCAGGCGGTGGAAAAGCTCTTCGTGGTGCTGCGCAAGCTGGCCTCGGAGGGCTGCAGCATCCTCTACATCAGCCACAAGCTGCACGAGATCCGCGAGCTGTGCAACGCCTGCACGGTGTTGCGCGGCGGCCAGGTCACCGGCGTGTGCGACCCGCGGCAGGAGAGCAACGCCTCTCTCTCGCGCCTCATGATCGGCGCCGAGCCGCCCGCGCTGGAGGTGCGCGCGCTCAACGCGGGCGCGGCGGTGCTGGAGGTCAGCGGCCTCTCGCTGCAGAGCGACGACCCCTTTGGTACCCACCTGGCCGACATTGCGCTGACCGTGCGCGCTGGCGAGGTGGTGGGCATTGCGGGCGTGTCGGGCAACGGGCAGAGCGAACTGCTCTATGCGCTCTCGGGCGAAGACACGCGCGCGCCGGCGGGCAGCATTCGCCTGGGCGGGCAGGACGTGTCGCAGGACGCGCCCGGCCGGCGCCGCGCGCTGGGCCAGCATTTCGTGCCCGAAGAGCGCCTGGGGCGCGGTGCCGTGCCCACGCTTTCGCTGGCGCACAACCTGCTGCTCTCGCGCGACGACGCGCTCGGCGCGGGCGGCTGGATCCGCGTGGGCGCGCTCAAGGCCCAGGCGGCCGACATCATTGCGCGCTACAAGGTCAAGGCCAACGGGCCCGATGCCGCAGCCAAGTCGCTCTCGGGCGGCAACCTGCAGAAGTTCATCGTCGGCCGCGAGATCGAGGCCAAACCCAAGCTGCTGATCGTGAGCCAGCCGACCTGGGGGGTGGACGTCGGCGCGGCCGCGCAGATTCGCGGCGAGATCCTCAAGCTGCGCGATGCCGGCTGCGCCGTGCTGGTCGTCAGCGAAGAGCTCGACGAACTCTTTGAAATCAGCGACCGCCTGCACGTCATTGCCAAAGGCCGCCTCTCGCCCAGCCTGGACCGGGCCGACGCCACCATCGAGCGCATCGGCGAATGGATGTCGGGCCTGTGGGACACCGCACCGAACAACAACAAGAAGGAGACCGCCCATGCTGCGGCTTGAAGTCCGTCCCCAGCCCTCGGCGCGCTGGGGCTATGCCTCGCCCGTGCTGGCCTTGCTCATCACTGTGGTGATCGGCGTCATTCTGTTTGCCGTGCTCGGCAAAGACCCGGTGCGCGGCCTGCAGGTGTTCTTCTGGGAGCCCATCAAGAGCACGTATGCGCTCTCGGAGCTGATGGTCAAGGCCACGCCGCTGCTGATCATTGCGCTGGGGCTGGCCGTGTGCTTTCGCTCCAACGTGTGGAACATCGGTGCCGAGGGGCAGTACATCATCGGTGCGATCTTTGCTGCGGGCGTGGCGCTCACGGCCAGCAAGACCACCGGCCCCTGGATCGTGCCGGCCGTGCTCGCCGCCGGCGTGCTCGGCGGCATGCTGTGGGCGGGCATCACCGCGCTGCTGCGCGACCGCTTCAACGCCAACGAAATCCTGGTGAGCCTGATGCTGGTGTATGTGGCCATCCAGGTGCTGAACTTTCTGGTGTATGGCCCCTGGAAAGACCCGCAGGGCTACAACTTTCCGCAGACCAAGACCTTCGAGGCGGTGACGCAGATCCCCAAGCTCATGAGCGGCTCGCGCGTGACCATCGGCCTGCTGATCGCGCTGGCCGGGGTGGCCGCGGTGTGGGTGTTTCTGTTTCGCACCTACTCGGGCTACGCGCAGCTCGTGGGTGGACTGGCGCCTGCCGCCGCGCGCTACGCCGGGTTCTCCTCGCGCAAGGCGCTGTGGATCGCGCTGCTCACCTCCGGCGGCGCGGCCGGCCTGGCGGGCGCGCTGGAAGTGGCGGGCCCCATCGGCCAGCTCACGCCGTATGTGCCGGCCGGCTATGGCTTTGCCGCGATCATCGTGGCCTTCGTGGGGCGGCTGCACCCGGTGGGCATCGTGTTCTCGGCCCTGCTCATGAGCATGTTCTACATCGGTGGCGAACTCGCGCAGTCGCGCCTGGGCCTGCCCAAGTCGATCACCGGCGTGTTCCAGGGGCTGCTGCTGTTTGCGCTGCTGGCCTGCGACACGCTCATTGCTTACCGCCTCGTCTGGAAGAAATGACAACCCCCACGCTCCACCGCTGCGCGGGTCGCTGCCCCCCAAGGGGGCGCGGGCCTTCCTTGGGGCGGCCCGGCGGAGTCCCTACCACCTCGAACAAAGTCGCTTGATATGGAATCGATTGCACTCCTGATCGCCGCCTCGCTCAACGCGGGCACTGTGCTCGCCATTGCGTCGCTGGGCCTGCTCATCAATGAAAAAGCCGGCATCGTCAACCTCGGCGCCGAGGGCATGATGCTGTGCGCCGCGCTGGCTGGCTTTGCCACCGTGGTCCACACCGGCAGCACCACGCTGGGCTTCGCGGCCGGCATGGCGGCCGGTGCGCTGCTGGCGGCCATCTTTGGTGGGCTGGTCATCTGGCTCAACACCAACCAGTACGCCACCGGCCTGGCGCTCAGCCTGTTTGGTGCTGGGTTCTCGGCCTTTGCGGGCACCAGCTATGTGCAGGAAAAGCTGCCCGAGCAGGCGCGCTTTGCCATCCCGCTGCTGAGCGACATTCCGCTGGTGGGACCGGCGCTGTTTCGCCACCACCCGATGGTTTACGTGTGTGTGGCGCTGGTGCTCGGCCTGATCTGGTTTCTCTACCGCACGCGCGCCGGCCTGGTGCTGCGCAGCGTCGGCGAGAGCCCGGAGTCGTCTCACGCGCTGGGTTACCCCGTGCGGCGCATCCGCCTGGTGGCGGTCATGGCCGGTGGCGCACTCTGCGGCCTGGCCGGCGCCTACGTGTCCACCGTGTACACGCCGCTGTGGGTCGAGGGGATGATTGCCGGCAAGGGGTGGATTGCGCTGGCGCTGACCACCTTTGCCACGTGGCGCCCGGCACGCGTGTTGCTTGGGGCTTACCTGTTTGGCGGCGTCACCATGTTGCAGTTCCACTTGCAGGGCATCGGCGTGAACGTGCCCAGCCAGTTCCTGACCATGATGCCGTACATCGCCACCATCGTCGTGCTCGTGCTGATCTCGCGCAACCCGACCTGGATCCGCATCAACATGCCCAGCTCCATCGGAAAGCCGTTCTACCCAGGCGCATAATCTTTTTTTCCTGTTTTCGTCTCCGTTTTCTGCACCACCCAACCAAGAGGTTTTTCATGACAGACCTGAGCAAACGTTCCCTGATGAAGGTCGCCGCCTTGACCGCGCTGACCAGCGCCGTCCTGATCGGCTGCGGCAAGAAGGAAGAGGCGCCTGCTGCCGCTGCGCCCGCTGCCGCACCGGCCGCCGCACCGGCGCCCAAGGCCGAGCCGCTGAAGATTGCGTTTGCCTATGTCGGCCCGGTGGGCGATGGCGGCTGGACCTTCGCGCACGACAACGGCCGCAAGGCGATCGAGAAGGAATTCGGCGACAAGATCGTCACCAGCTTCGTGGAAAACGTGCCCGAGAGCGCCGATGCCGAGCGCGTCATCCGTGACCTCGCCAGCCAAGGCAACAAGCTGGTGTTCGGCACCACCTTCGGCTACATGGAGCCCATGCTCAAGGTCTCGGCCGACTTCAAGGATGTGAAGTTCGAGCACGCCACCGGCTACAAGACGTCCGAGAACATGCGCACCTATGACAGCCGCACCTACGAAGGCGCGTACATGGCGGGCGTCATCGCGGGCGGCATGACCAAGTCCAACACCCTGGGCGTGGTGGCGTCGATCCCAATTCCCGAAGTGATCCGCAACATCAACAGCTTCACGCTGGGTGCGCAGTCGGTGAACCCGAAGATCAAGACCAAGGTGGTCTGGGTCAACGGCTGGTTCGACCCACCGAAGGAAACCGAAGCCGCCACCTCGCTGATCAACGGCGGCGCCGACATCCTGTTCCAGAACACCGATTCGTCGGCCGTGCTGCAGACCGCCGAGAAGATGGGCAAGCGCGCCTTCGGCTGGGACTCCGACATGACCGCCTACGGCCCCAAGGCCCACCTGGGCTCGGCCGTGATCAACTGGGCGCCGTACTACATCAAGGCCACCAAGGACGCCCTGGAAGGCACCTGGAGCACCGGTGGCGTGTGGTGGGGTGTGAAGGAAGGCGCGATCGACATGGTGTCGGTGGCTGAAGACGTGCCGGCTGAGATCAAGGCCAAGGTCGACACCGTGCGCGCAGGCCTCAAGGACGGCAGCTTCTCCATCTGGAAGGGCCCGATCGTGGGTCAGGACGGCAAGGAAGTGCTGGCCAAGGACACCGTGGCCGACGACAAATTCCTCGGCGGCGTTAAGTTCTACGTCAAGGGCGTCGAAGGCAAAGTGCCGAACTGACCCACCCCTGCCGCGCTTCGCGCGACCCCCTCGAGGGGGCGGCACGTGCGGGCCGGCAAAGCCGGACCCGCCGTGCCCTGGAAAAACGAAAGCCGCCTCCGGGCGGCTTTCTTGTTGGGAACGAGACCAAGATGATCGAAACACAGCTGTGGCACCCCGTGATCGCCTCGCACCAGGTGCGTGACGAGCCGGTGGCCTGTGCGCTGCTCGGGCAGGCGCTGGTGCTCTGGCGCGAGCAGGGTCACGACGGCGCTCGCGTGCACGCCTGGGCCGACCGTTGCCCACATCGGGGCGCGCAGCTCTCGCTGGGGCGGGTGTTGACCGGTCTGCACGGCGCGCGACTGGAATGCCCGTACCACGGCTGGCAGTTCGGCGCGTCAGGCCGGTGCCAGCATGTGCCTGCCGCGCCCGATTTCGTGCCACCGGCCGGCCATGCGGCCACCGTGTTTGAAGCGCGCGAGCACCATGGGCTGGTGTGGGTGCGCCTGCAGACGCCTGTGGAAGCGCTGGCCGCAGGCCTGGTCGATCCGCCCGCGTTCGCCCCCGGCAACGACGCCGCCTGGCGCCAGGTGCTGTGCGGCCCTTATGAGCTCGACACCAGTGCGCCACGTCTGGTGGAAAACTTTCTCGACCTCAGCCATTTCGGCTTTGTGCACGAAGGCTGGCTGGGCGAGCGCAGCCATGCGCAGGTGCACGCCGGTGCGGTAGAAGAGGGCGAGGCGGGACTGGTGGTGCGCGATGCGCGCGCCTGGCAACCCCGCGCCTTTGCCGGGGCGGATGCGGGCGCGTGGATGGCCTACCGTTACGACGTGCCCCATCCGTATGCCGCCATCCTGCGCAAGGACGCCACCGAGGGCGACCCGGTGAGCAACGCCATTGCGCTTTTCATCCGGCCCGATGGCCA
This sequence comes from Hydrogenophaga sp., assembly GCF_019264445.1. Classification (GTDB taxonomy): domain Bacteria; phylum Pseudomonadota; class Gammaproteobacteria; order Burkholderiales; family Burkholderiaceae_C; genus Hydrogenophaga. The sequence goes on from NZ_JAHVAB010000070.1 coordinate 29,303, forward strand.
CGAGCGTTGCACCGCGTGGTTCGCCATGGCCACGCAGGGCGACAGTGCCACCGACCAGGAGCTGGTCGCCTTCCAGGACAGCGTGTTTGCGCAGGACCGCCCGGTGGTGGAATCGCAATCGCCGCGCGCGCTGCCCATCGGCCGCAGCGCGCCCGCGACCGAAGTGCACGGGCCGGCCGACCGGGTGTCAAGCACCTACCGCCGTTACCTTCTTCGCCTGGGCATCGAGCTGGGCACCTGCTGAAAGAGAGTTCTCACATGACCACGACCCCCGCCCAACTGGCTGCCGCCATCCCCAAGGCCGAGCTGCACATCCACATTGAAGGCTCGCTCGAACCCGAGCTGATCTTCGCGCTCGCGCAGCGCAACGGCCTGAGCCTGCCCTATGCCAGCGTGGACGCGCTGCGCGAGGCCTATGCGTTCACCAACCTCCAGAGCTTTCTGGACATCTACTACGCCGGTGCTAGCGTGTTGCTGCACGAGGCCGACTTTCACGACATGGCCTGGGCCTATTTCCTGCGCGCCAAGGCCGACAACGTCGTGCACGCCGAACTCTTCTTCGACCCCCAGACCCACACCGCGCGCGGCGTGCCCATGGCCACGGTGATCCAGGGCCTGGCCAGCGCCTGCGTGCGTGCCCGCGAAGAGCTGGGGGTGAGCGCGTCGCTCATCTTGTGCTTCCTGCGCCACCTGAGCGAAGAGGACGCTTTCGCCACGCTGGAAGCCGCGCTGCCTTTCCGCGAACACTTCATCGGCGTGGGGCTCGATTCAAGCGAGGTGGGCCATCCACCGTCCAAGTTCTCGCGCGTGTTCGCGCGCTGCCGGGCGCTGGGCTTGCACGTGGTGGCACACGCCGGCGAAGAAGGGCCGCCGGCCTACATCTGGGAAGCGCTGAACGACCTGCAGACTGAGCGCATCGACCACGGCGTGCGCTCGCTCGAAGACCCCGCGCTGGTGGCCGAGCTCGCGCGCCGGCGCGTGCCGCTCACGGTGTGCCCGCTGTCCAACCTCAAGCTGTGCGTGGTGAACGACCTGCGGCAGCATCCGATGAAGCGCCTGCTGGATGCGGGCCTGTGCGCCACCGTCAATTCCGACGACCCGGCCTATTTCGGCGGCTACATGAACGCCAACTTCGTGCAGACCGTCGAGGCGCTGGACCTGAGCCGCGATGACGTGATCACGCTCGCGCGCAACAGCTTCGAGGCCAGCTTTGTGAGCGCGCCACGCCGTGCCGAGCTCATGGCCTTGCTGGACGACGCGATCGCCTAAAATCATGCCCCAGCGAGCCCGGTGCTTCCCCGGCTCGCTTTTTCATTCACGGAAGCCATGTAGAGGAACACCATGTACAAAAACCTCGTGGCCCGGTGCGCTTGCGCACTGGCGGCCGCCAGCTTTTTATCGCCCTTCAACACCCTTGCGCAAACCTCAGCACCGCCGCTGAAGGCCGCGTTCGTGTATGTCGCACCGCTCACCGAGGCCGGCTGGGTGCGCCAGCACGAGCAGGGCCGCCTGGCCGTGCAGGCCGCGCTCGGCAACCGCGTGGAAACGCGCTTCGTCGAGAACGTGCCCGAAGGCGCCGATGCCGAGCGCGTGATCCGCGACCTCGCGCAGCAGGGCCACCGCATCATCTTCACCCCCAGCTTTGGCTACATGGAGCCCACGCTGAAGGTGGCGCGCGAGTTTCCGGATGTGAAGTTCGAGTCCATCACCGGCTACAAGACCGCGCCCAACGTGGCCACCGCCAACGCCCGCTACTACGAAGGCCGTTACCTGGCCGGTGTGGCCGCTGGCCGCATGGCCACGCAGGCCGGCTACATCGCCGGCTTCCCCATCCCCGAGGTGATCCAGGGCATCAACGCCTTCACGCTGGGCATGCGCTCGGTCAACCCGCGCGCCACGGTCAAGGTGGTGTGGCTGGGCGAGTGGTTCAACCCGCCGCGCGAGCGCGACGCCGCCATGACGCTCATGAACCAGGGCGCCGAGGTGCTCGCGTTTCACACCGGCTCCACCGCGGTGATGGTGGCCGCGCAGGAACGCGGCAAGCTCGCCGTGGCCTATCACTCGGACATGCGCCGGTTCGGTCCGGACGCGCAGATCGCCGCCGTCACGCACCTCTGGGGCGACTACTACACGCGCCGCGTGCAGGCCGTGCTCGATGGCACGTGGCAAAGCGCGAGCGTCTGGGGCGGCGTGAAGGACGGCATGATCCGCGTCGACAGCTTCGGCAGCAAGGTGCCCGCCGCAGTGCGCAACGAGGTGCAGGCGCGCCAGGCCGACATGGCCGCGGGCAAGCTGGCCGTGTTCACCGCTGCGCGCAATGCCGCCGTGCGCGACAACCAGGGCAAGACCGCCATCGAGCCAGGCCAGGCGCTCAACGACGGGCAGATTCTGGGCATGAACTGGCTGGTGGAAGGCGTGCAGGGCACCATCGACCGCTGACCGCCTTGGGTCTGCGCCCGTACCGGCGTATGGGCGGTATCGTTGGCGCGGTATGTTGGCAGACGCGTGAAGGGGTAAGCTGCGCTGCATGAAAGCCTACCGCGCCGCCCTTCTGCGTTTTGACGACGCGCAACGCCCCGTGTACGACGCCGATGGCCTGCTGGTCGTTGGCCCCGACGCGAGCGGTCAGCGTGTGGTGCGCGCTGCCGGCGACCACGCCACGCTGATCGGCAACTACCCCGGCGTGGGCGTCGAAGACCTGCGCGGCAAACTGATCGCGCCGGGCTTCATCGACATGCACGTGCACTACCCGCAAACCGATGTGATCGGCGCGCCGGCGGCTGGCTTGTTGCCCTGGCTGGAGAACTACACCTTTCCCCATGAGTCGCGCTTTCACGAGCCCGTGCACGCGCGCGAAGTGGCGGCGTTTTTTCTGGACGAACTGGCGCGCAACGGGGTAACCACCGCGCTCACGTTCGCCACCTCGCACCCCGCCTCGGTCGACGCCATGTTCGAAGCCGCCCGTGCGCGGGGCCTGCGCTTCATCACCGGCAAGGTGCTGCAGGACCGCCACAGCCCCGACGGCGTGCGCGATGACACCGAGCGCAGCCTGATCGATACCGAGGCGCTGATCCGGCGCTGGCACGGCGTGGACCGCCTGGGCTATGCCATCACGCCGCGCTTCGCGCCCACCAGCACACCGGCGCAGCTGCGCGGTGCAGGCGAGCTGGCCGCGAAGTACAGCGATGTGTGGATCCAGTCGCACGTGGCGGAAAACCTGGACGAGGTGCGCTGGGCAGCCGAGCTGTTTCCCGACTCGCGCAGCTACCTCGGCGTGTATGGCGACTTCGGCCTGCTGCGCGAGCGCGCCGTGTACGCGCATTGCATTCACCTGGACGAGGCCGACCGCCAGCTCATGGCCTCCACCGGCACGACCGCCGCTGTGAGCCCGACGAGCAACCAGTTTCTCGGCAGCGGCTTTTTTGACTACCTTGCCGCCGACGAGGCCGGCATGGGCTACGGCCTGGCGAGCGATGTGGGCGGTGGCACCAGCTTCTCGCCGTTTCGCACCATGCTCGCGGCCTATTGCGTGGGCCGTGAAGGGCAGACCAAGCGGGGCCTGAGCCTCACGCCGGGGCAGCTGTGGTGGCAGCACACGGCCGGCGCGGCGCGCGCGCTGGGGC
>NZ_JAHVAB010000008.1 GCF_019264445.1 Hydrogenophaga sp.
GCAATGGCAGGGCGCGCGCAGCGGCGCTCTGCAGATGCAGGCCGACCCCGGGCAGTTGCGCCTGGCACCTGTGTTCCGCCGCCGCGCCGCGCCGCCCGTCACACCGCGGGCCGCCACCCTGGTGCCGGAAACCCCGCAGGCCGCCGCCGCCGCAGCGGCCACGCCCACCGTCACCACACCGATGGTGGTGGCGTGGGAGCGCCTGAGCTGGCAGGCGGGCGCGCTGGACACGCGCGGCCAGCTCACCGGCCTGCCGCTGTCGTGGGTGGACGCGCTGGCCACCGCCGAAGGCGCGCGCAACGGCCCGCTGAGCCAGTCTGGCCTGGGCGGCGACGTGGTGTTTGACGGTGCCTGGGACCTCTCCCTGCCCGCCGACGCCAACACCCCGCCGCGCCTGACGGCCCAGCTGCAGCGCCGCAGCGGCGACCTGTCGGTGCAGACCGATGGCGCGTTCGACGAAAACACCACCTCCACCCAGCGGCTGCAGACCGGCATCCGCGAAGCGCGGCTGAACGTGGAAACGCAAGGCAGCAATGTGCTCGCCCGCCTGCGCTGGGACAGCGAGCGCCTGGGCCTGGCCACCGCCGACGTGAGCACCACCCTGAGCCCGCCCAATGGCGAACAGAACGCCTGGCACTGGCCCGAGCAGGCACCCTTGCGCGGCACCCTGAAAGCCAACCTGCCGCAAATGGGCGTGTGGTCGGCGCTGGCGCCCCCAGGCTGGCGCGTGCGCGGCTCGCTGGGCGCCGACCTCACGCTCGGCGGCACGCGCGACAAGCCCCTGTTCAACGGCTCGCTCAACGCCGACGACCTCGCCCTGCGCTCGCTGGTCAACGGCATCTCGTTCTCGCGCGGGCAACTGCGGGCCACGCTGGCGGGCGAACGCATCACCATCGAGCGCTTCTACCTGCAGGGCCGGGGTGGCGCCGACAACGGCGGCACGCTGCTGGCCAGCGGCGTTACCGAATGGCGCAACGTGACGGTGGACGGCCAGCCCCGCCGCCAGCCCTACGTCAACCTGCAAGCCACCGCCACGCGGCTGAAGGTCTCCACCCGCGCCGACCGCCTGCTCACGCTCTCCGGCCAGCTACAGGCCGAGCTCACCGGCGCGGCGCTGCAACTGCGCGGCCAGCTCACCGCCGACGAAGCCCTGTTCATCCTGCCCGACGAGTCCACCCCCAGCCTGGGTGCGGACGTGATCGTGCGCGGCACCGAGCGCCCGCTGGAAGACCCCAATGCGTTTCGCGTGCAGCCTGACGTGCTGGTCGACCTGAACCTGGGCGAGAACTTCGAGGTGCGCGGCCAGGGCCTGCAAACGCGGCTGAGCGGCCAGCTCAATCTGCGCAGCACACCCGCCGCGCCCACGCCGCGCATCATTGGCGAGGTGCGCACGGTGCGCGGCACCTACCGCGCCTACGGCCAGCGGCTCACCATCGAAACCGGCGTGCTGCGCTTCAACGGCCCCTACGACAACCCCACGCTGGACATCTCCGCCGTGCGCCCCAACACCACGCAGCGCGTGGGTGTGCTCATCAGCGGCAGCGCACAGGCCCCACGCGTGCGGCTGTTCTCCGATCCCGAATTGCCCGACAGCGAAAAACTCGCCTGGCTGGTGCTGGGCCGCCCGGCCAGCGGCGCGGGCGCCGAAGCGGCCGTGTTGCAGCAGGCCGCGCTGGCGCTGCTGTCGCGCAACGGCGGCAACCTGGACGGCGGGCTGGCCGGTGCTTTCGGGCTGGACGAGCTCTCGTTCGCCGGCAGCGGCACCAACGCCGACGGCACCACCACGGCCGCCGCGCTCACGCTGGGCAAGCGCCTGTCCAACAAGCTCTACCTCACCTACGAGAGCAGCCTGGCGGGCGCGATGGGCACCGTGTCGATGTTCTACGACCTCTCGCGCCGCGTGACGGTGCGCGCGCGGGCGGGTGAAGAGAACGCGATCGACCTGATCTTCACCACGGCATACGACTGACCCCCGCGCCGCGGCGCAGGCGCGTCACCCCCTTTCAGGGGGCAATGCCTGCGGCCTGGCGGAGCCAGTTCCGCGGCATTCTGGAAGGGAGACTCTTTCGCTCCGGAGACGCTCAGGCGGCCTCGGCGACCGCCGTCTGGTTGGCGGCGATGCGAATCTCGCTCTCGGCGGTTTCCAGCGCCTGGGCCTTGGCATCGGGGCCCATGGCCACGCCTTCGGCGCGCACGAAGCGCACGTCGGTGATGCCGAAGAAGCCCAGCACGGTCTTGAGGTACGTCTCCTGGTGCTCCATGGCGCGGCCGCCTTCGCTGGTGGAATACACGCCACCGCGTGTGATCGCCACGATCACCGTCTTGCCGCCGGCCAGGCCCTTGGGGCCTTGCTCGGTGTAGGTGAAGGTGCGCCCGGCCTGGGCCACGCGGTCGATCCAGGCCTTGAGCTGGGTGGGGATGGTGAAGTTGTAGAGCGGCGCGCCGATCACAACCACGTCAGCGGCCAGGAACTGGCTCACCAGCGCTTCCGACAGCGCGTTTTCCTGGCGCTGCGCTTCGGTGGCGGCGGCCTGGCCGGTGCGGAAACCCAGCGCGTCTGCGCTCAGATGCGGCACCACGCTGGCCGCCAGGTCCAGGCGCTGCACTTGCGTGCCGGGGTGCGCGGCCACCCACGCCTCCACGGTGCGGGCGGTGAGCTGGCGGGAAACGGACTGGTCGCCGGTGATGGCGGAATCGATGTGAAGCAGTTGCATGGAGATCTCCAGTTGAGGGGGAGCCACGCTGGGTGGCCATGGATAGATTGTGATTTCGATGCCAATCCTTGATAAGTCAGTCGATTCACGACACATCGTTCCATAATTAGAACGATTGAAAGGAGCCAAACCATGCAGGACCTGAACGACATGCTGCTGTTTGCCGAGGTGGTGGAGCGCGGCGGTTTTGCGGCGGCGGGCCGCGCGCTCGGGCTGCCCAAATCGCGCCTGTCGCGCCGCGTGGCCGGGCTGGAGGCGCAGCTGGGCGTGCGCCTGCTGCAGCGCACCACCCGCAAGCTCTCGCTCACCGACGTGGGCGAGACCTACCTGCGCCACTGCCAGGCGCTGCGCGAATCGGCCCAGGCCGCCGCCGACGCGGTGGCCAATGCCCAGACCGAGCCGCGCGGCACCATCCGCGTGGTGTGCCCGGTCACGCTGGCGCAAACCGTGCTCGCCGACGTGATGCCGATCTACCTCGCCCGCCACCCGCAGGTGCGCGTCGAGATGGAGGTGAACAACCGGGTGGTCGATCTGGTGAAGGACGGCGTGGATGTCGCCTTGCGCGTGCGCCTCACGCTGGAAGACAGCGGCAGCCTGGTCGTCAAACGCCTGGACGAAGCGCACTCGGTGCTGGTGGCCAGCCCGGCGCAGCTGGCGCGCCAGGGCACGCCGACCACGCTGGAAGAAGCCAGCCGGCTCGACAGCGTGGCCATGTCCGCCGTCGACGGCACCGCCAGCATTCGCCTGACCAGCCCGCAGGGCCGAGAGGCGGTGCTCACCTACCGGCCTCGCTACGTGGCCGACGACCTGCTCACCCTCAAGAGGGCGGTGCTCGCCGGCAGCGGCATGTGCTGGCTGCCCGACTACATGTGCGAAGACGAACTGCGCGACGGCCGCCTGGTGCGCCTGCTGCCCGACTGGACCACGCCCGTGGGCGTGGTGCACGCGGTGTTTGCGTCGCGCCGCGGCATGACGCCGGCGGTGCGCAGCTTTCTCGATTTCCTGGGGGAATACCTGCCGGCGTGCAGCGAAGTGCTGCGCCGTGCTGCGCCCTGAAGCGGCAAGGCCCGCCCGTACAATGCGGGCTCTTTTCGCCGCCATAGTTCAATGGATAGAACGAGCGCCTCCTAAGCGCTAGATACAGGTTCGATTCCTGTTGGTGGTACCAACTGGCGGATGGCTGCGGCACAGACTCTGCTGACACCCATGGCGCTTCTCGGTGCCCGCTCTCGCAGCGGGGCGATGCGCCTGCATGCACCTGCGCCATGCCAGCCGCTCCGGCCCTACGATCCTGCCCATGTGCCCACCGCTCCAACGCCGTGAATTCGTGCAGCAGTTGCGCCAGCTCGGCCTGGCTCCTGGCGACGTGGTGATGGTGCACGCCTCCCTCAAGGCCATCGGGCCGGTCGAGGCCGGCGCTGCCGGTATCGTCCAGGCGCTGCAGGACTGCCTGGGCCCCGGTGGCACGCTCATGGCGTATGTGTCGTGGGACCGCTCGCCCTACGAAGAGACCTTGAACGGTGCCTCGCTCGACCCCGCGGCGCGACTCGCCTGGCCCGCGTTTGATCCAGCCGATCCCCGCACGGGCACCGAGCCCGGCTTCGGCCGGCTCAATGCGTTCATCTGCAGCGCGCCGGGCGTGCTGCGCAGCGCGCACCCCGATGCCAACATGGCTGCCCTCGGTGCGAGGGCGCGCGAACTGGTCGGCGAGCACCCGCTGGACGAAGGCTACGGCCCGGGCTCACCGCTGGAGCGCTTCGTGCAGTTCGGTGGCAAGGTGCTGCTGCTCGGCGCACCGCTGGACGCCGTGACGGTGCTGCACCACGCCGAGGTGCTGGCCAACATCCCGCACAAGCGTCGCGTGCGGTACGAGCAGCCCGTGCTCGATGCGCGGGGCCACAAGGTGTGGCGCGTGGCCGAGGAGTTCGACACAAATGGCATCCTCGACCAGTTCGCGCAGGACGGTGCGATGGACGCGGTGGAAACGATCGCCCGCGCGTATGTGGCCGAGGGCCGCGGCCGCACCGCTCGGGTGGGCGGGGCCACATGCCACCTGTTCGATGCGCAGGATCTCGTGCGTTTCGGCCAGGCCTGGCTCGAACGCCACTTCGGCTGACCCGCCTCAGCGCAGCATGGCGTAGCCCAAGCCAATGGCCGCCACCAGCCCCACCGCATCGGCCACCAGCGCACACGCCAGCGCGTGCCGCGCGTGCTGGATGCCCACACTGCCGAAGTACACCGCCAGCACATAGAAGGTGGTTTCGGTCGAGCCCTGCACGATGGCCGCCAGGCGCCCGGGGAACGAGTCCACGCCGTGCACCTGCATCACGTCGATCATCAGGCCGCGCGCGCCCGCGCCCGACAGCACTTTCATCAGGCCCACGGGCAAGGCCGGCAGGAAGTCGGTGTTCCAGCCCATGGCCGCCACCGCTGCGCCAATACCCGAGAGCAGGAAGTCCATGCAGCCGGCGGCGCGAAACACGCCGATGGCAATCAGGATGGCGATGAGGTACGGCACGATCTGGATGGCCACGCCAAAACCTTCCTTGGCGCCGTCGATGAAGGCGTCGTACACGTTGATGCGCTTGAACGCGCCGGCCAGCACGAAGACCATCACCACACTGAGGATCACGCCCGCGCCGGTGGCGCCGGCCACGCGCGCGGCCTCTTCGGCTGGCAGGCGCGCCAGCGCGGTCACGGCCGCCGCCAGCAGCGCACCCACCGCGAGCACCGGCAGCAGAAAGCGCGGCCGCCACAGCGGCAGGCGCTGGCACACCGCCACCGCCAGCACACCGGCGAGCAACGAGATGAAGGTGACCAGCAGCACCGGCAGAAAGATGTCGGCGGCGTTGAAGCCGGCGCCCAGCCCCTGCTTGAGCGCGATGCTTTGGCGAATGGCAATGACCGAGGTGGGAATCAGCGTCAGCCCGGCGGTGTTCATCACCACGAACATGATCTGCGCGTTGCTCGCGGTGCCCGCGGGCCCGGTGTTGAGCGTCTGCAGTTCGCGCATGGCCTTAAGGCCCAGCGGCGTGGCCGCGTTGTCCAGGCCGAGCAGGTTGGCCGAGATGTTCATGGTCATGGCGCCCTGCGCGGGGTGGCCCTGCGGCACGCCGGGAAACAGCCGGCGCAAGAGCGGCCCGGCCAGGCGCGCGAGCAGCTCGATCATGCCGGCGCGCTCGCCCACCCGCATGAGCCCGAGCCACAGCGCCATCACCCCGGCCAGGCCGAGCGAGATCTCGAAGCCGGAGCGTGCGCCGTCGAACATGGCCGTCATGAGCGCCTGCAAGATGCCGTGCTCGCCGAGCAACCAGCGCACCACGGCGGTGGCAAACGCCACGGTGAAGAAACCGATCCAGACCCAGTTGAGTGCCATGGCGGTCGATGGTAGCTGGTACGTCATCCAGGGGCATCGAGGGTCCGGCTCCGCCGGCGCAGGGGGGTGCTCACAGATACAGCCGTTGCGCCAGCGTGTCGCGCGCGCGCAGCAGCATGGGCAGGAAGGCGTCGCGAAACTCCGCCATGCCCATGCGCTCCAGCCCCACCGCAATGCTCATGGCCGCCACCACCTGTCCCTGCCGGTCGTGCAGCGGCACCGCCATCGAGCGCACGCCGATTTCGAGCTCGCCTTCGTTGCTCGCGTAGCCCTCTTCGCGGCAGCGCTCCACCAGCTCCAGCACACGCGGCACGCTGTACACCGTCTTGGGAGTGAGCGGCACGCGCCGCATGGCCCGCACGCGCGCCGCCGCGTCTGCCGGCGGCAGGCCCGCCAGCAGCACGCGGCCCAACGCAGAGCAATAGGCCGGCAGGCGCGAGCCGATGCCCAGCCCCAGGCTCAGGCTGCGCCGCGCCGTGGAGCGCGCCACGATGATCGCGTCGCCATCCAGCAGCTGGCCGAGCGACGCCGACTCGCGCGTGCGCTCCGACAGCGCATCGAGCAGCGGCTGCGCCAGCGACGGCATGGGCCGCGAAGACAGATACGCCTGGGCCACCAGCAACGAGCGCGGCAGCATCCAGAAGCGCTTGCCGTCGCCATCCAGGTAGCCCAGTTGTTGCAGCGTCAACAAGGAGCGCCGCGCCGAGGCGGGCGACACATCGGTCAAACGCGCCACCTCGGACACGGTCAGCCGGCTGTGCTGGCGACCGAAGCAGGTCAGCACGTCCAGCCCCTTTTGCAAAGACGCCACGAAATTGCGGTCGCCGGCCTTGTCGTTCGTCAAGGATGGGGTTTCATTTTTGCGCATAGCGCAAATCTAGCTTGTTTGCGCCCGGTGTGGACACGACACTCTGCGCCTCACACCACACAACGGAGACCCACGATGTCACTGCATTCCTTGGCCCGCGCCGGCGCGGCGCTGGTCCTCACCGCCTGCCTGGCCAGCCAGGCGCTCGCGCAAACCCCCGGCCTGCTCAAGCTTGTCGTGCCCTTCCCGGCCGGCGGCACGGCCGACGTGCTGCCGCGCATCCTCTCCGAGAAGCTGCGCGCCCAGTACCCGGCCGGCGTGGTGGTGGAGAACCGCACGGGTGCGGGCGGCAACATCGGCGCCGAATCGGTGTTCCGCTCGGAGCCCGATGGCCTCACGCTGCTGGCGTCACCGCCCGGGCCCATCGCGATCAACCACCACCTGTACAAGAAGCTGTCGTTCGATCCCACGCGCTGGGTGCCGGTCACGGTGATGGCCACGGTGCCCAACGTGCTGGCCGTGAGCACCAAGGTGCCTGCACAAAACGTGGCGGAGTTCATCGCCTACCTCAAGGCCAACCCGGGCAAGGTGACCTACGCCTCGCAGGGCAACGGCTCCACCTCTCACCTCACCGCGAGCATGTTCATGCAGCTCACCGGCACCGAGATGGTTCACGTGCCGTACCGCGGCACGGCGCCCGCGCTGGTGGACCTCGTGGCAGGCCAGGTGGATGTGTTCTTCGACAACCTCAGTTCTTCTGCGCAGTTCCACAGCGTGGGCAAGCTGCGCATCCTGGCCGTGGCCGACACCGAGCGCGCCAAGGTGCTGCCGCAGGTGCCCACGTTTGTCGAATCCAAAGTGCCCGGCATGAACGCGGTGACGTTCTTCTCGGTGGTGGCGCCGCCCGGCACGCCGCTGGCCGTGGCCACCAGCGCCCAGAAGGCCATTGCCGACGCCATGGCCCTGCCCGATGTGAAGGCCCGCTTTGCCGAGCAAGGCGCCGAGCCGCGCGGCTGGTCGCCCGAGCGCACCGGTGAATTCATCAAGGCCGAGTCCGAGCGCTGGAACAAGGTCATCAAGAGCGCCAACGTGACGTTGGAGTAACAGGACACACCATGCAGGAGCAACCGATCCACTGGCGCAGCGACGCGCTGAACCGCATCCCCTACGCGCTGTACAGCGACACGCAGGTGCCCGAGCAGGAGCAGCAGAAGATCTTCCGCGGCCCCACCTGGAACTACCTTTGCCTGGACGCCGAGCTGCCCGAAGAAGGCAGCTACCGCACCACGTTCGCCGGCCTCACCCCGGTGGTGGTGGTGCGCGATGCCGGCGGCGACATCTACGCCTTCGAAAACCGCTGCGCCCACCGCGGTGCGCTGATCGCGCTGGAGAAATCGGGCAAGGCCGAGAACTTCCAGTGCGTGTACCACGCCTGGAGCTACAACCGCCAGGGCGACCTCACCGGCGTGGCGTTCGAGAACGGCGTGAAGGGCGCAGGCGGCATGCCGCCGGACTTCTGCAAGGAAGACCACGGCCCGCGCAAGCTGCGTGTGGCGGTGTTCAGCGGCCTGGTGTTCGGCAGCTTCTCGGACGACGTGCCCAACATCGAGGACTACCTCGGCGACGAGATCTGCCAGCGCATCGAACGCGTGATGCACAAGCCGGTGGAGGTGATCGGCCGCTTCACCCAGGCCCTGCCGAACAACTGGAAGCTCTACGTGGAAAACGTCAAGGACAGCTACCACGCCAGCCTGCTGCACATGTTCTTCACCACCTTCGAGCTCAACCGGCTCTCGCAGAAAGGCGGCGTGATCGTGGACGAGTCCGGCGGCCACCATGTGAGTTACTCGATGATCGACACCACCGCGGCCAAAGACTCGTCCTACAAGGACCAGGCCCTGCGCTCGGACAACGACCGCTACCGCCTCAAGGACCCCACCCTGCTGGCGGGCTTCAAGGAGTACGAGGACGACACCACGCTGCAGATTCTCTCGGTGTTCCCGGGCTTCGTGCTGCAGCAGATCCAGAACTGCCTGGCCGTGCGCCAGGTGCTGCCCAAGGGCGTGGACCGCACCGAGCTGAACTGGACCTACTTTGGCTACACCGACGACACGCCGGAGCAGCGCAAGGTGCGCCTGAAGCAGGCCAACCTGGTGGGGCCGGCGGGCTTCATCTCGATGGAAGACGGTGCCGTGGGCGGCTTCGTGCAGCGCGGCATTGCGGGCGCGAGCGATCTGCAGGCCGTGGTGGAAATGGGCGGTGACACCACCGGCTCCAGCGACGGGCGCGCCACCGAAACCTCGGTGCGCGGCTTCTGGAAGGCCTACCGCCACCACATGGAGGCCAGCGCATGAACGACCTGTTGTCCATTGCCGCCTTCAACGCCCGCTATGCCCAGGCCATCGACAGCGATGCGCTGGAGACCTGGCCGGCCTTCTTCACCGAAGACTGCCACTACCGCATCACGCACGTGGAGAACGAGCAGGATGGCCTGGCCGCCGGCATCGTCTACGCCGACTCGCGCGCCATGCTCGAAGACCGCATTGCCGCGCTGCGCGAAGCCAACATCTACGAGCGCCAACGCTACCGCCACCTGCTCGGCCTGCCGCTGGTGACCGCGCAGGACGGCGCCACCACCACGGCCAGCACGCCGTTTCTGGTGGTGCGCATCATGGCCACCGGGCAGAGCGAGGTGTTTGCCACCGGCGTCTACAACGACCGCTTCGTGCGCGAAGGCGACGGGCTGCTGCTGGCCGAGCGCGTGGCCGTGTGCGACAGCACCGTGACCGACACGCTCATGGCCCTGCCGCTGTGAACACCACCACTGCCGCGCCCCGGCGCCTCGCCCTGGCCACTGGCGACCCCAACGGCATCGGCCCGGAGATCGCCATTCAGGCGCTCGCCGCGCTTGACGAAGCACAGCGCGGACGCATCACCCTCTTTGGCCCGGGCGAGGTGCTGCAGCGCGCTGCCCACCTGTGCGGCCATGCCGCGCTTTGGCCGCGCCTGTCACACGTCGAGGCGGGCACGCTGGACATGGGTGCCGCCATACCGGGCCGCGTGGACGCTGCGGCCGGCGCATCCACCGTGGCGTCGGCCACGGCGGCGCTGCAGGCCTGCCGCGCGGGTGCGTTTGACGCCGTCATCGCCTGTCCGCACCACGAGACCGCGATCCACCAGGCCGGCATCGCCTTCAGCGGCTACCCCTCGCTGGTGGCGCGGGTGTGCGGTGTACCGGAAGACGATGTGTTTCTGCTGCTCGTCGGTGGCGGCCTGCGCATCCTGCATGTCACGCTGCACGAAAGCGTGCGCCATGCGCTTGACCGCATGAACCCGGACCTTGTGCAGAAGGCGGTGTCGGCCGGCGTGCGCGCCTGCCAGTTGCTGGGCGTGCCGCGCCCGCGCATCGGCCTCTTCGGCATCAACCCGCATGCCTCGGAAGGCACGCTGTTTGGTCGCGAAGACGAGGCCATCACGGTGCCCGCCGCGCAGGCCCTGCGCGCCGCCGGGCTGGACATTGAAGGCCCCACCGGCGCCGACGCCCTGCTCTCGCAACGCCGGCACGACCTGTACGTGGCCATGCTGCACGACCAGGGCCACATCCCCATCAAGCTGCTCGCGCCCAACGCCGCCAGCGCCCTGAGCATCGGCGCCGACGCCCTGCTCTCCAGCGTGGGCCACGGCAGCGCCATGGACATTGCCGGGCGCGGCATCGCCGACCCCACCGCGTTGCTGCGCACGATCGCGCTGCTCGGTGGCCTGCCCACCCCTTCTTCTGCCGCCCCATGAGCCACCAGATTGCCCTTGAATCGAGCGACGTGACGTTCGCCTGCGACCCCGGCCAGAGCGTGCTCGACGCCGCCCTCAAGGCCGGCATCGAGCTGCCGTACTCCTGCCGCAAGGGCGTGTGCGGCAACTGCGTGGGCGGCGTGGCGCAGGGCGAAGTGACTGGCATGGGCGGTGCTGCCACCACCAGCGAAGCCTGCGGCCCCGGGCAGGTGCTCTACTGCCTGTGCACACCCACCAGCGACGTGGTGCTGCGCCCCGCGTCGTGGCGGCGCGTGGACCCTGCGGCGCGCAAGACGTTCAAGGCCAAGGTGCACAGCCACGAGCTGGCCGCGCCCGACGTGTCGGTGTTGCGCCTGCGCCTGCCCACCGGCCAGCGCGCGAAGTTCCAGGCCGGCCAGTACCTGCAGATCCTGCAGGACGACGGCAGCGCGCGCAGCTACTCCATGGCCAACCCGCCACAGGAAAACGACGGCGTCACCCTGCACATACGCCATGTGCCGGGCGGCCTGTTCACCCAGCGCGTGACGCAACTGGTGACCGGTGACTTGCTCACCATCGAGCTGCCGTTCGGCCACGTCGAGCTCGCGCCCGACGACCTGCGGCCCATCGTCTTCGTGGCGGGCGGCACCGGCTTTGCGCCGGTGAAATCGCTGCTCGACGACATGCTCAAGCGGCGCGTGCAGCGCGAGATCACGCTGATTTGGGGCGCGCGCACGCCCGAAGGCCTGTACCTGCCCGCAGCGGTGGAACGCTGGCAGAAACAATGGCCCGGCTTTCGCTACATCGCCGCCTTGAGCGATGCGCCCGCAGGCCCGGGCGGTTTCGCAGGCCGGGCGGACGACGCGCTGCGCTCGCTGGGTGCCGACCTGAACGGCCACATCGTGTACTGCTGCGGCTCACCGGCCATGGTGACCGCCGTGCGGGCGGCGGCCCTGGCCCAAGGCGTGCCGCCCGGCGACTTTCACGCCGACGTGTTCGTGCCCGGCCCGCAAACCGCCACACCTGTCCAAGCGCCCCTCTGAAAAAAGGGGCCATGCGTGTCGAAAACGCGCCGCTCCGTTCGTCGTTCTTCTTGCCAACCCAGCCCGGTCTCCACCGGGCCCCATCCACCCTGCAAGGAGATCCCCATGCCGACCCAGCTCAGCGCCTACCTCTCGTACGACGGCAACTGCGCCGAAGCCATGACGTTCTACGCCGAGGTGCTCGGCGCGAAGCTTGAAGCCCTCATCACCTACGGCCAGATGCCGGGCGGCGAGCCCGTGCCGCCCGAGATGGCCGACCGCGTGATGCACGCCTACCTGGTGCACCCGGACTTCGCGTTGATGGCCGGCGACGCACCACCCGGTGTGCCGTTCACCGGCATCCAGGGCTGCATGATGGCCATCACCTTCCCCACCGTGGCCGAGGCCACGCGCGTGTTCAACGCGCTGGCCGAAGGCGGCAAGGTGGGCATGCCGCTGGCAGAGACCTTCTGGGCCGACACCTTCGGCATGGTCACCGACCGCTTTGGCACGCCTTGGGGTGTGAATGGCGGGCCGAGGGCGGTGGGGTAGATCCCCCTGCGCCGCTGTGCGGCTTCCCCCTCTCTGGCGCGCCGGCGGCGCTGGGCGGGGGACGGCACCTTGGGCCGGCGTAGCCGGACCCTCGGTGCCCTTGGTGGGTGCTGTCTCAGGCCAAGACCAGGCTCAACTCAAAGCTGGCCTTCGCTCAATGTGTCGAGCTGGAAGCGGCCGCTGCGGTCCCACAGCCAGGTGTCGACGTACTGCACGCGGCTGAAGCCGGGCGAGGGGAATGGCGCGGCGGCGCGCACCAGGCGCTCGATCTCGGCCATCACCTCGGGGGCGTGGCTTGGTCCGCGCAGCCAGCGCGTGGCGCCCACGCGCCCGCCGGGCAGCACCTCGATCTCGAGCACGCCGATGGCGTACAGCATGGGCGGCAGCTTGCCCTGGTGGATGCGGTCCGGGTACTTGCGGTAGAGGTGGGTGGCCGCCTCACGCTTGTAGGCCGGGCTGGCGCGCGCCTCGCCGGGCAAGGGCGCGCGCGAGGAACAGGCGGCCAGGAACGCAGACACGCTGGAGAGCGCGGCCAGCGACAGCAGGCGGCGGCGCGCGGGAGCAGGTACAGATGTAGGTACAGGTGCGGGTGCGGATGGGGTCATGGCGGCATTACACCAGCCGGCCCGCAGCGCCACAAGGCGGCGCAACACCCGCTTACCGCTGTCGCAATGTCCGGCTCAGCAAGATCACCGGCACCAGCCCCACCAGCACCAGCGTGAGCGCGGGCAGGGCCGCTTCGCCCAGGCGCTCGTCGCGCGCGAGCTGGTAGGTCACCACGGCCAGGGTGTCGCTGTTGAAGGGGCGCAGCACCAGCGTGGCGGGCAGCTCCTTCATCACGTCCACAAACACCAGCAGCAGCGCCGCCGCGGTGGAGCGCTTGAGCAGTGGCCAGTGCACGCGCGCCGCCAGGCCCACCCCGGTGGTGCCCAGCATGCGGGCCGAGTCGTCCAGGCTGGCCGGGATGCGCGCATAGCCGCTCTGCATGGACTGCAACGCCACGGCCGTGAAACGCACGAGGTACGCCCACACAATGCCCAGCGCGGTGGCCGTGATCCAGTAGCCGACGCTGGACTCGGGCCGCACGGCCTGCACCCAGCCCACGGGCAGCAGCAGGCCCACCACGATCACCGCACCCGGCACGGCATAGCCCAGGCTGGTGAGCTGCACGACCCCCCGCGTGACACGGCCCGGCCGCACCCGCTGCGCGAACGCCAGCGCCAGGGCGATCGCCGTGGCCAGCGCGGCGGCGAGGCCGGCCAGCCAGATGCTGTTGCGCGACCACTGCAGGAAGGCCGTCCAGGGCAGCTCGTCCCAGCCACCAATGAGCGGGCGCAGCATGAACAGCACCGGCAGCACGAAACCAAAGGCAATCGGCAGCGCGCACACCACCACCGCGAGCGCGGCCCGGCCAGCGCGCAGGCGCGCCGGCTGGGCCTCGGCACTGCCCGCGCGCTGGCCACGCAGGGTGGCAAAGCGCATGCGGCGCTGGGCACGGTGCTCCAGCCAGAGCAGCAGGCCCACGGTGGCCAGCAGCACGGTGGCGAGCTGGGCGGCCGCCAGGCGGTTGTCCATCGACAGCCAGGCCTTGTACACGCCGGCGGTGAAGGTCTGGATGCCGAAATAGCTGGCCACGCCAAAGTCGGCCAGGGTTTCCATCAGCGCCAGCGCCACACCGGCGGCCACCGCCGGGCGCGCCAGCGGCAGCGCCACCTCGCGGATGCGGCGGGCCAGCGGCGCACCGAGCAGGCGCGCGGCTTCCATGAGCTGCGCCGCGCGCTCGGAGAGCGCGGTGCGCGCCAGCAGGTACACGTAGGGATACAGCGAGAAGGTGAACACCCAGACCGCGCCCGGCGTGCTGCGGATCTCCGGGAACACGCGGCCACTCAGGCCAAAGCTCTCGCGCAGCCCCACCTGCAGCGGGCCACCGAACTGCAAAAAGTCGGTGTACGCATAAGCCACCACATAGGCCGGCATGGCCAGCGGCAGCAGCAGCGCCCATTCAAAGAACCGGCGCCCGGGGAAGTCGAACAGCGTCACGGCGCTGGCCGTGGCCATGCCCACCACCGCCACGCCCACCGCCACGCTCACGCACAGCACCAGCGTGGTGAGCGCGTAGGAAGGGAGCACGGTCTGCGCCATCTGCGACAGCACGTCCTGCGCGACGGCGTCGAACTGGAACCACGACGCGCCCAGCGACAACACCGGCAGCGTGAGCAGCAGGGCGAGCAGGATCAACAGGGCGGGGGCCAACCAACGCAGCATGGTCAAGGGTTTCAGCAAGTGAGGGGCCTTTGACCCGCGTCAACACAAATGAGAATTGTAGTTATCTACAATGACCTTCCATGTTCCTCAACGTCTCCCAACTCAGCGTGCGCTACGCCGGCCTGGCCCAGGCCGCCGTGGACGGCGTCTCGCTCGGGCTGCGCGCGGGCGACATTGGCGTGCTGATCGGGCCTTCGGGCTGCGGCAAGACCACGCTGCTGCGCGCGGTGGCGGGCCTGGAGCGCGCCAGCAGCGGCAGCATCACGCTCGAAGGCGACACGGTGAGCGACGGCAAGACGCACATGCCCGCCGAAGACCGCCGCATCGGCATGGTGTTCCAGGACTACGCGCTCTTCCCCCATCTGGACGTGGGCCGCAACATCGCCTTCGGCATCCACCGCCTGCCGCGCGCCGAGCGCGAGGCGCGCGTGGACGAGGTGCTGCGGCTCGTGGGCCTGGCGGGCATGCAGGGCCGCTTCCCGCACGAGCTCTCGGGCGGGCAGCAGCAGCGCGTGGCGCTGGCCCGCGCACTGGCGCCGCGCCCTCGCCTGCTCTTGCTGGACGAACCTTTCTCCAACCTGGACGTGGACCTGCGCGAACGACTCGCGCACGAGGTGCGCGGCATCATCAAGGCCGCTGGCGCCACCGCGCTGTTCGTCACGCACGACCAGCTCGAAGCCTTTGCCATTGGTGACGTGATCGGCGTCATGCACGAAGGGCACCTGCACCAGTGGGACGACGCCTATGCGCTCTACCACCGCCCGGCCACGCGTTTCGTGGCCGAGTTCATCGGCCACGGCGTGTTTGCGCCCGCGCAGATCCGCATGAATGGCGACGGCGTGTCGGTGCAGACGCCGCTGGGGCCGCTGCACGACGTCGAGGAATGCCCGCTGCCCACGGCCTACGATGCCGGGCTGTGCGATGTGCTGCTGCGCGCCGACGACATCGTGCACGACGACGATGCGCCGGTGAAGGCGCAGATCCTGCGCAAGGCGTTTCGCGGTTCGGAGTTCCTCTACACGCTGCGCCTGGCCAGCGGCGAGGTGCTGATGACGCACGTGCCCTCGCACCACAACCACGCCGTGGGCGAGTGGATCGGCATCCGCGCCGAGGTGGACCACGTCGTCACCTTCGAGCGCGGCTCGGGCGCGAGCTCACCGCCCGCGCCCGGTGTGGCGCGCCCGCAGGCGCTCTAGGCCTTCAGCGCAGCGCCGCGCGCAGCGGCGGCAGGCGCGAAATCACCAGCCAGTCGAGCAGCAACACGGCCACCAGCACCGCGCCGGTGAGCGGGAAGGCCAGGGCCACCGCACACATCACCACCGCACCACCCTTCCACAGCGCGGGCTCGCGCGGCGCAGGCGGCGCCACCAGGCGCCACTGGCCCTTGGGCCGGCGCTTCCACCAGATCACGACGCCACTCACGCACAGGAACACGATGGCGAGGCAGAACAGCACGTTGAGCACGGCATTCCACAGCCCCAGGTCGCCCTGGTGCAGCGCAATGCCCACCGCCATGGCCTTGGCCAGCAGCGGGTAGTCGGCAAACGCGGCTTCGGCCAGCACGCGCCCGCTGTAGCGGTCCACATGCACCGTGCGGTCTTGCGTGGGGTTGCCCAGGTCGCCGCTCATGGTGTCGGCCGAGATCGTGAACACGCCGGTGTCGGTCTGCGGCAGCTGAATGTGGTGCTGACCCGCAAAACCCAGCTGCTTCGCCAGTGCGGCCACGGTGTCCAGGTTGACCGGCTGGCCCGCGGGCACACCCACCGCGCCCGCGCTGGAGCCCGAGGCGGGCAGCGGCGTTTTCTCCAGACCCCAGGGCACCTCGTGCTGGCCGGCGGCGTTCAGCGTGGCGTGCGTGGCGTCCGACAGCGGCACGGCGTCCCACTTGGCGGCCGGGAAGCTGTTCCAGGGCTGCACGAACTTGCCGCCCCAGATGCCCGCCCAGGACAGACCCGTGAGCAGGAACATGAGCAGCACCGCGCTCAGCCAGAAACCCGCGCTCGCATGCAGCGAGCGCCACCACTGGCGACCCTTCAGGCGCAGATCCGGCACCAGCACCTGCGCCCAGCGTGTGCCGCCACGCGGCCACCAGAGGTACAGGCCGGTGACGATCATCACGATGGCCAGGCCGGAGGCGATCTCGATCAGCCGGTCGCCCACGTCACCGATCAGCAAGGTGCCATGGATCTTCTGCGCCCAAGCAAACCAGGTGTCGTCCTTGTTCACCAGTTGCAGCACCTGGCCGGTGTACGGGTCCACGGCCACCGCTTCATTGACGCCATCGCGCGCCACCACAAACCAGCTGGCGTGCTCGGGCGTGGGCGGCGCCACGTATTCGCGCAGCGCGGCTTGCGAGCGCAGCGCCATCACGGCCTGCGCCTGCTGGCTCACCGGCAGGGGCGCGCGGTCGGCCACGCTCACCGTCACGGCAGGGCCCAGGCGGGTCTGGAAGCCCGTGAAGAACACCATCACCAGCCCGGTGAGGGCCAGCATGAGCAGAAAGGGCACCACATACAGGCCGGCATAGAAGTGCCAGCGCCAGGCCACGGCGTGAAATCGGGACGGCCTTGTCCCCGCGTCCGCGTGGGACGCGCGTTCAACGTTTGCCATGGCCACCTCAGTGTTTGTGCTGGCTGTGGTCGCCACCGGCCGCAGCCGGTGCTGCGCCGCCTGCGGCGGCACCGCCGAGCGGGCGGGCCGTGGCCTTGATGTCCAGCGTGCTGCGCTGACCGTCCTTGCCTTCGAGCACCAGCGTCACAGGCACCACGTCGCCGGCCTTCACCTGGCCCTTGAGGTCGAGCAGCATCACGTGGTAGCTGCCGGGCTTGAGCTCCACGGTCTGGCCGGCGGGCAGCGCGAGGCCTTTGACTTCGCGCATGCGCATGACGTCTTTTTCCATCGCCATTTCGTGGATCTGGGTCACGCCCGCGATGGGGGAACGGGCCTCGACCACGCGTGTGTCGGCCTTGGCGGTGAGCTGCATGAAGGCGCCAGTGGACTTTTGCTGCGCCACGGTGGCGCGCACCCAGGCGTCTTTCACTTCAACGTTGGCGGGGGCTTGGGCCCAGGCGCTGGCGGTCACGGTCAGCAGGGCGCAGAGAAACAGGTTTTTCATGAGAAGGGCCTTTCAAGGCATCTGAATGGGCATCGGCCGACCCGGGGCACAAGGCTGCGGGGTCGGAGAAAAAACAACGCAGGTGGCGCACCCTTCAAAAAGGGCGAACGCCTCACACCAGCGGTGGAGCGCGAGGCGGCGCAGCAGGCCAGAAGGTGGCGAATGAAGGGGGACTTGGCGGCACCTGCGGCACAACGGCCACGGGCGCGAGCAAGGGGGTGAGCGTTTGTGCAGGGGGCAGACCGGTGGCGCCATGCAGGTTGCACCACGGGCAGTGGCGCGACGCATCCGTCATGGATTCGCTGGCGTCGCCCAGCGCGCGGTCGCCGTCGATGGCATCGGCCTTGAGCCAGACCATGCCGCTGGCGCTGCACACCTGCACCCAGCCCGCCCCGCCCTGGGAGGCCACCACCGCCTGCGCCACCGTGGGCGCCAGCGCGCCCAGCACCATGGCGAGCATGGCAAGCCAGGTGGCACATCGGCGGGTGGTGCGGGTCAGAAACATGGCGCGCCAGTTTATCAGCGGGGTCGCGTCAACTGCGGGACGCGCCGGCAAGACCACCCGCGACTACGATCACCGCACAACCACCACAGGAGACCTCCATGCTCACCCTCTGCGGCTTCTCGGCCAGCAACTACTACAACAAGGTCAAGCTCGCCCTGCTCGAAAAAGGCGTGCCCTTCACCGAAGAGCTGGCCTGGGTCGGCGAGACCGAACTGGCCTGCAGCCCGCTGGGCAAGGTGCCTTACCTCAAGACCGACCAGGGTTCGCTCTCGGAGTCCACCGTGATCCTGGAGTACCTCGAAGACGCGTACCCCCAGGTACCGCTGATGCCGAAGGACGCCTTCCAGGCGGCCAAGGTGCGCGAGCTGGTGCGCTACATCGAGCTTCACCTGGAGCTGGTGGCGCGCAACCTGTACCCGGAAGCGTTTTTCGGTGGCAAGGTGAGCGACACGGCCAAGGAAAAGATCGGCCAGCAGCTGGAGAAGAACGTGGCGGCGTTCAACCAGCTCACGACCTACGCGCCCTTCATCGCGGGCGATCAGTTCACCCTGGCCGACTGCGCCGCGGCGGTGCACCTGCCGCTGGTGAGCAGCGCCACCAAGATCATCTTCGGCCGCGACTTCCTGGCCGACACGCCCGCGCGCGACTACCTGAAGAAGCTGGGCGAGCGGCCTTCGGTGCAGAAGGTCAACGAAGACCGCAAGGTCAACACGGCGCTGATGCTCAGCCGCAACAAGCGCTGAGGCGGCTCCAGCGGTCAGCCCAGGCCTGACGCGGCGGCGGCCGCGTCAGGGGAAGCGCCGCACCAGCTCCACGCCCACGTACACCGAGCGCCCTGGCCCGGGTTCGAAGAAGCGGTTGTTGCCCTCGTTGACGATGACCGAGCCCGCGTGTGCGCGGTCGGTCACGTTGTCGATGCGCAGGAACTCGCGCCACGTCCAGTCGCCCCGGTTCTGCTCGAAGCGCACGCCGACGTTGAACAGCGTGCTGGCGGCGGTGGCGTCGGTGTTGCGGTCGTTCACGGCCATGCGCCCGGTGTGCGTGGCCTCCAGCGTCCACACGCTGTTGGCCCAGCCCGGCTCCCATGCCAGCTGCAGGTAGGCCTGCTGCTTCGCCAGCCCCGGCAGGCGGTTGCCGGCGGCCACCGGCACGTTGGGCGCAGCGCAGGGTGAGGCGGTGCAGGTGAGGAAGCCGTCGCGGTAGCGCGCGTCCATCCAGGTGTAGGCCGGCGTGATGGTGACCGGGCCCCACTGCATCACGCCCGAGAGCTCCAGCCCGTGGCGGCGTGTGCGTCCGGCGTTCTGGAACGTGGAGCGACCTCCGGTGTTGGACAGCACCACGATCTCGTCCTGCGTGCGCGTCTCGAACAGGGTGGCGCTCCAGCTGCCCCAGCCCTGGCGGCCCCGCAGCCCGGCTTCGGCGCTCAGGCTGCGCGAGGCATTCAGCGCCGGGTTCAGGCCCGTCTGCCCGCCGGTGCGGTAGGCCACTTCGTTGAGCGTGGGCGTCTCCAGGCCGCGGCCCACGCTGGCAAACGCCTGCAGCTGCGGCGTGAGCTCGCGGCGAATGCCGAGCACGGGGCTGAAGCCGTCGTATTGCGTGGCACCGCTGTCGTCCGGGTTGCCGGCAGCGATGTAGCGGTCGGCGGAGGTGAAGCGCACGCGCGAGTGCCGCAGGCCGGCCGTGAGCGTGGTGGCCGCTGTGCGCCATTCGGCCTGGATGTAGGGGTCGAGCGTGCTGGCGCGGTTGGTCTCGTCGCGGCGCAGCCGGCCCTGCACGCCCAGTGTGGTGCCCACGAAGTTTTCAAAGCCCAGACGGTCTTCGGTCTGCCGGTCCGAGGCCAGGCCCGCCGCCACGGTGAGGCGGCCACTGTCGTAGGTGCGGTCCAGCCGCCAGCGCGCGTTCCAGCCCCAGTAATCGCGGTCCAGGTCGATCACGCCGCCCGCGCTGCCCGGCGGCGTTTGCGCGCCCGTGGGAATGGCCTGGAACTGCCGCACGGCGCGCTGGCCGCCGTAGCCCAGCAGTTCGATGCGGTGGCCCTGGCCCAGAGCCTGTTCCCACGCCAGTCCGATCTGCGTCTGCGACACGCTCTTGCGCGTGTTGAACTGCGTGGCGGAGGCGGTGGTCTGTTGCGGGTCGGCGTCGAACTCGGCGCGCGTGAGGCCCAGCGGGTCCAGCGCCAGGCTGCTCTGGCGGTTGAGCAGCAGCACCGTGCGCCCGCCGTCGTGGGCACGGGTGAGCTTGAGGTTGCCCGTGCTGCGCGAGGCGGCCGACTGGGGCCGCTCGCCGTCGGTGGCGAACTTGCCCGCGTCCAGCGTGTATGACCAGCCGGGTTGCGCCGGCGTGCCGGTCTGGCCGCTGAGCTGGGTGGACAGGCGCCACAGGCCGTTGGACCCGGCGGCCACGCCGGTGCGCCATTCGGTGGGGCGCGCGCCGTCTTGTGTGTAGAGCGCGATCACGCCACCGGCAGACGCGCCATACAACGCCGAAAACGGCCCGCGAATGACCTCGACGCGGTCGGCGCTGCCGATAGGAAAATTCGCCGCCTGGCCCTGCCCGTCGGGCGCGCTGGCGGGGATGCCGTCCACATACAGGCGCACGCCGCGCACGCCAAACGGCGCACGGGCGCCATAGCCGCGCACGGAAATCTGCAGGTCTTGCGCGTAGTTCTGGCGGTTGCGCACCACCAGCCCGGGCACGCGCGCCAGGCCTTCAGACAGGTTGATCTGCAACTGCCCCGCGCGCAGCTCCTCCCCGTCCACCACCTCGACCGAACCCGGCGCCAGCCAACGCTGCTGCCACGCGCTGTCGCCCGTGATCACCACCGGCGCGAGAGCGCCGGCGGTGTCTTCGCGCTCACCGGCGGTTTGCGCAAACGCGCTGCCGATCACCATCAGCTGCATCGCGGCGATCACCGGTCGCAGCATCGCAGCCAGCGGGCCAGCCGCCGGGCCGCCCCCAAGGCAGGCCCAGCCCCCCCGGGGGGCAGCGACCCGCGCAGCGGCGGAGCGTGGGGGCAACTCCCCCGCGAAGCGGTGGAGCGTGGGGGCGCTAATTTTTCGGCCGAATGGCATCGGCCGTGCCCTGGATGAATGCCTTGATCTTCTGGACATCGTCTTGAGTGAGTTTGCCCGTGAAGTCTGGCATGCCGCGCGCGGTCGCCGGGCCGTTGAACAGGAACTTGTCGAGGTTGTCGATGTAGCCCGCGTCCATGTAGCCCAGGTTGGGGATGTTGCCGCCGCGGTCCACGCCCGGCACGCCGTGGCAGAACACGCAGTTGCTCACGTACAGCGCGGTACCGGCGGGCACGTGCGCGGGGTCGTACTTCACACCGGCCACGAGCTTGCCGAGCTGGTAGTTCACGAAGGCCGGTGGCTGGGCCTTGCCGCCCACCGCGAAGGTGTAGACGGTGCCCGGGCCCTGGCGGTCGGTGGCGCGCTGCGCCAGGCCATACACCCCGCCCCAGCCCACGGCGATGGACACGTACTGCTTGCCATCCACCAGATACGTGGAAGGTGCGGCAATCACGCCGGTGCCGGTGGGCGTTTCCCAGAGCTTCTCGCCGCTGGTGGCGTTGTAGGCGATGAAGCGGCCGTCTGCCGTGCCCTGGAACACGAGGTTGCCGGCGGTGGTGAGCGTGCCGCCGTTCCACGGCGAGATCTGTTCCTGCGTCCAGCGCGCTTCCTGCTTCACCGGGTCCCAGGCCACGAGGCGGCCAAACGGCTTGCTGGTGGGCGCTTCCACGTTGGCAAAGTTGGCGGTGTTCCAGCCCATGTTGGAATGCGGCTCGCCGGGGCGCACGCCGTTGAACTTCCAGTCCTTGTTGTCCATGAGCGTGAGCGGCACGCCCTGCACGGGCATATAGACCAGCCCGGTGGCGGGGTTGTACGACATCGAATGCCAGTTGCGCGCGCCGAAGGCGCTGGGGATGATTTCACGCGGCCGGTCGCCGGTGCGCGCGATGGCGGTCTCGATCGGGCGGCCGTTCTTGTCGTAGCCGGTGGCCCAGTTCACATCGACAAAATTCTTGGCCGAGATGAACTTGCCGGTCTTGCGGTCGATGACGAAGAAGAAGCCGTTCTTGGGCGCGTGCAGGATCACCTTGCGCGGCTTGTTGTCGACCTGGATGTCGGCCAGGATCATGGGCTGCGTGGAGGTGTAGTCCCAGTTGTCGCCCGGGGTTTCCTGGTAGTGCCACACGTATTTGCCGGTGTCGGGGTTCAGCGCCACGATGGAGGCGAGGTAGAGGTTGTCGCCACCGGCGGGGCTGCGCTTGTCGCGCTGCCAGGGCGAGCCGTTGCCGGTGCCGATGTACATGAGGTTGAGCTCGGGGTCGAAAGCCATGGCGTCCCACGCCGTGCCACCGCCACCGGCTTCCCACCACTTGCCGGCCGGGTCCCAGGTCTTGGCGGCCTTGGCCATCGACTCGTCTTCAAACGGCTTGCTCGGGTCGCCCGGCACGGTGAACCAGCGCCATTTCTGGTCACCGGTCTTGGCGTCGTACGCGGTGATGTAGCCGCGCACACCGTACTCTGCGCCGCCGTTGCCGATGATCACCTTGCCCTTGAAGACGCGCGGTGCGCCGGTGATGGTGTAGCTGAACTTGCGGTCGATGATGGTGTCCTTCTCCCACACCTTCTCGCCGGTGGCCGCGTCCAGCGCGATCAGGCGGCCGTCGTACGCGGCCACAAACACCTTGCCCTCGTGCAGCGCCACGCCGCGGTTGACCACGTCGCAGCAGCCCTTGTAGCCGGCTTCGCGCGGCACCTTGGGGTCAAACGTCCAGATGCGCTTGCCGGTGCGCACATCCACCGCATGCACCACGCTCCAGGAAGCGGTGACGTACATGATGCCGTCCACCACCAGCGGCGTGGACTCCACGCCGCGCGACGATTCGAGGTTGTACGACCAGACCAGCCCCAGCTCTTTCACGTTGGCGGTGGTGATCTGGTTCAGCCTGGAGTGGCGCGTCTCGGCGTAGTCGAGGCCGTAGCTGGGCCAGTCCGGCGTCTTGCTCGCGTTGCTCTTCATGAAGCTGGCGTTGACCTTGCCCACGGCGGCCTTGATGTGGGCGGGCGAGCCCTTGGTGGGCGCCTGGGCGAACGCCGTGCCGCAGAGCGCCAACGCGGTGAGCAGGCAAGCGGCCGCGCGGCACCGGGCGGCTGCAAGTGGAGTCGGTTTCATGGGTGTCTCCTTGTACGGCCGGCAGCGCGCAGGCCTGTGGTGGGGGCTGCTGGCGTCAAGCGGGCCTGACCCAGCTTCGCCATCTTCTGCCGCTGTGGTTCGCGATTCATCTTCGGGATTTCCCTGAACCCGATGTGTTCCGGCGTGGAACACATGGCCCACCGCACCCCCTGCGTGAGGCAAGGGCTTACCCGCATGCCCGCCCGGGCAGATGAACGGGATACTGAAAAGCGGAGACGCCCAGCAGGACAAGAACATGCCCCACACCCCCCACGGGCAGGCGACCACGCCGCGCCAGCTTTTCTTCCAGACCGCCGAGCAGCGCACCGCGCTGGCGCGGCAGCGCTTCTTTGACGAAGGCACCCGGCCCTCAGGCCTGGTGGGTGAAGCCGTGATCCAGTCGTGGCTGCGCTGCGCGTCCGCGCGCCAGCGGCCGGGCGACATGGTGAGCTTCGAGCAGGTCACGCGAAGCCGCGCCCACGCCAGCCTCAACCGCAACCGCCAGCTGCTGCAGGCCGGCAACCTCGAACTCACCCACATGGAAGCGGCGCTGGCCGGCACCGACTGCCGGGTGCTGCTCACCGACGCCCAGGGCGTGGTCATCCACGCCACACAGCTGCCCCCCACGAGCCAGCAGCCCCTGCTCAAGACCGCCTCGCGCGTGGGCGTGAACATTGCCGAGAGCCACATCGGCACCAACGCGCCCGGCATCGTGGTGCGCACCGGTGAGGCCTGCACTGTCACGGGCGCCGAGCATTTCTTCCAGTGCCTGCAGTCCATCCACTGCGCGGCCGCGCCCATCCGCGACATCCACGGTCAGCTCGCGGGTGTGCTGGACGTGTCCATCGAGGCCGGTCAGTTTCATTTCGACGCCGCCTCGGTGGTGGGCATGTACGCAACCACCATCGAAAACCGCTTGCTCCAGCTGCAATCGGTCGAGCACCTGGTGCTGCACTTCCAGGCCAGCCCCACGCTGCTGGGCACGCCCATGGAAGCGCTGGCCGGGGTGGACGCCAGCGGGCGCGTGCTCTGGCTCAATGGCGCCGCGCGCCGCCTCACGGGCTGCCGCATGGAGGGCCGGCACATGGTGGACGAAGTGTTCGGCACCACGCTGGACCGACTGCTCGCCCTGCCGCGCCAGAGCCAGGTGCAGACCCAGCACTTGCCCAACGGGCTGGGCGTGTGGATGAAGGGCTCGCTGACCACCCGCGACGGTGCCGACTTCAAGCACGGCGTGGCTGTGTCGCGCTCCGCGCCACCTGCGCCGGTGGAGCCCCTGTCGGTGGCGACCGATGCGCCCGAGGCGCAGGCCGCCCCCATCGCAGCCGCCATGGATGCGGTGGGCGATGCCGTGTCGCAGGCCACCCTGCTCGACCACAAGCAAAGGCTGATCGAAACCACGCTGGCCGCGTGCGGCGGCAACATCGCGAAGGCGGCGCGCGCACTCGGCGTCTCCCGCGGCATGCTGTACCGGCGGTTGCAGAAGGCGCGGGTGCCCGAATCCCCCTGAAGGCGCTACAGCGAGGCCGGGCTTAGCGCGCGAGCAGGCGCGCGATCTCGTCGCGCAGGTCGTTCGCCCAGACGCGGCGGTCGCGTCCCTGGTCGTGCTGCGGTTCGCCGTAGCGCACCACGGCCTGCAAGCCGTCGGCGTTGAGCGTGGCCCAGATCGAGCCGAGCAGCGTGGTCTCGCCCACGAAGATGGGCGCGGGGTGCGGTTCACCGCTGTCGCTGCGCACGAAGCGCAATGCAATGGGCAGCACCGGTGCGCGCGCGGCAATGGCGGCTTGCAGCAGATTGGCGTGAAACGGCAGCAAGGCCTGGCCGTCGCCGGTGGTGCCTTCGGGGAACACCGTGAGGATGTCGCCCAGCTCCAGGCGCTCGGCCATGTGGTGCACCATGCGCATGGCCGCGCGCCGGTTGCCGCGCTCCAGGTACAGGGTGCCCGCCCCGGTGATGAGCGAACCCAGCAGCGGCCAGCGCTCCGCGTCCGCCTTGGACACAAACCGGCTCGGGCGGGCGGCGTTCATGACGAGGATGTCCAGCCACGACATGTGGTTGGCCACCTGCAGCAGCGGCCCTTGCTCGGGCGGCGTGCCCTGCACCACCAGCTCCACGCCCATGATGAGCAGCATGCGGCGCGTCCACTCGCGCACCACCAGCTCCGTTTGCGGTGGCGTGAGCCGGCCGAACTCGGTGCGGATGATCCACAGCCCACGCACCACGTGGGCCGTGGCGCGCAGGCCGCGCCAGAGGGCGCGCAGCGGTTTCACGCGGCCACGGCCCCGTGGTCGGCCAGCTGGTGCGCCACCTGCCCACCGACCAGCGTGGCGCGCACACGCACGGGCAGCTCATGACCCCCAAACGGCGTGTGCTTGCCCTGGCTGCGTAACGCATCGGGCTGCACCGTCCAGCTCGCGTTGGGGTCGAAGACGCAGAGGTCGGCGACACCACCCACGGCGATGCGGCCCACGCTGGCCTGCAGCGTGCCCAGGCTCGCGCCCAGCACCGACTGCGGGCCGCTGGTGAGCACGCCCAGCGCCTGCATGAGGCCCAGGCCGTCCTGCTGTGCCCATGTACAAGCCAGGCCCAGCAGCAGCTCCACTGCGGTGGCGCCGGGCTCGGCCTCGGCAAACGGCAGGGTCTTGGCGTCGCTGTCCACCGGGTTGTGGTCGGACACCAGCGCGTCGATGGTGCCGTCGGCCAGGCCGGCGCGCAGGGCATCGCGGTCGCGCTGCTGGCGCACCGGCGGCTGCAGGCGCAGGCGGCTGTCGTAGAAGCCGATGTCCACATCGGTCAGGTGCAGGTTGTGCACGCTCACGTCGCAGGTGACAGGCAGGCCCTCGGCCTTGGCC
>NZ_JAHVAB010000016.1 GCF_019264445.1 Hydrogenophaga sp.
GCCCCCTCGACACCCTCACGATCACCCGTCCCGATGACTGGCACCTGCACGTGCGCGATGGCGATGCCTTGCGCACCGTGGTGCCGCACACCGCCGCCCAGTTCGGGCGCGCGATCATCATGCCCAACCTCAAGCCGCCGGTGACCACCGCCGCGCAGGCTGTGGCGTACCGCGAGCGCATCCAGCGCGCCGTGCCCGAGGGCGTGAGCTTCGAGCCGCTGATGACGCTCTACCTCACCGACAACCTGCCGCCCGACGAGATCGCGCGCGCGAAAGACGCCGGCGTGGTGGCGTGCAAGCTGTACCCGGCGGGTGCCACCACCAACAGCGATGCCGGCGTGACCGACATCCGCAAGACCCACAAGACCCTCGAAGCCATGCAGCGCGCCGGCGTGCTGCTGCTGGTGCACGGAGAGGTCACCAGCGCCGACATCGACCT
Source organism: Hydrogenophaga sp. (assembly GCF_019264445.1). Taxonomy (GTDB): domain Bacteria; phylum Pseudomonadota; class Gammaproteobacteria; order Burkholderiales; family Burkholderiaceae_C; genus Hydrogenophaga. Next base: position 440 of record NZ_JAHVAB010000016.1, read on the forward strand.
GTTCGACCGCGAGGCGGTGTTCATCGACGAGCAGCTCATTCCGCTGCGCCGCGACTTCCCCGAGCTCAAGATCGTGATGGAGCACATCACCACCAGGGAAGCCGCGCAGTACGTGGCCGAGGCCGGGCCCTTCACCGCCGCCACGCTCACCGCGCACCACCTGCTCTACAACCGCAACGCCATCTTCACCGGCGGTATCCGCCCGCATTACTACTGCCTGCCGGTGCTCAAGCGCGAGACCCACCGCCAGGCGCTGGTGGCCGCCGCCACCAGCGGCAGCGACCGTTTCTTCCTGGGCACCGACAGCGCACCGCACCCGGCACACCTGAAGGAACACGCCACGGGTTGCGCCGGCTGCTACACCGCGCACGCCGCCCTCGAGATGTACGCCGAGGCGTTTGACTCGGTGGGCGCGCTCCACCAGCTCGAAGCCTTTGCCAGTTTCCATGGCCCGGCCTTCTACGGCCTGCCACGCAACAGCGGCACCGTCACCCTCCGGCGCGAGTCGTGGACCACCCCGGAGAGCTTCCGGTTTGGTGAGGCCGAACTCAAGCCGCTGCGTGGCGGCGAAGCCTTGCCGTGGAAGCTGCAGGCCTGAGCTCGTCGATTGCCTCCCCCGACTGGGCCGCGCCCTGGTTTTCTGACGTCGCCGCCTGCGGGCAAGCCGTCGGCCAGGCGCTCGCGGGTGGCGTGGGTCTGCCGCAAGCGCTGTCTGCCAACGGGGAATCGCCGGTGCGCTTCGTGCCGCAGGCCGAGCTGCCCGCCGGCACGGCCTACGAGCAGTTCATCTTCGACACCGGGTGCGTGCCCACGCGCGAGAACCTGCACGACTTCTTCAACGGCCTGTGCTGGCTGCGGTTCCCGCACACCAAGCGGCAGCTGAACCGGTTGCAGGCGGCCGAGATCGCCCGCGCGGGCGTGGGCGCCGTGCGCGGTCCGGTGCGCGATGCGCTCACCCTGTTCGACGAAAACGCTGCCTTGCTGCAGGCGCCCGAGCCCTTGTGGCAGGCCCTGGCCGCGCGCGACTGGCCGCGGCTGTTTGTCACGCTTCGCCCGCTCTGGGCGCAAGCCCGCATCGTGCTGTTCGGCCATGCCTTGCTGGAGAAGCTGGTCGTGCCCTACAAGTCGATCACGGCCCATGTGTTTCGCGAGCCGGTGCCCTGGACGCTGGGCGACGACCTGGGCGCCTGGGACGCCTGGCTCGCGCAGCACCTGAGCGCGCCGGTGCTGGCCACCAAACCGTTCACACCGCTGCCGGTGCTGGGCGTGCCGGGCTGGTGGCCGGCCAACGACGATCCCGCTTACTATGCCGACGCCGGCGTGTTTCGCCCGGCCCGAACGGACCTTTCATGACCCAGCCCGCCACGCCTTCCTGGTCTCACCTGAACCTCTCGACAGACGCCGACCGGGCCGAATTGGGCGCCCATTTCCGCGCCCACGGCGTGCGCGATGTCGAGTGCCTGTTTGCCGACGTCACCGGCTACCCGCGCGGCAAGCTCATGCCGGCCGCCAGCTTCGCGGCGGGCGGTGAGCTGCGCATCTGCCAGGCGATTCCCATGCAGTGCGTGACGGGCGAATACTCCTACGACCCCATCTTTCCCGACAGCGACCCCGACGTGCGCCTCGTGCCCGATCTGGACACGCTCAAGCTCGCGCCCTGGGCCAGCGTGCCGCGCTACATGGCGGTGCACGACTGCGTGGAGCTCGACGGCAGCCTGTGCGAATTCGCGCCGCGCTCGGTGCTCAAGAACGTGGTGGCGCGTTACACGGCCCTCGGGCTCACACCGGTGGTGGCACCTGAAATCGAGTTCTACCTGACTGCCGCCATGACCGACCCGGCGCAACCGCTGACGCCCCCGCTGGGGCGCGGCGGCCGCCCGGAAGTCGGGCAGTCCGCTTTCAGCCTGAACGCGCTCAACGAGCTGGCGCCGTTCTGGGACGCGTTCCACGCCGCCATCGACGCCCTCGGTATCCGTGCCGACACCTGGCTGCACGAAGTCGGCCCCAGCCAGTACGAGATCAACCTGCTGCACGGCGACCCGGTGGCCGTGGCCGACCAGGCCTTTCTGTTCAAGACGGCGGCGCGCGAGATCGCGCTGCAGCATGGCCTGAATGCGGTGTTCATGGCCAAACCGCTGACCGGCGAGGCGGGCAGCTCCATGCACCTGCACCAGAGCGTGGTGGATGCGCAGGGTCGCAACATCTTCAGTCAGGCCGATGGCACCGAGAGCGAGGCGTTTCTGCACTACATCGGTGGCCTGCAGGCCTACACGCCCGACCTCACGCTGATCTACGCGCCCACGGTCAACTCGTACCGCCGCTACGTCACGGGCAGCCAGGCGCCGATCAATGTGGAATGGGGCCGCGACAACCGCACCGCCGGCCTGCGGGTGCCGGTGAGCGCCCCGGTGGCGCGCCGGGTGGAAAACCGCCTGGCCGGTGCCGACGCCAACCCCTACCTCGCCATCGCCGCCACGCTCGCGGCAGGGCTGGCCGGCATGCAAGAGCGCCGCGCGCCCGGCGAACCGGTGCAGGACAACGGCTACGACCTGCCGCGCGGACTACCGCGAACTTTTTCAACCGCCCACGAACAAATGGCCCAGAGCGGGCACGCCGCGCGGCTGCTGGGTGAGCGCTTCGTTCGCGCCTACCTGGCCGTCAAGGGGCTGGAGCACGATCACTTCCTCAACGAAATCAGCGCCTGGGAGCGCCGTTTCCTGCTGCCCCAGGTCTGAGCGTTCAGGGCGATCTTGTTGCAGCGCGGCTTGAAGAACCGCGAGCCGGGCCCCACTTATCATTCCGCCGTCCCGATCCCTACCACCGGAGTCCCCATGAAACGCATCCTGCTGTTTGTCCTGACCAACTTCGCCGTGATGGCGGTGTTGTTGATCACCACCCGCATCCTGGGTGTGGACCGCTTCCTCACGGCCAACGGCCTGAACATGACGGCGCTGGCCGGGTTCTCGCTCGTCATCGGCTTTGGTGGCGCCATCATTTCGCTGCTGATCAGCAAGCCCATGGCCAAGTTCAGTGCGGGCGTGCGCGTGATCGAGCAGCCGCAGAGCGCAGACGAAGCCTGGATCGTCGAAACCGTGCGCCGCTTCGCCGACAAGGCCGGCATCGGCATGCCCGAGGTCGGCATCTTTGACGGCGCGCCCAACGCGTTTGCCACCGGTGCCTTCAAGAACTCGGCGCTGGTCGCGGTGTCCACCGGCCTGCTGCAGAACATGACCAAAGAGGAGGTCGAGGCCGTGATCGGCCACGAGGTGGCCCACATCGCCAACGGCGACATGGTCACCATGACGCTCATCCAGGGCGTGATGAACACCTTCGTGGTGTTCTTGAGCCGCGTGATCGGCTACGCGGTGGACGCATTCCTGCGCCGTGGCAGCGACAACAACTCCGGCCCCGGCATTGGTTACATGATCACCACCATCGTGATGGACATCGTGCTGGGCTTCCTCGCCGCCATCATCGTGGCTTGGTTCAGCCGCCAGCGCGAATTCCGCGCCGACGCAGGTGCCGCCAACCTGATGGGCCGCAAGCAACCCATGATCAACGCGCTGGCCCGCCTGGGCGGCCTGACGCCCGGCGAACTGCCCAAGACCATGCAGGCGCTGGGCATCACCGGCGGCCTGGGCAAGCTGTTTTCGACGCACCCGCCGATTGAAGAGCGCATCGCGGCCCTGCAGCAAAACTGACCCGCTGCACGCACGGGCTTTGGCCCAAGAAAAAAGCGACCCGCGGGTCGCGGTTTTTTAATTGGG
>NZ_JAHVAB010000031.1 GCF_019264445.1 Hydrogenophaga sp.
CGCCGCGCCAGCGCGGCAGGAGCGAGGCGTGGATGTTCAGGCACCCGAGCCTGGGTGCATGGCCCATGGCATCCAGCACCCACTGCGGCAGGATCAGGCCATAGGCGGCCACCACCATCACATCGGCTTGCGCGGCCAGAATCGCGTCGCGCGCGGCCGACGCCTCGTCGGGGAACTTGCCATCCAGCCGCAGGCTGCGTGGCTGCGCGACGTCGATGTGCCGCTCCAGCGCCAGCTGCTTGACCGGTGAAGCCTGCAACTTCATGCCCCGACCTGCGGGGCGATCGGGCTGGGTCAACACCAGCGGCACACGAAAGCCCGCCGCCAGCAAGCGCTCCAGCGCGACACGCGCAAACTCCGGCGTGCCGGCAAAAATGATGTTCATCGAAGAAAGAGGCGTCCAGCGGCGCGGTGCCGCAGCTTCAGGGGTGGGAAGCGGAGTCGGCGGGGTCGTCGTACAGCGGCTCGTCGGTGAACATCAGCTGGCGCACCACGCCTGCAGGGTCCAGATGCACATGCACCTGACGAGGCCGCGTGGCTTCAAGGAAACGGTAGGTCCACACCACGCCGTCGAAGCGCGCCACACGCTCCACCGCGCCAGGGCGCCCGAGGTTGAGCAACACGTCGTCCCGGCTCCAGCGCCCGACCTGGATGTTCTGTTGCAGCCAGCCCGCGTCCATCACCTGCTGGTAGCGCACCAGCCGGCCGTCCGCGTCCAGGTCCAGGTTGTGCACCCACTGACCCGCCGGCTGGCCGGAGTACTGCAGGCGAGTGCCCTGCGGCAACGCATGCACCATCGTCGGCTTGCCGAGCTGGGCCTCGATCTGGGCGCGCGGCGTGCCTGGCGCCACGCGCTCGGGCATCAGCGAACAGCCCGCGAGCGCCAGCGCGAGGCACACGCCCAACGCGCTGAAAAGCCGACGGCAGTGGATTGACGTGTTCATGCTCGCTGTGCCTCTCGTTGTGCCTTGACGAGCTTGGATTTGATGCGATCGCGCTTCAGGGGGGAGAGGTACTCGACGAAAACCTTGCCCATCAAATGGTCCATCTCGTGCTGGATGCAGACCGCGAGCATGCCCTCGGCCTCGATGGTGCGCTCCACGCCCTGGCCGTCGAGCGCGCGCACGCGCACTGCCAGCGAGCGCTCCACGCCGTCGTAAATGCCCGGCACGGACAGGCAGCCCTCTTCGCCCTTGCGCTTCTCGGGGCTGGCCCATTCGATCTCGGGGTTGATCAGCACCATGGGCTGATCGCGCGTTTCGCTCACATCGATCACGATCAGGCGCTCGTGCACATCAACCTGCGTCGCGGCCAGGCCAATGCCGTTGGCGTCGTACATGGTGGCCAGCATGCGCTCGATCAGCGCATGGATGCGCTCGTCCACCGCCTGCACGGGTTTCGCCACCTTGTGCAGACGCGGATCGGGATAGCTCAGGATGGGCAGAAGCAACGGCGGGTTCATGAAATTGGGCGGGTTCGGATCGGGTGCGCAGAGGACATCCACTGTACCGGGGCGACGGCTGGCGGCAAGCCGGTGACAGGCGGATAAGGGTGTCGCTATTTTCGCCACTTTTGCGACGGGGCGTGAAACCGCCCAGCCATAAACATTGCCTAATCAAAGGCTTGGGCGCAAAATCAAAAGCGACTTGTCAAGACACGAGCGCCGTCTGGCGACCGGCTGTGGGTTCTGCGGAACGGCAGTCTGTAGGCCGACGGTCGCCGCCCAGGGGCCATTTCATGCCATTGCAAACCAGCCTGTCCGCCGCTTCTACGCACCCACTTTCGCTGCGCCCATTGGCCTGTGCCATCACCGTGCTCGCAGCACTCGCGGCCAGCGGCGCTTCGGCCCAGAACTTCCCCATCACCCCCGGCCAGCGTGCCACCGCCGACCAGGTTGCACAGGCGGGCGTGCCGCTATCCGAGCTGGCGCCCAACGCCCCTGACAGTTACACCATCCAGCGCGGCGACACGCTCTGGGCCATTTCCGGCATCTTCCTCAAGACCCCCTGGCGCTGGCCCGAACTCTGGGGCATGAACCGCCAGGACATCCAGAACCCCCACCGCATCTACCCCGGACAGGTGCTCTACCTCATCAAGTCGGGTGGCCGCGCCATTCTCAGCACCAGCCCGGCCAGCGGCGGCGGCGATGTGTCCACCGTGCGCGTATCGCCGCGCACCCGCTACGAAAGCCTCGGCGATTCGGCGATTCCGCCGGTGTCGCTGCAAGCCATCGAGTCCTTCCTGACCGAACCCATGATCGTGGATGAAGCCACCTTTGCGCGTGCCCCGCGCATCGTGGCCACCCAGGAAAACCGCGTTCTGCTCACCCGCGGTGACCGTGCCTACGCCCGCGCCCTGTATGGCGATGGCCCGCAGAACGAACCCTTGCGCATCGTGGACGGCAAGTCGATCGACTACCGCGTTTTCCGCAATGCCACGCCACTGCGCGACCCGACCACCACCGAAATTCTGGGCTATGAAGCGCAGTACGTCGGCAAGGCGCAGCTGGTGGGCAGCGAAACGCAGCGCCCGGCCGCCGATGGCAACGGCAAGACGCCCGCCGAAATCGTGCCGGCCACCATCGATATCCTGGCGGCCAAGGAAGAAATGCGCGTGGGCGACCGGCTGCTGCCAGAGCCCGAACGCGAGTTCACCAACTACGTACCGCGCGCGCCCGAGACGCCGCAAAGTGGCCAGATCGTTTCGGTCTACGGCAACGCCGTGCGCTATGCCGCGCAGAACCAGGTCGTGACCATCAACCGCGGCCGGGTGCATGGCATCGAGCGCGGCCATGTGCTGGCGCTTCAACGCGAAAGCAGCCTGATCACCGACACCACCGACCAGACGCGTCCGCAGCTGCGCCTGCCCGGCGAGCGCAATGGTCTGATGATGGTGTTCCGCACCTTCGACAAGGTGTCCTACGCCCTGGTGCTGCAAATCACCGACGGTGTGAAGGTCGGCGACCGCTTCGTCAACCCCTGACGCATCGGTGATGCCCCGGACCGAACTGGCCGCCTGGTTGCGGCTGTTGCTCACGCCTGGCGTGGGCCTGGAATCCGCGCGCAAGTTGCTGGCAGCCTTCGGGCTACCGCAAGCCGTGTTTGAACAAGGCCACGCAGCCTGGCAAGCCGTTGTGGGCGCCCGCGCGGCCAACGCCCTTGAAAAGATTCCCGACGAGCTTGATGCGCAAGTGGACCGTCTTCTGGCATGGTTGGCGGAGGGTGAGAACCGACACGTGCTGACGCTCGGCGACCCGCATTACCCCGCCGAATTGCTGCAGATGGCAGACCCCCCGGTGATGCTGTACGTGCTGGGCGACATCAGCACACTTCAGCACCCACGCCGCCTGGCGATCGTCGGCAGCCGCAACCCCACACCCCAGGGCGAAACCAACGCCAGGCAGTTTGCGCAAGCGCTGGGCGAGGCCGGTGTCTGCGTGGTGTCAGGCCTGGCGCTGGGCGTGGACGGCGCCGCACACGACGGCGCACTGCTCGGTGGCTCGTCCACTATTGCCGTGGTGGGCACCGGGCTGGACCGCGTCTACCCCAAACGGCATCTGGCGTTGGCCCACCGCATCGCGGCCCAAGGTGCCATCGTGAGCGAATACCCCTTGGGCACACCACCGCTGAGGGAGAATTTTCCACAGCGCAACCGCCTCATTGCGGGGCTGTCCCAAGGCACGCTGGTGGTGGAAGCGGCTGTGCAATCGGGCTCCCTGATCACGGCTCGACTGGCCGCAGAACAAGGGCGCGAGGTCTTTGCCATTCCAGGGTCGATCCACGCACCGCAGGCGCGCGGCTGCCATGCACTGATTCGCCAGGGTGCGAAGCTGGTGGAATCGGCGCAGGACATTCTTGAGGATCTGCGCTTCATCCCGACAGCGTCCATCGAGCCGGCTCCATCCGCCGATAGCGCCCATCTGGCGACCGAGGATGATCTGCTGCATGCCATGGGTCACGATCCGGTGAGCCTTGATGCACTGCAAGCTCGTACGGGTCTGACGACCGCGCATCTGCAAGCGCGCTTGCTGGAACTGGAGCTCTCCGGAGAGGTGGCCCGACTGCCAGGCGGTCTGCTGCAGCGGCAAGCGCAAGGCTGAGGACCGCGCGGGCGTTCAGTTCAGCAGCCGCTCGGGGTTGGCTTCCAGCTTGGCCATGGCATCGCGTGTGGCACGCACGGTCAGCGCCTCTTCCTCGCTCGGCACCAGCAAACCTGCCTGCAGATAGGACGCCACCCGCGTGGACTGAATCAGGAAGCACCGACCGCCATTGGTGACGAAGAGGTACAACTGGCCACGTTCGCTGCGCCAGGCCAGCTGAACGCTGTTGAGCTTGCCGTTGTGGTCGAGGCCAAACCACGAACCGATCTGCAGCTCGACGGCCCAAGAACGCATGGCTTCGTTGGGCTGGCTGCCGCCCTGATTGATCACTTCGATGTTGGTGGCGTCCACGCCGGTGATCATCTCGATGCTCTCGGTGTCCAGGTCGAGGTCGCCCACGCCGTTCTCCGGCAGGTAGTCCTCGAGGTTGGCCAGCCGATCGGACAGGTTGTCCAGGCTTTCCTGAGAGATCGGTTCGGTCCGGGACATGAAAGCATCGGCCAGGGTGTCGCTGACCGACTTGATGTGCTGGTCCTGCAACGTGCTCGGGAAACCCAAAAGACCCATGCCGTGCCGAAGGCGTTGCAAAAGGCCAGGCAGCTGCTGGATCACGCGCGCACGGTCGTTGCGGTTGGGCTTCGCACTGGCCGCCCACAACAGATCAGACGCGACCTGCTTGAGTGAATGCGTCTCTTCGTGCTTGAGGCCGTACTTCACGCTGGCCACGGCGAGCACGTCGACCCAGACCTTGAAAAGGAAATCGCGAACCTCGTCGCGCACTGGCACATCGTCGAGCAGTTTGCGCAGCTCAATCGTGTACTGCACAGACAGGGTTTCCTTCTGCTCGACCTGCTGCGCAACGCTCACAAACCGGCTGGCACTCCCCTGCTCGCTGAGGTAGGTGGAGAGAAACTTCTGGAACTCATCGAAGACCAGCTGGAACACGCGCCGCCCCGTCTCGGGGTACTGCTCGATGACCTGCACCACGCGCTTGATTTCCGCCTCGAGCGCCGCCGAACCCACGTTGGACTCAAAGCCCATCACACAGGAACCCATGCGGTCGATCAGGCGGCGCGCCGGGTGTTGCAGTGCGCTGAAAAATTCGGGCTCGGCCAGTGCCACACGCAGCACGGGGATTTGCAGGCGCGCAAACCACACCCGCACGCTGGGTGGGATGCGCTCTTCCGCGAGGATGCTCTGGAACATGAGCGCCACCACCTCAATCGTGGCTTTTTCAGTGGGCGTGGCAGCCGCCTGCTTCAACTCTGCCGTGCGCTGACGCAGCGACGAAGCGGCGCGCTCCACATGCACAGCGTCGACATACACATCGCCCGCCCCCGATGCCCCCGAGATCGACAAGGGCGCGCCCATGCTGTTCGAGACGGCGACCTGCTGCTGCATGGCTTGCTGGAGGCGCGGCGAGGGTGGCAGCAGCTGGGTGGATTCGAAATCACCACCCACCTTGTCGATCAACATCCGCTTGAGACGTCCGACCACACCCTGCGCGCGCATGCGCGCGCGCGCCAGCGGCGACGTGCTGGTCATGAGCCGTGTTTCGTCCTGCACACCCATGCCCGAAGACTGCGGACCGCTGCGCGCGGATACGCCACCGGGCATCGAGGCCGGCATCGACGCGGCACCGGAAGCCGGTGAACGCGGCTGCCCACCCGGCGCAGGACGGGCGTTGCTGGTGGCCGACGCGTCACGTCGAATGACCGGTCCGTCGGTGCGACTGCCCGGCATCCGCTTGACGAGCGCCTGCAGATCGATTTCCTTCATCACGCCGCTGGCCACCAGGAACTCATTGGCAGCCTTGTAGGCCTCGTGAAGCCGGTTCGCCAGAATGGGCGACAGCGCGTCCTGCACGAGGGCCCAGGCTTCCCGCGTCATGTGGGCATCGAGCCACTGGTCTACCAGAATGCGGGAGGTGACATCGGGCAACAACACGTCGCCGCGGGGCAGCTCCTGCCGCCCCTCGAGGTGCTGGATGCGCAGGCGCAACTCATTGAGCTCGGTGGACGATTTGTCGAGCACCTGCATGGCCAGCCGGGAAGCGAGGATCTGGTCATCGATCGCACCTTCTGCCACCAACTCCAGTTGGCCCGACACGCTGGTGGGATTGCCCGAATTGGAGAAACGGGGCAAGAGCGTGCGCTGCAACGACTTGCGCGTCTGGTTGAGCCAGGTGGTTTGGTTCTTCTGGAATCCGGTCCAGGCGTCGCGCCGGATCTGCATTTCGCGTGCGGGGCCCGCTTGGTCAAGCACCGCCGTCAGGCGCGTGTCACAGGCTTTGACCAGCTCGGGAAGCGCACGTCCCACATGAACCACGAAGAGTTCACGTGCCTGTTTGGCCAGGGAAGAGACGTGCTGATCGGGTGACGACACAATGCTTTCAGTATGACACGAATGGATTCATTCAAGGCCCTGCCAGCCTGAGGCAATGGGCCGGGATGCCCGGCGTTCGCGCTTATACGACAGCGCCTGCGTTGGGGTCGTCGGGGTCGCCCTCGCTCTTGCTGGTCGTTTTCACCAGGTCCTCGCGCTTGATGCCCAGCCACATCGCCATGGCCGCACCGACGAACACCGAAGAATAAATGCCGAAGCAAATGCCGATGGTGAGTGCCAGGGAGAAATAAAACAGCGTCGGCCCACCAAACAACAGCATGGACAGGACCATGGCCTGTGTGGAACCGTGGGTGATGATGGTGCGGCTGATGGTGGATGTGATCGCATGATCGATCACTTGATGGGTGTTCATCTTGCGCTGGCGCCGGAAGGTCTCGCGAATCCGGTCGAAGATCACCACCGATTCGTTCACCGAATAGCCCAGCACAGCCAGCACTGCGGCCAGCACCGCGAGCGAGAACTCCCATTGAAAGAAGGCAAAGAAGCCCAGGATGATGACCACGTCGTGCAGGTTGGCAACGATGGCCGACACCGCGTACTTCCATTCAAAGCGAAACGCGAGGTAGATCATGATGCCCACGATCACCAGGCCCAACGCCAGCAGGCCGTTGGTCACGAGTTCCTGGCCGACCTGAGGACCCACAAACTCGGTGCGCCGCAGTTCAACGGCCGGGTTCTGTGCCTTCAGCGCGGCCAACACCGCTTCGCTCTGCTGCCCCGACGATTTGCCTGCTTGCACCGGCAGGCGCAGCAACACGTCGCGCGAAGTGCCGAAGTTCTGCACCGGCACCTCGGTGTAGCCCAGCGACTCGATCACCTTGCGCACCGACTCCAGGTCAGCAGGCTGTTCGTAGGCCACCTCCATCACGGTGCCGCCCGTGAACTCGACCGACAGGTGCAGACCACGGGTCGTCAGGAAGAAGACGGCTGCGAGAAACGTGATGAACGAAATCGCGTTGAGCACCAGCGCGTTCTTCATGAACGGGATGTCGCGGCGGATGCGGAAAAATTCCATGGTGTGCTTTCCTGATCAGTCGGCTTTGGCAACAGCGTTCTGCGCGTCCGGGCGCCACACGGTGCCGATGGACACGGTCTTGAGCTTCTTTTGCCGGCCGTACCAGAGGTTGACCACGCCGCGCGAGAAGAACACCGACGAGAACATGCTGGTGACGATGCCCAGGCAATGCACCACGGCAAAACCGCGCACCGGGCCAGAGCCGAAGATCAACAGCGCAACGCCCGCAATGAGAGATGTGACGTTGGAGTCCAGAATGGTGCTCCAGGCATGGTCGTACCCGGTGTTGATCGCCACCTGGGGCGAGGCACCGCGGCGCAGCTCTTCACGCACACGCTCGTTGATCAGCACGTTGGAGTCGATCGCCATGCCCAGCGCCAACGCCATCGCGGCAATGCCCGGCAAGGTCAGTGTGGCCTGCAGCATGGACAGCAGGGAGACCAGCAGAAGGACGTTGAAGCCCAGTGCAATGCTGGAGAAGACGCCAAACAGTGCGTAGTACACGCACATGAACACCACGATGGCCACAAAGCCCCACATGACGCTGTTGAAGCCCTTGGCGATGTTTTCGGCGCCCAGGCTCGGGCCGATGGTGCGCTCTTCAATGATTTCCATCGGCGCAGCCAGCGAACCCGCGCGCAACAGCAAGGCCGTGTCGTTGGCTTCAACGGTGGTCATCGCGCCGGAGATCTGCACGCGACCACCGCCAATTTCGCCCCGGATGACCGGGGCCGTCACCACCTCACCACGGCCTTTTTCAAACAGGATGATCGCCATGCGCTTGCCAACGTTCTCGCGCGTCACGTCGCGAAACACGCGCGCACCCTTGGCGTCCAGCGTGAGGTGCACGGCAGCCTCTTGCGTCTGGCTGTCGAAGCCCGCCTGGGCATCGGTGAGGTTCTCACCCGTGAGCAACACCTCGCGCTTGACCACGACCGCCTGACCACCGCGCTCGGGGTAGCGCTCGGCACCGAAAGGCACCGGACCGGTGCCGCGTGCAGCGGCCTGCCCTTCGACGCTCTCGTCGACCAGCCGCACTTCCAGCGTGGCGGTGCGACCAAGGATGTCCTTGGCCTTGGCCGTGTCCTGCACGCCTGGCAACTGGACCACGATACGGTCAGCGCCCTGCTGCTGGATCACCGGCTCGGCCACGCCCAGTTCGTTGATGCGGTTGTGCAGCGTCGTGATGTTCTGCTTGAGCGCTTGATCCTGCACACGGCGCGCGGCCTCAGGGGCGATGGTGCCCACGAGGCGGAAATCGGCCGTCTCGGCCACCTGCAGATCGGCGAACTGTGTGCGGATCAGGTCGCGTGCGGCACCCAGCGTCTGGGCGTCGCCCGCGCGCAACTCGATGGTCTGGCCACTGCGGTTGATGCCGCCGTGCCGCAGGCCCTTTTCACGCAGGAGGGTGCGCAGGTCGGTGGCCAGCACATCGGCGCGGCGCTGCAGCGCGGCCTGCATGTCGACTTGCAGCATGAAGTGCACGCCCCCACGCAAGTCCAGGCCGAGGTACATGGGCGCGGCGCCCAGCGAGGCCAGCCATGCGGGGGTGCGCGGCAGCAGGTTGAGCGCGACGACATGGCTCGCGTCAGCGGGATTGGGGTTGAACGCCTTTTCGATGGCGTCGCGGGCGCGCAGCTGGTCATCGGTGCTGTCGAAGCGGGCCTTCACCGAATTGGCGTCCAGCTGGATGAGCGTGCTCTGGATGTTCTGGGCGGCCAGCGCCTGCTCCACCTTCGTCACAGTGCCGGTATCGATTCGCACCGTGGACCGTGCCGCCGACACCTGAACGGCGGGCGATTCGCCAAACAGGTTGGGCAGTGCATACAGCGCACTGATGAGCAAAACGACCAGGATGATCGCGTACTTCCACAGCGGATAACGGTTCATGGTGAAGCCGGGCCTGAGGCCAGGAATGGTTCAGCGAATGCGGTGAAACAATTTAAAAAGCCCGGCGTCATGCAAAGTCGCCGGGCTTTTGCGGTCAGACGCTCTTGATCGTGCCCTTGGGCAGCACCTGCACGACGGCGGTGCGTTGCATCTGGACTTCCATGCCGTCGGCAAGTTCCACGCCCACGTAAATCTCGCCAATCTTGGACACCTTGCCCAAGAAGCCACCGGCGGTCACGACTTCGTCGCCCTTGGCCAGGGCCTCGACCATGGCCTTGTGCTCTTTCTGGCGCTTCATCTGGGGGCGGATCATCACGAAATACAACACCACGAACATCAACACCAGAGGCAGCATGCCCAGCAGGGTGGATTGGGTGTCGCCAGCAGCAGCGGCTTGGGCGTAAGCGGAGGAAATGAACACGGGGGTCTCCAACAGGTTCGAGGTCACGACAATGCCGAAGGCCCGGGGCACCTGCTAGGCGCCGCCGGGCTCTGCGGACTCAACCGGCGATTGTATGCCGGGGGTGGGTAGACCGATCAGGCCGCCCGGGCCAGACTGGGCGCAGCCGGGGCCTGCTGCCACGCCTGCAGCAAGGCCTCGCGACGGAGACGCGCGGCCGCCAGATGCCGCTCCTTGACGTGCCCGAAGCCCTTGATCTGTTCGGGGATGCTGGCGATGTCCAGCGCCAGCGCGTGGTTTGCCGCGGTGAGGTGGGGCAGCAGGGCCTGCACGTCGGTGCGGTATTCGCCGATGAGGGCGCGCTCGGTGCGGCGCTCTTCGGTGCGGCCAAACACATCCAGCGCCGTGCCCCGCAAGCCCTTGAAGCGGGCCAACAGCTTGAACACCGTGAACATGCCTGGGCCAAAGGGCTGCTTGATCAGCTCGCCGCGCTCGTTCTTTTTGGCCACCAGGGGCGGTGCCAGGTGCACCTTGAGCTTGAAGTCACCTTCGAACTGGCTCGCGAGGCGGTCATGGAAAGCCCGGTCGCTGTGCAGGCGGGCCACTTCGTACTCGTCCTTGTAGGCCATGAGTTTGAAGAGGTTGCGTGCCACGGCCTCGCTCAGCGTGGTTTTTCCCAGCGCCGCTTCTGCCGTGCGCACCTGCTCCACAAAGCGGCGGTATTGGGCGGCATAGCCGGCGTTCTGGTATCCGGTCAGAAACTCGGCGCGCCGCGCAATCAGGTCGTCCAGCGAGTCGCGCTTCTTGAACTGGATCACCTGTTCGCCGCCGCTGGCCTTCTGCCACAGCGCCGCCACCGCCTGCGGATCGTGCGCGGCCCGGCGGCCCCATTCGAAAGCCGCCTTGTTCTTGTCCACCTGAACCGCATTGAGTTCGATCGCACGCATCAACGACGCCAGCTCCAGCGGCAGCCAGCCCTTCTGCCAGGCGAAGCCCAGCATCATCGGGTTGGTGTAGAGGCTGTCGCCCATCAGGCGCGTGGCGGCGGTTTCGGCATCGAGCGTGCCCACAGCCTGGTGGCCGAGGCTCTGCACCAGCGCATCCACGCAGGCTTGCGCGGGGCTCTGCCAGTCAGGGTTCTTCACGAACGCCGCCGTGGGGGTGGCGTTCACATTGAGCGCCACGTGCGTGCGCCCGGCGCGCAGGCGCTGCCAGGTTTCCTTGTGGGCGCTGACGATCGGGTCGCAGCCGAGGATGAGGTCGGCAGAAGCAGCCGAGACACGCGTGGTGCGGATGTCGTCCTGCTGCGCCCCGATCAGCACATGGCTCCAGGTCGCGCCACCCTTTTGCGCCAGGCCCGCCGCGTCCTGCGTGACGATGCCCTTGCCCTCCAGGTGCGCGGCCACGCCCAGCAGCTGGCCGATGGTGATGACACCGGTGCCCCCCACCCCGGCGACGATGATGCCCCAGGCCTCCGTGGTCAGGGTCGGCAGCACGGGTTCGGGCAGCGCACCGCCCGTCCATTCCAGCCGGGTGCTGCCTTTCTCCTTCTTGCGCAGCTGCCCGCCTTCCACGGTGACGAAGCTCGGGCAGAACCCCTTCACACAGGAATAGTCCTTGTTGCAGGTGCTCTGGTTGATGGTGCGCTTGCGGCCGAAATCGGTCTCCAGCGGCTCGACCGAGAGACAGTTGGACTGCACGCCGCAATCGCCACAGCCTTCGCACACCAGTTCGTTGATCACCACGCGCTTGGCCGGGTCAACCAGGGTGCCGCGCTTGCGGCGCCGGCGCTTTTCCGTGGCGCAGGTCTGGTCGTAGATGATGACGGTCGTTCCCTGGATCTCGCGGAACTCGCGTTGCACGGCGTCGAGCGTGTCGCGGTGCTGAATCGCAATGCCCTCGGGCAGGCCTTTGACGTCTTCGTACTTCTGCGGCTCGTCGGTCACGATGGTGATCTTCACCGCGCCCTCGGCGCGCATGCTCTGGGCGATCTGCACCACGCTGTGCCCCTCCGGCCGCTCACCCACCTGCTGGCCGCCCGTCATGGCCACGGCGTCGTTGTAGAGGATCTTGTAGGTGATGTTCACGCCGGCCGCGATGCTCTGGCGCACCGCCAGCAGACCGCTGTGGAAGTACGTCCCATCGCCCAGGTTGGCGAACATGTGATGGTCTTTGCTGAAGGGCTGCTGACCCACCCAGGGCACGCCCTCGCCGCCCATCTGCGTGAAACCCACGGTGGCGCGGTCCATCCAGATGCTCATGAAGTGGCAGCCAATGCCCGCCATGGCGCGCGAGCCCTCGGGCACCTTGGTGCTCGTGTTGTGCGGGCAACCTGAACAGAACCAGGGCTGGCGTTCGGCGCCTGCGGTGCCCTGTGTGAGCAGGGTCTGCATCGATTGCTCCTGCGCCGTGAGGATGGCGAGTTGCGCATCCATGCGCGACACCACGTCCTCGGGCAGGCCGCCCATTTTCTTCAGGCGCTTGGCGATGGCGCGCGCAATGATGGCCGGCGAGAGGTCCGCGTTGGCGCGCAGGAGCGTGCGTGCGCTCGGGTTCGGCAGGCTCCACTCGCCACCACTGAAATCGCCCTCGGCTTCCTCGAACTTGCCCAGCACATTCGGGCGCACGTCGGGCCGCCAGTTGTAGAGCTCTTCCTTGAGCTGGTACTCGATGACCTGGCGCTTCTCTTCCACCACCATGATCTCGCGCAGACCGGTGGCGAACTCGCGCGTGGTTTGCGCCTCCAGCGGCCAGACCACGGCCACCTTGTGCAGGCGCAGGCCGATGCGCTGGCAGGTGGCGTCGTCCAGGCCGAGGTCCAGCAGCGCCTGGCGGGTGTCGTTGTAGGCCTTGCCGCTGGCGATCAGACCGAAGCGGTCGTTCGGCCCGGCGATCACGTTGTGGTTGAGCCGGTTGGCGCGGATGTAGGCCAGCGCCGCGTACCACTTGTAGTCGAACAGGCGCGCCTCCTGGTCCAGCGCGTGGTCAGGCCAGCGAATGTGCACGCCGCCGGGTGGCATCTCGAACTCGGGCACCACGATGCGCACGCGATCAGGGCTGATTTCGGCCGTGGCGCTGGACTCGACGATTTCCTGAATCGTCTTCATGCCCGCCCACACGCCACTGAAGCGGCTCATGGCGAAAGCGTGCAGGCCGAGGTCGAGAATGTCCTGCACCGAGGTGGGGAAGAACACGGGCAGGCCGCAAGCCTTGAAGATGTGGTCGCTCTGGTGCGCGGCCGTGGAGCTCTTGGCCACGTGGTCGTCGCCCGCCACCGCGATCACACCACCCCAGGGCGTGGTGCCGGCCATGTTGGCGTGCTTGAACACATCAGAGCACCGGTCCACACCCGGGCCTTTGCCGTACCAGATGCCAAACACGCCATCGAACTTGTTGGTGCCCGGCGGCGCGAAGCCCAGCTGCTGCGTGCCCCAGAGCGCCGTGGCGGCGAGCTCCTCGTTCACGCCCGGCTGGAACACGATGTTCTGGGCCTTCAGATAGGAGGCGGCCTTCTGCAACGCCTGGTCGTACCCGCCCAGGGGTGAGCCACGGTAGCCGCTGATGAAGCCCGCCGTGTTCTTGCCCACCAGCGCGTCTCGCTGGCGCTGCAACATCGGCAGCTTAACCAGCGCCTGCACGCCGCTCATGAAGGCGCGGCCCTGGTCAAGGGCGTACTTGTCGTCCAGCGTCACGGTGTCCAGCGCGCGGCGGATGTGGTCGGGCAGGGGGGCGTTCATCGGCTTGTCTCCATTGTTGGGGGCACCCTGCTTCGTGGCCGGGGCTTGGGCGGGGCGTTGACCGGATAGGTGCGCATCCCCAGTGTGGCGCACAGTGTATGCCCCGCTGCGCGACAGGTGTTTGCGTTTCATGCCCGGTTTATCGATGATCGAGAAAGAATCATTCAATTAAAGGGCACATATGGAAACGTTAGACAAGTTCGACATCGCCATCCTGCAAGAACTGCAAAACGACGGTCGCCTGACAAATGCCGAGTTGGCCCAGCGCGTGGGGCTGTCGGCGGCGCCTTGCTGGCGTCGGGTGCGGGCGCTGGAGGACGCGGGATTCATTCGCGGCTACCGCGCCGAGATCGACCGCGAGAAGATCGGCCTGGGGGTACTCGCTTTCGTCCGGCTGGACGCCGACCGCAACAGCGGCGATGTGACCCGCACCCTCGAGAACGCGATCCGCGACATTCCAGAGGTGGTGTCTTGCCACTACATCAGTGGCTCTGGAACGTTCGAACTGCAGGTCGTGAGCCGCGACTTGAACCATTTCAGCCAGTTCGCCCGCGAGGTGCTGCTGAACCTCCCCAACGTCAAGGACCTGCACACAAGCTTCTCGCTGGGCGAGGTCAAGTCGGCCAGTGCACTTCCGTTGTCGCACCTGTTATCCAGAAGTATGGGCACGGCAAAAGGTGGGCGAACTTGAGGCCTTTTTTTGCCGCTCGTCTTCACTTTTTGACCTTTGGTTAACAAATCGGCCGTAAGTTGTTGAAATGTGTGAGATTTTTCCTTCAGTCGTCTTGCCCTGCCCAACGAGTTTTCGTAACATCCGCTCACCAACCCCCAGGGCCGCGTACCGAAAAGTGCACAGACCCGATTTTTGTACCCTCCATGAAGGAAACGTCGTGAAGAAAGCCCTGCTGCTCAAGTCCGCCCTGGCCCTGGCCCTGGCCACCCCCCTGCTGGCCTCGGCCGAATCCCAACTGGTCACCGGCGCCGGCAGCGCCACGGCACGGCTGGACTTCCGCGTCGTCGTTCCCCGCATCCTTTTCCTGGCCGTGGGCACTGGCTCCGGCGCGTTTGCCACCAACACGACCATCGACACCGTGACCTTTGACTACACGGGCAACCCTGCCGCCGTGGGCACGGGCGCAGCGGCCGCCGCAGTGACCGGTGCCGTGGTGCCGGTGCGTGTGGTCGGCAACAACGGGCAAGTGACCCTGGCAGCCTCCACCACCGGCGCGCTGACCAACGGCACCGCCGACACGATTCCCTGGACTGAAATCACGGCCACCACCAGCCTGGCCGCGCTGCCCAGCCCCACCATTCCCGCCACCGGTGCAGGCACCGCCAGCAACGTGACGCTGTCTTCGGGCACCCGCATCACCGACCGCACCGCCAACTGGACGTTCAGCTACGCCAACTCGGCCGTGGTCGCACCCGGCACGTACGGCACGACCAACGGCCGCGTGACCTACACCGCCGCGATGCCCTGAGGCACATCGGCAGGAAAGGTAATGGTGGTGGCTGCAACCACCGCCATCGGCATCACGGAGGGCTTGCGATCAGCAACCCTCCGTCGCCATTTCTGGCAACAGCCCTGCAAAGTCATCAAGACAGGGCGCCTGGGGGGATTTCCTGGATCGCCGCGGCCACAATGACAGCATGAAGCGCACCGCTCGCCACCACCGCACGACCCGCTCCGCCGTGGGCGCTTGTCTGGCGCTGCTGTGCCTGGCCGAAATCGCCACGGCGCACGCCTGGTCACTCACCCTCACGTCGGGCTCGCGCCGTTTGTTTCTCCACGTGGGCAATGGCGCGCTCAGTGGCTCCAGCGGCACCCTCAACGGCACCGCCGGCACCAGCGGTGCCATCAACCTGGAGCAGGTCACCGTGCCGGTCGCCCAACTGGGCAACGGCACAGACCTGCCCATGACCAGCGACAGCACCCAGGCGGTCAGCCTGTATGGCGACGGCAACAACACCTGCCCCACACCCGCCAGCCAGGTGATGGTGGGCGCCGGATACCGGCGCAACAGTGGTTCTGCCAATGCCACTCTGACCGTCACGTCCCCTGCGAACCTCACCAGCGCCTCCGGCGACACGATTCCCTTCACCGAAATCAGCTGGACGGTCTCCGCCCCAGGCAGTGGCGCGCCCAACGTGATCCCGGCGGGCACCTTCAACGGTGGGACCCAGACGCTCGTCACGGTGCCGGGCAACTCCTACTTTGAAAACTGCCACAGCTTCGTCTTCGCCAACAACGCGGTGCGGGCGGCAGGCACGTACAACGGCCGGGTGACCTACACCCTGAGCAGCCCATGAAGCGCCTGCGCTTTCTGATCGCAGCCGCCGGTCTGATCGCGACCTGCGTGTGGGCCAACCCGCATCGCCTGGACGACTCCTTGAGCCACACGGTGCCACCCAATGTGCAGATGCAGTGGCTGCCCATGAAATCGGGCCAGGCGTTCGCGGGTGGCATGGAGGCGTCGTTGCGCGTGAACATCCGCATCGACACGCGCGACTGGATCGGTCGCACGGGCCGCATTTACATGGTGCTGCCGCGCGATCAGGCCTCCAGCATCGAAGCCGTCTGGACCACCCAGGGCCGCCTGCAGGCCGGTCGCCTGGTGTCGGGCGAGCGCGCGCTGGTGTATGCCGGGCAAATCCCCGGCGCCACACTCGAAGATCAAATGCTGGTGCGCCTGCGCTCCAACGCCGACTGGACGTCGAACACCCGACGGCTGAATTTCCACTTTGAACTGGATGTCGACTGACTCCCCATGCTGACTGCTCTCCTGACATCCTGGCTCCCCTCACGCAACGCATGTCTGGGATGGGCCAGCGCCATCGCTGTGGCCGCGCTGCCGCTGGCCGCGCAAGCCCAAGGCTTTGCGGCTTACATCACGCCGCCCCGTTTTGAGGTGCAGGTCGCACCCGGGCAGAGCCTGCGGCAGGTGGTGGAGATCCAGCACGTGGGCCAACAAAAAGGCAACTACCGCATCTACACCAACGACTGGGCTTTCCTGCCCGACAACTCGGTGACCTTCAGCGACGCGCTGGCCGCCGACAGCTGCCGCCCCTGGGTGGCGGTGGAGCGGCGAGAACTGACGATCGAACCCGGCGCGCGCTACCGCTACCGCTTTGAAATTGCCCCGCCAGCCGGCACGCCTGCGCGCGAGTGCCGCTTTGCACTGATGGTCGAAGGCCTTGAGGCCGCTCGCGTGGAAGGCGCGCTGAACTTTCCGGTGGGCGGGCGCATTGGCGTGATCGTGTATGCCACCGTGGGCGATGCCGCCCCGCAGCTGGAGATCGCTGCCAGCCGCGTGGCCCGGGTCGACGGCAAGCCGGTGGCGGTGGTCGATGTGCGCAACCGCGGCAACGCGCACGGCCGTCTTGAGGGCTTCGTCAACGGCACCGATGCCAGCGGCGCGCGATTCGAGATGGCGCCGTCTGACCTGCCGATCCTGCCGGGCGAGACGCGCAGCATCGCCATCACCCCGGTGGCTGAAGAAGGCAAACCCGCCCCTGAGGTCAGGTTCCCGCTGACCATCAAGGGCAACCTCGAGTGGGGCAAAAACCGCCTGCCGCTGGACGCCAGCTTCGCTCCATGAGGGGGCTGGCGTTGCGTCCGACCCACTGCCTGCTGGCCCTCCTGGGCGCGCTGCCCCCTGCGCTGCCGGTCTGGGCCCAGACGGCGGGCACGCCGGGTGCCTCGCCGGCGACCACCACGAACCAGGACGCACCCGCCACGGGCTACGTCGACCGCGTGCTGGAAGGCCTGCCGCCCGAGCCCGCGGACGACGCCGAGGGCTATGCCTACGACCGCGAAGGCTGGCCACGTTTCCTGCGCCTGGAAACGCGACTGGGCACACAACCGTTCGACCAGGCCCGCAAGACGCGCCTGGGCTATGGCATCTACGGCCTGCTGGAAACGCCCAACCACGGCACGCTCTCGATCGACGGCACGTACGCCCCCGGCGACAGCAGCGGCACCCTCACGCTGCGCCAGCGCGCGATGCCGCTGTCGGGCGGCTGGCTGATGAGCAACGAGCTCGGGGTGATCAACCCGCCAGCGCCCGGCATCCTGCGCCTGCCCGCGCGCATCTACCTGCCCTCCACCATCGTGCAGGGCCTGAGCACCGAATGGGAAAACCCGGGCAGTGGCCTGCAACTGCAAGCCAGCACCGGCGAACCCGGCAGGCTCGACTTCTTGCCCGCCAACGGATTTCGCAAGCTGCCCGGCCAGCGCACCTCGTTCGGCGGCCAGTGGCGCCTCAACGCAAACGAAGCCAATCCCCTGTCCAACCAGGGCTGGACGCTGGCCGTGCAACACGAAGACGCGCGCGGCGTCTCCAACGTGGACGTGCCCACGCAGGCCAGCGACATCGTGGACGCCAACTCCTCCTTGCTGGCGCTTCGCCACGAGGGCGCGGAACACCGCGTGCAGGGCCAGGTCTTGCGCACGCAGGCGAACAACGTCACCGGCTCCCGCAGCGGCTTCTGGGTCGACAGCGAATGGGACGACGGCCCGCGCCGGCACGGCGTGGGCGCCTACCGGCTGGAAGAAGGCCTCACCTGGGCCAACCTGCCGCTGGCCAACGATCTGGTGGGGGGCTACGCGCGCACCAGCTGGCGCACGCGGCAGTGGTCGGCCGAGGGCTCGGTCGACTGGCTCGACTCCATCAGCGGGCGCAGCGGCAGCGGCTTCTTTGCCACGGGCTCGGCCCGCTGGCGCATCAACCGCGACCACACACTGGGCGCTGGCACAACCGTGCGCCGCTTCGGCGGCGACGCCTGGAGTACCTACGGCGACTGGCGCTTCCAGAACGGCTGGGGCACCAGCGGGCTGCGGCTGGAATTCGTGGCCAGCAACACCGAAGCCGACTCGCGCTGGCTGACCTGGGACCAGGAGTGGCGGGTTCCCCAGAGCTGGTCGGTCTCCACGAGCCTGGGCACGGGCGCCTACGACGCCTACCAGGGCAGACCGCGGGAGTCGGTCTGGAACGCCGCACTGAGCGTGTCCGCACCGATCGGCAGCAAAGCCAGCGTGCGCGGCAACATCAACACCGAGCACAGCGACACCGGGCAATCGCGCCACAGCCTGAACGTGGGCACCCAGTGGCGCATCGACCCGCGCTGGAGCCTGGACGCCTACTACAACCGCTCCACCGGCCGCAGCCGCTTCAACCCGTCGCTGGACCCGCTCGCGCCCCCGGTGACCGTCATCGTCCCCGACTCGGACCGCTCTTTTTACGCCGTGCTGCGCTACGAGTTCGAAGCCGGCAGCCGCAACGTGCCGCTGGGCGGGCGCGCGGCCGACGGCGGCGGTCGCATCGAAGGCACGGTGTATTTCGATGCCAACCGCAGCGGCACCCAGGAGGCCAGCGAACAGGGCGTGCCCAACGTGACCGTGTTCCTGGACAACCGCTACGCGGTGCGCACCGACAGCCAGGGCCGCTTCGAATTCCCGTTTGTCGCCGGCGGGCCCCGCGTGGTCACGGTGCGCGGCGACACGCTGCCCCTGCCCTGGAACGTGGTGGACCAGGGCCAGACCAAGGTGGATGTGCGCCTGCGGCAAAGCGCCACGCTGAGCATTCCGGTGCAGCGCAACGAATAAGGCGGTACAAACCTCGTCTTTTCGGGGTTTCACCCCGCTTCAAAGCGAGGTATCAAGTTTGGGAAAGGGAGGCCGATAGTGGGTCATGCCCGCCTCAAAGCGCCCCCTTCTGCCCCTCCTGGCCGCCTGCGCCCTGTTGCTGATCCCCGTGACCAGCATCGGGGAAAGCCGGCTCGTGAACCAGGGCAATGCCAGCGGTTCGCTGGACTTTCGCATCATCATTCCGCCGATCATGCGGGTGCTGGAAAACAGCCACCCGCTGCAGCTCGATGCCGAAGCCAGCGGCGACTGGAGTGCGCAGCAACGCCTGGTGGTGGTCTCGAACATGAAGCGCGGTTTCTGCGTCACGCTGCGCATGAGCGCGCCGGAGGTGAACGCCTGGCGCCTGAACACGGCCGCCGATGCGGGCGTCACGCTCAACCCGGTGACCGACGGCTACCGGCTGTGCGCGCCCCGCGCCGGGCGCTACACCCTGCTGCTCCAGCACGAGTTCGACGCCCCCAAAAACGCCGCCGCCGGTGCCCTGCGCTGGCCGGTACAGACCGACATCACAGCGCTCTGAGCCCGCTCGCCCGCAGCCAGCGGGCGGCTAACGCGGCACCAGGGCCCACATCTGCAGCGGCTGCTTGAGCGCGGCGGCCGTCACGTAGGCCTCATCGCTCCACCCACCCCAGCCTGTAAACAGGTCGGCGCGCACCGCGCCCAGAATGGCGCCGCCCGTGTCCTGCGCCATCACCAGGCGCTGGATGTTCAGCGTCGGGCCCTGCGTGGCCAGCCACACCGGGGTGCCGTAGGGAATGCTTTGCGGGTCCACCGCAATGGATCGCCCGGGCGTGAGCGGTACGTTTTGCGCGCCTCGCGGCCCAAAGCGCGCGTCCAGCTCCGACAACGCCTCTTCGCGGAAGAACACCGTGCGCGGGTTGCTCCACAGCATGTCGTTGAGACGCTCGGGGTTCTGCAGCGCCCAGGCCTTGATGGCCGACCAGGACGCTTCGTTGATGGCGCGCTGGTCGAGCAGCCAGCGCCCCACGCTCTGATAGGGGTGCCCGTTGTGGGCGGCAAACGCCACACGCACCTGGCGCGTGCGCCCGTCGGCCTCGACGATGTTGAGCCGGCCAGAGCCCTGGATCTGCAGGATCAGCGCATCGATCGGGTCGGCCAGCCAGGCCACGGCACGGCCCTGCAGCGCGGCCTGCGCCGCAGGCAGGGTGTCGATCTCCTGCCGGCTGTACCAGGGCTGACCCGGGCGCAGGCCGCTGGGCGGTGCGAAGAGTGGCACGCGGTAAGTGGCCGTGGGCGTGCGGCTCGCGGCCATGATCGGTTCGTAGTACCCCGTGAGCAGGCCGGCGGGCACGCTGCCGTCAGGCTCGGTCACGCGGTAAGGCTGGAAGCGGCGTTCCACCCAGGCGCGCTGCTCGGCCGGCGTGCCAATGGAGAGCTGGCGCACCTCGGCGCAAGGTAAGGCCTGGCCCGGGGCGGGCCGCTCGCAGCCGCGCACCCAGGCATTCCACACTTCATGAAGGCTGTCTTGCCCCCAGCCGGGCAGCTCGCTCCAGCGCACCGGCACCCACAGGCTCTTGCCGCGCTGCAAGGGCACACCGGGCAGCGCCTCGTCGGGCACGCTCACCACCGGCGGAACGCTGCCGGTCGGCGGAGCCGGCGGGTATGAGCGCGGCACCACGGTGCAAGAGGCGAGGCTTCCTACAATCAAGGCTCCCGCCAGCCAGCGCAACGCCACCTGGCCATGCGCCCTCCATCCCACCAAAGACCCTCCGCACTGACCCATGACCCTGTTGTTGCTTGAAGCGCTTGGCGCCATGGTGCTGCTGATATTCATTGTGTGGTGGACCATGTTCTCGGGTCGCAAGAAGGGCGAGCTGCCCGATGAGGCAGCGCCCACCCGTCCACAGGACGACGACGCGCCGCCCAAACGCGATTGAGGTGCGCCGCCCGTCATGACGTGCGCAGCACGTTGGCGAGCTCGACCGCCGATTTCACACCCATCTTGTCAAAGACGCGGGAGCGGTGCACCTCCACCGTGCGCACGCTGATGTGCAGCTGGTCGGCCACCAGCTTGTTGGGCAGGCCGGCGATCACGAGGTCCATCACGTCGCGCTCGCGCTCGGTCAGGCTGTCCAGCCGCTGCTGCAGCTCGCGCTTGATGCGCTGCTGCGCCAGCACCTGCGCCGAGCGGCTCAGTGCCTGCTCGACGCGGTCGACCAGCGCGTTGTCCGAAAACGGTTTCTCGCAGAAATCGAAGGCGCCGCGTTTGACGGCATCGACCGCGGTGGGCACATCGGCATGGCCCGAGAGGAAGATCACGGGCACGGCCGCCTGCCAGGGAAGCGCGAGCATGCGCTCGAACAGGGTGAGCCCGCTCATGCCGGGCATGCGCACGTCCAGCAGCACGCAACAAGGCACGCCCGGTGCTTCGCGCCAGACGCCGGCATCGGCCTCGAAGGCTTCGGCGCTGTCGTAGCCTTCGCTGAGCAGCCGGCGCGTGCGCAGCAGCCAGGCCAGCGCCTCGCGCACGCCGACGTCGTCATCGACGAGGTAGATCTTCGCGTCGGGGTGCTGCGTCATGGCCGCGATGATAGAGGAGGGCTGGTCACCATCGACACCGGCAGCGTGAAGCGAAACACCGTGCCGCGCGGCGTGTGGGGCTCGTGCGTGAGCGCGCCACCGTGCTGCTCGATCACCGTGCGGCACAGGCTCAAGCCCAGCCCCATGCCCTCCGCGCGCGTGGTGAAAAAAGGCGTGAACAGCTTGGCCTGCACCTCGGGGCTCAGGCCCAGGCCGTGGTCGGTGACGGCGAACGACACCCACATTTTTTGGGGCTGCCCTCCCGGCGCCTGGCCGGAATGCAGGCGCGCCTGCCCGACCTCGATGCGCAGCACGCGCAGACCTGAGCGCGGCGCAGGATCACCCTGCGGCATGGCCTGCATGCCGTTGCGCGCCAGGTTGAGCAGCACCTGCTCCACCATGGTCCGGTCACACAGCACGGGCGGGCAGTCGGGTGCGATCTGGATCTGCAGGCGAATGCCCTGCTTCTTCGCCTGCAGACCCAGCAGCGGCTGGATGGCGTCGACCAGGCTCTGCGGCGTGACCACCTCGCGCACCTGCTCGCGCCGGCGCACAAAGTCGGCCACGCTCTTGATCACGCGCCCGGCGCGGTCGGCCTGTTCGCCAATGCGGCGCATGGCCTGCACCAGATCGGCCTGCATCTCGTCGGCGCTGGAGACCTGTCCTGCGGGCTCCTCCAGCAGGTTGAGCGTGCCACTGGCGTAGCTCGCAATGGCCGCCAGCGGCTGGTTGAGCTCGTGGCTCAGCAGCGAGGCCATCTCGCCCACGGTGGCCAGGCGCGCGGTGGCCTGCAGGCGCTCCTGCGAGGTGCGGTTGAGGTCTTCCACGCGGCGCTGTTCAGTGAGATCCAGGATCGCGCTCATGAAGCCGGTCTGTTTGCCTTGCGCGTCGATCAGGGGCGCTTCGATGATCAGCACCGGGAAGCGCGTGCCGTCGGGCCGCTGGAACACCGACTCGTAGCCTTCGCGCGGCAGCACCTGCCCGGCCAGCCGCACCATCTGGCGCTGCTGGTATTCGTCAACCAGTTCCGGTGGCCACCACGGGGCGGGGAGCCCGGTGCCCACCAGTTGCTCGGCGCTCAGGCCCACCATGTCGCAGAAGGCCGGGTTCACGTAGGTGATGCGCCCCTGCATGTCGCGCGCGCGCAAGCCGGTGACAAGCGAGTCCTCCATGGCCTTGCGAAACGCCAGGGCTTCGGCCACGTCCAGCTCGGCGCGCTGGCGGCGGCGGATGTCGCGCGCCAGCAGGAACAGAACCGAGAGCAAGGCCAGCGACAGCGCACCCACCACCGCCGTGAGCACATTGGGAAAGAGCCCGCGAACCAGGCGCGGGCTTTGCAGCTGCAACAGCAGGGTGTGGCCCGGCAGGTCGAGCACGTGGCGCGCGGTGAGCGTGCGGCGCGTGCCCGAGACCACGCTGTGCAGCGCCAGGCGCGTGCCATCGGCTTCGTTGAAGGCCAGACCGCGCCCGCGCAGCAAGTCGCGGTTCGTCAGCTCGGACAACATGCCCGGCAGCGAGTACGTCACCACCAGAAAGCCGCTGGGCAGGCCGCCGCGCGCCACCGGCAGGCACATCTCGATCAACTCAAGGCCCTTGCCGTTGCGCAGGGGCCAGAAGTAGCTGCTCGAATAGGCGGGCCCCGACAGGCGCTTGGCATGGTCGCAAGCGAGCCTCACTTCAGGCAGGGCCTGGTCGCGACCGAGATAGCCAAACAAATCCGGCACAAAGGGCGAGTCCCGGAAGGCGAGCATGCGCTGGGCACTGTCGAGCCACTCCAGCCGGACCATTTCCCGGTGCTGCGCCATCAGCTCGGCCGCCGGCACGATCCAGGAATCGGCGGTGGGCGCCACGCTGTGCAGCGACTGCAGCGTCTGCACATTGCGCAGCAGGCTGCTGCGGATGTCGCTGGCCAGGGCGGCGGCGTCCTGCTCCAGCGCGGTCTGGTCGCGCGACTCTTCGTATTCCGCCGCGAGAAACACCAGCACCACCAGCAGCGACACCACCAGTAGCAGCAAGGCGGCCCACAGGCGCCAGCGGCTCGAACGGAGTCTCTCGCGCCATGAGCGCAGCAGATGCGGGCGCCACATGGTGCTTGCGATCAAAGACGGCGGTGCTGCAGCGACGGCAATTGCTGGCGCACGCTGCGAAGGTGCCCGATGTCCAGATCCGCCAGCACCACCCCCGGGCCTTCGGCCTGCAGCGCCATGATCTCGCCCCAGGGATCGATCACCATGCTGTGGCCCCAGGTGCGCCGGCCGTTTTCGTGCGTGCCGCCCTGCGCGCTGGCGATCACGAAGGCCTGGTTCTCGATCGCGCGGGCACGCAGCAGCACCTCCCAGTGCGCGCGGCCCGTGGTGAAGGTGAATGCCGAGGGCACCAGCAGGATGTCGGCCGCGAGCATGCGGTAAAGCTCGCCAAAGCGCAGGTCGTAGCACACGCTCTGGCCCACGCGCCACGCCTGGCCGCTGCGGTCTCGGCAGTCGAAGGCCGTGGGCGTGTTTCCCGCCACCAGCACAGTGGCTTCGTCGTAGTGCTCGCGGCCGTTGTCGTAGCGAAACAGGTGGATCTTGTCGTAGCGGCTGACGCTCTCGCCATGCGGGTCGAACACCACCGAGGCATTGGCCGCATGGCTCGGGTCGTCGGTGGCCATGGGCAGCGTGCCACCCACCAACCACAGCTTGAGGTCGCGGGCCGCGTCCGACAGAAAGTCCTGCACCTTGCCCAACCCGGGTGTCTCGGCAAGCACCAGCTTGTCTTCGTCCTTGGCGCCCATGAAGCAGAAGTACTCGGGCAGCACCACCAGCTCGGCACCCGCAGCGGCCGCCTGGCGCAGCAGGCGCAGGGCTTCGCTGAGGTTCGCGTCCAGGCTGATGCCCGAGACCATCTGGATGGCGGCGACTTTCATGGGGAGTCCTTTCGAGATCGAGGCGGCGACGGCGGCGCCGCGCGCACGACAGCTTACTGCAGCACCGGTACAGGTTCCCGGGGCGCTGCGGCCGCTGGCGATGCGGGTCGCTCCACCTTGTCCACCTGCGGATCGGCCCAGCTGCCGGTGATGCGGAACTGCTGCGTGGTGGCCGACTGCAAAGGCTGGCGCAAGAGGAACTGCGCCAGAAAAGTACCCAGGCCGATGGCCGGGTTGATGGCCGTGGCGATC
Organism: Hydrogenophaga sp.; assembly: GCF_019264445.1. Classification (GTDB taxonomy): domain Bacteria; phylum Pseudomonadota; class Gammaproteobacteria; order Burkholderiales; family Burkholderiaceae_C; genus Hydrogenophaga. Next base: position 24,893 of record NZ_JAHVAB010000031.1, read on the forward strand.
AGCGATGCGGTGCCGGCGTTGATCTCGGGCACCACCACGACCTTGAGGTCTTGCTGCTCGCGCGCGATGTCGGCACTGCCTTCCATCAGCACGGCCGCATTCACACCCTTCATCTGCAGGTTGTTGGTGGTGAGCACGCCTTGTTCGATGCGCGCATCGCCCCGCACGAAATCAAACGCAAAGCCTTCAGAGAACACATCGCGGAAGTCCAGCACCAGCCGGCGCGGCAGCGCCTGCAGGCTGAGCACGCCGAGCAGGCGACCGGCACCGGGATCGACCTTGAGGAACTGGCCGCGTTCGATGTCGGCGTGGAGCTGCCCGGACAGGCTGGGGTAGTCGATCGCCAGCGGCGAACCGATCCAGCCGATGTTGCCCTCCAGGCGGCCCTTGCCGCCGCGCACCAGCCCGGCACGGCCGAAGCGGTTGAGCAGCTCGCCGGAGTCGTCGATGTCCAGGCGGAAGTTCAGCGCGGTGCGGCGCTGGGTGGCGCCGCTCCCGCCCAGCGTGGCCCAGTTGCCGGTGGCGCTCAGGCGCGCTTCGGGGGCGCCCAGCTTGAGCTTGGTCAGGCGCCATTCGCTGCCGCGCAGCGGCCCGCCCCGGTTGATCGCTTCCACCTCGACGCGCCCCAGGTTTCGCCCGGCCACGATGAGTTCGCCCACGGTGATGTCAAGCGCCGGCACGCTGGTGGTGGGTTGTTGCAGCAGCTGCTCCACGTCGTTCGCCACCGACGGCTCCAGCTGCAGGCGCGCCAGCCGCGCATACACGTTGCCCGCGGTGCCCGCGCCCGATTGCCGCACCGAGACATACCCGTTGAGTTCATCGGCATCGACGTTGGCCTGCCACTGCGGGCCATCGCGCGAGCCACCCAGCACCACGCGATGGAAGTGCCGGCCGGCCACGGTCAGGCGGTCTGCGCGCAGCGCCACCGTGGTGGGCAGGTAGCCCAGGCTGGCATTTGCCTCGCTCACGGTCGGGCCCGCACGCGGCAACACCGTGGCGGCCGCCGTGGCCGCCGTGCGCGCGTCCACGCCCGTGGCGCTGGAAAAGGTGCGCTCCCAGGCATCGGCATCCAGCTGGTCGAGCTGCACGTTCGCCGTCACGCCCTCGGCGGGAAGCGGCGGGGCGGCGGCATCGCCGGGCATGCCGACGGCAATGGCACCGCGCAACACCCTGGGCTCGGCAGCGCCCAGTTCGCGCTCGTACTGCAGCGAGGCCACCGGTGCGAGCGACGACCCCAGCTGAAGGGCCAGGCGGTCGCTGCGCGCGCTGCCGCTCACCACGCTCAGCACGCTGGTGTCCAGGCGCAGCGGCAGCGTGGACTCGGCGGTCTTGTTCAACGGCGCAGGCAGGTTCAGGGCCATGCCTTGCAGGTTGCTGCTGATCTGCAGCTCGGGCACACCGGCTCGAAAGCCCAGCTGCGCGGTGTACGCGGTGCTGCCACTGGTGTGCTGGAAGAGACGCGAGACGACACCGAGCCCGGCGTCCCGCAGGCCTTCGGCGCTGGCCACGCCCTGGCCGCGGAATTGCACCTTGGCCGGGCCGGCGGCATCGGGTTGCATGCCGCCCTCAAAGCGCATGTCGCCGCCATACAACCGCGCCTGCGCCGCCTTCACTGCAAAACCGGTTTCGCTGAAGGTGAGCGTGCCGCTGGCGCGCCCGAGCAGCGGCGAGTCCGGGCTGATCTGCAGGTCGTTGCCATCGAGCCTGACCGTGCCGCTGACCTGCGTGGCGCGGGCGTTGAGCAGCGGCACTTTCAGTGAGAAGCCCACCTGCGCCGCGCCACCCACCCGCGCACGCGCCAGGGCCTGGCCGGTCATGGCATTCAGCGGCGACTGCTGCACGAAACCCAGCGCTTCGTTGGCCGGCCCCTGCGCCTGTGCATCGACCTCCAGCACCGGCTCGTGGACCAGATCGGCAATGCCCACCTGGCCCTGGCTCAGGCGCACGCCGGGCGCCCCCACCACGCTGCCCTGCAAACCACTCAGCCTGAGCGCCACGCGATCAAGCAACAGATCGCCCGACACACCCCGCAGCGCAGGCCAGGCGACGTCGCTGGCGTTTTGCAGATGGGGCGGCAGGTAGGCGAAGTCGACGTTCTTCAGGGCCGCGGTGATGCGGAACTCGCCGCTGTCGCCGGGTTTGTCAAAGGGCACATGATCCACCCGCCCCTGCACGCGGAAACCCACGCGGCTGGAGCTGCCTCCCCGCACCGCCTCGCGCACATAGCGACGGACGTCGGCGTTGAGTGTCAGGGGCAGGTAGCGGTGCACGCGCGTGGCGTCGGCCCGGGTGAGCGTGGCGGTGAGATCGAGCTCGCCGGGAAAGCGGGAAGCGGTCGATCCCGCCACCACGTCGCTCGTGCGCCAGCGCACCTGGGCCGTGCCCTCGGCATCGGCGTTGGCCAGGCGCACGTTGTCCAGCTGCACCTCGATGCGCTCGCCCTGCACCCGCCAGGAGGCGTCGGCCTGAAGGCTGTTGACCAAGACCTGGGGGTCTTCGAACACGTCGGGCAGTTCCACCGCGCCCTGCGCCACGCTGACGCTGGCGCGTCCGCCCGACTGGTTGAAATCGAACGCCACGTCGGCGCCCGAAATGCCGGGGCGCCCCGGCAGAGGGTAGCGGCCGGACAAGGACATCTTGCCGCTGGGCTCGCCCGCCAGGGCCAGGCCGCTGGCGCGTCCGCGGGCCTGGTAGGTCTGCGGGTTCCAGCCGCTGGCACCGGCCTCAGCCGCTCGCGCCTCCCACCGCGCCGAGAAGTCGTCGATGCGCCCGGCCGGCCTGAGCTGTTCGAGGCGCTGGTGCGCCTCACCCGGCAGAGGCAAGCGGCTGGCCAAGGCCGCCAACGCGCCCAGCTCCAGCCGCTGCGCGCTCAGCTCGGTCTGTGCGCCGCGCCCGCGGGTGGCGGCGGTGTGCTGCACGCGCAAAGCGCCGCCCGGCCAGTCCACACCCTCGCGGGTGCGAAAGCGCAGGTCGTCGGTGGAGACGGTGAAACCGGCGTCCGACCATTGCGCCGCCAGCCGGCCGTGCAGGTCGTCCAGGGCCAGCGCGGGCAGGTCGCGGCCGAGCTGCGTGTCCACATGGCGCAGCGCCAGATCCGCCGTGATGCCGGTCACGGCACCGTGCGCCACCTCGGCCCAGGCGCGCAGCGCGCCTTCGCCCGCGCGCACCTCCACGCCCCAGGTGGACAGGTCCACATACGAGCGCAGGCGCGCCACGTCCACCCGGCCAAAGTCGGCGTAGAGCTCGCCGCTCCAGCCCTGCCACGGCTTCTGCCCGGCCGGCCGCCGCACCAGTTCAAGCAGCGGTTCGCGCAACTGCCCCCGCAGCGTGAGGCGATCGCCCCATTCGGGCGGCGGCGTCGCGTCCAGCCGGAACTGGTGGTGGCGAACGGTGTTGCGCGCCACAAAGGACACATCGCCCAGGGACAGCGCAGGCTGCGCGCGCAGGTCGTCCGTCCAGCGCACCGTGCCGCCCTGGATCGCAAACTCGCGCTGCGAGAAAAACCAGTCGGCCGCTCGACCATCGCTCTGGCCCTGGCCACCCAGGTCCAGCCCGGCCACCTCAATGCGGCCCTGCGCGGTGCGGCGCACATCCAGCACCGGCTGGTCGATCACGATCTGCTCGAAGTGGCCGTGCCACAGCGAGCGCACCGACACCGCTGTGCGCACCAGCGGCAGGTGCAGGGCGACGCGGCCTTGTGGATCGAAGAGTTGCACGTCGCGCAGCTCGAAAGAGGGCATGAAAGCCGGCAACCAGCGCGAGCCTTGCGAGGTGTTGTCGGCACGGATGTCGCCCACCCGAACAGGGGCCCCGACCGCGCTGCTCGCCCATCGTTCCAGCTCGGGGCGCCATTCGCCGATTCGGGGCACAATCCACCAATTCAGCGCGGCCCAGGTCATCACGAACAGGCCCCACGCCAGGAACACAAGCCACAAACAGAGCCGGGCTGCCACCGAAAGCGTCTTGAGGGTTCGCGTGGCAGGAGCGATAGGAGCCGGGCTTTGATTCATGTCCACCGCAAATTATGACGGCCAGCCACTCCCCAGGTTCCACAGCGGACGACACCCCTTTGTCATCAAATGTGAACCCCTGTGCGCCGCTGTCGGAGCGCGACCGCCAGGCCGACCACTCGCGCTTTGTGCAGCGGGTGCGCCGCCGCTACAGCGCTGAGCTCCCCTGTCTGCCTGCGGGCGAACCCGTGCTCGCCAGCATGCAGGTCTGCCTGGCCGATTTGCGCGGGCGCGGCCTGCTCATGCCGGCGGCCCTGCGCGTGCTGCGACAGTTGGTCATGGAGCGCCTGGTGGTGCTCGATTGCGAGCAGGGCGCGCCACTGGCGGTCATCACGCGAGCCGTCACCGAGCTGGCCGAGCTCGCGCTCGACGAAGCCTGCAAACTGGCCTGCGCAGACCTCGACGAGCTGCACGGCGCACCCCAGTTCGACACGGCCCAGGGCACCCAGCGCGCCCAGCTGTGGGTGATCGGCATGGGCAAGCTCGGGGCGCGTGAGCTCAACGTGTCCAGCGACATCGACCTGATTTACGTTTACGACCAGGACGGCGAGACCGCCGGCAATGCGCAAGGGCGCAACCGCATCAGCAACCACGAGTACTTCGGCAAGGCGGTCAAGCACATCTACAACACCGTGGGCGACACCACGGAGCACGGCAACGTCTTCCGCGTCGACCTGGCGCTGCGGCCCAACGGCAACTCCGGGCCGAGCGCCGTGTCGCTCGGTGCACTGGAAGAGTATTTCCTGGTGCAGGGGCGCGAGTGGGAGCGCTTCGCCTGGCTCAAGAGCCGCGTGATCGCGCCCCTGTCCTGCGTGAAAGACCGCAGCGCCAGCGCCCTGCGCGGCACGGTGCTGCCTTTTGTGTTCCGCCGCTATCTCGACTACGGCGTGTTCGATGCCCTGCGCACGCTGCACCGCCAGATTCGGGACCACGCCTCCAAGCGCGCTGCTGGCAACCCCGGGCGTTCGAACGACGTGAAGCTCTCGCGCGGCGGCATCCGCGAGATCGAGTTCACCGTGCAGCTGCTGCAGGTGGTGCGCGGCGGCCAGTTCCCCGAGCTGCGCACCCGGCCCACGCTGGACGCGCTGCAGCGCCTGTGCAAGGCCGGCCTCATGCCGCAGGCCACCGCCACCGCGCTGGCGCAGGCCTACGAATTCCTGCGCCGCGTGGAGCACCGCATCCAGTACCTGGACGACCAGCAAACGCACGTGATGCCCACGCGCGATGACGACCTGGCCTGGCTCGCCGCCACACTCGGCTTTGCCGATGTGTGCGCTTTCCTGCACGCACTGGATGCGCACCGTGAGCTGGTGGCCCAGGAATTCGACACCCTGCTCGGCGGCCCCACCCACGGTGGCTGCAGCGGCAAGGGATGCAGCAACAAGAACGGCGCCAACGGCCGCAGCGCAGTCGACGAACTGCAGCATGTGCTGGGGCAGTTGCCCGAGGCGTTCGCCGCCAAGGTGGGCCAGTGGCGCGAGCACCCGCGTGTGCTCGCCCTGCGCGAAGACACGCGCGCGCGCCTCGTGCGGCTCGTTCAACGCACCGGCGCCTGGCTTGACGAGGGGCGCGTGAGCGAAGAAGCCGCGCTGCGCATGGCCGACTGGATCGAGCCGCTGCTGCGCCGCGAGAGCTACCTCGCCCTGCTGCAGGAACGGCCTTCCGTGCACGAGCGCCTGCTGCGCCTGCTGGGTGCGGCGAAGTGGCCGGCGCGCTATCTGCTCAAACACCCCGGCGTGATCGACGAGCTCGCCAGCCAGCAGCTGCTCACCGACCGCTTTGACGCGGCGCAGTTCGAGGCCGAACTGGAAGCGCGCCGCGCTGCGCTGCGCTCCACCGGCGAAGACGACGAGGAAGCCCTGCTCAACCTGCTGCGCCGCGCGCACCATGCCGAGGTCTTCCGCACGCTGGCGCGCGACGTGGAAAAGGTGCTCACCGTGGAGCAGGTGGCCGACGATCTGTCCGCCCTGGCGGACTCCGTGCTGCGCACCACCGCACGCTGGTGCTGGGCGCGCCTGAAGAATCGCCATCGCGACGAACCCAGCTTCGCCATCATTGGCTACGGCAAGCTCGGCGGCAAGGAGCTGGGCTACGGCAGCGACCTGGACATCGTGTTCGTCTACGA
>NZ_JAHVAB010000004.1 GCF_019264445.1 Hydrogenophaga sp.
CTCGGCCGCTGCGGCCGAGCGCGCCTGGCGCACCGCCGCTTTGTCGCCTGCGCTGGCGAACTTGCTGTACTTGCCGGTGAGGCCGACCAGCTGGCCGTAAATGCGGGGGTTGGCGGCCAGGCATTCCTTCTGCTCCAGGAAGTCCGACTCACCCGTGAAGTTGCCGACCAGGCCACCGGCCTCGGTCACCAGCAGCGCGCCGGCGGCCACGTCCCAGGGCGACAGGCCCATCTCGAAGAAGCCATCGGTGAAGCCGGCTGCCACATAGGCCAGGTCAAGTGCGGCGGAGCCGGGGCGGCGCAGGCCGGCCACGCGCGGCATCACGTCGCCGAACATCTGGAGGTAGGTCTGGAACGAGTCGCCCGGGCGGAACGGAAAACCGGTGGAGAGCAGGCAGTCGCGCAGCGTGGTGCGCTTGGCCACGCGGATGCGCCGGTCGTTGAGGTACGCGCCGCGCCCGCGCGTGGCGCAGAAGAGGTCGTTGCGGGAGGGGTCGTAAATGACGGCTTGTTCAATGCGGTTGCCCACCATGAGCGCGATGCTCACGCAGTACACCGGAAAGCCGTGAATGAAGTTGGTGGTGCCGTCCAGCGGGTCGATGATCCAGACATGGTCTGCGCCGCCATGCTTGCCCGGGCGCTTGCCCGATTCCTCGGCCCAGATCGCATGGTCGGGGTAGGCGGTCAGCAGGGTGTCGATGATCGCGGCTTCGGCGGCCTGATCAACTTCGGTCACGAAGTCGTTGGTCTGCTTGACCGAGACCCGGACCGACTCCACGTCGAGTGCGGCGCGGTTGATGAGGGTACCTGCAGTGCGTGCGGCCTTGATGGCCACGTTGAGCATGGGATGGAGTGTGGACGACATGAATTGTGGGACCTTGACGCCTCCGCAGGGGAGCGCGCGACAGTGGAAGAGCGGGTGATGCGGCCTGGCGATGCGGGCAGCGACAATACGCGGGATTTTACCGTCCCCCTCCCCATTTGCGATGCGCACCCGTTTTGTCCTGATCCAGACCAGCCACGCCGGCAATGTGGGCGGTGTCGCCCGCGCCATGAAAGTCATGGGTTTTGACGACCTTGTGCTGGTGCAGCCACGCTGGGCCAACGTGCTGCGCCGCGAAGAAACCATTCAGCGCGCCAGCGGCGCCAACGACGTGCTGGCGAAGGCCCGCATCGTCGACACGCTCGATGAAGCCCTGGACGGCATGAGCCATCTCTGCGCCACCGCCATGACGCCGCGCGACTTCGGACCACCCACGCGCGCACCGCGCGAGCACTTTGCCGCCGTGCTGGGCGAGCAGGAGCCACCGGAAGGCGTCGCCTTCCTGTTCGGCTCCGAACGCTTTGGCATGCGCAACGAAGACGTGTACCGCTGCCATGTGGCCCTGAGCATCCCCACCGCGCCAGGCTTCGGCTCGTTGAACCTGGCCGCCGCGGTGCAGCTCGTGGCGTACGACTGGCGCCAGGCGCTGGGTGGCTTTGAGGCGCCGGCCGAGGCCCAGCCCCGCGCCACCGCCGATGCCAGGGCGCTGGCCGGCATGCTTGACCACCTGGAGCAGGCGCTGGTGGCGGTGGACTTTCTGGACCCAGGCGCGCCCAAGAAGCTCATGCCCCGCCTGAACCAGCTTTTCAACCGCGCCGCACCCAGTGATGAGGAAGTCCACATTCTTCGAGGTGTCGCCAAGGCCATGCTGCTGACCGCCGACAAGGCGAAACGCTAGACTGCCCCCCTATGTTTGCCCGCCTCCGCTCCGACATCCAGTGCGTGCTCGACCGCGACCCGGCCGCGCGCAGCACCTGGGAGGTCATCACCTGCTACCCGGGTCTGCATGCCGTCTGGCTGCACCGCCCCGCGCACTGGTGCTGGCATCACGGTTTCAAGTGGCTGGGGCGCTTCATCTCGCACGTGTCGCGCTGGCTCACCGGCATTGAAATCCACCCGGGCGCCAAGGTCGGCGAGCGGGTGTTCTTTGACCACGCCATGGGCGTGGTGGTGGGCGAAACCGCCGAGATCGGCGACGGTTGCACCATCTACCAGGGCGTGACGCTGGGTGGTACTTCCCTTTACAAGGGCACCAAACGGCACCCGACGCTGGGCAAGGACGTGGTGGTCAGCGCCGGTGCCAAGGTGCTCGGGGGCTTTGTGGTGGGCGACGGCGCCAAGATCGGCAGCAACGCCGTGGTGATCAAGCCTGTGCCTGCGGGTGCCACGGCAGTCGGCATTCCGGCCCGCATCATTCCGAGCAAGACCGGTGAGAGCGCCGACGTGACCGAGCCCGCGCAGAAATTCCAGGCCTACGGCATCACCCAGGAAGACGACCCGTTGTCACAGGCCATGCGCGGCCTGATCGACAGCACCGCGAGCCAGGAACACCAGATCGCGCTGCTGTGGTGTGCCATTGAAAAGCTGTCCCAGTCACCGCGAGACGGCGACTGCGTGCCCAAAGACGCGGCGCGCGAAGAGTGCTTTGAAGCCGACAAGCTCAACCAGCTGATCGGCAAGTGAGGGCAGCGCCTGTGGGCGCTGCGGATCAGTGGTGATGCCCGTGGGCGCCGTGTGCGTGGCCGTGGGAAATTTCTTCCGCTGACGCAGCCTTCACATCGATCACGTTCAGGGTGAACGTCAGCTCCTGGCCGGCCAGGGGGTGGTTGCCGTCTAGCAGCACCTGGTCGCCCTTGATCTTGACCACAGTGAAGATCTGCCGGCGGCCCTGGTCGTCGCTGCCTTCGAGCTGGCCGCCCACTTTCACGCCGGGAGGGAAGTCCTTCTTGGAAATCTGGGTCACCAGGGTTTCGTCGCGGTCGCCAAAGGCCAGCGAAGGCAGCAGCTTCACCGTGGTGCTGAAGCCTTTTTCCTGGCCTTCAAGCGCCATCTCCACGCCGGGCAAGGTGTTGCCGTAGCCGCCATGCAGGTAGGCACGCGGCTCCTTGCCGTCTTCGAGCACTTTGCCTTTGGCATCGACGGCGCGGAAGGTGAGGGTGACGACGGTGTCTTTGGTGATCTTCATGGTGGGTCGCGTGAAAAAGGTTAGCGGGCAGGGCGAACGGCGGACTTCGGCCGGAAGGCCTTGCAGACGTCGTCGTGTGTTTCGAGGTAGGGGCCGCCGATGAGGTCGATGCAGTAGGGCACGGCGGCAAAAATGCCGTTGATGCGCTGCGTGCCATCGGAGTTCTTCAGGCCTTCCAGCGTTTCCGCAATGGCTTTGGGTTGGCCTGGCAGGTTGATGATCAGGCTCTGGCCGCGCACCACGGCGACCTGTCGCGAGAGGATGGCGGTGGGCACAAAGGCCAGGCTGATCTGGCGCATCTGCTCACCAAAGCCGGGCATTTCCTTGTGGGCCACCGCCAGCGTGGCTTCAGGCGTCACGTCGCGCAGCGCGGGGCCGGTGCCGCCGGTGGTGAGCACCAGCGAGCAGCCCGCATCCACCAGTTCGATCAGGGTGGCGCTGATGCGCGCGGCTTCGTCCGGAATGAGCCTGGGCTCAAAGGTGACCGGGTTTTTCAGGGCGCGCGTGAGCCAGTCCTGCAGCGCGGGCAGGCCCTTGTCTTCATAAACGCCTGTGCTGGCGCGGTCGCTGATGGAGACGATGCCGATGCGCACAGGCTCGGCGGGCAGGGCAGCGGTATCGCTCATGGCTGTTCTTCGTCGGCAGGCAGACCGTCGTCAGGATCGCCCTGGTTGAGCGTGGCTTTGACGATCTGGAAAATCTCGCGGTAGGCCTTGCCATGGCGCACGGCTTCGCCGGGGCGCTCCTGGGGTTCGGTCACCTGGGCGTCCTTGCGCGCCTGGCGGATCAGTGCCCGCAAGTGCTGCACATCGGCGCTGGCGTCGAGTTGCAGCCACTGCGTCAGGGCGTCGTCGTCTGCAATGAGGCGGTCTCGCCACTGCTCGGCCTGGTGGAGCGAGAGCGTGCCCTTGGCCGAGCCCTTGTTCTGCTCGTCCAGTGCGGCTTCGACCGCAGCGAGCGTGTCCTCGTCCACACCGCGCATGAGTTTGCCGATGTACTGCATCTGTCGGCGGCGGCCTTCGAAGTTGGTGATGCGCTTCGCCTCTGCGACCGCATCCACCAGCTTCTCGGAGAGGTCCAGCCGCTTCATCAGGTCGGCGCGCAGCGTGAGCAGGCTTTCGCCCAGTTGCTGCAGGCGATCGCTGTATTTCTTCAAGTCGGTCTTGCTCATGTCGGCGGAGCCCTTGAGCTCGCGCTTGAGTTCCAGGTCCAGTTCGCTGCCGAGGGCGACGAACTGGCCACGGACGAAATAGCCTTTGGTGGGTTTGCGGGACATGTGGGCTTCTGAATGGGCAACTGCGCGTTCGGCAGCGGCCAGGAGGGGCGGCAAGTATCATAGCCGTCGACATGAAAAACCCCTCTCAAGCCCCCGTGGCCGACGCCCGTTCCCCCCTTCCCGGTTTCCAGTACACGCGCACCCAGTTCGAAGAGCTGGTGGACATGGCGCTCTCGCACGCCAGGCAGCTCGGCGCGGCCGATGCGGCCGCCGAGGTGTCCGAAGGCGCGGGGCTGAGCGTTTCGGTGCGCAAGGGTGAGCTGGAGAACGTGGAGCGCAACCGCGACAAATCGCTGGGCGTCACGGTCTACCTGGGCCGCAAACGAGGCAATGCCTCCACCTCCGATTTCTCTGCGGCCGCCGTGCGCCAGACCGTGCAGGCGGCCTACGACATCGCGCGCTTCACCGCCGAAGACCCGGTGGCGGGCCTGCCCGATGTGGACGATGTGGCCGACAGCTATCCCGATCTGGATTTGTTCCACCCGTGGTCGATCGACTCCGAAGAGGCTGCGCGCATCGCACTGGCTTGCGAAGCCGCCGCCTTTGCCACCAGCAAGAAGATCAACAACAGCGAGGGTGCTGGCGTTTCGGCGCAGCAGTCGCACTTTTTCACGGCGCACCTGCGCGGTGGCGAGCGGGGCAAGCCCGGTATCTTCAGTGGCGGCTATGCCAGCTCGCGCCACAGCCTGTCGGTGGCGCCCATCGCGGGCAAGGGTGCCCACATGGAGCGCGATTACTGGTACAGCTCCATGCGCGCGCCGCAAGACCTGGCCACACCGGAGGCCGTGGGCCGCTACGCTGCCGAGCGCACGCTGGCGCGCCTGAACGGCCGCAAGATCGCCACCACCGAATGCCCGGTGCTGTTCGAGTCGCCATTGGCTGCGGGCCTGCTGGGCAGCTACGTGCAGGCCACCAGCGGTGGTGCGCTGTACCGCAACACCACCTTTCTGCACGACAGCCTGGGCAAGCGCGTGCTCGCCAAGCACCTCGACATTCTGGAAGAGCCCCATGTGCGCAACGGCAAGGGCAGCTCACCGTTCGATGACGAGGGCGTGCGCACCACCCGGCGCAAGGTGCTCTCGGCCGGCCGCGTGCAGGGCTACTTTCTCTCGACCTACTCTGCGCGCAAGCTTGGCATGCGCACGACCGGCAACGCCGGTGGCTCGCACAACCTCACGCTGACCAGCCGCCTCACCCAGCCGGGCGACGACCTGCGCGCCATGCTCAAGAAACTCGGACGCGGCCTATTCGTCACTGAGCTCATGGGCCAGGGCGTCAACTACGTGACGGGCGACTATTCGCGTGGCGCCTCTGGTTACTGGGTCGAGAACGGCGAGATCGCCTACCCGGTGCACGAGATCACCATCGCGGGCAACCTCAAGGACATGTTGCTCGGCATCGAAGCCGTGGGCGCGGACGCCTACAACTACGGCGCCAAGACCACCGGCTCCATCCTCGTGAACCGCATGAAGGTCGCAGGAAGCTGAGCGCCGCGGCGCCGACCTGCTTCCCCCTGGCCTGAACGCCGATGCGCCCCGAAGCCCTGGCCCTGCTGGCGGCGGCATGCTGGGCCGTGGCGGCCCTGTTCTCTGCACCGGCTTCGCAGCGCCTGGGCGCCTTCACTTTCAGCCGCTGGCGCATGCTGTTCGCCAGCCTCATCCTGTGGGCCATCGCGCTGACCACCGGGGGCTGGCGGAGCCTGGATGCCTCCGCGTTGGGGCTGCTGGCGATCTCGGGCGTGATCGGCATCTTCGTTGGTGACACCGCGCTTTTCGCCTGCATGAACCGCCTGGGCCCGCGCCGCTCGGGTGTGCTGTTTGCCACCCACGCGCTTTTTTCGGCGGTGCTGGCCTGGGTTTTTCTGGGCGAGAGCCTCTGGGGCTGGGCGCTGGTGGGCAGCGGCTTGCTGGTGGGCGGCGTGATGCTGGCCATCGTGTGGGGGCGCCGGGGCGACGAACAGCACGGCTGGGAACAGACCCACGGGCGGCTGATGACCGGCGTGGCGCTGGGGCTGCTGGCGGCCTTGTGTCAGTCGGTGGCCACCTTGATGCTCAAACCCCTCATGACCACCGGCATCGATGCGGTGGCCGGCTCGGCCTTGCGCATGAGCACCGCCTTGCTCGCGCATGGCCTGCTGCTGGCCACCGGGTGGGCGGGCGCGCGCGCGGTGGCCCCCATGCGCCTGAAAGACGCCGCGCTCATTTTTGGCAGCGCCGCGGTGGCCATGGCGCTGGGCATGACTTTGATCCTGCAGGCCATGAAACACGGCCAGGCCGGGCTGGTGGCGGTGCTCTCGTCCGTCACGCCGATCCTGATCCTGCCGCTGCTGTGGTTGATCTACAGGCGGCGCCCTGCGGTGGGCGCCTGGTGCGGCGCGGTGCGCGCCGTGGCGGGCACCGCGATGATTCTGGCCTGACGTCGCCCGCGCGCGTCAGCCGGTGAGGGCAGCCTTCACGGCGGCCGACACCTGTCCCATGTCCGCCTTGCCGGCCAGGCGCGATTTCACGGCGCCCATGACCTTGCCCATGTCGCCCGGGCCCTTGGCGCCCAGCTCGGCCACGATGGCCTTGACTTCAGCGGCCACTTCGTCGGCCGACAGGCGCGCGGGCAGGTAGGCCTGCAGCACGGCCATTTCGGCCACTTCCTTGTCCACCAGGTCTTGCCGGGCGGCCTTGGAGAAGGCTTCGATGCTGTCCTTGCGCTGCTTGACCAGCTTGTCCACGATCGCAACGACCATGGCATCGTCCAGCTCCACGCGCTCGTCCACTTCCTTCTGCTTCATCGCGGCGGTGAGCAGGCGGATGGTGCCCAGGCGTTCGCTGTCCTTGGCGCGCATGGCAGCCTTCATGTCTTCGGTGATCTGTTCTTTCAGGCTCATGGTGGCTCCTGTGGGTCGGGGTATTCAGGCGAATGGACAATAAAAAAGCCCGCCTGAGCGTCCTCCAGCGGGCTTTTTCGCGACCGGGGCTGGCCCGGTGCTGCGTGCTCAGTACAGCTTCTTGGGCAGCTGCATGGAGCGCACACGCTTGTAGTGGCGCTTCACGGCGGCGGCCTTCTTGCGCTTGCGCTCAGCGGTCGGCTTTTCGTAGAACTCGCGGGCGCGCAGATCGGTCAGCAGGCCGAGCTTTTCGATGGTGCGCTTGAAACGGCGCAGGGCGACGTCAAAGGGTTCGTTGTCTTTTACACGGATGGTCGTCATTGGCGAAAGATGTCCAGAATGCGCGGAAAGAGGATGACCGGGAAGATCGGGCCCGGGCGTCGTTTCCGCAAAATGTCCCGTCATTAACTAGTATTGGCCGACGGGGATTTGCCAGCAAAGCCTTGGATTATAGCCATTTCAGCCCGGCTGGCTACCGCCGCGTGGGCGTTCCCGGTCAGAGCGCCTGCGCGCAGGCGTGTGCGCTCGCCCAGGCCCACTGGAAGTTGTAGCCGCCCAGCCAGCCGGTCACATCCACCACTTCACCAATGAAATACAGCCCGGCCTGCTTCGACTCCATCGTTTGCGACGACAGGTCGCGCGTGTCCACCCCACCCAGCGTCACTTCGGCCTTTTTGTAGCCCTCGGTGCCGGTGGGTGTGATTTCCCAGCGCGCCAGCCGCTCGGCCAGGCGGGCCAGGGCCTTGTCCGAGGCTTCGGCCACAGGCCGCTGCCAGTCCGGGTCTTGCTGCACCCAGGCCTCGGCCAGCCGGCTGGGTACCAGGGCCGCGAGTTCGTTGACCAGCAGTTTGCGCGAGGTCGTTTTTGCGCGGGCCAGAGCCGCTTGCAAGTCGCCCTCGGGCGAGAGATTCAGGCGGATGGGCGAGCCCTCTTGCCAGTAGCTGGAGATTTGCAGCACGCCCGGCCCCGAAAGACCGCGGTGGGTGAACAGCAGGTCTTCCATGAAGGCCATGCGTGACTTTTTATCGCCCGTTTCGATGCGCACCGGCAGGGCCAAGCCGGCCAGGCCGGCATAAGGCATCCATGCGTCGCCGTCGAACGTGAGCGGCACCAGGCCGGGGCGCTGCTCCACGAGCCGCAGGTCAAACTGCCTGGCGATGCGGTAGCCGAAATCGGTGGCGCCAATCTTGGGGATCGACAGTCCGCCGGTGGCCACAACCACCGCGCGGCTGCGCACGGTGCCGCGCTCGGTGTCGAGCTCATAGCGCCCATCGCCGCCACGCCGCACGGCTTTCACGCCGCACGGCTGCCAGCGCTCAACACCGCCCGCCTCGCACTCGCGCAACAGCATCTGGATCAGGTCTTCGGCCGAGCGGTCGCAGAAGAGCTGACCCTTGTGCTTTTCGTGGAAGCCAATGCCGTGGCGCTGCACGAGGTCCACGAAATCGGCAGGCGTGTAGCGAGAGAGCGCCGAGCGGCAGAAATGCGGGTTGGCGCTGATGAAGTGTTTGTGGGGCGCCTGTGGGTCCAGCTCGCGGTTGGTGAAGTTGGCGCGGCCACCGCCCGAGATGCGGACTTTCTCGGCCACTTTTTCGCTGTGGTCGAGCACCAGCACGCGCAAGCCACGCTGGCCCGCAACGCCGGCACAGAAAAGGCCGGCAGCGCCGGCGCCGACGACGATGGCATCGAAATCTTGCATGGCGGGCAGTGTAGGCGGCACGCTCAACTGCTGCCGCGCTTGCGACCACCCAGATGGCGCGCCGCCTTGAGCGTGACCTGAGATGTGCGTGCGAGCGCTTCGGCCGCCTCCGTGAGCAGGTCCAGCATCTGGTCGAATTCCGCCAACTGCTGTGGAGTCAACGTGGAGAGCAGGCGCGCATGAAGGCGAGCCAACTGGGGGAATACCTCTTCGTAGAGCTGGCGGCCCGCTGGGGTGATCTCGACCCGCGCACGGCGCCTGTCGTTGGGCAAGCCCACGCGTGCCAGCAGGCCGCGTTGCACCAGGCCCGTGAGCACGCGCGAGACGCGTGGTCGTTCCAGGTGGGCGCGCTCGGCGAGTTCCGAAGGCGACATCGCACCGTAGACGGCCACCAGGCCCACCAGCCGCCACTCGCGCCGCGACACGCCGTACCCGCCCTCGAACAGCCGGATGCTGGGCGCGCTGCTGCTGGCCAGCAGGCGCGAGAGCCGGTTGTTGAACAGTTGATCGAGGTTTTCGGGTTTTTCCAGCGACATGGCGCCATCGGGTGGACTGTGGGCGAGGGTTTGCCCGCAGCGTAGTTGTTTTCTACAACTACCAGCCTCGATCCTAAACTTTTTGAACGATCCGCCGCCGCCCGGTGCGAGCGGGCATTTCAGAGGAACAGGACGAATGAGCGAACAGGATTGGCGCAGCCGCGTTTCCCAGCCGCGATACGGCATGACCGTGCGCCACGGCGTGATGATCACCACGCGCGACGGCACGCGCCTGGCTTGCGATGTGTACCTGCCGGACAGGCCTGGCCGCTACCCGGCGCTGCTCTCGTACTCGCACTACGGCAAGGACTTGCAGCGCGTGACCGGCAAGCGGGCGCCGCTGAGCCCGCTGATCGGCAATGGCGGGCTCGAAGCGGGCGACTCCGAATACTTCGTGAGCCGTGGCTACGTACATGTGATCGCCGACGCGCGCGGCTCGGGAGACTCCGAGGGTGAGTATTGCTACCAGGGACCCAAGGAGCAGGAGGATGGTTACGACATCATCGAATGGATGGCCGAGCAGGAATGGTGCGATGGCAACTGCGGCATGCTGGGCATGTCGTATTTCGCGGTCATGCAATACATGGTGGCGGCGCAGCAGCCGCCGCACCTCAAGGCCATCGTGCCCTACGAGGCCCTGACCGACCGCTACCGGCAGAGCGTGTACCACGGCGGCTTGCTCAACGAAGGCTTCTGGCACCAGTGGTGGGGCCATGTGAGCGTGGACGGCATGACGCCGCTGAGCCATGGTTATCTGCCGCAGGCGGAGATCGACCGCCGTGTGGCGTTGCTGATGGATTCGCCCGAGGTCAAGCACTCGCCGTACCTGCACATCCAGCTCAAGTACCCGCGCAAGAATCCGCTGCTGTTCGGCTGGCTGCTCGAGCCGTTCGATGGCCCGTTTTACTGGGAGCGCTCGCCTTACCGCATGTTCGACCGCATCCGCATTCCCACCTTTCTTGCCACGCGCTGGACGAGTTGGGCGGTGCACCTGGCCGGCGCATTCCAGGCATACGAAGGCATCGATGCGCCCAAGAAGCTGTTGATCATGGAAACCGAGTCGACGATGGGCCCTCTGCGCCCCTGGTCCGATCATCACGATCTGATCCTGCGCTGGTACGACCACTGGCTCAAGGGCAACGACACCGGCTACATGGACGAGCCGCCGATCCAGTTGCTGATCAAGGGGCGCAACGAGTACCGGCACGAGCACGAATGGCCCCTGGCGCGCACGCGCTGGACCCGGATGTTTCTGGGTGCAGATGGCACGCTCGGGGTGGACCAGCCAGCGCAGGCGGGTGAAGCGGTGTTCCACAACGACCCTGACCTGCCGCCCGGGCGCCTGCCGCCCGCCGTGAGTTTCCAGACCGCGGCATTCGATGACGACGTGGAGGTGACCGGGCCGGTGGCCTTTTACTTTCACGCGGTGCTGGATCAGCCCGACGCCACCTGGATTGCCACGCTGCGCGACGTCGCGCCCGACGGCACCTCGCGCGTCCTGACCAAGGGCTGGCTGCGCGCCTCGCAGCGCGAGCTCGACCCCGCGCTGTCCAAGCCGTACCGCCCGTGGCAGAAGCACACGGGAAAAGAGCACATCGAGCCGGGACGGAGCCATGCCTACGCAATGGAAATCCGCGAGGTGTCCAACCTGTTCAAGGCGGGGCACCGGCTGGCGCTGGACGTGCGCGGCCAGGACTCCACAGCCGAGGACCCGATCTGGGTCCACACCTGCAATGCCATTCCCACCCGCCACGCGGTGCAGTTTGGCGCTGCCTTCGAGTCGTTTCTGTTGTTGCCTGTGATCCCGGAAAAAGGAGACCAACCATGACTTACCGCAACCGAACCCTCCGCCACCTGCTGCCCGCATTGCTCGCCTGCCTGCCCTTGCTGGGCAGCGGCGCCGCGCAAGCGCAGGACTTTCCCACCAAACCGCTGCGCCTGGTGGTGCCCTTCCCGCCGGGCGGTTCGGCCGACGTGCTGGCACGCACCATCGGCGCGCGCCTGACGGAGGCAATGGGCCAGCCCGTGGTGGTCGAGAACAAGCCTGGCGCCGGCGGCATCCTCGGCGCCGACACGGTGGCCAAGGCGCCGGCCGATGGCCACACGCTGCTCTTTGCCAACACCAACATCGCCATCAACCCCAGCCTGTACAAATCGCTGCCGTACGACACGTCGAGCGCGTTCGCGCCCGTGGTGCTGATGGTGCAGGTGCCCAACTTGCTGCTGGTGGCCGAAGACGTGAAGGCCAGCAATGTGGGCGAGCTGATCGCGCTGGCCAAGGCCAGCCCCGACAAGATGAACTACGCATCGGCCGGCAACGGCACCTTCCCGCACCTGGCGGTTGAGCTGTTCAAGCTACAGGCTGGCGTGGCGATCACGCACGTGCCTTACAAGGGTGCCGCGCCCGCGCTCAACGCCCTGTTGGCGAAGGAGGTGCAGGTGCTGTCGAACGACCTCGTCAACGCCGTGCAGCATGTGAAAACCGGCAAGGTGCGAGCGCTGGCCATCACGGGCAGCAAGCGTTCGCCGGTGATGCCCGAGGTGCCGACCATGGCCGAAGCAGGGCTGAAGGACTACGTCGCGGTCGGTTGGCAGGGCATCATGGTGCCGGCAGGCACACCGACTTCGGTGATCGCACGGCTCAACAGCGAAATCAACAAGGCCTTGGCCGACCCCGCGCTGCGCGGCAACCTGAGCGCGCAGGGCCTGGACGTGGTGGGCGGCACGGCGCAGCAGTTCGCCGACTTCGTGCGCAACGACACCGCCCGCTGGCGTTCGGCGGTGGAAGCCTCAGGCGCGAAGGTGGATTGAGGTCGGCATGTCGCCCTGCACCGCAGCGATGCCGCTGACCACGTCACCCACCACGATCACCGCCGGGCTGCCCATGCCTTCGCGCTCGATCGTGGCGCGCAGCTGCCCCAGCGTGGTGAGTGCATGCCTCTGGTGGGGCAGCGTGGCGTGCTGGATCACGGCCAGCGGGGTGTGGGCCGACAGACCCGTGAGCAGCTCCTGCTGGATGTGCGCCGCACTGGCCACGCCCATGTAAATGACGAGCGTGAGCTTCGCATCGCGCGCGGTGGCGGCGAGCGCCTGCCAATCGGTGCCCGCGTCACCCGGTTTGGCGTGGCCGGTGACGAAGACCACGCCGTGGGCGTGCTCACGGTGTGTGAGCGGCACGCCCAGCGAGGTGAGACCGGCCAGCCCGGCGGTGATGCCATTGACCACCTGCACCTCGATGCCGGCCGCGCGCAGGTGCTCCACCTCCTCACCACCGCGGCCAAAGATGAACGGATCGCCGCCCTTGAGGCGGACCACCATTTCGCCTTCGCGCGCGGCCATGACCATGAGCTTTTCGATGAAGGCCTGCGGCGTGCTCTTGCAGCCACCGCGCTTGCCCACGTGCACGATGCGCGCGCCCGGGCGGGCGTGGGTCAGCACGCCGTCGCTCACCAGGTCGTCCACCAGCAGCACGGTGGCCGCACTGATGGCTTTCACCGCCTTGAGCGTGAGCAATTCGGGGTCACCGGGGCCAGCGCCCACCAGGGCGACGGTGCCGGGCAGGAACTCAGAGGGCGTGGGCATGGGTTGCGGGTTCATGTGATGCCAGCGCTCGCAAGATGTGTTCCACCTGCAGGGCAATGGGCGTGGGAATCGGGTGCGTGCCATCGAGCACGGCGCGGATGTAAGCGGCGGTGTCGGCGGCGTCAATCGAGGGCAGCGCGGGCAGCTGCGCCAGTGGGCCTTCTTGCTGGGCCTGCACCTCGGTGCGGGTGCCATGGCGAAAGATTTCCATGCGCGGCGTGCGGCGCGCGTCGGCCACGGGCTCGCCTTCGGTGCCGCGCAGCAGCAGGGCGTGGGCGCCGGTGAGCGCCCAGGTGGCCGCCATGGAGCTGGCGTACTCCGGGTGCGTGTAGCTGCCGACGATGAAGGCCTCACCCGCGCACGGGTTCAGGAGTTTGACCAGGCTGTGCGCCGGGTTGCGCAGGCCCACGGTGCGGCGCACATCGAGCAGGCGCTTGAGGCCGGGGCTGAGCACTTGCGTCGGCACGAAAGCCACTTCGCCCGCGTCCACAGCACGCACCTCGCGCGACGCCGGCACGCCCAGCTGTTCCAGCACCTGCGCAGCGCCGATGCGCTTGTCTTCCGTGGCGGTGCCATGCACCAGCACCGCTGCGCCGCGCCTCGCCAGCAGCATCGCCAGCAGCGGCGTGAGCACGGGGAGTTTGCGGGCGCCGTTGTAGCTGGGCAGCACCACGGTGGTCCGGCCCGCGTCGGGCAGCCGTTGCAGGCGCGCGTGCGTGGCATCCAGGAAACCCGCCATCTCTTCGGGTGTCTCGCCCTTGATGCGCATGGCCAGGCAGAAGCCGCCGACTTCGAGGTCGGTCACGGTGCCGTCCAGCACCTGGCCGAGCAGGTCGGCGGCCTGCTCGCGCGTGAGCGAGCGGGCGCCGTCCTTGCCCCGACCGATTTCCTTGATGTATTGACTGATGCCCATGACGCGCAGATTTCGGCGGATTGTCCGGCAAGTTTGATGACCTGGCGTTATATGCGCGATGTCATGCCGTGCCCGCCGTGTGTGGCTCGGGGTGCGTGGCACGCACCAGGCGCTGAAGCTCGGGCAGGCAGGAGCCACAGTTCGTGCCGCAGCGCAGCCCGGCTTGCAGCGCCGCCAGGCGTTGCGGGTCGGTGCCTTCGCAGCTGCGCAACGTGTGCTCGATGTCGGCCTGCGAGACATTGAAGCAGGTGCACACCTGCCGCCCTCGGGCGGCCATGGCCACAGGGGGTTTTGCGCCAGGCATGAGCAGCAGCCGGCCGTAGGCCGCTGCGGGCAACTCGTCTTGCAACAGGGGTTTGAGCCACACCTCGGCGCGCGTGTCGCCTGCGAGCACAAACGCCTCCAGCCGGCTGGACTCACCGTGGCGCACCACGCGCGCGCTGCGGTGCTGGCCGAGGTGGCGATCTGCATACCGCAGGGCGTCGCTGGTGTTGAGTCCCAGCAGGGCTTCGATGCGCGCGATGCGGGTGTCGTCCGGCACGTCGTGCGCGGCCGCGCGAAACAGCACACCGGTGCGCTCGCCACGGCCAGCCTCGGCCAGGGGCACGCCGTTGGAGAAGGGCACACACGAGGCGAAAGGGAAGCCCGCCATCAGCTGGCGCAGGCCCTCGCGTGCGCTCAGTGCCTGGTCGGCGGGCAGCCAGGCGACGGCGAGCAGCTGCCAGGGCAGCTCGGCCTTGAGCACTTTCACGGCGGCGTGCTTGAGTTCGGGTTGCCGCGAAGTGGGGCAGAAGGCCGAGGTGGTGAGCGCGTTGACGCCGGCCAGCGCTTCGCCCGTGCTGCTTGTGCCGCTGAGGTATTCGGCGCCCCAGTGCATCGCGATGAACGCCTGCGACAGGCCGATGTCTTCAGCGCCCTGCGCGGGCACCACGATGGAGCCGCGCTTGCTGGTGACGTGCACGAGATCGCCGTCTTTCAAGCCTTGGCGTGCCATGTCCTGCGGGTGCATCTGCACCGCGGGCTCGGCCACATGTCCGAACAAGCGGCCGAGGGTACCGGTGCGCGTCATGCCATGCCACTGGTCGCGCAGGCGGCCGGTGGTGAGGGCGTACGGGTAGCGCGATTCGCGTGGCTCGGCCAGCGGCACGAAGGGCAGGTCGGCGAAGCGGGCGCGCCCGTCGGGCGTGGGGAAGACGCCGTCTTCGTAGAGGCGCTGGCGGCCCTGCGCGTCGCCGGGGCGCAGCGGCCATTGCTGGGGGCCGCTCAGCTCCAGCATGGCGTAGCTCAGGCCGGTGATGTCGAGGTCTCGCCCGCGCGTGGACTCGCGGTGCTCGAGCCAGAGGCTTTCTGCGTCGGGATAGGCAAACAGATGCGGCAGGTCGGGGCGAAGGCGCTCCTGCAGGCGCTGCGCCAAGTCCACCGCGATGCGCCAGTCGTGCCGTGCCTGGCCCGGCGCGGGCACGGCGGCGCGCACGCGGCTGATGCGGCGTTCGCTGTTGGTCACCGTGCCGTCCTTCTCGCCCCAGGTGGTGGCTGGCAGCAGCAGGTCGGCAAAGTCGCAGGTGGCTGCGGTGGCGTAGGCCTCCTGCACCACCACGAACTCGGCGCGCTGCAGCGCACGGCGCACGGTGGCTTGGTCGGGCATGGACTGGGCGGGGTTGGTGCAGGCGATCCACAGCGCCTTGATCTCGCCGTCGGCGGCGGCCTGGAACATCTCCACCGCCGTCTTGCCAGGCTTCTCGGGCACGTCCGCCACGCCCCAGAGCGCGGCCACTTCGGCGCGGTGCTGCGGGTTGGACAGATCGCGGTGGGCGCTGAGCAGGTTGGCCAGGCCGCCCACCTCGCGCCCACCCATGGCGTTGGGCTGGCCGGTCAGGCTGAACGGGCCCGCGCCGGGCTTGCCGATCTGGCCGGTGGCCAGGTGCAGGTTGATGAGCGTGGCGTTTTTCGCGGTGCCGCTGCTGCTCTGGTTGAGTCCCTGGCAATAGAGGCTGAGCGTGGCGGGCGAGCTCGCGAACCATTGCGCGGCGGTGAACAGGTCTTCGCGCTGAAGGCCGCAGACCTGCGCCACACGCTCGGGCGTGTATTCGCGCACGAGCGCCTTGAGTGCCTCAAAGCCGGTGGTGTGGGCGGCGATGTAGGCGGTGTCGATCCAGCCTTCCCACAACATGATGTGCAGCAGGCCGTGGAACAGCATCACGTCGCTGCCGGGCTGCAGGGGCAGGTACAGGTCGGCCAGGCCGGCGGTGTCGGTGCGGCGCGGGTCGGCCACGATCACTTTCATGGACGGGTTGTTGGCCCTTGCTTCCTCGATGCGGCGAAACAGCACCGGGTGGGCAAACGCGGCGTTGCTGCCCACGATGAAGAGGCACTGTGCGTGGTTCACGTCGTCGTAGCAGGTGGGCGGCGCATCGGCGCCCAGCGTGAGCTTGTAGCCGGCCACGGCGCTGCTCATGCACAGGCGCGAGTTGGTGTCGATGTTGTTGGTGCCGATCAGCCCTTTGGCCAGTTTGTTGAAGGCGTAGTAGTCCTCGGTGAGCAGCTGGCCGCTGATGTAGAAGCCCACCGCATCGGGGCCGTGCTGCTCGATGACCGAGGCGAAGCGGTCGGTGGCGAGCGCCATCGCGCCTTCCCACGCGAGGGGTTGCGTGGGGGCGCCGCGCTGCACGCGCTGCAGGGGTTGCAGCAAGCGCGTCTGCCGCTGCAGGGTGGCCGATGCGGTGAGGTGCAGCGTCTGCCCCTTGGTGCACAGGCGGCCGAAGTTCGCCGGGTGTTGCGGGTCGCCGCGCACGCCGGTGATCACCGAGCCCTGGCTTTCAATCAGGACGCCACAGCCCACACCGCAGTAAGGGCAGGTGGAGCGGGTGGTGGTAGGCGTCATGCGGCTGCGGTGCGCCGGGCAGGCCCTGCCAGCGGGCGGGTGAGGTCGGTGGCGAGATCGGTCAGCTCGTGCGCATCCAGGTGCACCACGCCGTCTTCCACCTTCACCGCAAAGCGCGGTGTGCAGCCTTCGTCGGGCGCTTTGGCGCAGCCGCTGTCCAGGCCGATGGTCCAGTTGTGCATGGGGCAGGCCACGCTGGTGCCGAAGACGATGCCCTGGCTCAACGGGCCGCCTTTGTGCGGGCAGCGGTCGAGCAGGGCGAACACCTCGTTCTGGTCGTTGCGGAACACGGCCACGTCCAGGCCGCGTTCGCGCTTCACGCAGCGCGAGCCGAGCACGGGGATGTCGTCCACGCGGGCGATGGGGATCCATTCGCTCATGCTGCGCTCCCTTCCAGCACCACGGGCTGGATGGGGATGAACTGGCGTGTGTCGACCGCGGCCTTCTGGTGCTCGAACCACGGGTCGGGCTCACCGTCGAGCGCGAACTGCAGTTGCGCCCACAGCGCCTTGCGGCCTTCGTGGTCCTCCAGAATCTTCTTCTTCACGTGCTCCATGCCCACGCGCTTGACGTAGTGCACCGTGCGCTCCAGGTACCAGCCTTCCAGCCGGTAGAGCTGCATGAACGCGCCGGTGTACTCCAGCACTTCTTCGGCCGTTTTGAGCTTGGTGAAGAACTCGGCCACCTCGGTCTTGATGCCGCCGTTGCCGGCGATGTACATCTCCCAGCCGCTGTCCACACCGATGATGCCCACGTCCTTGATGCCGGCCTCGGCACAGTTGCGCGGGCAGCCGCTCACCGCGAACTTCACCTTGTGCGGCGCGTACATGCGCCACATGGCGCGCTCCAGGTCTTTGCCCATCTGCGTGCTGTCCTGCGTGCCCATGCGGCACCACTCGCTGCCCACGCAGGTCTTCACCGTGCGCAGGGCCTTGGCATACGCGTGGCCGCTGGGCATGCCGATGTCGCGCCACACCGCCTGCAGGTCTTCCTTCTTCACGCCCAGCAGGTCGATGCGCTGCCCACCGGTCACTTTCACGGTGGGGATCTTGTACTTGTCCACGGCGTCGGCAATGCGGCGCAGTTCGTCGGCCGTGGTCTCGCCGCCCCACATGCGCGGGATCACGCTGTAGGTGCCGTCCTTCTGGATATTGGCGTGCGCGCGCTCGTTGATGAATCGGCTCTGCGGATCGTCTTTGGCCTCCTTGGGCCAGGTGCTGATGAGGTAGTAGTTGACGGCAGGACGGCAGGTGGCGCAGCCATTGGGCGTGCGCCAGCTCAAGGCCTCGAACACCGCGCCGATGCTCAGCAGCTTGCTGTCGCGGATGACATCGCGCACCGCCTGGTGGCCGTGGTCGGTGCAGCCGCACATGGCCTTGAGCTTGGGCGTGGCCGAGTAGTCGCCGCCGGCGGTGAACATCAGGATCTGCTCGACCAGGCCCGTGCACGAGCCGCACGAGGCGCTGGCCTTGGTGTGCTTGCGCACCTCTTCCAGCGTGAACAGCCCTTTGTCCTTGATGGCCTTGCAGATGCTGCCCTTGGTGACGCCGTTGCAGCCGCACACCTCGTCGCTGTCGGCCATGGCGGCGGCCTTGCTGTGGCCCTGGTGGCCCACGTCACCGATGTTGGACTCGCCAAACATCAGGCGCTCGCGGATGTCGGCCACGCTGCGGCCATCGCGCAGGAGCTTGAAGTACCAGCTGCCATCCACCGTGTCGCCATACAGGCAAGCGCCCACCAGCTTGTCGTTCTGGATCACCAGCTTCTTGTAGACGCCGCCGGCGGGGTCGCTCATCACGATCTCTTCGGTGTGTTCGCCGCCACTGAAGTTGCCGGCCGAAAACAGATCGATGCCGGTGACCTTGAGCTTGGTGGAGGTGAGCGAGCCGCTGTAGCGGCCAATGCCGAACTCCGCCAAGTGCGTGGCCAGCACCTTGCCCTGCTCGAACAGCGGCGCCACCAGGCCGTAGGCCACACCGCGGTGCGCGGCGCATTCGCCCACGGCATACACGCGCGGATCGGTCACGGTCTGCAGCGTGTCGCTGACGACGATGCCCTTGTTCACGTGCAGGTTCATCGCTTCGGCCAGCGCGGTGTTGGGCCGAATGCCCACGGCCATCACCACCAGGTCGGCAGGCACTTCGCTGCCGTCCTTGAACCGAACGGCCCGCACCCTGCCAGCCTCATTGCCCACCAGCGCCTGCGTCTGCGCGCCCATCAGGAATGTCATGCCGCGTGCTTCCAGCGACGCCTGCAGCAGCTGGCCCGCCACGGTGTCGAGCTGGCGCTCCATGAGCCAGGGCGCCACATGCACCACGCTCACGGTCATGCCCCGCTTCATCAGGCCGTTGGCCGCTTCCAGGCCGAGCAGGCCACCGCCAATCACCACCGCGTGCCGGTACTTCGTGGCGGCGTCAATCATGGCCTGGGTGTCGGCAATGTCGCGGTAGGCCAGCACGCCCTCCAGCTCCTTGCCGGGGATGGGCAGCATGAAAGGGTTGGAGCCCGTGGCCATGATGAGCCGGTCGTAAGACGCCTCCACCACCTCGCCCGCGCTGTTGGTGCCACGCACCACGCGCAGCCGGCGGTCGACCTCCGTCACCGTCACGCCCGCGTGCAGCGTGATGCCGTTGTCGCGGTACCAGGCCCAGTCGTTGAGCACGATCTCGTCCAGCGTCTGCTCCCCGGCGAGCACGGGCGACAGCAGGATGCGGTTGTAGTTCGGGTGCGGCTCGGCGCCAAACACCGTGATGTCATACAGATCGGGCGCGAGCTTGAGGAGCTCCTCCAGCGTGCGCACGCCGGCCATGCCATTGCCGACCATCACAAGTTGGGACTTTTTCATCGCAGCGACTCCATGGGGTGAATTGCGGGGTGACCAGGCCGCACGCATGCGTCATGACGCAGACAGGCCTGAACACGGAAAGACTTCGGAAATTCGATGAGCCGACGGAACCGTCGGCGCCAGACAGGACGTCGTTGTCGTCTGGCCACTGGGCGCACAGCGTTGTACGCGGGAACCCTGGCGCTTGGCCGGGGCGGACGCTTCGTTGCGTCCGTTCAAGCTAACGCAAGTCGCGTGCCACGGCTGCCTGCGTCTGACCGGGCCACCGTGTGCCCGCAGCGCACTGCGGGCGTGCGGCGCGCCTGCGATGTCGGCGCAGACGTATGCCGCGTGGTGCGTGGCGCACCAATTCGGGTCGAGATGACGGGCGGGCCAGAAGCGTGCGCCGCAGGTGGGGGCCCAGGGTGTGGACGCGAGCCACCTGGCGCGCCGTGCATTGTTGAACGCCCGCAACCTTTGTTACAACAAAAACAGGAGCACGGTCGCACGGAAGACTCACGGGTTTGATATGGTCAGGAAAAACTGATCGTAGGCATGCTGCCAATTTATAAAACCAATGACTGACAATATTCGCGCCGACTTCCTCGCTCACGGGAGCAAATGGGGCGCGCAAGGCTTCTGGGTGATGCTGGTGTACCGCTACGGACGCTGGCGTTACAGCGTGCGCCCGGCGCCGCTGCGCAAGGTGTTTTCCTTCATCTACAAGGTGCTCTACAAGTTCATCCAGATGGTCACGGGCGTGGAACTGCCCTGTGAGGTGGACGTGGGCAAGAACTTCACCATCGACCACTTCGGCGGGATCATCGTCAGCGGGCATGCGCGCTTTGGCGACAACTGCCGCATCCGCACGGGTGTGGTGGTGGGCCTGGCGCGCGTGGAAGATCCCTGTGCACCCACCATCGGCAACAACGTGGATATCGGCGCCGGGGCCAAGCTGCTCGGGCGCATCGTCATTGGCGACAACGTCAGCATCGGTGCCAATGCGGTCGTGACGTGCGACGTGCCCTCCAACTCCATCGCCGTGGGTGTGCCCGCCCGGGTGATGCCGCGCAAACGGCCGCACCCGGCGGACCCGCAGGGTGCGAAGCCGCAGGGCGTGGCAGACCTCGCACCAGAGGCCGAAGAAGAGCGCGTCTGAAGCGCGCCGCGCCCGCGCTCGGGCTTCGTTCTCAGGCCTTCATCTCGGCCCGCACACGGGCCGGCGCCGCGCCACCCTGGCGCGCCTGCGCAATCGGCTCGATCTTGCGTTGCTTCTCATAGAGAAACGTGAGGATTTCCTGCCGGCAGTGGTTGTAGTCCTTGTTTTCGGCCAGCTCGATGCGGTTGCGCGGGCGCGGCAGCGGCACATCAAGAATCTGGCCGATGGTGGCCGCCGGCCCGTTGGTCATCATCACCACGCGGTCCGAGAGCAGCACCGCTTCATCGACGTCGTGCGTGATCATCATCACCGTGTTGCCCAGCTCGCCCTGGATGCGGATCACCTCGTCCTGCAGGTGGGCGCGGGTGAGGGCGTCGAGTGCGCCAAAGGGTTCGTCCAGCAGCAGCACCTTGGGCTCCATGGCCAGGGCGCGCGCGATGCCCACGCGCTGCTTCATGCCGCCGGAGATTTCCGAGGGCAGCCGGTGCAGCGCGTGCGACATGTTCACCATGTTCAGGTTGTGCAGGATCCACTCCTTGCGTTCGGCCGCGCTCTTGCTGCCCGCAAAGATCTTGTCCACCGCAATCTCCACGTTCTGGTAGACCGTGAGCCAGGGCAGCAGCGAGTGGTTCTGGAACACCACGGCGCGGTCCGGCCCGGGCGCGTTGACTTCGCGACCATCGACGATGACGCCACCTGCCGTGGCCCGCAGCAGACCGGCCACGATGTTGAGCACGGTGGATTTGCCGCAGCCCGAGTGCCCGATCAACGAGATGAACTCGCCGCGCTGCACGGCGAGGTCGACGCCTTTGAGGACCGGGTTGGAGACGCCGTTGTTGCCCGTGAACGTCATGTCCACGCGCGAGAGGTTGAGGTAAGCGTTGCTCATGAAGGGCTCCTGTGGGCGGTGTTCAGCTGGCGGAAGTGCCACGGGTGACGGCGCGCCCGATCCAGGCCACCACGCGGTCCAGGAAGAAGCCCACCAGCCCCACATACACGAGCGCCAGGATGATGTCGCTGATGCGCGAGGAGTTCCACGCATCCCAGATGAAGAAGCCGATGCCCACGCCACCGATGAGCATCTCGGCCGCGATGATCGCCAGCCACGACAGGCCCACGCCGATGCGCAACCCCGAGAAGATGAAGGGCGCGGCCGCCGGCAGCATGATCTTGCCGAAGTACTCGATGCCGTTGAGCCGGATCACGCGGGCGACGTTGCGGTAGTCCTCCGGGATGTTGCGGATGCCGATCGAGGTGTTGATGATGATCGGCCAGATCGAGGTGATGAAGATCACGAAGATGGCCGAGGGGTTGCCGTCCTGGAAGCCCGCCAGCGAGATGGGCAGCCAGGCCAGCGGCGGCACGGTGCGCAGCACCTGGAACAGAGGGTCCAGCCCGCGCAGGGCCCAGGTCGACTGGCCCACCAGCACGCCCAGGCTCACGCCCGCCACCACCGCCAGCGAATAGCCGTAGGCCACGCGCTGCAGGCTGGCGAGCAGCTGCCACGCCACGCCCACGTCGTTGCCGCCGTTGTCGTAGAACGGGTGAACGATCAGCTCCCAGGTGTCCTGCACCACACGGCTGGGTGCCGGCAGCGCCGCCCCGGGGCGCGAGCCCAGGATTTCCCAGATGAGCACCAGCACGCCGATCACGATAAGTGGCGGCAACACGTGGGTGACGAAGGCGCGGACGGCCGCCGTGACGCCTGCGGGCATCAGGGCCGCCGCACGCGGTGGTGTCAGGCGGATCGGTTCAATGGTGTCGGTGGGGTGCATGGCGGGTTCTCCAGATCGGGACAGCGCGCGGGATCAGGCGGCCTTGATGTACTTGATGCTCAGGCTGTCGAGGTACTTCTTCGGGTTCGCCGGGTCGAACACCTTGCCGTCGAAGAACTTCTCGACCCCGCGCGAGGTGGAGGTGGGGATGTCCTGGGCCGCCACGCCCAGTTCCTTGGCGGCGGCGCGCCAGAGGTCTTCGCGGTTGACCTTGGCAATGAGCGCCTTGGTGTCCAGGTTGGGCGGCAGATAACCCCAGCGGATGTTCTCGGTGAGGAACCACAGGTCGTGGCTCTGGAACGGGTAGCTCGCGTGGTCTTTCCAGAAACGCATCTGGAATTTGCTGTTGGCTTCGACGCGGCCGGTGCCGTAGTCGAAGTCGCCCTTGACGCGGTCGATCACATCGGCCACGGGTGCGCTGATCCAGCGGCGGCGCGAGCAGATCTCGGCCACCTCGGCGCGGTTGGCCGGGTCTTCGCACCACATCTGCGCTTCCATCACGGCCTTGAGCAGCGCCTTGGCGGCGTTGGGGTTGGCCTGCACCCAGTCGGCGCGCATCGCGAAGGCCTTCTCCGGGTGGTTCATCCAGATCTCGCTGGTGGTCAGCGCCGTGTAGCCGATCTTCTGGTTGATGAGCTGGCGGTTCCAGGGCTCGCACACGCAGAACGTGTCCATGCTGCCCACCTTCATGTTGGCCACCATCTGCGCCGGTGGCACCACGATGGTGGTGATGTCCTTGTTCGGGTCGACGTTGCCGGCGGCCATCCAGTAGCGCAGCCACATGTCGTGCGTGCCGCCGGGAAAGGTCATGGCCGCGTTCACCGGTTTGCCGGTTTTCAGGCGCTTGGCCAACAGCGCCTTGCCGAATTCCCTGGTGTCCAGGCCCACCTTGAGGTCCTTGTATTCGTCGCCCACGGAAATGCACTGGCCGCCCAGGTTCAGGCGCGCAAGGATGTTCATGGGCACCGGCACGTTGTTGGCGGTGACCGCTCCGGTGCTGATGAGGTAGGGCATGGGCGTGAGGATGTGCGCGCCGTCAATGCCGCCCTTGCCCGAGCCAAGCACGAGGTTGTCGCGCGTGGTGCCCCACGACGACTGCTTGAGCACCTCCACATCGGTCATGCCATGTTTCTTGAAATAGCCCTTTTCGTCGGCCACAAACAGCGGCGCCGCATCGGTCAGCGCGATGAAGCCCAGCTTGGCGGCCCGGGTCTCCAGGCCGGTGGAGGCCTGCGCTCGCGCGGTTGTGCTCCAGAGGCTGCCGGTGACGGCGGCCATGCCGAGCGCAGACGTTTTTTGAAGGGCGGCGCGGCGGGACAGGGCGGTGGCGTTCGAGGGTTTCATATGAATCAACTCCTGAAAAGAACGTGGGACTGAGGCGGAAGCGGGATCACGGGCCCTGAAACGACAACGGCGTCCATTTCCGTGCCTGCGCGCAGCAAGCGGGAAATGGACGCCGTTGTCCGAGTCTGGGAAGACGATGGGTGTCTGACCGCCATTGGCCAGTCGCCCGATGCGCAGAGAAAAGCAGTTACCGTGCCAGCTGGTTTGGATGTTCGCGCGATGCCTGGAAGAGGTTTGATTTCAAAAGAAAAATCCTGCCTTCCAGGCTCGGGGCTGCGCCATGCGCGCTGGCCGCAGCCCGATCTGGCGGGCTTCAAACTGGTGCGAAGGCCGCGCACGGCACGAAAGTTGTGCGCCGCAGCACACGGCGCCCGCTCACCGCAAACGACCCGGGAGCACGTCGGCCATCGCCAGTACCGCCTCCGCCACCTCGATCAGCCGCCGGTTCTGGTTCATCGCCATCTGCCGCATGGTTTTGTGGGCCTCTTCCTCGCTGAGGTGTCGGTGCGCCATCAGCAGGCCCTTGGCGCGTTCGATCACCTTGCGCTCGTTGAGGCTGGCGCGCACGGTGTCGAGTTCTTCACCCATCGTCTGCAGCCGCCTGGACTGCTCTTGCACCAGCTCCAGAATCGAGCGCTCCAGTTGCAGGCCATAGCCTTGGGCGCCTGCCGCAAAGCCGTTGGCGGTGGTCGGTGCAGCGTTGTCCGCTGCACTGGCCTGGTGAAAGAAGGAGAGGGCATCGGCGTCGCGGTTGGAGGCCGCGCTCAGGGCCTGGTAGGCGTCGAGTTCGCGCTGGGCCGCCGCGATCTTGTCCTCGCATGTGCGCAGCAGGTCCAGTGCCAACCGGTCTTCGACCGCCTTCATGCGGTCGATGCGCTGGCTGCAGCAGTCGAACCAGGCCTGGCTCAACTGCACGTTCAGCGGCGCACCGTCGGTGGCTGTGCACAGCACCCGGCGCATGCGCTCGAGTTCGGCCAGCGTGGCGCTGGTCTGGTTGGCGGTCCACAGGTGCTCGGCCTTTGCATTGGCAAACGCCTCGAACACCTGCAGGCAGCGCTCCTGCGATTCGATCAGGTGCAGCAGGCGCTGTTGTTCGGCGGCATCGGCGCGCCCGGACGCGAACAGCGCCGAGCCTGCCGCGCGTTCCTGCCCTGCGAATTCCTTGCCCTGCATGAAGTTGAAGAGCGCCACCAGCAGGCGGGACACCTCCGGGTCGCTCGCGCTGTCCGCGGCCTCGAACACCACCGCCAGCAGCCCGGCGATCAGACGCACATAGGCTTCGGTGGCCTGGCGCGGCGTCCACGCCAGCGATTGAATGCGCGCGCGCAAACCGTCCAGCGCGTCCAGCCCCTGCAGCACGTAGGCGATGCGGCTGAAGAGCCGCGCACCGTGGCCGACCCGGGCGGTGTCGGTGTCCAGGCTGTCGAAGCAGGCGCGCAGTTCGGCCTCGATGCGGCGGCATTCCTCGATCTGCTGTTGGCGCATGTCGGTGAATCGCGCGCCTTGCGAGCCCAGATGCAGGTTGGACACCCCGCGCTCGCGCTGCAAGGCATGCACCAGCCGACCCGTCACATTCACCAGTGCGCTGGTCAAGGCGAGCTGTTGCAGCTCGGCGATTTCGCAGCGTTTGGCTGCGACCAGGAATTTCAAACCCGATGTCATCAATGTGTATGGCCGTGGAGAGGTGGGGTGCGCACGAGAGCACAGCAACAAACATGCCGCCCCGTACACTTCCCGGATGCGCATTTTGGGAATCGAATCGTCCTGCGACGAAACCGGCGTGGCCCTGGTGGACGCCAGCGGCCATGCCACCCCCAGGTTGCTGGGGCAAGCCCTGCACAGCCAGATCGAGATGCACCAGGCCTATGGTGGCGTGGTGCCTGAGCTCGCCAGTCGCGACCACATTCGCCGCGTGCTGCCCCTCACAGACGCCGTGCTGGCGCAGGCGGGCCTGCCGCTTTCGGCGGTGGACGCGGTGGCCTACACCCGCGGCCCTGGCCTGGCGGGCGCGCTGCTGGTGGGTTCGGGCGTGGCTTGTGCGCTGGGTTTTGCACTGGGCAAGCCGGTCATCGGTGTGCACCACCTGGAAGGGCACCTGCTCTCGCCCTTTCTGAGTGCCGACCCGCCCGAGTTTCCGTTTGTGGCGCTGCTGGTGTCTGGCGGGCACAGCCAGCTCATGCGGGTGGACGGGGTGGGGCGCTACGAGCTCCTGGGCGAAACCATCGACGACGCCGCCGGCGAAGCCTTCGACAAGTCGGCCAAGCTGCTCGGCCTGCCGTATCCGGGCGGTCCGGCGCTCTCCCGGCTGGCGCAACAGGGCGACCCGCAGGCCTACAAATTCCCACGGCCGCTGCTGCACAGCGGCGACCTGGACTTCTCGTTTGCGGGCCTCAAGACGGCTGTGCTCACGCAGGTCAAACGCCTGGCGCACGCCCAACTCGATGGCCCCGCCACGCTGCACCTGGCCGACCCGTTGAGTGCGCAACAGAAAGCCGATGTGGCCGCCAGCGTGCAGGCCGCCATTGTCGACGTGCTGGTGAAGAAGTCGCTCGCGGCCATCCGCCAGACCGGGCTGCGCCGCCTCGTGGTGGCCGGTGGCGTGGGCGCCAATGCCTTGCTGCGCGAACAACTGGGTGCCGCTTGTGCGCGCTCGGGCGTCCGCGTGCACTACCCCGAGCTGCATCTGTGCACGGACAACGGCGCCATGATCGCCCTGGCCGGGGGCATGCGGGTGCAGGCGGGGCTGGCGCTGGCCGGCGAGGCCAGCGAGGGCTACCGCTTTGATGTGAAGCCGCGCTGGCCGCTGGCGGACCTGAGCGCTTCCAGCCCTTGAACACGCGCCCGTGAAAGCAGGCGCGTAATTATGAATTAGACTGCCGACCTGTCGCATAGGCGACTTGGCCGCGCACGCCGCAACCTGTTGCGGGCCCCAACCCTGGAGCTTACTTTTTCCATGACATCCCTGTTCAATTTGTCGTTTCTGTCGCGCCGCCGTGCGCTCATTGCTTCGCTGCTGGGCAGCCTGACCACGGCCGCCGCGCTGGCGCAGGCCCCCGCACCAGCCGCGGCCAACCCCATTCGCATCGGCATGATCGAAGGCCTGTCCGGCCCGATTGCCAACACGGGTGATGCCGTGTTTCGCAACCTCGTCTGGGCCACCGAGCGCGTCAACGCGCGGGGCGGCGTGAAGCTGCCCGGTGGCAACCGCCCGCTCGTGATCGAGCGTTTCGACAGCAAGGGGCAGACCGACGAGGCGCTCTCCGCGCTGCGTTCGGCCATGGACAAGGGCATCACCATCGTCACGCAGGGCAATTCGTCGGCGGCCGCCAGCGCCCTGATCGACGCCATCAACAAGCACAACGAGCGCGACGCCGCCCGGCAGGTGCTGTTCCTCAACTATTCGGCGGTCGATCCCGTGCTCACCAACGAGAAGTGCAGCTACTGGCATTTCCGCTTCGATGCCCACGCCGACATGCGCCTGAAGGCGCTCATGAGCGTGCTGCGCGAAGACAAGCAGCTCAAAAACATCTACCTCATCGGGCAGGACTACAGCTTTGGCCAGGCCGTGCTGCGCGAGGCGCGCAGCCAGATTGCCGCACAGCGCCCTGACATCACCATCGTGGGCGACGAGCTGCACCCCATGGCGCGCGTGAAAGACTTTCTGCCGTATGCCGCCAAGATCAAGGCCAGCGGCGCGCAGGCGGTGCTCACGGGCAACTGGGGCAATGACCTCACCCTGCTGGTGAAGGCCGCGCGCGAGAGCGGCTTTGAGGGCAGCTTCTACACCTTCTACGGCAACGCGCTGGGCGCTCCTGCGGCCATGGGCGACGCCGGCATTGGCAAGGTGATTGCGGTGGCCGACTGGTTTCCCAACGTGCCCACGCCGGAGTCCGAGCAGTTCTACAAATCGTTTCGCGAGCGCTTCCCCAGCCCCGCCGACGATTACGTGCACATGCGCATGCAGCTCATGATCGAAGCGCTGGCGCAGGCCATCGAGCGCGCCGGTGCCAAGGGCCCGGTCAATGCCGCGACCATCGCTGCCCAGCTGGAAAAGGCCGACGTCACGCTGGCCGGCCAGCGCGCCCGCATGCGCGGCGCCGACCACCAGTTCCAGCAGTCGCTCGCCGTGGCGGTGATGGACCGGCAGGGCGCGCCAGGCGTGAAGTTCGACGTCGAGGGATCCGGCTATGGTTTTCGCGTGATCCGCAACCTCACGCCCCAGCAGGCCGAGCTGCCCCACACCTGTACCATGCAGCGACCTTGATTCGCTGGAGCGTTTGCGCATGAGACACGTGGTGGAGCAGCTGGAGGCCTCGCGCATCCGGGAAGTGGCCAACGAGGGCCTGGGGCGAGCCGACGTGCTCAAGTTCTGGTTTGGCGAAAGCGACGAAGTCACGCCCGCTTTCATCCGGGATGCCGCAGTGGCCTCTCTCCAGCAAGGCGAGACTTTCTACGCGCACAACCTGGGCCTGCCCGAGTTGCGCCACGCGCTGGCCCGTTACACCGATGGTTTGCACCCGGGGCGAGGCGAAGCCCACTGGTTCGACCGCGTGGTCGTCACCTCGGGGGGTGTCAATGGTCTGATGCTGGCATCGCAAGCGCTGGTGGAGCCGGGCGATGAAGTGGTGGTGGTCACGCCGGCCTGGCCCAACCTGGAGGCGCAGCCGCTGATCATGGGCGCAAAGATCACCCGCGTGCCATTGCGTGTGCAGTCCGACGGGCCCCGGGCCGGGGCCTGGGCGCTGGATATGGAGGCATTGCTCGCCAAGATCACGCCGGCCACCCGCATGCTCATCGTCAACGCGCCCAACAACCCCACGGGCTGGACGCTCAGCGCGCCCGAGCAGCAGGCCATCCTGGCGCACTGCCGCCGCACCGGCACCTGGATCCTGGCCGACGAGGTCTACGAACGCCTCTACTTCGCGGGCGATACCGCCAACGGGGCCGCGCCCAGCTTCCTGGATGTGGCCGGGCCGGACGACCGCGTCATCGTGGCCCACAGCTTCTCCAAAAGCTTTCTCATGACCGGCTGGCGGCTGGGCTGGCTGGTGCTGCCGCCCGGGCTGACCGAGGCGATGGGCAAGCTGATCGAATACAACACCTCCTGCGCGCCGGTGTTCGTGCAGCGGGCGGCTGCGGTGGCGCTCCAGCGCGGTGAAGAAGTCACACCCGCGCTGGTGGCGCACCTCAGGCACTGCCGAGACAAGCTGGTGCCCTTGTTGCGCGCTGTGCCCGGCGTCACGCTGGCCGAGCCTCTGGGCGGCATGTACGCGTTCTTTCGCCTGGAAGGACACGCCGATTGCCTGACGCTGGCCAAGCGGTTGGTGCGGGAGGCGGGCCTGGGCCTGGCGCCCGGCAGCGCCTTCAGCCCGCACGCCGCAGGCTGGTTGCGCTGGTGTTTCGCCAGCCGCGACACCGCCCGGCTCGTGCAGGGCGTCGAACGTCTGCGCGACTGGCTGGGCGCCCAGCCGCCATCGGGCCGCTAGTGCCGTCTGGTCTATAATCCGCGGTTGCTGTCTCGACAGATGGCAAATTCACGCCCGCGGCGGCCCATGGCTGCAACGGGACGCATGTAACGCCAGGCAACTGGCAAAGGAAATTGCAATGATTGCCCAATCCATCAAAGCCGAAGTGGTCGCGGCCAACGCCCGCGCCGCCAACGACACCGGCAGCCCCGAAGTGCAAGTCGCACTGCTGACCGCCCGCATCAACGAGCTCACCCCCCACTTCAAGACCCACGCAAAGGACCACCACGGCCGTCGCGGTCTGCTGCGCATGGTGAGCCGCCGCCGCAAGCTGCTCGACTACCTGAAGTCCAAGGACGCCGAGCGCTACCTCGCCCTGATCCAGAAACTGGGCCTGCGCAAGTAATTGGACGGGTTGTGATGCGCAAAACGCCTGAGTTGGTTCGCTGGCTCGGGCGTTTTTTGCTTGTCACGCGCCTTTTTTGATTCCGGAGCATCGATTACAGAGCGAAGCTGTGTCATTCCAAGCGGGTTGAGCGCCACCGGCGATTCACTCAATTCATCTGGAATGGCATCGTGTTCTGGGTTGTGTTTCCGGGTTTTGTGCGGTTTGGCCGCACGTTGTGTTTTCCGCCGTAGCGCGGAAAAAATTCCAGGAGATCCACCATGAGCATGTTCAACAAAGTCACCAAGACGTTCCAGTGGGGCCCCCACACCGTCACGATGGAAACGGGCGAGATCGCCCGCCAAGCGACCGGCGCCGTGCTGGTCAACATCGATGACACCGTGGTGCTGGCCACGGTGGTTGCCAAGACCGAAGCCAAGGCCGGTCAAGATTTCTTCCCCCTGACCGTCGACTACACGGAGAAGTCGTACGCCGCCGGCAAGATCCCTGGCAGCTTCTTCAAGCGCGAAGGCCGCCCCAGCGAACTCGAAACGCTGACCTGCCGCCTGATCGACCGCCCGATCCGCCCGCTGTTCCCCGAAGGCTTCTACAACGAAGTGCAGGTGATCGTGCACGTGGTGAGCCTGAACCCCGAAGTGCAGGCCGACATCGCCGCCATGATCGCCACCTCGGCCGCCCTGTCGGTCAGCGGCATCCCGTTCAACGGCCCCATCGGTGCCGCCCGCGTGGGTTACGTCAATGGCCAGTACGTGCTCAACCCGGGCCAGACCCAGCTCAAAGACAGCCAGCTCGACCTCGTGGTCGCGGGTACGCAGTCTGCCGTGCTGATGGTGGAGTCGGAAGCCGACCAGCTGTCCGAAGAAGTGATGCTGGGCGCCGTGGTGTTTGGCCACGAGCAGGGCAACATCGCCATCGCAGCCATCAATGAACTGGTGCGCGACGCCGGCAAGCCGGCCTGGGACTGGCAGCCGCCTGCCAAGGACGAGCCGCTGATCGCCAAGATCGACGCTCTGGCCAAGGCCAAGCTGGAAGCCGCTTACCAGATCCGCAACAAGCAAGCGCGCACGCAAGCTTGCCGCTCGGCCTATGCCGACGTGTTCGCTGCCCTCAAGGCCGAAGGCGTGGAGTTCGACAGCGTGGCGGTGGAAGCCCTGCTGTTCGAAATCGAAGCCAAGATCGTCCGCGGCCAGATCCTGGCCGGCGAGCCGCGCATCGACGGCCGTGACACCCGCACCGTGCGCGCCATTGAAATCCGCAACGGCGTGCTGCCCCGCACCCACGGCTCGGCCCTGTTCACCCGTGGTGAAACCCAGGCGCTGGTCGTGGCCACGCTCGGTACCGACCGCGACGCGCAGCGCATCGATGCGCTGGCGGGTGAGTTCGAAGACCGCTTCATGCTGCACTACAACATGCCTCCCTTTGCCACCGGCGAAGCTGGCCGCTTTGGCACGCCGAAGCGCCGCGAAATCGGCCACGGCCGTCTGGCCAAGCGCGCGCTGATCGCCGCTCTGCCGAGCAAGGAAGACTTCCCCTACACCATGCGTGTGGTGTCCGAGATCACCGAGTCCAACGGTTCTTCTTCCATGGCTTCGGTGTGCGGTGGCTGCCTGGCGCTGATGGACGCCGGCGTGCCGATGAAAGCCCACGTGGCTGGTATCGCCATGGGCCTGATCAAGGACGGCAACCGTTTCGCCGTGCTGACCGACATCCTGGGTGACGAAGATCACTTGGGCGACATGGACTTCAAGGTCGCTGGCACCACCAACGGCATCTCTGCGCTGCAGATGGACATCAAGATCCAGGGCATCACCAAGGAAATCATGCAGGTCGCACTGGCCCAGGCCAAGGAAGCGCGCATGCACATCCTGGGCAAGATGCAGGACGCCATGGGCGAAGCCAAGACCGAAGTCTCCAACTTCGCGCCCAAGCTCTTCACCATGAAGATCAACCCCGAGAAGAGCCGCGACGTGATCGGCAAGGGCGGCGCCGTGATTCGCGCGCTGACCGAAGAGACCGGCACGCAGATCAACATCGACGAAGACGGCACGATCACCATCGCTTCGACCGACTCGGCGAAGGCCGACGAGGCCAAGCGCCGCAT
>NZ_JAHVAB010000011.1 GCF_019264445.1 Hydrogenophaga sp.
GATGGGGGTGGCGTCGCCCGGGAATTCGTACTTGTCCAGGAGCTCGCGCACTTCCATCTCGACCAGCTCGAGCAGCTCGGCGTCGTCGACCATGTCGCACTTGTTCAGGAACACGATGATGTAAGGCACGCCCACCTGGCGTGCCAGCAGGATGTGCTCGCGGGTCTGGGGCATCGGGCCGTCAGCGGCCGAGCACACCAAAATGGCGCCGTCCATCTGGGCAGCACCGGTGATCATGTTCTTCACGTAGTCGGCGTGGCCGGGGCAGTCCACGTGGGCGTAGTGGCGGTTGGCCGTCTCGTATTCCACGTGTGCGGTGTTGATCGTGATACCACGGGCCTTCTCTTCTGGAGCCGCGTCGATCTGGTCGTACGCCTTGGCTGCGCCGCCAAACTTGGCCGCCAGCACCGTCGTGATCGCCGCCGTCAGCGTCGTCTTGCCATGGTCAACGTGACCAATCGTGCCCACGTTCACGTGCGGCTTGGTCCGCTCAAATTTCTCTTTTGCCATTTTTCAGCTCCAAAATCAAAATTGCCGAAACACCAGAACAAATCCAGGAATCACTGGTGCCCATGGCGGGAATCGGACCCGCGACCTCTCCCTTACCAAGGGAGTGCTCTACCACTGAGCCACATGGGCCAAGGCGCCCGGCGAACCGGCCACCCTGAAAAATCGAAAAACCTGCAAGACCCAACCACCGACAGGACATGGAGCGGGAGACGGGAATCGAACCCGCGTCATCAGCTTGGAAGGCTGGGGTTCTACCATTGAACTACTCCCGCCCTGATCAACCCGTGCCACACGGCACCGGAAAACTGGGGCGCGACTTCCCAATCGCTAACTGTCACATCGATCGCTGGTGGAGGAGGCTGGATTCGAACCAGCGTACGCGTAAGCGGGCAGATTTACAGTCTGCTGCCTTTAACCACTCGGCCACCCCTCCATAGCGCAGCCCGCGATTATGCCATGGTTTTATGGCAGCGGGGCTAACGCCTGCCTAAGGCGGATCACCACCGCACGGTCGCCAGCCCCTGCCGGGTCAGCCAGTCGTTGGCCTGTCCGAAGTGGCCGCACCCGACGAACGGTACGGGCCCACGTCGCGCCGACAGGGGCGACGGGTGGTTGGCGCAAAGCACCCGATGCCGCTCTGCGTCGATCAGCGGGGCCTTTTTCTGGGCATGTGCGCCCCATAGCATGAACACTTTGGCGGGCCCGGTGTCGTTGCAGTGCCGGATGACGGCATCGGTCAGGCTCTCCCAGCCCCGCCCCGCATGGCTGGCGGGCTGGCCGTCCTCCACCGTCAAGCTGGTGTTGAGCAGCAGCACGCCCTGCTTCGCCCAGCGCACGAGTGAACCATCCGCAGGCAGGGGCACGCCGAGATCGCGCTGCAACTCTTGCAGCATGTTGCGAAGACTGGGCGGCGTCTTGATGCCCGGCGCGACGGAGAACGCGAGTCCCTCGGCCTGACCAGGTCCGTGGTACGGGTCCTGACCCAGGATGACCACGCGCACGGCGTCGGGATCGGTCAGGTCAAGCGCCCTCAGCGGTTCAGGCGGGTAGACCACCGCGCCTTGCGCCAGGCGCTCCCGCAAAAAGCTTTGCAAGCCCTGCCCATCCAGCGACGCCCAGAAACGTTCGGTCAGCGGGTTCCAACCTGGCTGCACCGGCCACATCGAAGGGTCGGCCGCCTGCAAGGACGCGGCCACGCTCGACACGCCCCAGTCAAAACCCGTCTGCTGAGCCGGCATTCAGGCGAACAGTTCGGCGAGCGCCAGGCCGGGTTCGGGCGCACGCATGAACGCTTCACCCACCAGGAACGCGTTGACGCCAGCAGCACGCATGGTCTGCACGTCGCTGCGCCCCAGAATGCCGGACTCCGTGATCAGCAATCGATCGGCCGGCACGTCGGGCAGCATGTCCAGCGTGGTCTGCAGCGTCACCTCGAAGGTGCGCAGGTTGCGGTTGTTGATCCCGACCAGCCGCGTCTTGAGCCGCAGCGCGCGCTGCAGCTCGGCGCGGTCATGCACCTCCACCAGCACAGCCATGTTCAGGCTGATGGCGATGGCCTCCAGCTCGGCCATGCGGGCGTCGTCTAGACACGCGGCGATGAGCAGGATGGCGTCGGCCCCCATGGCGCGAGCCTCGTACACCTGGTACGGATCGACCATGAAATCCTTGCGCAGCACGGGCAGGTCGCAGCTGGCGCGCGCCTGCTTGAGAAAGTCCGGACTGCCCTGAAAGAACTGCCGGTCGGTGAGCACCGAGAGGCAGGCGGCACTGACCTGGCCATCGCCCTCGGCGTAGCTCTGAGCGATGTCGGCGGCAATGAAGTCTTCGCGCAACACGCCTTTGCTTGGGCTGGCCTTTTTGACTTCGGCGATCACGGCAGCCTGGCCCGTCGCGATCTTGCCGCGAAGCGCGCCCTCAAAGTCGCGGGTGAGCACGCGGCTCTCGGCATCGAAGCGCACGGCGTCCAGCGGCTTCTTGCGCTGCGCTGCCGCAATCTCCTCGTGCTTGACGGCCACAATTTTCTGCAGGATGTCGCTCATGTCGTTGTTCCGGATCAGGCCACGAAGGCCTTGAGTTGTTCGAGCTTGGCCAGCGCCGCGCCAGAGGCCAGCGTGCGCCGCGCCAGCTCGATGCCAGCGCCCATGTCGGTCGTTACGTTGGCGGCGTAGAGCGCCACACCCGCGTTCAGCGCCACGATCTCGCTGGCGGCCTTGAAGGCGGGGTCACCACGACCCTCCAGCACACCCATGAGCATCTGCCGCGAGTCTTCGGGCGTTTCCACGCGCAGCGCGCGGCTGCTGGCCATGGTCATGCCGAAGTCTTCCGGGTGAATCTCGTATTCGGTGATCTCGCCGTTTTTGAGCTCGCCCACCAGCGTGGCCGCGCCAAGAGACACCTCGTCCATGCCGTCACGGCCGTACACGACCACGGCGTGCTCGGCGCCCAGGCGCTGCAAAGCGCGCACCTGAATACCCACCAGGTCGGGATGGAACACGCCCATGAGAATGTTCGGGGCGGAGGCCGGGTTGGTCAGCGGACCCAGGATGTTGAAGATGGTCTTGATGCCGAGTTCGCGCCGGACGGGCGCCACGTTCTTCATGGCCGGATGGTGGTTGGGCGCAAACATGAAGCCCACACCCACCTGCTCGATGCAACGCGCGATCGCCTCGGGCGAGAGATTGATGTTGACGCCCAGGCTCTCGAGCACATCGGCGCTGCCGCTCTTGCTGGAGACGCTGCGCCCGCCGTGCTTGCTCACGCGCGCGCCGGCAGCGGCGGCCACAAACATCGAGCAGGTCGAGATGTTGAAGGTGTGCGAGCCGTCGCCACCGGTGCCCACGATGTCCACCAGATGCGTCTTGTTGGCCACATGCACCTTGGTGGAGAACTCGCGCATCACCTGCGCCGCAGCCGTGATCTCGCCGATGGTTTCCTTCTTCACACGCAGGCCCGTGATGAAGGCCGCCATCATGACCGGCGACATCTCGCCGCTCATGATCAGGCGCATGAGATGCAGCATCTCGTCGTGAAAGATCTCGCGGTGTTCGATGGTGCGCTGCAGGGCTTCCTGCGGGGTGATCTTGTGCGCGTGGGCCTGGGTGTGAGGCATGGTGTCTCCGGACTTTTATTGGGCGGGATTGTCGGTCATGGCCAGCTTCAGGCCGAAGCCGATGAAGAGCAGGCCGGCGGCGCGGTCCATCCAGTGCATGGCGCGCTGCATCGTGTGCACGCGGCGCGCGGCCCAGGCGG
Source organism: Hydrogenophaga sp. (assembly GCF_019264445.1). Lineage (GTDB taxonomy): Bacteria > Pseudomonadota > Gammaproteobacteria > Burkholderiales > Burkholderiaceae_C > Hydrogenophaga. The sequence continues at coordinate 3,760 of NZ_JAHVAB010000011.1, forward strand.
CCAGCCAGGCGTAGCCAAAGTTGATTGGCAGCGAATTGAGGTTGAAGACCAGCCCCAGCAGCAGGAAAGCCAGCGCCTTGTTGGGCGCCTCGGGCGCGATGAACTGCGGCACGAACGCGAGGAAAAACAGCGCGACCTTGGGGTTGAGCACATTGGTGAGGAAGCCGCGCCGGTACACGCGCCAGAGGTTCACCTCGGCCGTGCCCGCACTCAGGTTCAGCGGTGTGGCCCTCGACAACAACAGCCGCACACCCATCCACAGAAGATAGGCCGCACCGATCCACTTGAGCACGGTGAAGGCGGTGGCGGACGCAGCCAGCAGCGCGCTCACACCGATGGCCGCGGCGAACACGTGCACGAAGCAGCCACTGACGATACCGAGCGCGGCCACAACGCCCGCGCGCACGCCGCTCTTCAGCGCGTTCGTGACGATGTAGAGCACGTCCGGGCCGGGCGTGAGGTTGAGCAGCCAGCCGGCTGCGATGAAGAGCAGGAGTTGCGGCAGCTCGGGCATGGCGTGCGGCAGGTCAGTAAACGGCGGTGCCTGAGGCACGCGGGGTGGACGCCGCGCCGCCCTGCGCGAAGAACGCCTTGGCGCTGGCCACCGCCCGGTCCACACCGGCGGCGTCCACGCCAAGGTGTGCGACGAAACGCAGGCCAATCAAGCCCGTGGCCAGCACGCCGTCCCGCGCCAGATGCGCCAGCAAATCGGGACCACGGCCGTTCGCCACATCGACGAACACGATGTTGGTCTGCGCCGAGCGCACGCTCAGCCCATCGAGACCGGACAGTCCCTGCGCGAGGCGCTGTGCGAGCGCGTGGTCGTCGGCCAGGCGGTGCACGTGGTGGTCCAGCGCATGGTGCGCAGCCGCCGCGAGCAAGCCCGATTGGCGCAACCCACCGCCCAGCATCTTGCGCCAGCGCAGCGCGCGGCGGATCAGGTCTTTCGAGCCACACAGTGCGGACCCCACCGGCGCGCCCAGGCCTTTGCTGAAGCACACCGAAACGCTGTCGAAGCGATCAACGATGCCTCTCAACGCCAGGAACGGATCACCACCCGCAGCCACAGCCGCGTTGAACACGCGCGCACCATCCAGGTGCACAGCCAGGCCGTGCTGGCGCGCCAGTGCCGCAGCCTGGTCCAGGTAGTCGGCGGGCATGGGGTGGCCGTTCCAGGTGTTTTCCAGGCACAGCAGGCGCGTGCGCGCGAAGTGGGGGTCGTCGGGCTTGATGGCGGCGGCGATGTCGGCCAGCTGCATCTGCCCGGTGGCGTTTTGCGCGAGCGGTTGCGGCTGGATGCTGCCCAGCACCGCCGCGCCGCCGCCTTCGTAGCGGTAGGTGTGGGCGTTCTGGCCCACGATGTATTCGTCGCCCCGCTCGCAGTGCGACAGCATGGCGCACAGGTTGCTCTGCGTGCCACTGGCCATGAACAGTGCCGCTTCCTTGCCGGTAAGCGCGGCGATTTTTTCCTGCAGCGCGTTGACCGACGGATCGTCGCCAAACACGTCGTCGCCCAGGGGCGCGGCCATCATGGCTTCGCGCATGGCGGCGGTGGGCTGGGTGACGGTGTCACTGCGCAAATCAACGGTGTTCATGCCTGGTCCAGAAAGTTCTTGAGCATCGCGTGCCCATGTTCGGTGAGGATGCTCTCGGGGTGGAACTGCACGCCTTCAATGGCGAGCGTCTTGTGCTTCACGCCCATGATCTCGCCGTCGTCGGTCCAGGCGGTCACCTCCAGTTCGGGCGGGCAGTCGCTGCGGCGAATGGCCAGCGAGTGGTAGCGGTTCACGGTGAACTGCTCGGGCAGGTTCGCAAACACGCCGACCTGCTTCGTGGTGATGACGCTGGTCTTGCCGTGCATCAGCTCCTGTGCACGCACCACTGTGCCGCCCAGCGCGGCGCCGATGGCCTGGTGACCCAGGCACACGCCCAGAATGGGCAGCTTGCCCGCGAAGTGCTGGATCGCCGTGACCGAGATGCCGGCCTCAGCCGGCGAGCAAGGACCGGGCGAAATCACCAAGCGGTCCATGCGGCCGTCGTCGAGCCGCTTCTGCAGTTCGTCTACCGTGACTTCGTCGTTGCGCACCACCGTCACGTCGGCCCCAAGCTCCCCGAGGTACTGCACGATGTTGAAGGTGAACGAGTCGTAGTTGTCCAGCATCAGGACTTGAATCGGCTTGTTCATTCCAGACCCTCCTCAACCAGTTCGGCCGCGCGCAACAAGGCCCGCGCCTTGTGCTCCGTTTCACTCCACTCCATCTCGGGCACCGAGTCGGCGACCACGCCCGCCGCGGCCTGCACGTAAAGCGTCTGGTCCTTGATGATGCCGGTGCGGATGGCAATGGCCACATCCATGTCGCCGGCGTAGCTGAGGTAACCGCAAGCGCCACCGTAGATGCCGCGCTTGGTCGGCTCCAGCTGGTCGATCAGCTCCATGGCGTGCACCTTCGGCGCGCCCGTCAGCGTCCCGGCGGGGAAGGTGGCCTTGAGCACGTCCATGCTGGTCATGCCGTCCACCAGCATGCCTTCGACGTTGCTCACGATGTGCATCACGTGGCTGTAGCGCTCCACGGCAAAAGCCTCGGTCACCTTCACGGTGCCGATCTTGGCGATGCGGCCGATGTCGTTGCGCGCGAGGTCGATCAGCATGACGTGTTCGGCGCGTTCCTTGGGGTCGTTGACCAGCTCGGTTTCGGTGGCCTTGTCCAGCTCGGGCGTGGCACCGCGAGGGCGGGTGCCGGCCAGCGGGCGGATCGTCACCTTGGTACCGTCCACGGTGTTCTCCTGGCGCACCAGGATTTCGGGCGACGCCCCGACCACGTGGAAATCCCCGAAGTGGTAGTAGTACATGTAGGGAGAGGGGTTGAGCGAGCGCAGGGCGCGGTACAGGCTCAACGGCGACTCGGTGTAGCGCTTCTTGATGCGCTGGCCCACCTGCACCTGCATGAAGTCACCGGCCGCAATGAGCTCCTTCGCGCGGTCCACCGCATTCAGATAGTCGGCCTTGGCAAAGTCGCGCTCGGCCGGGTACCCCTGACTGGGTTTGACCACCGGTGCACTCACCGAATACTTCAGCGCCTCGCGCAGCTCACGCAGGCGCTTCTTGCCATTGGCGTAGGCCTCGGGCTGGGCCGGATCGGCGTAGACGATCAGGTACAGCTTGCCCGACAGGTTGTCGATCACCGCCAGCTCTTCGCACTGCAGCAGCAGGATGTCGGGACAACCCAGCGTGTCGGGCGGGCAGCTGTTTTCGAGCTTCTTCTCGATGTGGCGCACGGCGTCGTAGCCGAAGTACCCGGCCAGGCCGCCGCAGAAGCGCGGCAACCCGGGGCGCAGCGCCACCTTGAAGCGCTTCTGGTAGTCGGCGATGAAGTCCAGCGGGTTGCCCTGCGCGGTTTCAATGACCACGCCATCGCGCACCACCTCGGTTGTCGCGTCGGCGCCAAAGCCGGTGGCGCGCAACAGCGTGCGCGCGGGCAAGCCGATGAAGCTGTAGCGACCGAAGCGCTCACCACCCACCACCGACTCCAGCAAAAAGCTGTGCCGCCCATCGCCGCGGCCGTGCGCGAGCTTGAGGTACAGGGAGAGCGGGGTTTCCAGGTCCGCGAAGGCCTCGGCCATCAACGGGATGCGGTTGTAGCCCTGCTGGGCCAGGCTCTTGAATTCGAGTTCCGTGATCATGTTCGTTCTTTGCATCGGCCACACCGCGGGTCATTGACGTATCGGGCGGGGCTGGGGTCCAGGCCATCCGGCAACGCAGGTTGCCGGGTTCGTGTGGGGCGACAGTGGCGGCGTGTGACGCGCGCGGACTGTGCGAACCCCGGGGGAAGGTGCACGTTTACGCTGGCTTGCGCCAGGGCCAGGCTCCCCGGCCATTGCGGCTCGGCAGATCACCTGAGAAGGTTGTGCGTGGGTTGAACATGGAGCGCGCAGTGTAACAAAGCCGGCTGCGGCGTGCGCCATGTCACGCGCCCAAGCTTTGGTTTTACGGCCAAACCCTGATGCCCGGCGCCCGGCTTGACGGGACAATGCAAGGAAACGAACGGGTGTTCGTTTTTTTACGTCCATCACACCCTGACCAGACCCACCATGAAGACGTCCGCCCTGCTTCGAACCCTGCTCGCTGTTGCCACCGCCTCGCTGCTGGCCTTGCCGGTGGCGCGCGCCGCCACCGTGGATGTGGCGGGCGTCAAGCTGGAAGACCGCGCCAGCCTGGCGGGCAGCCCCCTGGTGCTCAACGGCGCGGGCGTGCGCTACAAGGCGGTGTTCAAGGTGTACGCAGCGGGCCTCTATCTGGGGCAGAAGGCCGACACCCCCGAAGCGGTGCTGGCCGCGCCGGGTCCCAAGCGCATTTCGATCACCATGCTGCGCGACATCGACTCGGCCGAGCTCGGCAAGCTGTTTTCGCGCGGCATGGAGGACAACATGGACCGCTCGGCCTTCTCCAAGCTCATTCCCGGCGTGCTGCGCATGAGCCAGGTGTTCACCGACCACAAGAACCTCAAGGAAGGCGACAACTTCCTGATCGACTGGGTGCCCGGCACGGGCACGGTGCTCACGATCAAGGGCAAGGTCGAGGGCGAGCCGTTCAAGGAGCCGGAATTCTTCAACGCGCTCGTGCGCATCTGGCTTGGGCCGAAACCCGCGGACTGGATGCTGAAGGACGCGCTGCTGGGCAAAGCCAAAAAGTAGGCGGGTCGCTACGCCAGTTCGGCCAGGGAACTGATCAGCCAGTCGTGTGGCGCCTGGGCGATCGGGTCGCCGTGGTTGTAGCCGTAGGTCACCAGCACCACCGGGCAGCCGGCCGCGCGCGCGGCCAGGCCGTCGTTCTGCGAGTCGCCCACCATCAGCGTGTGCGCGGGCAGCGTGCCCAGCGCCTCGCAGGTTTTGAGCAGGGGCAGCGGGTCGGGTTTGGTGCGCGCGAAGCTGTCGCCGCCGAACACATGGGCGAAGAACCCGTCCAGGCCTTTGGCCTGCAGCAAGGGGCGCGCAAAGCTCAAGGGCTTGTTGGTGAGGCAGGCCAGCGGCAGGCCGCGCGCGCGCAGCGCGGCCAGGCCTTCGATGACACCGGGGTAGACCGCGCTGTGCTGGCCATTGATGGCGAGGTAGTGCGCCTGGTAGCGCGTCCAGGCCTCGGACTGCACGCGTTCGGCCGCATCGCCGTCCAGGCCGCCGTGCATGAGTGCCGAACGGATCAGGTGCGCAGAGCCTTTGCCCACCATGTGTTCAATGGCCGCGCGCGTGACGGCCGGGCGGCCCAGGTCTTTCAGGGTGAGGTTGAGGGCGACATCGAAATCGCCCAGCGTGTCGATCATCGTCCCGTCGAGGTCGACGATGGCCGCGCGGATGCCCTGCATCACTTGAGCGCCGCCCGCATCTGGTCGATCACGGCCTTGTAGTCGGGCTTGCCGAAGATGGCGCTGCCGGCCACGAAGGTGTCGGCGCCCGCATCGGCCACGCGGCGGATGTTGTCGGTCTTGATGCCGCCGTCCACTTCCAGGCGAATGTCCTTGCCGCTGGCGTCGATGCGCCGGCGCGCGTCTTCGATCTTGCGCAGCGCGGAGTCGATGAAGCTCTGGCCGCCAAAGCCGGGGTTCACGCTCATGATGAGGATGAGGTCGATGTCGTCGATCAGCCAGTCCAGCACGTCCAGCGGCTGGCCGGGGTTGAACGTGAGGCCGGCCTTGGCGCCCTTGGCCTTGATGGCCTGCACGCTGCGGTGCACGTGGGCGCTCGCATCGGGGTGAAAGCTCACCAGGTCGGCGCCCGCGTCGATGAAGGCACCGGCCAGCGCGTCCACCGGCTGGATCATCAGGTGCACATCGATCGGCACCGGCGTGCCGTCGGGCTTCCTGGCGTGCGGCTTGAGCGCCTGGCAGATCATGGGCCCGAAGGTCAGGTTGGGCACGTAGTGGTTGTCCATCACGTCAAAGTGGATCCAGTCGGCGCCCGCGGCGATGACGTTCTTCACTTCGTCGCCCAGGCGGGCGAAATCGGCGGACAGGATGGAGGGTGCAATGCGGTGCTGGACGGGGGGCTGTGACATGGGCAACCTGGCGTGGGTGAACGGTAGGGGGAATAGGCTCGGGCCGGAGACCGACATTCTCGCAGGGCCGCCACACCGGCGCGGGGCGCGGGGTAACATGCCGGCCATGCCGAAATACCTGTTCACCTGCGAGGTCGAACCTCAGTTCCTGAGCGAGCAATCGTCGCCCGAGGAAGACCAGTACGCCTTTGCGTACACCATCACCATCACCAACGCGGGCGAGGTGACGGCGCAGCTGATTTCGCGCCACTGGATCATCGACAACGAAGACGGCCACACCGAGCAGGTCAAGGGCCTGGGCGTGGTCGGCCACCAGCCGCTGCTGCGCCCGGGCGAATCCTTCCAGTACACCAGCGGCACGCGCCTGAGCACGCCCACCGGCACCATGCGCGGCAGCTTTTTCTGTGTTGCCGAGGACGGCGAACGCTTCGAGGCCCCGGTGCCGGCATTCGACTTGCGCGCGCCCGGCTCGGGCGAAGCGCCCGCCCGCGTGCTGCACTGAGCCACCGCACCCCGACACGCGGCCCACTTCCTCACGACCGCATGCCCACCCACACCCCGCTCGACACCCTGGACCCGGACGCCCCGCTGGCCCTGCGCCACCTGTGGCTGATTGAAACGCTGCGCTGGGTGCGCGGCAACGAGGCCGACGTGCAGGCCAGCGTCTCGCGTGTGCGCCTGTTCCTCGACACCGTGCAGGCCGACCCCGCCCTGCAGGTGCGCTGGCGCCGCTGGTGGAGCCACTTTGTGGGCACGGTGGACCTCACGCCGCTGCTGGCCGACCACGGCTTTGCGCCGCGCACCGCCTTTCTCAGCGAGTTCGGCAACCGGCTGCGCAAGAAGATCCTGCCCGGCACGCCCGAGACCACCGACATGGCCGAGCTGTTCGATCTGCTGCTGTCCGCGCGCTTTGACGTGCGCTGGCTCAAGGCCCTTGACAGCGAAACGCTCAAGCGTCTGCGTGCGGTGCTGATCGCCCCGCCGGCGGCCACCGACGAGACCGCCACGCCCGACTCCCCTGCCGGATTCTGGCAATCGGCGCTGATGGACGCGCTGATCTTCTGCGTCAGCCAGATCAGCGCCACCGGCTTCGCCTCTGAAATCCGCAGCCGCATGTCGCCCGAGGCGCAGGCCCAGAGGCCTTTCCACGAACTGCCGGCCGACTTCGAAGCGCTGCGCCAGACCGTCAACGCGCACGGCGCGCGCAGCCCCGAGGCCCTTGCCGCAGCCGATGCGCTGCGCCTGCAGCTCGACGCCTGCCGGCACGCGGCCTACACGGTGTACTCGCACCTCGAAGAGCACGGCGTGTCGGTGGGCATCGTCTTCCGCTTGCGCCAGCTGCGCGAACGCATCGTGCGTGTGAAAGAGCTGCTGGACTGCCTGCAGTCCGACCAGCCCGAACGCGCCACCGCCGCGCTGCTGGCCGACCTGGCGCAGGTGGGGATTGACAACCGCAGCGTGCGCTCGCTCATTGCCAGCAGCTCGCACCTGACGGCGGCCAAGGTGGCCGAGCGCAGCGCCGAAAGCGGCGAGCACTACATCACCCGCGACGCCGCCGAGTACCGCGCCATGCTGCGCAAGGCCGCCGGCGGCGGTGCGGTGGTCGGCCTGACCGTGTGGGTCAAGTTCCTGATGGCCGGGCTGGGCCTGACCGCGTTCTGGGGCGGCTTTGCCAACGGGGTGAACTACGCCACCTCGTTCGTGGTGATCATGCTGCTGCACCTCACGCTGGCCACCAAGCAGCCCGCCGTGACCGCACCGGCCATGGTGGCCAAGCTGCGCGACATCAAGGCGCCCGGTGCGGTGCGGCGGTTCGTGGACGAGGTGGCCAACCTGTTCCGTTCGCAGATCGCGTCCATCGTGGGCAACATCGGCCTGGTGATTCCGGTGGTGGTGCTCATCAGTCTGGGCATGCACTTCGCGACCGGCGAAGCCATGATCAACGAGGCCAAGGCGCGCCAGGTGCTCAAGGACATCAGCCTGCTGGGGCCCCTGGTGCTGTTTGCGGCTTTCACGGGCGTGCTGCTGTTTGCCTCCAGCATCATCGCGGGCTGGGTCGAGAACTGGTACGTGTTCCACAACCTGGACTCGGCCATGCAGCACAACCCGCGCTTCACCGCCGTGCTGGGGCGCGAGCGCGCCGCGCGCTGGGCCGGCTTCATGCGGCGCAACATCTCGGGCCTGGCGGCCAACATCTCGCTGGGCTTCATGCTCGGGCTGGTGCCCGCCTTCATGACGTTCTTCGGCATCGGGCTGGACGTGCGCCACGTCACCCTCTCCGCCGGCCAGGTGGCCGCCGCCGTGGTGGCGCTGGGCTGGACGGTGTTCAAGGAACCCGCCTTCTGGTGGGCGGTGGCCGGCGTGCTGGCCATTGGCCCGATCAACCTGGGCGTGAGCTTCTACCTGGCCTTCCGGCTGGCGCTGCAGGCGCAGGGTGTGAGCGAAGTCAACCGCCAGCTCATTCGCGCGGCGATCAAGCGGTGCATTCGCGCCGCGCCGCTGAGCTTCCTGGTGCCACCGCGCAACGACCGCCACGAAGAAGACGAACCGCCTGCCGCCCCCACCGTGCATGGGTGAGTTCGAGCTGATCCGCCGGCACTTCCAGCGCCCGCTGCCCGCCGGCAGCAGTGCCGTGGTGCTGGGCATTGGTGACGACTGCGCGCTGCTGCAGCCCAGCCCCGGCCACCAGCTCGCCATCTCCAGCGACATGCTGGTCGAAGGCCGCCATTTCTTTGCCGACGTGGACCCCGAGGCGCTCGGCCACAAGGCGCTGGCCGTGAACCTGAGCGACCTGGCCGCCATGGGCGCGCGCCCGCTGGGCTTCACGCTTGCGCTGGCCCTGCCCCAGGCCGACAACGACTGGCTCGCCGGCCTGGCGCGCGGCCTGTTTGCGCTGGCCGATGCCCACGCCTGCCCACTGGTGGGCGGCGACACCACGCGCGGCCCGCTCAACCTCTGCGTCACCGTGTTCGGCGAGGTGGCGCCTGGCCAGGCGCTGCGGCGCGACGCCGCGCGCGCGGGCGACGACGTGTACCTGAGCGGGCGCACCGGCGAAGCCCGGCTGGCGCTGGAGCACCTGCGCGGCACCGGCTGGGCGCTGGCCGCCACAGGTGCGGCGGGACTGAACGCCGAGCTGCGCGCACGGCTGGAGCGCCCCACGCCGCGCAACGCGCTGGGCCGGGCACTGGCCGGCGCCGGGGCGCATGCCGCCATTGACCTCAGCGACGGGCTGGTCGGCGACCTCGGCCACATCCTGCTGGCCAGCGGCGTGGGCGCCGAGATGCGCGTGCACGATATGCCCCTGGCCCCCGCCCTGCGCGAGCTGCCACTGGCGCAGCGGCTCGAATGCCTGCTGGCCGGCGGCGACGACTACGAGCTGCTGTTCACCGCCCCGCCCGACGCCCGCGCGCGCATCGAAGCGGCCTCGGTGCGCAGCGCCACGCCTGTGGCGCGCGTGGGCCACATCACCGCCGCCCCGGGCCTGCGCTGGCTCGACGCCGACGGCCGCGACATGCCCCTGGCCGCGCGCAGCTTCGACCATTTCGCCTGAGCCCGCACCCGTGCGGCGACGGCACCCCGCCCGATAATTGCCGCATGCCCGACACCGCCACCGACGCGCCGCTGGACGCGCCCCTCATCCGCCCGACCTGGCGCTTTCTGTTCGCCCACCCCGCCCACTTCATGGCCCTGGGCGCGGGCGCCGGCCTGAGCCGCTTCGCGCCGGGCACCGCCGGCACGCTGTGGGCCTGGGTCGGCTTCCTGCTGCTGGACCCGCTGCTCACGCCGCTGACCTGGGCGGTGGTGATCGCCGTGGCCACTCTGGCGGGCTGGTGGGCCTGCACCGTCACCGCGCGGCACATGCGCATCGCCGACTCGGGCCACATCGTGTGGGACGAGATCGTCGCCTTCTGGCTGGTGCTGTGGATGATTTCGCCCAGCGGGTTCTGGGCGCAGCTGGCGGCGTTTCTCATCTTTCGGCTGTTCGACATGGTCAAGGTCGGCCCCATGGCCTGGGCCGACCAGACCTTCAAGGGCTTCGGCCCGCGCGGCGGCTTCGGCATCCTGCTCGACGACTTCGCGGCCGCCTTCTGCACCCTCATCGTCATCGCCCTCTGGAGGGTCTGAGCCATGGCCGACATCACGCCCGCCCTGGTGGCACAACTCGCCCGCGAACTCAAAGCGCGCGGCCTGATGATGGCCACCGCCGAGAGCTGCACCGGCGGGCTGATCGCCGGCGCGTGCACCGAAGTCTCGGGGTCCAGCGAATGGTTTGAGCGCGGCTTCGTCACGTACTCGAACGAAGCCAAACACGAGCTGCTGGGCGTGCCCGCCGAGCTGATCGCTCAACACGGCGCCGTGAGCGAACCCGTGGCCCGCGCCATGGCCGCAGGCGCGGTCGCGCACTCGCCCACGCAGCTCGCCGTGGCCGTTACCGGCGTGGCCGGCCCCACCGGCGGCAGCCCTGCCAAACCGGTGGGCACGGTGTGGTTTGGCTGGGCCACACCCGCCGGCGTGTTCACCGAACACCAGCGCTTTGACGGCGACCGCAGCGCCGTGCGCCAAGCCACCGTGCGCCACGCACTGGCCGGGCTGTTGCAACGCCTGCCCACCGCCTGACGCATGGAACCGTTCAAGAACCTCATCAACCGCGACACCGTCGCCCAGGCCGGCGGGCACCTGCGGCGCGCCTGGCCGCGTTTTGACCGCACGCGCTTCGAGGCGCAGGCCGCCAACGGGCTGGAAGGCCTGGAGTTCAAGGCGCGCGCCATGCAGCTGGCCGATGCGCTCGAAGCCACGCTGCCCGCCGACTTCCCCACCGCCTGCGATGTGCTGGAAGCCAGCCTGGCTCCGGCGCTCGCCCTGGACGCGCAGGGCGAACCCCTCAAGCTCGGCCACGCCGAAGCCGAGCGCGGCATCGCCGGCTGGGCCTTGTGGGCGGTGGGCGAGTTTGTGGCGCGCCGTGGCGTGGCGGACACGGCGGCGGCGCAGCGCGGCCTGGCCTGCCTGCACGCGGTCACCCAGCGCTTCACGGCCGAGTTCGCCATTCGCCCGATCATCCAGCGCCACCCCACGCTCGCGCTGAGCACATTGGCCGACTGGGTGAACGACCCGAGCGCGCACGTGCGCCGGCTGGTGAGCGAGGGCAGCCGCCCGCGCCTGCCGTGGGGGCTGCGCCTGCAGGCGCTGGTGGTCGACCCGGCACCCACGCTGCCGCTGCTGCGCGCCCTGCAGGACGACCCCAGCAGCTACGTGCGCCGCAGCGTGGCGAACCACCTCAACGACATCGCCAAGGACCACCCCGACCTGGTGGCCGGCTGGGTGCGCGATCACCTCATCGACGCGCCCGACACCCGCAGCGCGCTGCTGCGCCATGCCAGCCGCAGCCTCATCAAGGCGGGGCACGCGCCCACGCTGGCGGCCTGGGGGCTGGCCAGCGGGCTCAAGGGGCAAGCCACGCTCACGCTGTCGGCCGCGCGCGCCACGGTGGGCGGCGACATCGCCCTGCGCGTGCAGCTGCAGTCCACCGCGCGCCAGCCGCAGCAGCTGGTGGTGGACTACGCGGTGCACCACGTGCGCGCCAACGGCAGCACGTCGCCCAAAGTCTTCAAAGGCTGGAAGCTCACGCTCGCGCCCGGCGAAACGCGCACACTCGACAAGCGCCACAGCCTCAAGCCCGTGACCACGCGCACCCTGTACCCCGGCTCCCATACGGTGGACGTGCGCGTCAATGGCGTGGCACTGGCCGCCGCCCATTTCGAACTGCAACCCCCCTGACCCTTCACACCACCCGAGGCCCCACCATGCTCACCGTCCACCACCTCAACAACTCGCGCTCGCAGCGCGTGCTCTGGATGCTCGAAGAGCTCGGCGTGCCGTACGAGATCGCGCGCTACGAGCGCGACCCCAAAACCATGCTGGCGCCGCCGTCGCTGGTGAAGGTGCACCCGCTGGGCAAGTCGCCCGTGGTGACCGATGGCAAGAACACCGTGGCCGAGTCGGGCGCCATCCTGGAATACCTGGTCGAGACCCACGGCGAAGGCAAGTTCGCGCCCGAGCGCGGCACGCCGAGCTTTCTGCGCTACCGCTACTGGCTGCACTACGCCGAAGGCTCGCTGGCCACGCCGCTGCTGCTGCAGCTGGTGTTTGACCAGATCGAGCGCAAGGCGCCCTTCATCGTGAAACCGGTGGCCAAGGCGATCTCCACGCAGGTCAAGGGCCTGCTGGTCACGCCCAACCTCAAACGCCACTTCGACTATCTGGAAGCCGAGCTCACCGAGCACGGCCCGTGGTTCGCCGGGCGCTCGTTCAGCGCGGCCGACGTGCAGATGAGCTTCGGCATCGAAGCCGCCGACGCACGCGGCCTGCTCAAGAACCGGCCCAAGCTCGCCGACTGGCTGCGCCGCATCCACGAGCGCCCCGCCTACCAGCGCGCGCTGGCGCAAGGCGGCCCATACGACCTGTCGACGTTTTAACGGCGAGAGACCACGCCACCAGAGGCATCGAGGGTCCGGCTACGCCGGCCCAAGAT
>NZ_JAHVAB010000071.1 GCF_019264445.1 Hydrogenophaga sp.
AAGGCAGGCCCAGCCCCCTCGGGGGGCAGCGACCCGCGCAGCGGCGGAGCGTGGGGGCAACACCCCTTCAGGGTGGGTTGGACTCGAATGGGGTCAGAACACGTCCCCGGCCCGCTACCAGATATTCGCTGTAGCCAAACAGGCCACGCAACAACCGCAGGAACGCCCAGCCCGCCTGGCCCAGCGCCGTCGCCAGTTCGCGCGACGGGGTGGCCACCTCGCGCCCAAACCGGCTCGGCTGCGCGGCAGCGGACGACTCGGGCTCGGTCCACCAGTCGAACCGCACGGGCCCGGCCTGCTCGGCCTGCCAGGGCTCCATCACGAGGCGCGCGCCTGCTGGCACCGTCAGGCACTGGCCCGCCTCCAGCATCAGGTCTCCCGACTCGTTGCCATGGCCCAGGTGCGGCAGGCCCAGCGTCACCCAGACGCGGCCTTGCGTGATCTGCAACCGGCTGGGCACTTGTGGGCGCAGGGTCATCGCCCGGCGCACATCCAGCCGCCAGCCCCGCGCGCTGATGGGGGCGGCGAGGCGGTCGGACGACACGGCGGGGGAGGCGAAACGGGTGGTCATGAGAGGCTCCTGAAGAAAGGACAAGTAGCTCATCCTGGGAATGAATCTTCGGGCTGCGCCCCCTTGTCGTCCAATGAAAGCGCAGTAAGCTATTGATTCGATAACCGCATCAATGCCAGGAGCCTCCATGCAGCTCACCAGCAGCCACCCCCGCACCCGCCCGATCGCCGCCGGGCACCTGCGCGCCTTCGAGGCGGTGGCCCGCCACCTCAATTTCCGCGCCGCCGCCGAAGAGCTCTCGCTGACGCAGAGCGCGGTCAGCCGGCAGATTCAGGCGCTGGAAGACGAGGTGGGCACGGCGCTCTTCCTGCGACACACGCGCGCGGTCGAGCTCACCAGCGCGGGCTCTCAGCTGCTGCGCGCCTCCAGCATGGCGCTGGAGCGCATCGACGCCGCGGTGCGGCAAATCCGCCAGAGCGCAGGGCGCAAAAGCGTGGCCATCACCACCTGGGCGTCGTTCGCCTCGATGTGGCTGATCCCGCGGCTCGAAGCGTTCCAGCGCGACCACCCCGACATCGACATCCGCATCGATGCCACCGACAACGCGGTGGATCTGGCCACCTCCGATGTGGACCTCGCCCTGCGCTACGCCGTGCCGCAAGCCATGCCGGCCAGCGCGCACCGGCTGTTTGGTGAGCAGCTCACGCCCGTGGCCAGCCCGTGGCTGCTGAAGTCGCACCCGATCCAGAGCATTGAAGACCTCTCGCGCTGCGCGCTCATCGAAGCGGGCGATGCGCACCGCACTCGCCACCTGGAGTGGCTCACCTGGCAGCGCTGGCTCGACACCTTCGGCAGCACCCCGGCCAACGGCAAGCGCACCACCCGCAACGCACCCGCCAAGCTCACGCCGCAGCGCTGGATGTACTTCAACTACGCCAACCAGATCGTGCAGGCCGCGCTCACCGGCCAGGGCGTGGCCCTGGCGCGCCTGCCGCTGGTGGCCGAGAGCCTGGCCAGCGGCGCGCTGGTGGAGCCCCTGCCCCACACCCGCCTGGACTCGCCCCTGGTGTACTGGCTGATCGTGGCGCCTCGCAGCGCCCAACGCCCCGAGGTCAAGGCGTTTTGCGACTGGCTGCTACTGCAGGCCGCGGCCACCCGCGAAGCCATCGGCGATGTGCCGGACCCCGACACCATTGACCAGATGGACTGACACCCACGCGGCCCATGGAACGTCACACCCACACCGCTGCCGGTAACCTGCGCAGCATCGTCTTCATGCTGCTGGCCGTGGGCTTCTTCGCCCTCATGGACGCGGTCCTCAAAACCCTCTCGGCACGCTACCCGGCGCTGCAGATTGCCGCCTTGCGCGGCCTCACCGCCTTGCCGCTGGTGGTGCTTTACATCACCTGGCGCGGCGCCTGGCGCACGGTGCTCAAGGTGCGCTGGCCCCTGCACCTGCTGCGGGGCGTGCTCGGCATCGCCATGCTCGCGATGTTCACGATGGGCGTGCGCGAGCTGCCGCTGTCGGCCGCTTACACGCTGTTCTTCATCTCGCCGCTGCTGATCACCGCACTGTCGGTGCCAGTGCTAAAGGAGCGCGTGCCGCCGGCCCACTGGTGGGCCATCGGCATCGGCTTCGTTGGCGTGCTGATTGCGCTGCGGCCCAGTGGCGAAGACCTCACCACCGGCTTCGTCACGCTGGGCGGCCTGGCCACCCTGGGCGCAGCCCTGTGCTACGCGATCACCGCCGTGGCAGGGCGGCTGGTGAGCCGCACCGACAGCAGCGAGAGCATGGTGTTGTCGATGATGGTGCTGGTGGCCATCGGCGCAGGCACACTGGCCTGGCCCGACTGGGTCGCCATCCAGCGCAGCGACGCCTGGCTGCTGCTCGCGCTGGCCATCACCGGCTTTTGCGGCCAGCTCGCCATCACCGAGGCCTTCCGCCATGGCCAGGCATCAGCGGTGGCCCCCTTCGAGTACAGCGCACTGGCCTGGGGACTGGGGCTGGACTGGCTGATCTGGCACACCCTGCCCGAGTCACACACCTGGCTGGGCGCCGCCATCATCATCGGCAGCGGCCTCTACCTCGTGCGCCGCGAAAAACGCATCACCGAAGCCCACGCCAACGCCGAACACCCGTAGCGGAAGCGGTGGAGCGTGGGGGCCAGGGCCAGCCGCCGGGCCGCCCCAAGGCAGGCCCAACCCCCTCGGGGGGGCAGCGACCCGCGCAGCGGTGGAGCGTGGGGGCAATACCCTCCAGGGGCCAGCCGCCGGGCCGCCCCAAGGCCGGCCCAGCCCCCTCGGGGGGCAGCGACCCGCGCAGCGGCGGAGCGTGGGGGCCCTACCTTTCAGGCCACATCACGCCGGTGTCGCTCAGGATCGCGTCCAGCGGCACGTCGTGGACCTCGGGCTTGAGGTCGGGCAGGTAGCCAAAGTCGTAACCCAGCCCTACCGTGAACGGCTTGGGACTGAGGCTGGCGAGGGTTCGGTCGTAGAAACCGCCGCCGTAGCCGAGCCGGAAACCACCCGGGCCATAGCCCACGCAGGGCACGAAGATCAGGGTTGGTTCAACGATCTCGGTGTCTTTGGGCTTCGGAATGCCGTAGGCGTCTTCCTCCATCGGGCAACCGGGGTACCAGGTGTAGAAGGTCAGGGTCTTGTCGATCTTGTTGACCACAGGCAGGCCGATGCGCCGATGCCGCTGGGCACCCTGCGCGTCCTCTTCGAGCCCCGCTTCCTGCCAGCGAAAGAGCGCGGGCAGCGGATCGAACTCGCCCTTGATCGGCCAGTACGCGCCGATCACGGCGTCGGGCCGGTCGATCAGCCACACGCGCATCACACGCTGCAGCAGGTCGTTGCGCCAGGCGCGGTCGGCCAGTCCCTGTCGTTTTTCAATCAGCGATTTTCGCCATTCGACCTTGAGCGCTGCCGCCGATCCGTCGGCGTGCGCAGCGTGGGGTTTGTGGGGGCTCTGACCGTCTTTGTTGTCCATAATCGATACATGAAACTGGTTGATGAGAAACGGGAAAGCGCGCAGCGAATCGGTCGTCACCTGCGGGGGCTCGGTCTGCGGGTCATTATGGCGGGGCTGGTGCTGCCGGGTTCGTTGTTTGCACAAGGCGCCGGTGGCGACGCCGCGCTGCTCGACATGCGATCAGCGTTCAGCCGTGGCAACAACTTCCAGCTGGCCAACCTGCTGCCCAGCGTGCGCGGCCACGCGCTGGAGCCGCTGGCCCAGTACTGGGAAGCCCGTGCGCGGCTGGACATCGCCAGCCCCACCGACATTCGCGCCGCACTCGACCGCATGGCGGGCAGCTACTGGGAAGACCGCCTGCGCAACGACTGGTTGCTGCAACTGGGCAAGGCGCGTGACTGGAGCAATTTCGACGCCGAACTGCCACGCTACCGGATGAACGACGACCGGCAAGTGCGCTGCTACGCGCTCCTGCGCGATGTGGCCACCGGCCGCACGTCCGGCGAAGTGGCCGCCCCGCTGGTACAGGCCAACTGGCACGCCCAGCGCGACGCCGACGACGGCTGTGCGTCCGCCGCCAAAGCCCTGCTGGACACGCGCCACCTCAAGCCGCAGGCGGTGTGGCAGCGCGCACGCCTGGCCATGGATCTCAACCGGCCGCGCGTGGCCACGCAAGCCGTGGCCATGATCGATCCTGACCTGACCGCCACCGTGGAGAGCATCGCCAACGACCCGGCGAAGTACCTCGACGAAAAGCTCACCGCCATCCGGCCCCGCACCAAGGAACTGGTCACGCTCGCCATCGTGCGCCTGGCCGCCAACGACCCGGCGGCTGCGGCGCTCGAAATGGACCGCACGCGCTGGAAAGCCCAGCTCACCAAGGAAGAGCGCAGCTGGATCTGGGGCGTGATCGGCAAACGCACCGCACAGAAACTGCAACCCGAAGCGCTGACCCACTTCGCCAACGGCGAAGACAGCTTCATGCACGACGAGCACCTGGCCTGGAAGGCCCGCGCCGGCATGCGCGCGGGTGAGTGGGTGGCCGTGCGCGAAGCGATCGACGCCATGAGCGAGTCGCAGCAGAAGGAGCCCACCTGGCTGTACTGGAAAGCGCGCGCGATCCAGACGCTCAAGCAGCCCGACGCGGTGGCCGCGACGGCGCAGGCGCGCGATCTCTTCGAGCGCATCGCCTCCAGCCGCGACTTCTACGAACAGCTTGCGCTCGAAGAACTCGGTCGCCCCATCACCGTGCCGCCGGCACCCGCTGCGCTCACCGCCGAAGAGGTCAATGCCGCGCAGTCCAACCCGGGCCTGCGCCGCGCCCTGATCGCCATCCGCCTGGGCCTGCGCAGCGAAGGCGTGCGCGAATGGAACTACACCGTGGGCCTGCACAACCCGGGTGGCATGGGCGAACGCGAGCTGCTGGCCGCCGCTGCGCTGGCCTGCCAGCACGAGCTGTGGGACCGCTGCATCAACACCAGCCTGCGCACCTCGGACACCCTGGACCACACCCAGCGCTTCCCCACGCCCCACCGCGCCCAGGTGGTGAGCCGTGCGAACGAGATCGGCCTCGACCCGGCCTATGTGTACGGCCTGATCCGGCAGGAGAGCCGCTTCATCACCGACGCGCGCTCGGGGGTGGGTGCCTCGGGTCTCATGCAGGTGATGCCGGCCACCGCGCGCTGGACCGCGCGCAAGATCGGCCTGACCGACTTCAAGCCCTCCCAGATCACCGAGCGCGACACCAACATCCAGATCGGCACCGCCTACCTCAAATTTGCGCTGGATGACTTCCAGGGCTCGCTGCCGCTGGCCGCCGCCGCGTACAACGCGGGCCCGGGCCGCTCGCGCCAATGGCGCAACGGCCCCGTGCTGCCGGGCGAAGTCTGGGCCGAAAACATCCCGTTCGAGGAAACGCGCGACTACGTCAAGCGCGTGCTGGCCAACACCACCAACTACGCGGCCCTCATCACAGGCCAGCCCCAGTCGCTGCGAGCGAGGCTGGGCACCGTGGGTCCGCGGCCCAACGGGGCGCCCACGATCAACCCCGACCTGCCCTGACGACAGCCACACACGGCACATCGCCTCATGAACAACGTTCTCCTCCTGGGCGGCACCGGCTTCATTGGCCGACATGTCTGCGAAAAACTGCACCGGCAAGGCTGGCACATCACCGTGCCCACGCGGCGCGCCCGCAACGCCGCCAGCGTGCAGCACCTCCCCCGCGTGACCGTGATCGAAGCCGACGTGCACGATCCGGCGCAACTGTTGGGCCTGCTGCACGGGCAGGACGCGGTGGTCAACCTCGTGGCCATCCTGCATGGCACCGAAGACGCCTTTGAACGCGCGCATGTCGAGCTGCCGCTGGCGCTGGCCGAGGCGTGTGCGGCCGAAGGCGTGCGCCGCATGGTGCATGTCAGCGCCCTCGGCGTGAGCCTGGACGGCCCCTCGCGTTACCAGCGCAGCAAGGCGCGCGGTGAAGAGGTGCTGCGCGGCGCCGGCCTGGACCTCACCATCCTGCGCCCCAGCGTGGTCTTTGGCAGCGGGGACCGCTTCCTCAACCTGTTTGCGCAACTGCAGGCGGTCTTTCCTGTGGTCCCCCTGGCCAGTGCCGGCGCCCGCTTTCAGCCCGTGTGGGTGGAAGACGTGGCCAGCGCCATTGAAGCCAGCCTGCGCGACAGCGGCCTGCCCATGAGCAGCGTGGGCCAGACCTTCGAGTGCGTGGGGCCCGACGTGCTCACCCTCGCCGAGCTGGTGCGCATCGCCGGTCGTTACGGCAGTCGCCAGCGCCCCGTATGGCCCTTGCCCGCAGCACTGGGCCAACTGCAGGCCCGCGTCATGGAACTCATGCCGGGCGAGCCCCTGATGAGCCGCGACAACCTCGCGGCCATGTCGGTCGACAACGTGGCCACTCAGCAATGGCCGGGCCTTTCGGCCCTGGGGGTCGTGCCAGCCAGCGTGCACAGCGTGGCGCCCACCTACCTGGGGCAACGCGGCGGGCGCAGCCAGTTGCTGGACTACCGGCACGAAGCCGGGCGCTGACACCCCCTTGCAGGCGGTTTTGGGGTACGGGGGTATTTTTTTGGCACACTCAGCACGTCGCCGAAATGAATACCTTTAACCGACACCCAGCACCATGACCACCCCACAGCCCAAAAGCCCGAACCGCCGCCCCGAGGCACACTCACTGCCCTCAACCTACCGCCCGGAACACCAGCGCGATGTGGTCAACCGGCTCAAGCGCATCGAGGGCCAGGTGCGGGGCCTGATCGAGATGGTGGAGGCGGGCCGCGGCTGTGAAGACGTGGCCCAGCAGATGGCCGCCGCGCGCAAGGCCATGGACAAAGCCTTCTACCGCATGATGGCCTGTTCGGTAATGGACGCCGTGACGGAATCGAACTCCGAGATCAACACATTTCGCGAAGTCGAGCGCTCCACGCGCATTCTCGAAAAATACGCCTAAAGCATTCATCTGCGCCGAATCAATCCGGGCGCGTTTTCGCATCAATGGCGGGCCGGCAACGTCCTACCATGGGCCCCTCATTTCTGGAGGGCATTCCCATGGCTTTGAAGCTTTACGTCGGCAACAAGAATTACTCGTCGTGGTCCATGCGGCCCTGGGTGCTCATGAAACAGGCGGGCATTCCATTTGAAGAAGTGATGGTGCGGTTCGACTCCTTCGACCCGGACTCGGTCTTCAAGAAGCAGCTGCGCACCGTCAGCCCCATTGCCAAGGTGCCGGTGCTGGTCGACGATGGCTTCGCCGTGTGGGACACCCTGGCGATTGCCGAGTACCTCGCCGAGCGCTTCCCCGAACACCACCTTTGGCCCCAGGACGTGAAAGCCCGGGCTCGCGCACGCAGCGTGTGCGCCGAAATGCACAGCGGCTTTGGCGCGCTGCGCAACCACTGCCCCATGAACATCGAGGCCTCGCTGCCCGATGTGGGCAGACTGGTCTGGCGCGACAAGCCCGACGTGCGCGCCGACGTGGCGCGCCTGTGCGGCCTCTGGGGCGAGCTGCTCGCAGCGCAGCCGGCCCACAGCCTGCTGTTTGGCGACTTCACGATTGCCGACGCCTACTTTGCGCCGGTCTGCATGCGCCTGAACACCTACCAGCTGCCCCTGCCCGCCGACCTCAGCGCCTACGTGGCGCGCGTGAGTGCACTGCCCGGCGTGAAGGCGTGGGTCGACGATGCGCTGGCCGAGCACGACTTCATCGACTTCGACGAGCCTTACCGACTCGGCCGGTAAAAGAGCCCCCACGCTCCGCCGCTGCGCGGGTCGCTGCCCCCCGAGGGGGCTGGGCCTGCCTTGGGGGCGGCCCGGCGGCTGGCCCGGTCGCGTTGCCCCCACGCTCCGCCGCTGCGCGGGTCGCTGCCCCCCGAGGGGGCTGGGCCTGCCTTGGGGCGGCCCGGCGG
This sequence comes from Hydrogenophaga sp., assembly GCF_019264445.1. Lineage (GTDB taxonomy): Bacteria > Pseudomonadota > Gammaproteobacteria > Burkholderiales > Burkholderiaceae_C > Hydrogenophaga. The sequence continues at coordinate 7,904 of NZ_JAHVAB010000071.1, forward strand.
CTGGCCCGGTCGCGTTGCCCCCACGCTC
>NZ_JAHVAB010000073.1 GCF_019264445.1 Hydrogenophaga sp.
GCGCAGCGAAATCAAGGAGGAGCCGGCACCAGCCGGCGGGGGACATGCGCGGAGCAGGGCGCCGTGTGCCCGAACGCCCGCGAGGTGCAACCCTTGAGCAACCTGAAGGTCATCCACGAAGACGACCACCTGATCGTCCTCGACAAACCCGCAGGCCTTCTCGCTGTCCCAGGCAAAGGCCCCGACAAACAGGACTGCCTCAGCGCCCGGGCCCAGGCCCGCTGGCCTGATGCGCTCGTGGTCCACCGGCTCGACATGGCCACCTCCGGCCTCGTCGTCATGGCGCGTGGCCTGGACGCCCAACGCCAGCTCAGCCGCGCCTTCGAAACCCGGCAGGTGCACAAGCGCTACACCGCCGTCGTGGCCGGCACGCTCGCCAATCCGCAGCCCGACAACGGCTGGAACACCATCGACCTGCCGCTGACCATCGACTGGCCCAACCGCCCGCGCAGCATCGTGAGCGCCGAGCTCGGCAAACCCAGCGTGACGCGCTGGCGCCTGGCCGACACGCCACCCGTCGACGCCACACGCCTCGAACTCGAGCCCGTCACCGGCCGCACCCACCAGCTGCGCGTGCACCTGCAAGCCATTGGCTACCCCATCCTGGGCGACGCGCTGTACGCCACCCCCGAGCAGCAGGCCCGCGCGCCCCGCCTGCTGTTGCATGCCCATGCCCTCTCGCTGCCGCATCCGCGGCACGGTGAGACCATCGCCTTTCACAGCCCCTGCCCTTTTTGAGACCCCTCATGACCCATTCCCTCACCATCCTCACCGGCGGCTCGCGCGGCATGGGCCTGCACATGGCCCTGCAGCTGCTCAGCCCCCAGCGCCACCTGCTCTGCATTTCGCGCCACGTGAACCGCCAGCTGGCCGACGAAGCGCAGCGGCTCAACGCCCCTTTCACGCAGTGGACGCAAGACTTGGCCGACACCACCACCGCCGCGCAGCGCCTGCAGGCGTGGCTGGCCGAGCAAGACGCCGCGCAGGTGGCCAGCGCCACGCTCATCAACAACGCCGGGGTGATCCCGCGCATTGGCCCGCTGGAAGACTGCCCGCCCGAAGACCTCGCCAACGCCTTGCGCGTGGGGCTCGAAGCGCCCATGCAGCTCACCGCCGCTTTCTTGCGCGCCACCGGCGCCTGGGTGGCTGGCGGCTGGCGCGGGCCGCGCAAGGTGCTCAACATTTCCTCGGGCCTGGGCCGCCGGGCCATGGCGGCGCAAGCGCCGTACTGCGCGGCCAAGGCCGGCATGGACCACTTCACCCGCTGCAGCGCGCTGGACGAGGCGCAGCACCCGCACGGCGCGCGACTGGTGTCGCTGGCGCCCGGGGTGATCGACACCGACATGCAGTCGCAACTGCGCGCGGGCGACTCCGCCGCGTTTCCCGATCTCGAACGGTTCGTGGAACTCAAGCGCCAGGGACAGCTCACATCGCCAGCCGAGGCCGCCGCCCGCGTGCTGGCGTGGCTGGAGCGCCCCGACTTCGGCACGCAGCCCGTGGCCGATGTGCGCGATTGACCCACCCCGAGGACATTTCATGAACCGACGCGATTTCACCCAGGCCACCGCCCTCACGCTGGGCGCCCTGCCCGCTCTGGCCCTGGCGCAGGAGCCCGGCTTCTGGACCCTGCTGCGCGAGGGCGGCTGCGTGCTGCTGATGCGCCACGCCCAGACCGTGCCCGGCGTGGGCGACCCACCCAACTTCGAGATCGGCAACTGCAGCACCCAGCGCAACCTGAGCGACGCCGGGCGCGAGCAGGCCCGCAAGGTGCACGCGGCGTTTCTGCGCGAGCGCGTCAAGGTCGACCAGGTGCGCTCCAGCGCGTGGTGCCGCTGCGTCGACACGGCCATGCTGGCCTTCAAGCAGAACACCGTGTGGCCGCCCATCAACTCGTTCTTCGAGACGGGCGACCGTGACACCCAGACGCGCGCCGTGCTCGACGCGGTGCAGGGCTGGCAGGCGCCGCGCAACCTCGCGCTGGTGACGCACCAGGTCAACATCACCGCCCTCACCGGCCAGAACCCGGCCATGGGCGAGATCTTTCTGACGCGTCCGGGCCGCGACGGCAGCGGCACGCAACTGCGCGTGATCGCCCGCCAGACTTTCTGACGCAGCGCAAAGTCGCCACGGGGGTGGCGGATACGATGGCGGGTATCCCCCACCATCAGGAGACCCCCATGAGCAGCCGTGAAGTTTTCGTTGTCAGCGCCGTGCGCACCGCCATTGGCACCTTTGGCGGCAGCCTGAAAGACCAGCCCCCCACCGAGCTCGGCGCCCTCGTGGTGCGCGAGTCGCTGGCGCGGGCCGGCGTGGATGGCAAGGACGTCGGCCATGTGGTGTTCGGCCACGTGGTCAACACCGAACCCAAAGACATGTACCTCTCGCGCGTCGCGGCCATCCACGGCGGCTGCGCCGAAGGCACGCCGGCCTTCAACGTCAACCGCCTCTGCGGCTCGGGCCTGCAGGCCATCGTGTCGGCGGCACAGGGCATCTTGCTGGGCGACACCGACGTGGCCATTGGCGCGGGTGCCGAGGTGATGAGCCGCGCACCCTTTGCCAGCCTGAACATGCGCTGGGGTGCCCGCATGGGCGACACCAAGATGGTGGACATGATGGTGGGGGCGCTGCACGACCCCTTCCACACCATCCACATGGGTGTGACGGCCGAGAACATCGCGGCCAAATGGGGCATCAGCCGCGAAGACCAGGACAAGCTGGCCGTGGAAAGCCACAACCGCGCGCAGCGCGCCACCGAAGCCGGCGTGTTCAAGGACCAGATCGTGCCGGTGATGCTCAAGAGCAAAAAGGGCGACGTGGCCTACGCCACCGACGAGCACTTCCGCAGCAACGCCACGATGGAAGACCTGGCCAAGCTCAAGCCGGTGTTCGTGAAGGAGAACGGCACCGTGACCGCCGGCAACGCCTCGGGCATCAACGACGCGGCCGCCGCCGTGGTGCTGATGGAAGGCGCACAGGTCAAGGCGCGCGGCGCGAAACCGCTGGCCCGTCTGGTGGCGTATGCGCACGCCGGCGTGGACCCGAAGTACATGGGCATCGGCCCCGTGCCCGCGACCCAGCTTGCGCTGAAAAAGGCCGGCCTCACCGTGAACGATCTTGATGTGATCGAGGCCAACGAAGCCTTCGCCGCGCAGGCCTGCGCCGTGACCAAGGACCTCGGCCTGGACCCGGCCAAGGTCAACCCCAACGGCTCGGGCATTTCGCTGGGCCACCCGATTGGCGCCACCGGCGCGCTGATCACCGTCAAGGCCATCCACGAGCTGCAGCGCATTCAGGGCCGCTACGCGCTGGTGACCATGTGCATTGGTGGCGGCCAGGGCATCGCCGCGATCTTCGAGCGGGTGTAACGCCCGCCGCCGGGCGGGCTCAGGCCGGGCCCGGCGTCTCCATCACCACCGCGTCGCCCACCCGCACCACGCCGCCGGCCACCACCACGGCCGTGACACCGCCGTGGCCGCGCATGGCCGCGTAGCCACCGGCACCCAGCACCTCTTCCATGCGCGAGCAGGGCGCGCAGGGGCCGGTCACGTCCAGCAGCACATCGGCGCCGATGCGCAGCCGCAAGGGCTGGTCGGCAAACGGGCTGCGCGCGGCCAGCAGGTTCAGGCCCGAAATCACGAGGTTGCGCCGCAGCTCGGCGGGCAGCACCGCATCGCGGCCGGTGAGCGCAGCGATCACGGGCAGGTGCTCGGCCTGCATGAGCGTGACCTGCCGGCGCGACGGGCTCGCCCCAGGCCGCCGCCCGGCACCGGCACGGTCGCCTTCCAGACCCTGGCCAGCCACGGCCTGCACTTCCTGCACCAGCAGCGGCACCGCGCGCCGCGCCGGCCGCAACACGATCGCCTCCAAGCGGCCCGGCCGGGCCATGCGGGAAGACAGCTCGCGCAGGTTGTCCACGGCGGCTCAGTCGCCCTGGAAGGCGCCCTGGCGGTAGGTCACCACCAGCGTGTCGCGCCAGCCCAGCGCATCGGCGTCCAGCGGCTGGATGGGTGTGCTTTCGTGGATTACGCGGGCATCGTCCAGCAGCAGCAGCGACCAGGGCTCGCGCAACGTGAAGCGCTGGCCGCTGGGGCCGTTGGCCTCGAACACCCGGCTCTCGCCGCCCTTGATGGCGTGGCGGTCCACCATGAACACGGCGACCAGGTCCACGCCGTCGCGGTGCGCGCCTTCGGGCGTGGGCCGGCCAATGCCGTCGGTGGTGTCGATGCGAAACACATGCGCCTCCACGCTCCAGGGCTGGACACCGCGCAGCGCGCTGGCGGCGTCGCCCAGCCGGGCCAGCAGGCGCTGCCACACCGGCAGGGCCACCGTGGCGGGCTCCATGGGTTCAAACCAACGCTGCATGCCGCCGTGCAGCGCGTTGTATTCCAGCGGCTGCCAGTGGGCGCGGTGCAGCACCTGCTGCACCTGCCCCGCTTCCACCACAAAGCAGCTGTGGCGCCGGCGGCGGTAGCGCCCGCCGTCCTTCAGGTACGCATCGGGTGGCAGCTGGTTCCAGCCCGCGTGCAGCGCCGCCAGATCGGCCGGGCTGGCCGCCAGCCACTCGCCCACGGCGGCCGCGCTGAGCAACGCGAAACCGGTGGTTTTGAGGGCGCCATGCACATCGGACAGCGGCACGTAGGGGGGCTGGAATTCACTGGTCATAGGCCGGGCAGTGTAGCGGCGCGCCATCACACCCACGGGCGGGCGGGCCTTGCGCGTGGGCCGCGTTTGCGCTGGATCAAGGCGCGCGCCAGCGCGCCCTGCCAAGCTGGCGACACGCCGCAAGGAAGCGGCCCGAACGGCCAGAAGGAGCACCCGATGAACACCGCGCAATGGACCCCGGCCCTGTCGCTGGACTTTGATCCGCTGGACAGGATGAACCACGAACTCATGGAGCGGCTCGCACAGGCGCAGCGGGCCAGCGACGCCGACCTCTCGCAGGCCTGGGGCGAACTGGTGGCCCACGTCGCCACGCATTTCGGCCAGGAAGACACCTGGATGCGCGAGACCGGCCACCGGCAGTCGGACGCGCATTCGCTCGAACACCGCGTGGTGCTGAACCTGCTGCGCGAGGGCGTGGGGCAGCTTCGCCAGGGGCAGCTCGCGCAGGTGCGGCAGATGTCGCGCGAGCTGGCAGCCTGGTTCTCGCGCCACACCCACGCGTTTGACGAAGCGCTGGCGCTGCATTTGCGCGGGCACCAGCTCAACTGACAAGCCGCATCCCACCCCGCGCCAACCACCCGCCACGAGGTGGCGCGCCCACCCCCGAGGAGACCCCGATGCCAGAAGAAGCGCCCCCGCCCACCGTGCTCGACCTGCCCATCGCATCGCTGAGCGCGGGCGATCCGCTGCGCTGGCTGCGCCTGGGCTGGAACGATTTCGTGCGCAGCCCGGTCGGGCTGTTCTACGGCGTGTGTTTCTTCCTCATGGGGCACGCGCTGCTGGCGGTGTTTCAGGCTGCGCCGGCTTACGTGCTGGCGCTCTCGGCGGGCTTCCTGCTCATCGGGCCATTTCTCTGTCTGGGCCTGTACGACGCCAGCCGCGCGCTGCAGCAAGGCCGGCGGCCCCGCTTTGCAGCTTCGCTCGCGGCGTGGCGGCCCACGAAAGGCACCATGGCGATCTTTGCCGGCGTGCTGCTCATTCTGGAAATGCTGTGGGGCCGTGCGTCGCTGGTGGTGTTTGCCGTGACCTTCAGCACCGTGCCCGAAGCGCACGACCTGCTTGCGCAGCTGCTCGCGCGCGAGAACCTCGAGTTCCTCATCACCTACACGCTGGTGGGCGGCGTGTTTGCCGGGCTCATCTTTGTCACCAGCGTGGTCTCGATCCCCATGATCCTGGACCGGGAGGTGGACGCCATTTCGGCCGGGCTCACGAGCATTCGCGCCTGCCTGCAAAACCCCGGGGTGATGGCGTGGTGGGGTGCGCTGATCACGCTGCTGGTGGGGCTGTCGATGCTGCCGTACCTGGCCGGCCTCATCGTCGTGGGCCCGGTGGTGGGCCACGCGACCTGGCACGCCTACCGGCAGGTGGTGCCGGCGGGCACGGCGCTCAGTCCTTGACCTTCACCACCAGCCGGCCTCGCACCTGGCCGGCCAGGATCTGGCTCGCGGCGGCCACCGCATCCGCCAGGCCGATCTCGGTGGTCATGGCAGCGAGCTGGGCGCGGTCGAGCGTCTTGGCGAGCGCGTCCCACGCGGCTTCGCGGCGCGCCATCGGGGCCATCACGCTGTCGATGCCGTACAGCGTGACACCGCGCAAGATGAAAGGCGCCACGCTCGCGGGCAGGTCCATGCCCTGCGCCAGTCCACAGGCCGCCACCGCGCCGCCATAGCGGGTGCTGGCGCAGGCATTGGCCAGCGTGTGGCTGCCCACCGAATCCACCACACCGATCCAGCGCTCCTTCTGCAAGGGCTTGCCCGGTGCCCCGAGCCCGGCGCGGTCGATCACGCTGGCCGCACCGAGCGCCTTCAGGTAATCCGCTTCCTGCGGCCGCCCGGTGGAGGCCACCACGGTGTGGCCCAGGCCGGCCAGCAGCGCAATGGCCACGCTGCCCACGCCACCGCCCGCGCCCGTCACCAGCACCTCGCCGCTGCCGGCGGCCACGCCCGCTTCAGCCCAGTGTTTCTGCAGCGCCTGCACGCACAGCATGGCGGTGTAGCCCGCGGTGCCCAGCGCCATGGCATCGCGCTCGCTCAGGGTGTCGGGCAAGGCCACCAGCCAGTCGCCCTTGACGCGCGCCATTTGCGACAGGCCGCCCCAGTGCCCCTCGCCCACGCCAAAACCGTTGAGCAGCACGCGGTCGCCGGCCTTCCACTTCGGGTGGTCGCTGTGGGTGACGGAGCCCGCGAAGTCGATGCCCGGCACCATGGGGAAGCTGCGCACCACCGGCGACTTGCCCGTGATGGCCAGCCCGTCCTTGTAGTTCACGGTGGAGTAGTCCACACGCACCGTCACATCGCCACTGGCCGGCAGCTGGGCTTCGTCGAGCTCGGTGAGTTCGCACTGGTAACCCGACTCGGGCTTGGTGATCACGAGGGCTTTGAACATGGTCGTCTCCTGGGTGTTGGGGGGCCGAAAACCCGCCTGTTGAGGGGTGTCGCGCCATTGTGCAGGCGCGCTGCAAGTCCGTGGGCGCGCAGGGCGATGACTAGAATCCACGCCCATGCGGCGCACCCTGGCACATCGACGTTTGGCCTGGACCCTGGTCTTCCTGACCTGGTTCGCGCAGCTGTGCATGCCCGTGGCCCACGCGGCCATGGCCGCTGCGCCCAACAGCGCCATGGGCGCATGGTGTGGCACCCCGGCAAACGCGGCCGAAGCCCGGGCGGCCTTGCCCGCCGAGATCCTCGACGCGCTCGAGCGGGACAGCCTCAGTGCCGACCACCTCGCCAATTGCGCCCAGCTGTGCATGGTGGCCTCGACACCGGCACCCCTGGGCGCCACCGAGCTGCCGGCTTTCTCCCCCGTCGCGGCGCCCACCCCGGCGCCGACGCGACAACCCGCAGTGGCGCTGCGCCGGCACGCGCTGCCGCCGCCCTCGCACGGCCCGCCCGCGCAGGCCTGAGGCCCGTCTCCCCCGCTTTTGTGTCGCTTGCGCTGCATGGCGCTGCGCATGCCGCTTGCACGCCTGCAGCGGTGCGCCTGCATGCCACGCGTGCGCCACGCCCTGTCCAGAACCCTCTTGCATCGAACACCATGAACCGACCTTCCTGCGCCGTGCTGTGCGCCGCCGTGCTGGCCTCCAGCGCCTTCGCACAAACCACCACACCACCGTCCACCGCGCCACAACTGCCCACGGTGGTCATCCAGGCCGACCAGGCCAGCGACCCCGCCCGCCAGGAGCTCGAAGCCGAGCAAGCCCTGACCCCGGGCGGCGTCTCGCTCATCGACGGCGAAAGCCTGCGCCTGCGCCAGGTCACCAGCCTGGGCGACATGCTGCGCTACGTGCCCGGCCTGTGGGTCGCCAGTGGCTCCACGGGCGACTCGTCCTTTCTCTCCAGCCGCGGCTCCAACCTGGACGCCACCAACTACGACGGCAACGGCATCAAACTGCTGCAGGACGGCTTGCCCGTGACCGCCGCGGACGGCAACAACCACAACCGCCAGATCGACCCGCTCTCCGCCAGCCATGCCGTGGTGGCGCGCGGCGCCAACGCGCTCACCTACGGAGCCGCCACGCTGGGCGGCGCCATCGACTTCATCACCCCCACCGCGCGCGACGGCGCGCGCAACGAACTGCTGCTCAATGCCGGCAGCTTTGGCCAGTGGCAGGGCCGCGTGACGCTGGGTGGTGTGGCCGGCAACTTCGATGGCCTGGTCACGGCCGAGACGCGCCAGTCCGATGGCTACCGCCTGCATCAGCGGCAAGACCGCAAAGGCCTCTACGCCAATGGCGGCCTGCAGCTCACCCCCGACGTGCACACCCGCTTCTACGCCAGCTACATCGACAACCAGCAGGAACTGCCGGGCGTGCTCACCCGCCAGCAATGGCTCGATGACCCCCGCCAGGCCGAAGCCGCCGCCGTGGCGGGCCACTACCGCTACAACGTGGAGAGCTGGCGCCTGGCCAACAAAACGGTGTGGACCATCGACGCCGACAGCAAGCTCACCGTGGGCCTGTCGCAAGAGAGCCAGCAGCTCTACCACCCCATCGTCTACGCGCCGCCCTTCTTCTCGCTGCTGATCGACACCGAGCAACGCACCACCGGCGGCTCGCTGCGCTACCAGCGCCGCATGGGTGCCCACGACATGCTCGTGGGCCTGAACCTCGCACAGACCACCGTGCAGGGGGGCAACTTCAGCTACATGCCCGGGGGCGCGCAAACGCTCTCCAGCGTGGTGGACAACCGCGCCGACAACCTCGAACTCTTCGTGATGGACCGTTGGCAGTTCGCGCCGAACTGGACCGCCGTGTACGGCGCACAGGCCATCTCCACCAGCCGTGAAGTGGCCAGCGCCGGCCTCAAGGGCGACTACCACAGCGTCAACCCCCGCGCCGGCCTGATCCGACAGCTCACGCCCACCACGCAGCTGTTTGCCAACGTCAGCCGCATTTACGAAGCCCCCACGTTCTACGAACTGGAAGACGAAACGCCCGGCGGCCCGGCCAACACCTTGCTCGACGCGATGCGCGGCACCGTGTTCGAAGTGGGCACGCGTGGCAAGCAGGCGCTGGGTCAGCGCAACCACTGGAACTGGGACGTGGCGATGTACTACACGCGCCTGCGCAACGAGATCCTTTCGCGCGATGACCCGAGCGCACCCGGCACCAGCCTGTCGATCAATGCCGACCGCACCGTGCACGCGGGCATCGAGGCGCTGGTGGCGGGCAGCTTCGCGCTGGGTGACAGCCGCGAGCACCGCCTGGAGCCGATGGTCAACATGACGTTCAACCACTTCCGCTTCCGCGGTGATTCGGTGTACGGCAACAACGTGCTGCCGGCGGCACCGAAGGTCGCGATCAAAGGCGAAGTGCTGTACCGCCATGCCAGCGGCTTCTTCTTTGGCCCCACGTTCGACATCGTCAGCAGCCGCTTCGCCGACTTCAGCAACACCTACCGCGTGGACTCGTACACGCTCTGGGGCCTGCGCACCGGCTGGACCGGCAAGGACTGGGAGGTGTTTGCCGAAGCCCGCAACCTGGGCGACAAGAACTACGTGTCGCAGTTCAGCGTGCGCGACCGCGCCGCCGCCACGGCCGCCATCCTCACCCCGGGCGAGCCGCGCGCGTACTACGTCGGGGCCCGCCTGAAGTTCTGAGGACGCGGGCCGTTCAGGGCGCCGGCACGGCGCCCGTGCGGGTGCGCCGGGACGCCAGGCGCATCAGCACGGGCAGCATCAGCATCAGGCTGGCGCTCAACCACAGCCCGATCGAAATCGGGCTGCCCACCAGAATCGTGGCGTCGCCGTTGCTGATGGACAGCGCACGGCGCAGGTTCTGCTCCATCAGGTCACCGAGCACGAAGCCCAGGATGAGCGGCGCCATGGGCACGCCCTGCTTGCGCAGCAGGTAGGCCACCACACCGAGCACGACCATGAGCATGAGGTCGAAGGTGGTGGCGTGCACCGCGTACACCCCCACGCTGCTCACCGCCAGGATGGAGGGCACCAGCAGCCAGTTGGGCACGCGCAGGATGCGGGTGAACAGGCCCACCATCGGGATGTTCATCACCAGCAGCATGACGTTGGCCAGAAACAGCGACGCGATCAGTCCCCACACCAGCGCGGGCTGTTGCGTGAACAGCGCCGGGCCCGGCGTGATGTTGTAGAGCGAGAGCGCACCCACCATGACCGCCGTGGTGCCCGAGCCCGGAATGCCCAGCGTGAGCATGGGCACGAAGGAGCCGGTGGCCGCGGAGTTGTTGGCCGCCTCGGGTGCGGCCACGCCGCGAATGTCGCCCTTGCCGAAGGTGCCTTCCTTGTCGGTCAGGCGCTTTTCCATCGAATACGCCATGGCACTGGCAATGGTGGCGCCCGCGCCCGGCAGCACGCCCACCACGAACCCCAGCACGCTGGAGCGCACCGTGCCCCACCAGGTGCTGGTCATCTCGCGCAGGTTGAACATCATGCGGCCGGTCTGCGTGATGGCGCCGGTCTTGCTGTGGTGCTCCTGCAGCATGAGCAGGATCTCGCTGATGGAGAACACGCCGATCACCACCACCACGAACTGGATGCCATCGGACAGGTGGATGTCGCCGCCCGTGAAGCGGTACACACCCGAATTCGAGTCCAGCCCCACGCACGACATCGAGAGGCCGATCAGGGCGGCCACACCAGCTTTCACGGGCGCGTCGCCCATCAAGCCAGCGATGCAGGCGAAGGCAAAACACATCAGCGCGAAATACTCGGCCGGGCCGAACGACAAGGCCCACTGCGCGAGCAACGGCGCCAGCAACACGATGCCCACCGTGGCCACCAGCGAGCCCACGAAAGAGCTCCAGGCCGAGATCGACAACGCCACGCCGCCCATGCCATTGCGTGCCATGGGGTAGCCGTCCAGCGCGGTCATGATCGCGCCGGCATCGCCGGGCACATTGAGCAGGATCGAGGAGATGCGTCCGCCGTACTCGCAGCCGATGTACACCGCGGCCAGCAGGATCAGCGAAGTTTCCGGGGGCAGCTTCATGGCAAACGCCAGCGGCATGAGGATGGCCACGCCGTTGATGGGCCCCAGGCCCGGCAGCAGCCCGACGATGGTGCCGATGAAAGAGCCGAGCGCCGCAATAAGCAGGTTGACCGGGCTCAGCGCGACGCCGAAGCCCTCCACCAGGTGTTTGAGCACGTCCATGTCAGAGGCCTCCCAGCAGGCCGGCGGGCAGCACCACGTCCAGCACTTTGTCGAACAAGAGAAAGAGCACCACGCCCAGCGCCACGCCACCGGCCAGCGTCTGGCGCCAGGTGCCGCCAAAGGCCATGCCCACCGGCACGGTCATGAGCGCAGTGGCCAGCACGAAGCCCAGGGTCTGGAACAGCGCGGCATACACAGCGATGGCGCCCACACACCAGAGCGTGGGTATCCAGGGGATGCCTTTGAACGCCTGCGCGCCCTGCGCGGGCCGCCACAGCATCCACAGACCGCACAGCCCCAGCCCCACGGCGAGCAGCATCGGGAAGGCCTTGGGGCCCAGGGGTTCGTAGGAAAAGGCGGCGCTGTAGTCGCGCGCGGCGGCGGCCATGGCCACCGACGCGAGCACACACGCCGCACCGAGTGCGCGGTCGCTCATGAGGAACTCCAGGGGTAAAAGAGACCGCCAGCGCGTGGCGGCCCGGGAAACGTGAAGCGGGGCGCTTACTTGGCCGGCGTGGTGGCCAGGCCGAACTCGTCGGCGAGCTTGCGGTAGCCGGCCACCTGCTTCTTCACGTAGGTGTCGAGCTCGGCGCCGGTCATGGCCAGCGGGAACAGGCCGCGCTCGGCGCGCAGCGCGTTGTAGGCGGGCGTGGCCATCATCTTGCTGAAGGTGTCGGCCCAGACCTTGTAGTCCGCATCGCTCACCTTGGGGCCGAGGTAGAAGCCGCGGATGATGGGCCACTGCACATCGAAGCCCTGCTCGCTGGCGGTGGGAATGGCGGCCATGTCGCCCGCGAGCCGCTTGTCGTGCATCACGGCCAGCAGGCGCACCTTGGCACCGGCCTTGATCTGCTGCATGGCCTCGGCGGCGTCGCCGGTGAACACATGGATGTGCCCGCCCTGCAGCGCGGTGAGCGCCTCGCCCCCGCCTTCAAACGCGACGTAGCGCATCGCCTTGGGGTTGACGCCACCGGCGCGCGCGGTCAGCGCGGCCTTCATCCAGTCCTGGCTGCCCACGGTGCCACCGGCGCCCAGCACCACCTTGGTGGGGTCGGCCTTCATGGCGGCCATCACGTCCTTGAGCGATTTGAAAGGCGAGTTTTCGGCTACCACCACAGCGCCGTAGTCCGTGCCGATGGCGGCCAGCCAGCGCACGTCGTTTTCGGTGTAGCGGCCGAACTTGCCTTGTGCCAGGTTGAGCAGCGAGCCGCCCGAGAACGCAATCAGCGTGTTGGCGCTGTCCGGGCGCTGCGCCACCACCGTGTTGTAGGCCACGGCGCCAATGCCGCCGGGCATGTAGGTCACGCGCATGGGGTCGGCAATGTATTTGCCCTCCACCAGCGCACTCTGCACGAGCTTGCAGGTCAGGTCGAACCCACCACCGGGTTTGGCGGGCGCGATGCATTCGGTTTTTTCCAGCGCCCCGGCAGCGTTCGCGGCAAGGGCAACGGTGGACAGGGCGGTCGCCAGAAGGCGGGTGACGAATTTCATGAAAGTGTCTCCTCTGTGGGTCGGCAAATGTCCGCGCCAAAGGGGGCGTGGCAAGCCAATGTAGAAATTTCGCACTTTCAGGACGCTTTCAGCACCGGCGCGAATCTTCAAGGGTTAACCCTTGAAGTCGACGGGCACGGTGAGCGCCACACAGAGGCCCCGGCCCTCGGGCCCGGGCTGCACCTGCAGCGTGCCGCCATGCCGCTGCGCCACCGAGCGCGCAATCGACAGCCCCAGGCCCGAGCCGGGGACCTGCTGGCCGCCGCCGCGAAAGAAGCGCTCGCCGGCCCGCTGCAGTTCTTCGGGGGGCATGCCGGGCCCGTCGTCGGTCACGCTCACGCGCAGCCAGGCTTCGTCTGCGGCCAGCGCCAGCGTCACGTGGCTGCCCTCGCCCGCGTGGCGAATCGCGTTGTGCAGCAGGTTCGACAAGGCCTCGTTCAGCAGGGCGGCTTCGCCGCGAAACGGCAGCCGGGTCATGGGCGCGTGCAGGCCGAGGTCGACACCATGCAGGCGCGCCACGGGCCACCAGCGGCGCATGAGGTCTTCGGCCATCACCACGGCATCGAGCGGCTCGGGTGCCGGTGGTGCGCTGTCGGCCTTGGCCATGGCCAGCATCTGGTTGGTCTGGCGGATGGTCTCGTCGAGCTGCAGGCGGATGTCTTCGACCACCGTGCGAAGCTGGGCGGGGTTGTCTTCCCGCAGCGCGTAAGCCACCTGGGTGGCCAGCGTGGTCAGCGGCGTGCGCAGCTGGTGCGACGCGTCGTCCACGAAGCGGCGCTGCTGTTCGCTCTGTTCGCGGTTGCGCGCCACGTGGTGGTTGATCGCGCCCACCAGCGGCAGCAGTTCGGCGGGCACGTCATCGCTGTTCATGGGCGTGAGGTCTTGCGGCGAACGCGCCTCCACGTCCTGTCGCAGGCGGGCCATCGGTCGCATGGCCCAGGCCACCGTGAGGCCAAAGAGCGCGCTGGCAAAGACCACCAGAAAGAAATCGCGCGCGACCGACTGCAGCACCAGCCGCCCCCGGAACTCGTTGCGCGCTTCCAGCGTTTCGGCCACCTGGATCACCACCCGCTGCGGGCCCGCTTCGCCCGTGAGGGGCGGCGTGAGTTCGCGTGCGTAGCTGCCCACGCGCACCGCTTCGCCCAGGTACACGCCATCAAAAAACTGGGGCACACCCGTGCGCAGGGGCTCGGGGGGCGGCGGCAGTTCCGGGCTGCCGATTTCCACCAGCCCGTCTTCCGTGGCCACGCGGTAATACACCTTGCCCTGCGCCGTGAGCTCGAAGAACTCGAGCATGCGGTACGGCAGCTCCACGCCCAGGCCGCCACTGGCGGTGGAAATGCTCGAGTCGATCGACTTCACCGCGCCGAGCAGCGAGCGGTCGTAAGCGGCATCGGCCGCCTCGCTCGCCGTGCGCCAGGCCAGCCACAGCTCGGCCGAGAACACCAGCAGCATGCCGGGGATCAGCACCACCAGCAGCGCCCGCTGGATGCTCGCGCGCAGCCAGCGTGCCGGCTTCATGGCGGGCACTCGAGCAGGTAGCCCATGCCGCGCAAGGTGGTGATGCGCACGGGTGAACTCTCCAGCCGTTTGCGCAGGCGGTGCACCAGCACCTCGATGGCTTCGGGGTGCACGTCGCTCTCGTCGGAAAACACGCGCTCCACCAGTTCGCGCTTGGACAGCGGCTCGCCGCTGTGCTGGATCAAGGCGCGCAGCACGGCGTGTTCGCGCGGGGTGAGGCTCAGGGGTTCCTGCTGCAGGCGGAACTGCCGCGTGGTGCTGTCGTAGCTCAAGGGGCCGCAGGCAAAGCGCGCGTGGTCCACACCGTGCGAGCGGCGGATCAGCGCCACCAGGCGCGCTTCGAGCTCGGCCACCTCGAAAGGTTTGGCCAGGAAGTCGTCGGCCCCGCCGTGCAGGCAGCTCACCCGCTCCATCAGCGAGTCGCGCGCGGTGAGGATGAGCACGGGCAGGCGCTGGTCGGCTTCGCGCAGGTCGGCCAGCACGTCGTGGCCGCCCACGCCGGGCAGGCCCAGGTCGAGGATGAGCGCGTCGTAGCGGGTGGCCTTGAGGCTGCGCCGCACCATGCGGCCGTCGTTCACCCAGTCGACCTGAAAGTCGTTTTGCCCCAGCGCCCGGGTGAGCCAGTTGCCCAGGTCGGCGTCGTCTTCGGCCAGCAGTATCCGCATGTTGAGCGCTCCAGAAACGGGGGCCGAGCATAGCTCAGGGCTGGGCGCGCGCGGCCTCCTGTTCCTGCAGCAGGCGCCACATCACCTTGCCGCTGCCGCTCTTGGGCAGCGCGGCCACCAGCTCGACCGTGCGCGGGCATTTGTAGGCGGCCATGTGCTCGCGGCACCAGTCCACGATGTCCTGCGCGCTGGTGCTGCCACGGGCCGACTCGCGCAGCACCACCACCGCTTTCACGCTCTCGCCGCGGTACGCATCCTGTGTGGCGATCACGCAGGCTTCGGCAATGGCGGGGTGCTTGAACATCAGCGCCTCCACCTCGGCAGGCCAGACCTTGAAGCCGCTGGCGTTGATCATGCGTTTCAAGCGGTCGGTGATGAAGAAGTAGCCGTCTTCGTCCACGCGGCCGAGGTCGCCCGAGCGGAAGAAGCGCTTGCCTTCAAACGTGATGAACGCGGCCTCGGTGGCCTCGGGGCGCTTCCAGTAACCGTCAAACACCTCGGGGCCGTGGATGATGATTTCGCCGGCCTCGCCCTGCGGCATTTCTTCGAGCGTGAGCGGGTCGACCACCCGCGCATCGGTGCCCATGAAGGGAATGCCCAGGCACTGCTGCTTGGGGTGGTCGGGCGGGTTGTTGTGCGAAGGGGCGGCGGTTTCGGTCAGGCCGTAGCCTTCGCTGTAGCGCAGGTTGAACTGCTCCAGCAGCCGCTGCGCCACGGCCTGCGGCATGGCTGCGCCGCCACCGCCCACCAGCACCAGGCTGGAGAGGTCGTACTGGTCAAACTTCGGGCTGGCCAGCAGGTCGATCACCATGGTGGGGATGTTGGTCCAGTGGGTGCAGCGCCAGCGCGAGATCAGCCGCCCGGCCAGCTCGCGGTCCCAGCGCGGCATGACGACCATGGTGGCGCCCGCATAAACGGCCGCGTGCATGCCCGCCACCATGCCGGTGATGTGGAACATGGGCACCACGAGCAGGCCCACGTTCTCCGAGGTGCTGCCGGTCCACAGGCCCACGGCCACGGCGTTGTGCATGACCGTGCGGTGCGGGTGCATGCAGCCCTTGGGCAGGCCGGTGGTGCCGCTGGTGTAGGGCAGCACGGCCAGGTCGTCCGGTCCCCGGTTGTGCGCGGGTGCGGTGCCGGTGCAGGCCAGCGCCTGCGCCCAGTCGCTCACCGAGCCGCCGGGTACGGTGGGCAGCGCGTGGCGTGCGCCCAGCCACTCGGCCCAGGCCGGTGGTATTTCGGCCTGCGGGCCGTAGGCATCGCTGTAGTGCGACACCACCAGGTGGCGCAGGCGCTCGCCCTCGGCCACTTCGCTGTTGGCCTTGAGCAGTTCGCCCGCGAGGTCGGCGGCGGCAATGGCCACGCGCGCGTCGGGGTCGGTGATGTAGTGCTTGAGCTCCTCGGCCCGGTTCATGGGGTTGACCGGCACCACCACCGCGTTGGCGCGCAGGATGGCGAAATGCGCCACCACCCATTGCGGGCAGTTCTGCATCAGCAGGATCACGCGGTCGCCGTCCTGCACGCCCTGCTCGCGCAGGTGCGCGGCCAGGCGCTCGGCCTGCGCGTGCAGCTCGCGGTAGGTGAGCACGCTGTCGAAGAACACCAGCGCGGGCTTGTCGGGGTAGCGCAGCGCGCTCACCGCGAGGTTGTGCCAGAGCGAGGTGGCCGGCACGCTGATGCGGTGGGGCAGCCGCGTGGGCCAGAAGCGGTGGTGCGCCTTGGGATCGGGCGCGGACGCGGCGCGCCCGCCTTCGGTGGTGCTGCTCATCACGTGTCTCCGTTGTGGTTTTGTGGGGCAAGCATACGGGCCGGGTTCGCGAAGCGTTCAGCGGGTTTGTCGCCATAGAGACGTTCGTGGCACGGAATCTGCAACGCTTCCTGCGCAGGCCATCGCGCCCGCTCCGTGCCGCAGATTCGACCCCGTGGCGCGGGATTCGCCCACGTAAACCCCGATCCCGCCCTCAAAGGGGCGGGTCTACATTCGGGGCGACCGCGTGCATGCACCCAACAGGTGCACGCCCCGCGCGGTCCATGACCTTTCAAACACCACTGGAGAGACCCGATGAAGATGAATGCCACCACCTGCACCGCCCTGGGCCTGGGCATGGCCGCCGCCTTGATGAGCCTGCCGGCGCACGCCGGCAAAGACCTGGATGCGATCAAGAAACGCGGTGAACTGATCTGCGGGGTGAACACGGGTCTGGCGGGCTTCTCGGCCGCCGACAGCCAGGGCAAGTGGAGCGGCATGGACGTGGACGTGTGCCGCGCGGTGGCCGCCGCCATCCTCTCCAACGCCGACAAGGTGCGCTATGTGCCGCTTACCGCGCAGCAGCGCTTCACCGCCCTGCAGTCGGGCGAGGTCGACATGCTGGCGCGCAACACCACCTGGACGCTGACCCGCGACGCCTCGCTGGGCCTGGTGTTCACCGGCGTGAACTTCTACGACGGCCAGGCCTTCATGGTGCCCAAGAAGCTCAATGTGAAGAGCGCCAAGTCGCTCAAGGGCGCCACGGTGTGCGTGCAGTCCGGCACCACCACCGAGCTCAACCTCACCGACTTCTCGCGCGCCAACAACCTGGCCCTGAAGCCGGTCGTGTTCGAGAAGGTGGAAGCCGCCACCGCCGCCTACGTGGCCGGCCGCTGCCAGGCCTACACCACCGACGCCTCGGGCCTGGCCTCGATCCGCGCCAAGGAAACGCCCAAGCCCGATGACCATGTCATCCTGCCCGAGCTGATCTCCAAGGAACCCCTCGGCCCGGCCGTGCGCCGGGGTGACGACGAGTTCTTCAGCATCGTGAAGTGGGTCGGCTACGCGCTGATCGAAGCCGAGGAATACGGCATCACCCAGGCCAACGCCGATTCGATGAAGACCAGCACCAACCCCAACGTCATGCGGCTGGTGGGCGCGGGCACGGAAGACACCGGCAAGATCCTCGGGCTGGACAAGGAGTGGGCGCTGCGCGCCATCAAGGCCGTGGGCAACTACGGCGAACAGTTCGAGCGCCACGTCGGCCCCAAGACCCCCATTGCCCTGCCTCGCGGCACCAACAACCTCTGGACCCAGGGCGGCCTGATGTACGCCCCGCCCGTGCGCTGATCGACCGGCCATGCCCCTGCGCCAACCCTGCCAGCCGCGCGCTGGCGGGGTTGGCGCAGCCGACTCCCGACAACCGCATGCCGAGGTCGCCTTGAAGCCCCAACTCCCCCCCAAAAAACGCCACTGGTCGCTCAACAGCCGGGCCACGCGCGGCCTGATCTTTCAGGCCATTGCGCTCGTGCTGATCGCCGCGGGCGTGTGGTTCCTGGCGCACAACACGCAGGAGAACATGCGCATCCGCGGCATCCAGAGCGGGTTTGACTTTCTGGGTGCCACCGCCGGTTTCGACATTGGCGAAACGCTGGTGCCCTACAGCCCCAGCGAGAGCTACGGCAAAGCCATCTGGGTGGGCGTGCTCAACACGCTCAAGGTGGCGGTGATCGGCATCGTGCTCACCACCGTGCTGGGGGTGCTGCTGGGCGTGGGCCGCTTCTCGCGCAACGCGCTGGTGCGCGGCCTGTGCTACGGCTATGTGGAAATCTTCCGCAACGTGCCCATCCTGCTGCAGCTGCTGATGTGGTACCTGGTGTTCATCGAGGTGCTGCCCGCCTCCAACGAAGCCTGGAACGTGGCCAACCTCTTCTACCTGAGCAAGGGCGGCTTCTCGTTCCCCTTTCCGTCCATGGGTGTGGGACACGTGCTCGCCGGCATGGGCGTGGGCTTGGTGGCCGCGTGGGTGTGGCGCCAGCGCGTGCAGAAGCGCTTCGAGCTCACCGGCCAGAACGGCGACCGCGTGTGGGGCCCCGTGGCGCTCATCGTGGTGTTCGCGTTGGTGGGCTGGGTGGTGGCCGGCATGCCGCGCGAATGGAACGTGCCCGAGCAGCTGGCGTTCATGGTCGATGGCGGCGTGAGCGCCACGCCCGAGTTCATGGCCATCCTCATCGGCCTGGTGGTCTACACCTCGGCGTTTGTGGCCGAGGTGGTGCGCGGCGGCATCCAGTCGGTGAGCCGGGGGCAGGACGAAGCCGCCACCGCGCTCGGCCTGAACCCCAAGCAGAAGATGAACCAGGTGATCCTGCCGCAGGCGCTGCGCGTGATCATTCCGCCGCTGACCAACCAGTACCTCAACCTCACCAAGAACTCGTCGCTGGCGGTGGCGGTGGGCTACCCCGACGTGGTGTCCATCGCCAACACCACCATCAACCAGAGCGGGCGCGCGGTCGAGTGCATCGCCATCATCATGCTGGTGTACCTCACCACCTCGATCACCACCTCGGCCTTCATGAACTGGTACAACCAGCGCATGGCCATCCAGGAGCGCTGAGCATGGCCGACCACTTCGTCCCCATCGCGCCGCGCCCTTCGCCCGTCAAGACCACGGGCTTCGCACCCTGGGCGCGCCGCAACCTCTTCGCCGACTGGCGCAGCACGCTCACCACCGTGTTGCTGGCCGCCCTCATCCTCTACACATTGCCAGGCCTGATCAACTGGGCGCTGCTGCGCGCCGTGTACGTCAACGACGCCGACACCTGCCAGGCCGCGCGCGGCATCGGCGCGTGCTGGGGTGTGGTCACCGAGAAGTACCGCATCATCCTGTTCGGCCGCTACCCGTTCGACGAGCAGTGGCGCCCGCTGCTGGCCACCAGCGTGATGCTGGGCGGCCTGGTGCTCAGCTGCATGCGCGCCTTCTGGAAGCCCTGGCTGCCCTTGCTGTGGATGGGTGTGCTGGCGGTGTTCTTCGTGCTGATGCTCGGCGGCGTCTTCGGGCTGAGCGCGGTGCGCACCGACCTGTGGGGCGGCCTGCCGCTCACGGTGATGCTGGCCACGCTCTCGCTCTTCATGGCGTTTCCGCTGGCCATCGTGGTGGCGCTGGGGCGGCGCAGCCAGCTGCCCGCCATCCGCTCGGCCTGCATCGTCTACATCGAGCTCATTCGCGGCGTGCCGCTGATCTCGGTGCTGTTTATGGCCTCGTTCATGTTTCCGCTGTTCATGCCGCAAGGCGTCACGGTGGACGTGCTGGTGCGCGTGATCGTGGGCATCACGCTGTTTGCGGCGGCCTACATGGCCGAGATCATCCGCGGCGGCCTGCAGGCGATCCCCAAGGGCCAGCTGGAAGCGGCCGACACGCTGGGCCTGTCGTACTGGCAGACGCAACGCAAGATCGTGCTGCCGCAGGCGCTGGCCATGGTGGTGCCCAGCATGATGAACAACTTCATCTCCGTCTTCAAGGACACTTCGCTGGTCACCATCGTCTCGCTCTACGAGCTCACCGGTGCGCTGGCCCTGGCGCTGAACTCCGACGTGAACTGGCGGCCCTTCAAGATCGAGGCCTACCTCTTCATCACCCTGGTCTATTTCATCTTCTGTTTCTCGATGTCGCGCTACAGCCTGTGGGTCGAAAAACAACTCAGCGCCAGCAAGGCCCGATAAAGGAACCCGCCCATGACCGAACCCATCATTCGCTTCGACAAGGTCAACAAGTGGTACGGCAACGACTTCCATGTGCTGCGCGACATCGACCTCGATGTGGCCAAGGGCGAACGCATCGTGGTGTGCGGCCCCTCGGGCTCGGGCAAGTCCACGCTGATCCGCTGCATCAACCGCCTCGAAGAGCACCAGCAGGGCCACCTGTTCGTGGACGGTATCGAGCTCACCGACGACATCAAGGCCATCGACAAGGTGCGCAAGAACGTGGGCATGGTGTTCCAGCAGTTCAACCTCTTCCCGCACCTCACCGTGCTGGAGAACCTCACGCTCTCACCCATGTGGGTGGGCAAGATGCCGAAGAAAGAGGCCGAAGAAAAAGCCATGCTGCAGCTGCAGCGTGTGCGCATTGCCGAGCAGGCGGGCAAGTACCCGCTGCAGCTCTCGGGCGGGCAGCAGCAGCGCGTGGCGATTGCGCGCGCCCTGTGTCTCACGCCCAAGATCATGTTGTTCGACGAGCCCACCTCCGCGCTCGACCCGGAAATGATCAAGGAAGTGCTCGACGTGATGATCGAGCTGGCCAACCAGGGCATCACCATGATCTGCGTGACGCACGAGATGGGCTTTGCCAAGGCCGTGGCCGACCGCGTGATCTTCATGGACCAGGGCCAGATCGTCGAACAGAACACGCCCACCGAGTTCTTCAACCACCCGCAGAACGAACGCAGCCGCGATTTCCTGTCCAAAATCCTGGGTCATTGATCTGTCTTGCATCGGTCATGCGTCGCTGTCAGACTGCGCGCCATGACCGATGCCACCTCACCGGGCGTGCAACGCCTGACCTGGATTCGCTGGAGCTGCACCACCGCGCTGGGCCTCTCGCTGTGGTGCGCCACCGCCGCGCTCGCGTTTGACGCGCAAGGCCACCGCGGCGCTCGCGGCCTGGCCCCTGAAAACACGCTGGCCGCCTTTGACCGCGCCCTGTCCATCGGCGTGACCACGCTCGAACTCGACGTGGTGCTCAGCGCCGAAGGCGTGCCGGTGATCTCGCACGACACCACCCCCAACCCCGATCTCACGCGCGATGCCAGCGGGCGCTGGCTGCAGGCGCGCGGCCAGCCGTTCAACCGCCTCACGCTGGCCGACATTGCCGAATGGGATGTGGGCCGCATCAACCCGGCCAGCCGCTACGCGCGCGACTTCGCCGAACAGACCGCGCGCGACGGCCAGCGCATTCCCACGCTGGCCGCGCTGTTCCAGCGTGTGCGCCAGCTCGGCGCGCAGCAGGTGCGCTTCAACATCGAGCTCAAGATCCATCCCGGCAAGCCGGATGAATCGCCCAGCCCCGACACTTTCGTGCGCGCGGTGCTGGACGTGATTGCCAGCCACGGCATGGCGCGGCGCGTGAGCCTGCAGAGCTTTGACTGGCGCATCCAGAAGGTGGCGCAACAGCTCGCGCCCGGCATGCCGCTGTCTTACCTCTCGGCGCAGTCACCGCGTTTCAACACGCTGGCCAGCGGCGAGTGGACCGCAGGCCTCAAGCTGGCCGACTTCGAGGACGCGCCGGCCCTGGTGGCTGCTGCGGGCGGCAAGATCTGGTCGCCCAACTTCAACGACCTCAACCAGCAGGTGCTGCAGCGGGCCCGCGCACTCGAGCTGCGCGTGATCCCCTGGACCGTCAATGACCCGCAGGACATGGCGCGCCTGATCGACTGGGGCGTGGACGGCCTCATCACCGACTACCCCGACCGCCTGCGCGCGGTGATGCAAAGCCGCGGCATGGGTCTGCCCGCTCCGGTGGCTGTGCCGCAAGCAAAAGCCGCCGAGCCCGTCGAAGAATTCCTGCCCCCGCCACCGCGCTTCGGCGTGGCGCCGCAACTGCCCTGACGCGGGGGCCTGTAAGTTTGGCGGCCTCGCGCCGACCAACCGCCATCCCAACACTGGAGATGGCCATGTCACCCACCCGTTCGATCCTCCGACTGGCGCCCGCGCTGGCCGGCATTTGCCTCAGCAGCGCCGCACTGGCGCAGACCTGCGAGGTGCGCAGCGGGCCCAAGCCACCCGCCGTCGTGGAGCTCTACACGTCTGAAGGCTGCAGTTCCTGCCCGCCGGCCGACCGCTGGCTCTCCACCCTCAAGCCTCAGGACGGGGTGCTCGCGCTGTCGTTTCACGTCAACTACTGGAACCACCTGGGCTGGCGCGACCCATTCGCCACCCCCGACACCACCGCGCGCCAGTACCGTCTGAAAGAAGCGCTCGGTGGCAAATACGTCTACACGCCCCAGGTGGTGCACAACGGCCGCGACCACCGCGACTGGACCGGCCAGACCGCGCGCGACCTCAAGCCCCTGCCGCCCGCCAGCGCGCCCGGCCTGCGGCTCAGCCGCCAGGGCAACGTGGTCACGGCGCACCTGGCCGCCAGCACCGCACACCCCAGGCTCGCGGGCTACTGGGCGGTGCTGCAGGACGGCCTGGTGAGCAGGGTCACGCGGGGGGAGAACGCGGGCGAGCAACTGCGGCACGACCACGTGGTGAGCCTCTACCAACCCGTTGAACCCTGGACGGGCGCCGAGGCGCACACCACGCAGCTCACCCTGCCCGCGGGCAGCCACCCCCGCGTGGCCTTCGTGGTGACCAACCCCACGCTCACCCAGCCGGTTCAGGCGCTGGTGCTGCAATGCCCGACCTGATTGCGCCGGGCTGCGGAACCAAACACCCCGCGCCGTATCATCCAGAGCCATGCGCCACTGGTTGCTCGCCCTCATGATTGCCCTCCTGCCCATCCGCGGCTGGATGAGCGACGCCATGGCGGTGGCCATGCTGGCACCGCCCGCGCACACCATGAACCAGGCCGGCACGCCCGAAGCCGCCCCTTGCCCCGACCACGCCATGGCCAGCGACACCACCCCCTCGCACGAGGGCGGCGGTGAGCACACGCACAAGAGCTGCGACGTGTGCAACGGCCCGGCCATGGCGCTGCCCACCCCCGCCGTGCCGGCCCTGGCCATGGCGCATGGCGTGCTCGCGCCACCGGCCGAGCGCTTCGCGAGCACCGAGCCCCACCGGGGCATCAAACCCCCCATTTCCTGAGCGCACACACCCGAGGTGCGTCCGCCGCCGCCTGACACCGGCGCGCCGCAGACGCTGGTCTGTGTTTTCAGGAGATTTTCATGACCGTTTTCCGGCGAACTTCGCCCATCTGGCGCCGCCCCCTGCGCGCCGGTGTGTCCATGGGCTGTGCCCTCGTGCTGGCATCGGCCCACGCCCAGGCGCCCGACGCCCTGGGTGCAGCCAACCCCGCACACCCCGTCCAACCGGCGCCATGGGTGCTGCCGCCCGGCGCCAGCGCCGACACCCCCGCCCTGCCGGCCGATCTGGCCGCCGCGCGCGCCATCTGGCAGCGCGTGAACCAGCGCGTCGCCGAATTCCCGCGCGGGCACGCCGACCTGCTGCGCTGGGAGGCCGGCACACCCGAGGCCGCCACAGCTCCCGCTGCGCCTGCACTGACCTGGCGCGAGGCCTTGCGCCTGTCGCTGCGGCACCGCCCCGAACTCTTCACGCACGCCGACATGAACCCGCTGACGCTCGCCCAGGTGAAGGTGGCCTATGCCACCCACGTGCGCGAGCTTCAGCGCGCGTGGATTGACGCCACGGCCGCGCGCCAGCGCGAGCGCCTGCTCGCAGAGTTGCTGGACGCCACACGCACCGGCAGCGAGCTGGGCCGGCGCATGGTGGTGGCCGGTAACTGGAGCCAGGCACGTCAGGCGCGCGAGCAGCTGATCGAAGCGAACGCCTGGCAGGCCCTGGTGGACGCGCGCAGCGCATCGCAGGCAGCGCAGGAGCACTTGGCCCGCCTGCTGGGCATCTGGGAGGCGCAGGCCGTGGCCCAGCTCGGCGAGCGCCTGCCCCAGCAGCTGCCGGCGCTCCCCGAACAAGCCAGCCCGGGCACCGGCCTCACGCCCGCCACCCTGGAAGCCGCCGTGCTGCGCAGCCACCCCACGCTGGCGCAGTCGCGCTTGCTCACCCAGCGCGACATGTCGGCCATCGCACCGTCGCAGCTCGACGCGTGGAACGCGGCCGTGAACGCTGCGCTGGACGCGCAGCCCAACGCCACGCGTGCCGACAGCGAGCCGCCCCACATCGACAACCTCAGCCTGCTGCGCGACGGCTCGCTGGAGCGCGCCGTGCACGCGCAGGCCGCGCTGCTGGCGCTGGCCGCCGAACGCCGCGCCATGGCCCGGCAGGCCTGGGCCGCGCTGCAAAGCCGCCACGCCCTGGCCCTGCATGCACAAAACGTGGTGGTGCCGCTGCAAACCACCCTGGCCCAGGAAACCCAGCTTCGCTACAACGGCATGCTGCAAAGCACCTGGGAGCTGCTGGCCAGCGCGCGCGAACGCCTGGGCGCACTCGACGCCGCCCTGCAGGCGCAGCGCAGCTACTGGCTCGCGCAGGCCGACTGGCAGGCCCTGCTGGCCGGCGCAGGCCACGCCGCCGCCGACAACGCAGCCTCAGTCACCACCGCTGCCCCCACCGCAGGACATTGACATGACCACCCACCTCAACCGAAGACATTTCTTTGCCGGCGCCGCCGCCACCGCCGTGGCCGCAGGCAGTGTGAGCCGCGTCGCGCTCGCCGCCCTGCCTGAAGCCGTGCAGCAGACCTCCGCCGACACCGCCGCGCCCTGGGTACCACCCGGTGTCACCGGTGCCGGCCGCCCGTACAACCCCGTGGTCACGCTCAACGGCTGGACGCTGCCCTGGCGCATGAACCACGGCGTGAAGGAATTCCACCTCGTGGCCGAACCGGTGGTGCGCGAAATGGCGCCCGGCTTCCTCGTCAACATGTGGGGCTACAACGGCCAGAGCCCGGGGCCCACCATCGAAGTGGTGGAGGGCGACCGCGTGCGCCTGTACGTCACCAACCGCCTGCCCGAACACACCACCATCCACTGGCACGGCCAGCGCCTGCCCAACGGCATGGACGGCGTGGGTGGCCTCAACCAGCTGGCCATTCCCGTGGGCAAGACCTTTGTCTACGAATTCACCGCGCGCCGCCCCGGCACCTTCATGTACCACCCGCACGCCGACGAGATGGTGCAGATGGCCATGGGCATGATGGGTTTCTGGGTCACACACCCCCGGCAGAAGCACCCACTCATCGACGAGGTGCAGCGCGACTACTGCTTCCTGCTCAATGCGTTCGACGTCCAGCCGGGCAGCATGACACCGCAGGTCAACACCATGCTGGAGCACAACATCTGGGCCTGGAACAGCCGCGTGTTCCCCGGCATCACGCCGCTGGTGGCGCGCCTGGGCGAGCGCGTGCGCGTGCGTGTGGGCAACCTCACCATGACCAACCACCCGGTGCACATCCACGGCATCGAGTTCGAGGTGACAGGCACCGACGGCGGCCCGGTGCCGCGCACCGCGCGCTGGGCCGAGGTGACGACCGACGTGGCCGTGGGGCAGATGCGGCAGATCGAGTTCACCGCCGACGAACCCGGCGACTGGGCCATGCACTGCCACAAGAGCCACCACACCATGGGCGCCATGGGCCACGGCGTGCCCACCATGATCGGTGCCGACCACCGGGGCCTGGTCAAACCGCTGCAGCGCGCCGCGCCCGACTACATGGTGATGGGCGAGCGCGGCATGGCCGACATGGGCGAGATGCAGATGGAGCTGCCGGCCAACACCTTTCCCATGATGACCGGCACCGGCCCATACGGCCCGATCGAAATGGGCGGCATGTTCACCACGCTGAAGGTGCGCGCGGACCTGAAAGCCGGCGACTACCGCGACCCCGGCGACTACGCCATGCCCACCGGCACCCAGGCGCGCGAAGCCGATACCGGCCAGGCCCCTGCCGCCCAACGGCCGGCCGCGCCGACCCCTGCCACCCCACCCGCTGCCAGCGCGCGCAAACCCGCCGCCGGCGCAGGCCATGCCCACTGAAACCGCAGAAGGACACCCCATGAACCCCACTACCCTCACACGCCGCCAGTTCCAGCTCGGCCTCATCGGCCTGCCGTGTGCGCTGGCCCTGCCCGCCGTGCACGCGCACGGCGAAGCGCATGGCAAAGCCGCCGCGCCCGTGGTGAAAGAACAAAAGCCCTGGGGCATTGCCGCCGAACCCGGTGCCGCCACGCGCACGGTCACCATCCGCATGACCGACGACATGAAGCTCACGCCCAACCACCTGCAGGTGCGCGAGGGCGAGACGCTGCGTCTGCGCGCCGTCAACCAGGGGCGGGCGATGCACGAAATCGTGCTGGGCACCCCTGCCGAACTGCAGGCGCACGCCGAGATGATGAAAAAGCACCCCGGCATGGAACACGATGAACCCTACATGGCCCACGTGTCGCCCGGCAAGAGCGGCGAGATCGTCTGGACCTTCAACCGCGCGGGCGACTTCGAGTTCGCCTGCCTGATCGCCGGCCACTTTGAAGCGGGCATGCGCGGCACCATCCGCGTCCAGCCCAAAGCCTGACACCCACCCAAGGAGAACCGCATGAAAAGACGACAACTGCTCAGCGCCGCCATCGGCCTGTCGCTGGCCAGCCCGCTGGCCTTTGCCCAAACCCCCTTGCCCGCGCTCCAGGTCTGGAAAGACCCCAACTGCGGCTGCTGCAACGACTGGGTGGCGCTGCTGCGCGCCGACGGCTTCCAGGTGCAGGTGTTCGACAGCGGCAACACCGCCGTGCGCCAGCGTCTGGGCCTGCCGGCCAGGTACGGCTCGTGCCACACCGCGCTGGTCGGTGGCTACGTGGTCGAGGGCCATGTGGCGGCCAGCGAGATCCGCCGCCTGCTGGCCGAGAAACCCGATGCCATCGGCCTGGCGGTGCCCGGCATGCCGGTGGGCAGCCCCGGCATGGATGGCCCGGTGTACGGCGAGCGCCGCGATGCCTACGACGTGCTGCTGGTGCAGCGCGACGGCAGCTCGCGCGTGTTCCAGCGCCACGCGGGCAACGCGGCGGGCGGTTTCAAGCGCACGGCAGGCGACGCGGCCGGTGCGCTGCCCTTGACAGAGGCCGAGGTGCGCAAGGTGGACGCGGCCAACGGCAAGGTCACGCTCAAGCACGGCGACATCAAGAATCTGGACATGCCCCCCATGACCATGGTGTTCCAGGCGCGCGACCCGGCGCTGCTGGCCAACGTGAAGGCGGGCGACAAGGTGCGCTTCACCGCCGAGAAGATCAACGGCGTGTACACCGTGACGAACATCACACCCGCGCCCTGAAAAGCACGCGTTTGATCTGGATCAAGCTTTCCGCAATCCGCGCAAAAACCCCTCAATTCGAGCTATTGCGCTCAAGTCGGAGGGTCGATAAAGGCAGGTGAATGCAACGACATAAGTGAGTCACCATGCGCACCAACCTGCCTGTCACCCAGAACGAGTTCGTGATTCCCGAAGGCGTCACGCTCGTTTCCACCACCGACCTGCAAAGCCGCATCACCTACTGCAACCCGGCCTTCGTGGCGGTGAGCGGGTTTGAGCGCGAAGAACTCATCGGCCAGCCGCACAACCTCGTGCGCCACCCCGACATGCCCGCGGAGGCTTTCCGCGACATGTGGGCCACGCTGGCCAGCGGCTCGCCGTGGTCGGCCCTGGTGAAGAACCGGCGCAAGAACGGTGACCACTACTGGGTGGTGGCCAACGCCACACCAGTGGTGGAAAACGGCCAGGCGGTGGGCTATATGTCGGTGCGCACCCGGCCCACGCGGGAACAGGTGCAGCAGGCCGAGGCCCTGTACAGCCGCATGCGCAGCGAGCACGACAGCGGCCAGCCCACGATCGCCCTGCACCGGGGCCGCGTGGTGCGCACCGGCTGGCTGGGCAAACTCCAGGGCATGCTGCACCTGTCCATCGGTCGTCGCATCGCGCTCTCGACCGTGGGCGTGGCTGCCGTGGGCCTTGTCACCGGCGAGGTGGCCGGGCAATTTGGTGTGGCGGCGCACGTCGGCGCCGGCCTGGCCCTGCTGGCCGTGACCGCCCTGGCGGCGCTGCAGCTGCGCCGCCAGATGCTGGCGCCGCTCACGCAGGCCATCGGCTTTGCCAACCTGATGGCGGCAGGCGATCTCTCCGCGCGCTTTGTCGGGCAGACGCATGGCGAGTTTGGTGAACTCTCTCGCGCGCTCGGCCAGCTCAACGTGAACCTGCAGGCCGTGGTGGCCGATGTGCGCCATGAGGTGGAGGGCGTGCAGGTGGCCTCCAACCAGATCGCCGCCGGCAACCAGGATCTGTCTTCGCGCACCGAGTCACAGGCCAGCAGCCTCGAACAAACCGCGGCCTCGCTGGAAGAGCTGGGCAGCACGGTGCAGCACAGCGCCAACGCCTCGCGCGAGGCCTCTGCGCTGTCGCAGCGCTCGGCCGCGGTGGCGCGCGAGGGCAACGAGGCCATGCACCGCGTGATCACGACCATGGACGGCATCAGCCGCTCGTCGCAACGCATCGGCGAAATCATCGGCGTGATCGATGGCATTGCCTTCCAGACCAACATCCTCGCGCTCAACGCCGCCGTGGAGGCCGCGCGCGCGGGCGAGCAAGGGCGCGGGTTTGCGGTGGTGGCGGGCGAGGTGCGCAACCTCGCCCAGCGAACGCTGGCCGCCGCCAAGGAAATCAAGGTGTTGATCGACGAGTCGTCCGAGCAGGTGACCGCGGGCAGCCAGCTGGTGCACAGCACCGGCAAGACCATGACCGAAGTCGTCACGTCGGCGGAGCAGGTACACGGCCTGATCGCCGACATCACCGGCGCCACGCAGGAGCAGGCCATGGGCCTGACCCAGATCAACCAGGCCGTCGGGCAGCTTGACTCGGTCACGCAGCAAAACTCGGCCATGGTGGAAGAACTGGCCGCGGCCGCCAGCTCGCTGCAAGCCCAGGCGCGCGTCATGAACGACGCGGTGCGCATCTTCCGCCTGGAAAGCCACGCGCACCGCACCCCCGCTGCCGTGTGAGCGGCGCGCCGCGCGCGCGCACATCTCGTCACACATCTCTGCATACAGGGCGCACAGGCATGGCGTGCTAATGTCTCGCCATGCCCAAAACCTTGCGCTACACCCTGCTCTCGCTGCGCGAGATGTTGCTCTCGGCCGGACCGTTCGCGGTGCTCACGATTGCCCTGCTCTGCTTTACCTACTGGTGGCTCAAACCCAATCCGCCCGAGCGCGTGGTACTGGCCACCGGCCCCGCGCAGAGCGCGTACGACGAGTTCGGCAAACGCTATGCCGAGGCGCTCGCGCGCAACGGCATCACGGTGGAGCTGCTGGCCTCCGAGGGCTCATCGGCCAACCTGGAGCTGCTGCGCACTGGCCAGGCCGACCTGGGTTTCGTGCAGGGTGGCACGGCCGACATCGGCTACGACGACGAAGACGCGATCACCTCGCTGGGCAGCCTGTTCGTTGAGCCCCTGTGGTTGTTCTACCGGGAAGACTCGGCACGCCGGCTGCACAAATCGCCCACGGTCGGCAAGCTCTCCGATCTCAAAGGCTGGCGCGTCAACGTGGGCACGCCGGGCAGCGGCGTGCCGCGCCTGTTCTCCACCCTGCTCGACGTCAACCGCCTCAAGGCCTCCGAGATGACGCTCAGCGAGCTGGAGCAGACGCCGGCCACGGTGGCGTTCCTCAACGGTGAGCTGGACGCCGTGGTGTTCGCCTCGGCACCCGAATCGCTGATGGTGCAGATGCTGCTGCAGACACCCGGCGTGAAGCTGCTGGACTTCGCGCAAAGCGAAGCCTATTCGCGCCGCTTCGGCTATCTCACGCCGGTGGTGATGCCGCAGGGTGTGGTGGATCTCGCGGCCAATATCCCGCCGCGCAACGTGCGGCTGGTCGCGTCCACCACGAGCCTGCTCGCCCACAGCGACACGCATCCGGCCATCCTGCAGCTGTTTGCACAAACCGCCACCACGCTGCACGGCGGCGCGAGCTGGTTCAGCCGGGCGCGTGAGTACCCCAGCCTGGAACACAGCGAGGTCCCCATCTCGCCAGAAGCGCAACGCGCCATCAAGGGCGGCCCTCAGCCCTTCCTGCAGCGCTACCTGCCGTTCTGGCTGGCCAACCTGATCGAGCGCATGTGGCTCGCGATGGGCCTGATCATCGCGCTCGCCCTGCCGCTCTCGCGCATCGTGCCGCCGCTCTACACCTTCCGCATCCGCAAGCGCGTGTTCCGCTGGTACGCCGAACTGCGCGACATCGAACAACGCCAGGAAAACCAGAGCGACAGCGCACAAGCGCTGCTGGAGCAACTCGACGCGATGGAGTCGAAAGTGGAAAAAGTGGTGGTGCCGCTGTCGTACACCGACGAGCTCTACGCCCTGCGCAACAACATCCACCTGGTGCGCAAGAAGCTGCAACGCAAGGCAGCATAACGACAGGAGTGATCGCGTAGAGACCAGGGGTACCCAGGGTCCGGCTACGCCGGCCCGAGGTACCGTCCCCCCTCCCAGCGCCCAAGGCGCGCCAGAGAGGGGGGAAGCCGCAAAGCGGCGCAGGGGGGTGCTCTTAGCTCCTGCTGCTGTTGATCCAGGCCTGGCGCGCCACTTCGTCCAGCGCCTCGTCCACCACCCCGTGGTGGGCCACCACCCGCAGGCGGTCCTGTTCCAGCAGGCGTTCCAGGCCCCGCTTGGTCATCGACAACGAGCGCCCGTTGGCCCCCGTGAAGAGAAACAGCGTGCCGTGCGGGCTGGCCCAGGTGATCTGCCAGCGCATGGCCTGGCCGTCCTGCAACACATCCACCCACGTGCCCACCGGCAGCACCTGAGCGCCCTGCCCGGCCATCTCGGCCTTGAGGTCGGCCCAGTCGCGCTGCAGCGGCCGTGTCTCCAGGAAGGCGGGCTGGGTGGAAACCTGGGTGCTCGGCCCATCGGTGAACGAGTCGTCCATCAGGCACGAATCGCGGGCCTCGGTGCGCTGCATCCAGGGCTCGTCGTCGAGCTCGTGCTGAACGCTGGGCGGTTCATCGTGCGGCGCGGGCTCGCTGCGCTGCGTTTTGTAGGCGGCTTCGTGCAGGCCCATGAGTGCCTGAAAGAACGATTCGGTTTTCTCGCGCGGGTAGTCGATCGAGTCGAGACCCTCGCGCAGGGTGCGCAGCACGCCCGGAATCACTTTCACCAGGCGCGGGCGGTTCAGGCTGGCCAGCGCCAGCTGGCTGGACCAGAGCAGGTCCGGCAGGATGTCGCTGTAGCGCAGCGCGGGGGAGTCAGCCGGCGACACGGGCGAGGCGTCCGACACCTCCAGGCGCGCCTGGGCCAGCACCTGCGACCACGGACCGGTGAGAAAACGGCGCACCACACCGGGGGCTTTTTCGAAATCGTTGCGCGCGCGAAGCTCGGCCGCCACTCGCTCGGCCAGCAAGTTGCGTTGCTCCACCCGCACCAGCGTCTGCACCGCCAGGCCGCGCGCCTGCACCTGTGCAGG
>NZ_JAHVAB010000003.1 GCF_019264445.1 Hydrogenophaga sp.
CATCAAAGGAGGAGACCCGGCAAAGCCGGGTCGGGGGACAGCCGCGGAGCAGAGCGCACCGGGTCCGCGAGCCGCAAGCCGCAAGGTGCGCCTCTGAAAACCTAGCGAGGCACCCGCCGCGCAAGCAATCGAGGCACCACCAGCACCACCAGCACCACAGCCAGCAAGGTGGCCGACATGGGCCGCTGCAGGAAGACCATGAAACTGCCCTCACCGATCGACAGCGCGTTGCGCATCTGCGCCTCGGCCATCGGTCCGAGGATGAGGCCAACGATCACCGGCGCGGTCGGGAAGTCGTAACGGCGCATCACCACACCGAGCAGGCCCAGGCCATACATCAGGAACAGGTCGAACGCGCTCTGGCGCATGCCGTACACGCCCACCGTGGCAAAAATCAGGATGCCCGCATAGAGCTGCGGCCGCGGGATCTTCAGCAGCTTGACCCACAGGCCCACCATCGGCAGGTTGAGCACCAACAGCATCACGTTGCCGATGTAGAGCGAGGCAATCAGGGCCCACACCAGCGCCGACGAGGTCTGGAACAGCTGCGGGCCGGCGTTGATGCCGTAGTTCTGCAGCGCACTCAGCAAGATGGCCGCCGTGACCGAAGTGGGAATACCCAGCGTGAGCAGCGGCACCAGCGTGCCCGTCACAGCGGCGTTGTTCGCCGCTTCGGGCCCGGCCACGCCTTCGATGGCGCCCACGGTGCCGAACTCGGCCTTGTGCTCGGGGCTGGCCAGCTTGCGTTCGGTGGCGTAGCTCAGGAACGTGGGAATCTCGGTGCCGCCTGCGGGGATGGTGCCGAACGGAAAGCCGATGGCCGTGCCGCGCAGCCAGGCGGGCCATGAACGGCGCCATTCGCTGCGCGTCATGTGCACCTTGTTCATCTTGTTCATGCTGGCCTCGCTGCGGCCTTCGTAGAGCGCGTTGTACAGCGCCTCGGCCACGGCAAACAGACCCACGGCCACCAGCACCACTTCAATGCCGTCCATGAACTCCAGCACCCCCCCGGTGTAGCGCACCTGGGCGGTGATCTGGTCGATGCCGATGAGGCCCAGCGCCAAGCCGAAGAACAGCGCCGTGAGGCCGCGCAGCGTGCTCTGGCCCAGCACCGCGCTCACCGTGGTGAAGGCCAGCAGCATCAGGCAGAAATATTCGGGTGGGCCGAGCTTCACGGCGAACTCGGCCAGGATGGGCGCAAACAGCGTGACCAGGATCGTGGCGATGGTGCCGGCAAAGAACGAGCCGATGGCCGCGCTGGCCAGCGCCGCGCCTGCACGGCCACTCTTGGCCATCTTGAAGCCTTCGAGCGCGGTCACCATGGTGCCGGTTTCGCCCGGTGTGTTCAGCAGGATGGAGGTGGTCGAACCGCCATACATGGCGCCGTAGTAGATGCCGGCAAAAAAGATCATCGAGGCCGTGGGCTCGACCTGCCCGGTGATGGGCAGCAGCATGGCCACCGTGACGGCCGGGCCGAGGCCCGGCAGCACGCCAATGGCCGTGCCCAGTGCGCAGCCGGCAAAGGCCCACAGCAGGTTGATGGGAGTGCCCGCCGTGGCGAAACCTGCGAGCAGCTGGTTGAAGGTGTCCATCATGGTGAAGTGGCCTCGGGGTTCAGATCCAGCCGCTGCCGGTGATGCCTGGCAGGTTCACGGCCAGCAGTTTGGTGAAGAGCCAGTACACCGGCGCGGAAATGGCCACGCCGATGAGCGCGTCCTTTACGGTCTGGCGCACATCGCCAATGGGCTTGCCTTCGCTGGCCCGCAGGCCGCGCACGGCCAGCGCGAAGCACAGCGAGCAGCTCAGGATGAAGCCGATGGTGGTGATGAGCGCTGCGTTGAGCAGCACACCCGCCGACACCCAGGCCAGCGCGCGCCAGTCGCCGCGCGCCGCGCCCGAGGGCTCTTCCATCTGGCGGTAGCCACCCGTGAGCACTTCGCGGATGAGCATCACGCCACACACCGCCAGCGCCGCACTCACCACCCAGGGCAAAAAGTCAGGGCCCACGCCGGCATAGCCCGCGTCCGATGGAATGGCCATCGCACCCACGGCCAGCACGGCGGCCACGATGAGCGCGCCAATGCCCATGGCCAGCTGGCCAGCGCGATGGCGGTTGGGGGAGGAGGAGGAATCGTTGTTCATATCGGTAGTCCTGACCACAGTGGGCTCACATCGCAACGCAGCCCATCCAGAGACATCGAGGGTCCGGCTCCGCCGGCCCAAAACGCCGTCCCCCTCCCAGCGCCGAAGGCGCGCCAGAGAGGGGGAAGCCGCGCAGCGGCGCAGAGGGTGCTTTCGATCTCTAGACCATCCCTGCGCGCACCATCGTCGCGCGCAGCGACGAAAAGTCCTTGTCCACGAAGTCGTCGAACGCCTTGCCGGTCAGCAGCGCGGGCGTCCAGCCGTTTTTCTCCAGGGCAGCCGCCCACGACTTGCTCTGCGTGGCCTTGACGATCATGGCGGTGAGCGCGTCGCGCTGCGCCGGCGTGATGCCGGGCGCGCCGTACACGCCGCGCCAGTTGCCGATCTCGACGTCAATGCCCTGCTCTTTCAGCGTGGGCACGTCGATGCCCTTGACGCGTTGCGCCGACGTGACCGCGATCGCGCGCATCTTGCCGCTCTCGATGTACTGCTGGAACTCGCTGTAGCCGCTGCCACCAATGGTGACGTTGCCACCCAGGATGGCGGCGGTGGCTTCACCGCCCCCACGGAACGGCACGTAGTTGATCTTGGAGGCCGGCACGCCGACCGACTGCGCGATCTGCGCGGCGGCAATGTGCTCGGTGGCGCCGCGCGAACCGCCGCCCCACTTCACGCTGCCGGGGTCTTTCTTCAGCTGCTCGACCACGTCCTTCATGGTCTTGAAGGGCGAGTTCGACGGCAGCACGAACACGTTGTATTCGGTGGTCAGGCGGGCAATGGGGGTCAGCTGCGTGATCGACACCGGCGGCTTGCCGGTGATGATGCCGCCGAGCATCACGGCGCCCATCACCATCAGGGCGTTCGGATCGCCCTTGCTGGCGTTGTAGAACTGGGCCAGGCCGATGGCGCCGGCCGCGCCGCCCTTGTTGTCGTAAGTGACCGATGCGGCCACGCCAGCGTCGCGCATGGCGTCGCCCAGCGCGCGCCCGGTGCCGTCCCAGCCACCGCCCGGATTGGCCGGGATCATCATCTTGATGTTGGCATTGGCCCAGGCGGCGTTGGGCAACGCGCCGGCGGCGGCCAGGGCCGCCAGGGTTTTGAGGAAGGTGTCACGACGCATGGCTTGTCTCCTTGGATGTGGCTGAACCGATGTGCGTATCTTCTGCCCGCACGCTGTCAGTTCGCTGTCCTTCTGATAGGGGGAAACCCTAGGAATCAAGCCCGCGCCGTGCCTGCTCAGAAGCGGTGGCGAATGCCCACCTGCATGCCGTTGGAGCTGCTGCCGGCCACCGGGCTGTTGAAGCCGAGCGCCGCCGCCGTGTCGTTGGACACCGCCGTGACGTGGGCGTAGAGCGAGGTGCGCTTGGACAGGTTGTGGGTTGCCTGCAGGGTGTAGATCTTGGCGTCGTCGCTGGCGGCGGCGGCCGAGCCATTGACGTTCTTGGCCTGTGCAGCGCCCACCGAGACCACCGTGTTCTCGCCCACCTTGAAGGCGGCGGCCACACCCAGGAGCTTGAGCTTTTCCACGGCCTTGTCTTCGACGTCGTAGTAGCCGGTGAGCTTGACCGGACCGAAGTCGTAGGCGCCCACGAACAGCAGCGCGTCCCTGCCCTGCTTGCCCGCCAGCGCGCCGTCGGCGTCGGCCACCTGCATGAGGGAGAGGCCCAGTGTCCAGGGGCCCTGTGCGTACAGCGCGTGCGCGCTCACCTGCTTGCCGAAATCGGCGCTCGGGTTGGTGCTCACGCGCTCGTCGCCCAGGCTGTACTGCAGCTGGAACACGGTGTTGGCGATGGTGGGCGAGACGTAGGTGATGGCGTTGTCCACGCGGTTGTAGTCACCGTTGCCGATGATGGGCACCACGCTCACGACGTCGTACACCTTGGTGCCGATGATGCTGGCGATGTCGTCCATGGGCGTGTACTGACGGCCCAGGCGCACCGTGCCCCAGCCGCCGCCCAGACCCACATAGCCCTGGCGCCCGAAGAGGCGGCCGCCCTGGCCCAGCGTGCCCACGTCGGCGTTGAAGCCGGACTCCAGCAGGAAGGTGGCCTTCAGGCCGCCGCCCAGGTCTTCGGTGCCCCGCAGGCCCCAGCGCGAGCCCTGCTGCTGGCCGGAGGTCACGCGTGTGAGCGAGGTCGCGCCCTTGACGCGCTCCAGCGCCACGTCGACCACCCCGTACAGGGTGACGGACGACTGCGCGCTCGCCACGCCGCTGACCAGGCCCAGCGCCGCCAGCGCGATTGCATGCTTCTTCATGAGGAACTTTCGTAGTGAATGGGAGTGGCGATGCTCGGCGCGGGGGCTGTCAGTTCGCTGTCCAACCGATCCGGACAAACCCTAGGCGGCGGGCGGTCCACGCGCACGCACCCGGCATTGCGTGGCCATAATCGGCCGCCATGAAGCTGCTCCTGATCGAAGACAACGCCGCCATGCAGACGACCTTGCGGCGCAGCTTCGAGCGGCGTGGCATGCAGGTGCTGAGCTGCGAAGACGGCGCGCGCGCCCTGGCGCTGTGGCAGGCCAGCCTGCCCGATGCCGTGCTGCTCGACCTGAGCCTGCCCGGCCTGGACGGACTCGAAGTGCTCAGCCAGGCGCGCGCGGCGGGGCTGGCCACCCCGGTCATCGTGCTCACCGCGCGCGGCACCGTGGGCGACCGCATTCTGGGCCTGAACACCGGGGCCGACGACTACATGCCCAAGCCGTTCGACCTCGATGAACTGGAAGCCCGCGTGCGCGCGCTGGTGCGCCGCTCGGGCAACGCCGACAGCGCCAGCACATCGCCTGCGCGCGGGCCCGCGTGGTGCGGCATGCAGGTCGACAAGGACAGCGGCGCGGTCTACTTCAACGCCCAACCCATGGAACTCGCACCGCGCGAACTCGCGCTGCTGCAAGCCCTGCTGGGCAAGCCGGGGCACGCCATTGCGAAGGAACGCCTGTTCGAACTGGTGTTCCCCGGCGAAAGCCAGGTGCAACCCGAAGCGATCGAGGTGGTGGCCTACCGGCTGCGCAAGAAGATCGCGCACACCGGCGCGCAGCTGGTCACGCTGCGCGGCCTGGGCTACCTGCTGAAGGCCTCCGCTTGAAGCCGGCCACGCCTGCTCCTCGCCCCCGCGCGATCTCGCTGCGCCGCACGCTGCTCATGGGCATCCTGCTGCCGGTGTTCGCCTTCGTGCTCATCAACACCGTGGTGCTGTATGAGCAGGCGCTCGACGCGGCCGACACGGCCTACGACCGCACGCTGCTGGCCACAGCCAAGTCGCTGGGCGAGCAGCTGCGCGTGACCGGCTCGGGCGACAACGTGCGGGTGGAATCCACCCTGCTCTACTCCGCACTCGAAGCCTTCGAGGCCGACAACCGCAGCCGCATCTTCTACCGCGTGAACGGGCTGCAAGGCGAAATGGTCTCGGGCTTCAATGACTTGCCCGACTGGCGTCGCGACCTTCCGCAGGAAAACCTCTACGCGGCCCTCGTCAACTTCTACGACGACGAATACCGCGGCGTGCCGGTGCGCATGGCCGTGCTGTTGCAACCGGTCTCGGGCGTGTACGAACAAGGCATGGCCACCATCCAGGTGGCCGAGACGCTGGAGCTGCGGGAAACGCTGGCACGGCAGATCCTGATCGACACACTGTGGCGGCAAGCCGCCCTGGTGATCGTCATCGCGCTGGTGGTGGTGTTTGTGGTGCAACGCGCCACGAGACCCGTGCGCGCGCTCAGCCACGCGCTGGGCATGCGCACCGAAAACGACCTCACGCCGCTGACCACGGAAGGTGCGCCGCGCGAGTTGCTGCCCCTGCTCGACGCGACCAACCAGCACATGCAGCGCCTGTCGCACCTGCTGGAACACCAGAAGCGCTTTGTGCGCGACACCTCGCACCAGCTGCGCACGCCGCTGGCCGTGCTCAAGACCCAGGTGCAATCGGCACGCCGCGGCGATGTGTCGCCTGAGCAGGCGCTGGATGAAATCGGCCACACGGTGGACCGCGCCACCGAGCTGGCCAACCAGATGCTGGCGCTGGCCAAGGTGGAGCAGCTGCGCCAGGACGGCCAGGCGCCGGTGACGGAGTGGTCGGCGGTGGTGCGCGACGTGGCCCTGGACCTCTCGGCCCTGATTGCCGAGCGCTCGCTGGATTTCTCGATCGACACGCAGGTGGCCCCCGTGCCGGCGCATGTGTGGGCCCTGCGCGAGCTCAGCCGCAACCTGCTGCACAACGCCATCAAGAACACGCCCACAGGCTCTGCGCTTTCGGTGGCCCTGGTGGTGGACGCGCACACCGCGGCCCTCACCATCCGCGACGAAGGCCCCGGCATTTCGGCCGCCCTGCGCGAGC
Source organism: Hydrogenophaga sp. (assembly GCF_019264445.1). Lineage (GTDB taxonomy): Bacteria > Pseudomonadota > Gammaproteobacteria > Burkholderiales > Burkholderiaceae_C > Hydrogenophaga. Next base: position 6,474 of record NZ_JAHVAB010000003.1, read on the forward strand.
GGCTCTTCCAGCCCTTCGCCACCGACCAACGCTCGGCACCCGGCGTCTCGGGCTCCGGCCTGGGCCTGGCCATCTGCCGCGAGATCGTGGTCTCGCTGGCGGGTGGCATCGAACTGATCAACCGCATTCAACAAGGCCGCGTGATCGGGCTGGACGCCACCGTGCGCCTGCCGCTGGCCACCCACACCCCCGCCGCATGAAATCTGTTCCCCATGACGCCACCGGCAAAGTGCGCCTCGACAAATGGCTGTGGGCCGCGCGCTTCTATAAGACCCGCAGCCTGAGCAGCGAGGCCATCGACAAAGGCCACGTGCGGCTCAACGGCCTGCCCGTCAAGCCCTCACGCGACGTGAAGCCAGGCGACACACTGGAGTTGCGCATCTCGCAGGAGCTGCGCACCGTGGTCGTGCGCGCCCTGAGCGGGGTTCGGGGACCTGCCACCGTGGCCGTGCTGCTCTACGAGGAAACCGCGGAATCGATACAGCAGCGCGCCGCCGCTGCCGAGCTGCGGCGCCTGGCGCCCGAGCCAGCCCACAGCCAACCCATGGGACGCCCCACCAAGCGCGATCGCCGCCACATCGATGACCTGCGCGAAACCCCGCCGCGTGGTGAGTGGAACGAGCGCTGGAGCGCGTCGCTCGACGACACGGACTAGCCTTCAGCCCTTGCGCAGGCCCAGCCACATCACCGTCGCCACCACCACCAGCCCGCCGACCACCTGCACGGGCGCGATGGTCTGGCCAAGGATGGCCCAGGCGAGCACCAGCGCAAAGATGGGCTCGATGTTCATGATGGCCGAGTTGCCCACCACGCCGAGCTTGGGCAGCACGGTGAACATGACCGTGAAGGCCGTTCCGTACAAAAACGTCAAGCCCGCCAGGCCCCACCAACCCACGGGCGCGGTGGGCAGCGCCAGCCCGCCCTGCGCCGTGGCGGCCACCAGCGCCATCACGGCCACGGTGCCCATCGTGGCGGCCGTGCGGAGGCGACCATCGAGCCCCTCGGTCTCGTGCTGCGTGAGCACCAGCGCCATGCCGAACGTGGCGCCAGCCGCCAGCGCAAATGCCACGCCCACCCCGATGCGTGCCCAGTGGCCCGACGCCCCCAGCCCCGATGCAGCACCCGAGACGTCCAGCGCCAGCGCCAGGCCGATCAGCATCACCGGCATGGCGCGCAACACGCGCGGTTGCGCACGCTGCCCGTACACCACGCGCGCCCACAGCGCCGTCCACAGCGGATAGGTGTTGAAAGCCAGCAGCGCCAGCGCCACCGGCAGGCGCGCCACGGCCGCATACAGGCACAGGCTCTGCACCCCCACCAGCAGGCCAATGGCGGGCAAGGCCTTGCGGTGCCGCGCCTGCAGCGCCACAGGCACGCGGTAGGCCACCAGAATCGCCGCCACCACCAGCGCCGTGACCGCGCTGCGAAACGCCACCGCGGTGGCCACGCTCACACCGTGGTCAAACGCCAGGCGGGCAGCCACGTGGTTGGCGCCCATCATGAATGCGATCAGCAACAGCGTGGCGAAGGCGGTGGTGCTGATGCCACCGCTGGGCGAGGGGGACTGGGTCATGCGGCCGATTGTCGGCCAGGTCGGCTCAGGGCGCTGTCGTCTCAGCGCAGCTGCTGGCCGAACAGGTAGGTCATGTTCACGCGCCGCGCGTCATAACGGTCCACAAAGCGGATGGTGTCGGTTTCGTGGAACAAGGCGGAGTTGAACAGCACCGCCCGGTTGCACCGGTGCGGCACCGTCACGCAGCCGGCGCCGTGCTGCTTGAGGAAGTCATAAATGCGCGCGCTGTCGGTGTTGTATTGCTCAAAGGTCCAGTCCGCGGGGGCCGGCACGTCGTACACCTTGAGCCCGCCACTGTCGGGGTCGAGGTTGTGCTCGCTCGGTGCGATCCAGAAGTTGAGGTTCACCTTGGCAAAGTCCGCGTGCACATTGATGCCCCGCGTGATCGCAGGCTCGTACTTGAAGCCCCAGAGCTGCGTGAGCAGGTAATCCTTGAACACCCTTGGCATGCGCTGCTTGAGCTCGCGCGCCAGCTGCAGGTGCAAGGGGCTGTTGAAGCCCCGGTTGGCAAAGGCACCCAGGTAGCTGTTCGCGTACTCGCCATGCCACACGCGTGAAGCGTGGGCAAAGTCCTGGAAGGCTTTGAGTGCCGGCACCGACAGGAAATGGTCGATCGTCAGGATCTCGGGCGTTCCCGCGAGGTAGGCCTCTTCGAGCGAGCGCCAGTCGTTGTCGGGATTCAACACATCGGGCATCGACGCGGGCATGCCGTGGATCCAGGGCGCGCACAGGAACTCCTGCAGCGGGGCCAGTTCGGCGGGGGACACGCGCAGCGCGCTCACACCCGTGGCGCCGCTGACCTGCTTCAACAATGCGGCACCCGTTTTCAGAAAGGCCGGCAGACCAGGGACCTTGTGCCCATGCGCCTGCAACCACTCGGCTTGCTGCACGTCGTGCTTGAGCTTGAAGGCGCTGATCGTGAGCCCGGTGTGCCGCAGCGACGGCGCGCGGTAAGTGGCCTGCAGGTAGACGTCCAGGCTCTTGCGACCGGCCGCAATCACGCGCGGCGTGTCCACGCTGTCGCTGAGCACGGTGGCGGCCAGATTGGTGTGTGCCTGCACCAGCGCAGGTGCCTGGGCAATCGCCCGTTCAAAGCTGGCCACCGCATCTGCCGTGCGGTCCAGCAACTTGAGGGCGCTGCCCCGCTCCACCCAGGCCAGGGCGTGCTGGGGATGTGCGACGCTGGCGCGTTCAGCGCAGGCCAGGGCCTCCTCATAGCGCCCCAGTGCGGCCAGCGCGTTGCTCAGGTTGCACAGCACCACGGGGTTGTCCGGCTCATGGGCCAACGCGCTTTCGTAGCTGCTCAACGCCTCGGCATGCCGACCCATCTTCTGCAGCACGTTGCCCCGGTTGCACAGCAACGCGGTGTGCTGCGGATGCGCCTGCAACAAGCGATCAAAACAGGCCAGCGCCTGCGGCAGCTGCAGCAGCTTCTTGTGCAGCAAGCCCAGGTTGATCCCGATGTCCGCGTCGTCAGGGCGCAGGGCGAGGGCCAGGCCATAGGCCACGAGCGCCTCGCCATCGCGCCCCAGCTGCTGCAGGGTGAAGGCGAAATTGTTCTGCGCATCGGCGTTCTGGGGCTGGGCTTGTGCGGCGCGTCCGAAGTACCCCGCCGCTCGCTCGACATGCCCCGCCTGCGACTCCAGCAGCCCGAGGTGGTAGAGCACCGAGAAATCTGTGGGCGCCATCCTGAGCACGCCCTCGTACAACGTGCGCGCGTTGTCGAGTAAGCCCTGGGAGTGAAAGTGCACCGCCAGTTGCATCTGGTCGGCGGTCGCGAGGGAAGCGTTCATCGCGGATGTCCTAGACGGTCAAAACAACACCGCACACACGCACGGCACAAACTGCAGAACGTAAAAAAAGCCCCACTGCCAAGGGCAGTGGGGCTTGATGTTCAGAAGCCCGCGTCTGGGCGCCTGGCCATACTGGCGGAGCGAGAGGGATTCGAACCCTCGATGAGGCTCTACACCCCATACTCCCTTAGCAGGGGAGCACCTTCGGCCACTCGGTCATCGCTCCGGAAGCTGCGTATTATGCCTCAACTCACCCGGCATTTCCCTCTAAGGGAGGGTTCAGCCGGCGATGGTGTCGGCGGTCTGGTCGAGGTCGAACTCGCGGTGCAGCGAACGCACGGCCAGCTCCATGTATTTCTCATCGATCACGACCGAGGTCTTGATCTCCGACGTGGAGATCATCTGGATGTTGATGCCCTCCACGCTCAGGCACTTGAACATGCGACTGGCCACGCCCACATGGCTGCGCATGCCGATGCCCACGATGCTCACCTTGCAGATGCGCGCGTCGCCCACCACCTCGGCGGCACCCAGTGCGGGCACCACTTTGGCCTTGAGCAGGTCGAGCGTCTTCTGGAAGTCGTTGCGGTGCACCGTGAAGCTGAAGTCCGTCTTGCCGTCCTTGCTCAGGTTCTGGATGATCACATCGACCTCGATGTTCGCATCGGCCACCGCGCCCAGGATCTGGTAGGCGATACCGGGGGTGTCGGGCACGCCGAGCACTGAAATCTTGGCTTCGTCGCGGTTGAACGCAATGCCGGAAACGACGGCTTGTTCCATGTCTTCGTCTTCCTCAAAAGTGATCAGGGTGCCGGAGGCGGCTTCTTCATTCAGGTCGATATCCCAGGGCGTGAAGCTGGAGAGCACGCGCAGGGGCACCTTGTACTTGCCGGCAAATTCCACCGAGCGGATCTGCAGCACCTTGCTGCCCATGCTGGCCATCTCCAGCATTTCCTCAAAGCTCACGCGCTGCAGGCGGCGGGCTTCGGGCACCACGCGCGGGTCGGTCGTGTAAACGCCGTCCACATCGGTGTAGATCAGGCACTCGGCCGCCTTCAGCGCAGCGGCCACGGCCACGGCGGAGGTGTCGCTGCCACCGCGGCCCAGGGTGGTGATGTGGCCTTCAGGATCGACACCCTGGAACCCCGTCACGATGACCACCTTGCCGGCCGCCAGATCGGCGCGGATGCGCACGTCGTCAATCGATTCGATGCGGGCTTTGGTGAACGCGCTGTTGGTTTTGATCGGCACCTGCCAGCCCGCGTAGCTCACCGAGCCCAGGCCTTCGGCCTGCAGTGCAATGGCCAGCAGCGCGGACGAAGCTTGCTCGCCCGTGGCGGCCAGCATGTCGAGTTCGCGGTTGTAGGCGCTGTCGGTCTTGCCGGGTGCGAGCTCCTTGGCCAGCCCCAGCAAGCGGTTGGTTTCACCGCTCATGGCACTGGGCACCACCACGAGCTGGTGCCCGGCCCGGTGCCATTTGGCCACGCGTTTGGCCACGTTGCGGATGCGCTCGGTCGACCCCATGGAGGTGCCGCCGTACTTGTGAACTATCAAGGCCATCGGGAGGGATTGAATTGGGTTGAACGCGGCCCGGCAAACGTGTGTTTGCGAGGCTTGCCGGGGCTTGGGGTGCCCGCTGGGCAACCGCGAATTATATCGACGCCATGTACCGAAGGCGTTCACCGTCGCGCACCACGGCCCCACTGGCCACCTTGAGGTGGATGCGGTGGCCACGTGTCGTGCACGCCATGATCTGGTCCAGCAACTCCGCCATCTGGGCGGTGCTGGCAGCCCCGCTGGACTGCCCGCGCAGCCAGTGCCGCAGCGCATTGGCCTGACGATCGCGAGAGAGCGACTGCAAGGCAACAATGCAGGGCGGCGTGCCGGTGTGCGCAAGATCGACCAGGGCCAGCTCGTCGAGCAGGCGCTGAGCCTGCGCAGCGTGGGTGGCCGAGCGCGCCAGCATGGGACGAAATCCCGGGAAACAGGCGTCCCATGCGGGTGTCAGCACCGCACGGATGCGGTTGCGGGTGAAGCGCTGATCGGTGTTGGTGGGATCGTCCACGAAAGCATGGCCAGCGGCCTGCAACCACTCGCGCAGCGCCGCTGAAGGCAGACCCAGCAGGGGCCGGCCGAACGCCATGCCGTGTCGATCAAAGCGCTCGGCCATCGCCGCCAGACCCGGCAATCCGGCACCCCGGCTCAGCGCCAGCAGCACCGTCTCGGCCTGGTCGTCGGGGTGGTGCCCCCGGAGCCCCCCGGCCGCCCCCGCCGGCCGGGCC